>NZ_JDFF01000013.1 GCF_000565015.1 Porphyromonas catoniae ATCC 51270
AACAAAGAGTAGAAGCAGGGGCACTGCATGGCACGTATCGCCATGTGGTGTCCCTGCTTCGTTATGTACAATCACAATCAATTAGTAATTATGAAGAAAGTACTCTTGGCTCTCTTCGCCCTCCTTGCCTTTGCCTCGTGTAGCAAGGAGGCTAATGAGCCCAAAGGAAAGGAGAGCGCAGGTGTGACCACTCCTATCCATGTCGATGTCTCGGGGGAAGTGTCTAGCCCCAGAGCTCTGGACTTTGTCTTGAAGGATGGCCTTCCCAAGGTGTCGCTTGATGGACGTACCACAGTCCCTGTCTGGACATTTATTTATGCCGGAGACAGGCTCATCTACTCCGAATGGCTTGATTGGAAAGTCAAGGACGGAAAGAAGATCTACTATCAGGGCGATCTACCTATCCCCGCTACTTACGGCTATTCAAACATAACACTTATCGCTATCATCGCAGGAGATAGGGATGATCCTAATACAAAACTTATCGGAAATCAGCTACATAGTTCCGTTCTACTGGACCAGAAGATCCACCAACTTGGCTCAGCAACCTCTCCAATCAATGTCCCCTACAAGATGGAGTTCAAGCTAAACTATCGTAGCCAAGCACCACAACAGCTACACTCCGATAAGCTACCTGCCCAAGTCCGTAAGTTTAGGCCTATGGGAGCCTTCCTCAAGTTCAAGATTCGGAACGAACTTGATCAGGCAGTGGACATCAACACATTCATGAACAGCCTGTTTATGCCCAAAACGGCATTTATCGTTACAGAAGGAGAGCATAGAGGGAAGCTATATTTTACGAACCAAGGGGATGGCACCCCTGGAGGCGGCTCTGGTCCATACGCAGGATACCAAGAGTGTGAGTTCGCCGATGGTACAATCCATATCAATGCCCATTCAGTCAGCAACGAGACTTTCTTGGTCTGGCTCCCAACCTTCTACTACCACCACAAAGATCCATACAGGATAGCGCAAAATCAGAAGGTTGAACTAATCGTCGCCCCCACGACTTCCATTACAGAAGGATATTACACAGATATGAGCTCATTCCTAACCAAGGAACGGTCCTATTATCAGGAAGGACATATCTACTTAGGTGAACTCGCACTTCGCTCCTTCAAGAATCCTCTAGAACGTATCTCTGATTCACCACTAGATAAGACGGGAGAAAAGTTTGTCGACAATTCCAGAGGCTACCCTGCAACCTTCGACCAAGTAGGCTACTTCAACAAGGAAAGTGTCAGGAATAGATTTACTCAGCCACGTACGTATAGCGGGGCCACAGGGCAATGGTATCTTCCTACTGCCCTAGAGATGAACTCTATTTTCCCTGGATATACTATTTTCGCTGGCACGACAAATCGTGATGAGTTTGTTCAAATAGGGAATCATTTCTTCGTCTCTTATGCCTACTACAAACGGATAATTAGAGGTGCTTCTCCGTCAGACTTCGAGTGGTACGGACTACGCTTTTGCCAAATCCCAGCGAAGCCTGCAAGCTATGGAACTAGTATGAGCAATAGCAAGCGCTACGCATTTCGCTATCGCTATTCATATAATGGCGGGAACAGCTTATACACAGTACAAGCCAAATATGTTGGGGCAGATCCTGCCATCCAGACAGTCGATGATATCCAAGATATCTCCCTAGGTGGAAAGATTGACTGGGCTACAGTAACGCCATCCAAGTCATTCCCAGCCTATGGTGCTGACCCTAGTTTAAACAGAATAAACAGTCTCGCAGCTCCTAAACGTGCCAGTGTGTACTCCTGGGTAGCTCCATCTGTGGGTGCTACCACCACGATAGACAAACCTGGCACACTAGAGTTTGCAAAAGACTTTGGGAACTATTGCTTGCAGAATAGCAATTTTTATCCCATGGACATGGGTAGACGAGGAGGGGGGTTCGACTACGTCGGAGAAATTAAAACCTCACCTGTCTACCTCTTCAAGAAATAAGCGACAATGGAAAAGGAAATATATCAACAGCCCACAGCTGAACTCATAGAGCTACGTCACCCACTCACCCTACTCATCGACTTCTCCGCTAGCGGTGACCTCGAGGATTGGGAAGATGGCGGTGGAGCCTAAGCAACGACGTAACCGTCTATACATAACCAGCTATGTAACAACACTTAATTGAGCCGGTAAAGGAAGGCTCGTGGGTGCAAATCCCACAGCGTAAAATTTAGGTATATACCAAAATATATTTATGTATATACTAAAATAAATTTAGGTATATACCTAGAGAAATTTTAGTATATACCTAAATTTTTCGCTCTGTAATACTACGATGGCAACACTAAAGTTTCACCTCATCCAGCGCAAGGCGCAACTAGGCAAACTCAAAGGCAAAACAACCTACACCGCCCAGCCTATTCACCTCGGGAAGGTCTCCTTCGATGACCTTTGCAAACATCTGGCGGAGAATACCACCGTGGGCAAGGCCGACGTTAAGGCTGTGATCGCACGACTGGCAGAGACCATCCCCCACTTCCTCGAGCTGGGCTACTCGGTAGACTGCGGTGACCTTGGGACGTTTCGTGCTTCCTTTGGTTCCCAACCTGTCGAGAATGCCAAGGACTTCAACGTTAGTCTCATTCGCCCTCCTCGGGTGGTCTTCACCCCACGCATGGCACTGAAGTACGCCCTACGTGGCTTAGGCTTCGAGCAAGCACAGCCCCTGCACAACCCGAAGAAGCCCGCACCGAAGAAACCCGGAGGTAGTGAGTTCAATCCCCCTTCGGGTGGCGGTATCGGTATCTAGCCCCTTCACATTTCCAGCAGAAGCCCCCGACCAGCCGTAGCTGGTCGGGGGCTTCTGCTGGATAAAAGGCTCTAGGAGAGAGCATAGATGAGACAGGGCTCTCGGGGGGATACAAAAGCGATAAAATCCGCCCCTCTTAGCCTCTCCCTACTCTCGTGCAGGCTCGTCGGCAATGCTATTTACTTCCTATGGCCTATGACCTGCCCAGATCCTCATTCCTCATCCCTCTTTCTCTCTTTAAGAGAAATCATTAACTTTGTGGCGCATACAAAGGGCGCAATAGCACTTTTGCCCCAAAGTAGAGAGTAGAAAAGATTTCACAGAATACACTATTTATAGAAATGGATAAAGTAAGCTACGCCCTCGGGCTGAGCATTGGCCAAAACTTCCGTGCCTCGGGCTTCGACGAGATCGACTTCGAGGACTTCCTCTCTGGCGTCCGTGACGTCTACAACCAGAGTGAGCCTGCGATGAGCTACGATGAAGCCAAGACCATCATCAACGAATACTTCCAAGAAGTACAAAAGAAAGCGGTGGCACAGAACAAGGAAGCAGGGGAAGAATTCCTCAAGATCAATGCCCACAAGGCTGGCGTCACAACGCTCCCCAGCGGACTGCAGTACGAGGTCATCAAGATGGGCGATGGCCCCAAGCCTCAGCTTACCGACTCCGTAGAGTGTCATTACCATGGCACGCTGATTAATGGTCAGGTATTCGATAGCTCGATGGATAGAGGTGAGACAGCGACGTTCCCTCTGCAGGGCGTCATCAAGGGCTGGACAGAGATCCTACAACTCATGCCTGTCGGCTCTAAGTGGAAAGTAACTATCCCCTCTGACCTCGCCTACGGAGACAGAGGTGCAGGGCAGATGATCCAGCCGGGGAGTACGCTCATCTTCATCATTGAGCTCATCGCCATCGTAAATAAGTAATCGATGAAGAAGCATCAGCTCTCCCTACTCCTCGTAGGAGGCCTAAGCCTTACCTTCGGCGCTTGCTCGACTCGCACCAAGGTGCGCTCAGTAGGCTTGCAATCTCGTCAGGATAGCATCGCCTATGCCTTCGGGGTACTCAACGGTGAGGCATTCAGCTCCGCGGTGAAAGAAGTTCCAGGCGATACACTCAACAGAGCGCAAATCGTCCAGGGCTTTAGCGACAGCTTCCTCGGCAAGGACGTACGTCTCTCAGCCAAGGACGCACACCAGCTCTTTGAGCAATACCACCAAGAGCTTCGTGACCAAGAAGCGAAGAAGCAGCTAGCAGAAGCGGACTCTGTACTTAATGCCAACCAACGGAAGGAAGGCGTGAAGGTGACAGAGAGTGGCCTCCAGTGGCGTGTGCTTCGTGCTGGACAGGGCGCGCATCCCTCCGAGCAGGATACCGTCGTAGTACACTACAAGGGGCGTCTCGCTGATGGTAAAGTATTTGACAGCACAGACAGGATAGGAGAGCCTGCAACCTTCGCACTCAATCAAGTCATCCCAGGCTGGGCTGAAGCTGTTGCACTGATGAACAAAGGTGCCAAGTATGAGTTCCTACTTCCTCCCTCCATCGCCTACGGAGCGAGAGGTGCAGGGAATATGATTCCCCCCAATGCTCCACTCTTCTTCGAGATTGAACTTGTGGACATCAAGCCCTTCGTAAAGGCAGAGGAAGCTACCACCAGCGAAGGGAAAGCCCCCGCTGAGCCTAAACAAGGCATCAAGATCAAGAAGAAAGCCCCTCGGGCAAAACGATAATAGAGAATAATAACACTTTATAAACTCCATAAACAACAATGAAGAAAATCTCAATCCTCCTAGCTGCTTCAGCTATGGCTCTAGGTCTCTCCTCTTGTAACAAGGAAGGATCAACAAACCTCAAGGATAACTCTGACAGCGTATCCTATGCTGTAGGCTTTGGTAATGCTAGCGAACTGCTTAACGCTATCCAAGGTGCAAAGGCACAAGGTCAAGATGTCGACTCTGCTCTCTTCTTCAAAGGCTTCGAGGAAGGTTTTAACAGCGATACCACCAAGCTCTGGTACTATGTTGGCCAGATGCAGGGTGTACAGGCTGCACAGCGCTTCAAGGATGACTCTACGCTCAACAAGGCCATGTTCATGGCTGGCTTCAAGAAGGCTCTTGGCGTAGATTCAGCTACCCGCGTCGTACTATCCGATAGCCTGAATATCATCGCTCAGAAGTACTACGAACTAAAGGCTGAAGCTGACCGTAAGAAGTACGAAGCTGAGATGGAGAAGCAGATGGAAGAGCAGTATGGTGAAAACAAGACCAAGGGTGCTGCATTCATCGCTGAGTTCAAGAAGGAAGCTGGCGTAAAGACCACTGCAAGTGGCCTAGCTTACCAAGTCATCAAGGAAGGTAATGGTGCTACACCTACAGCAACCGATCAGGTGCAAGTTAACTATGTTGGGAAGCTCATCGATGGCACAGTCTTCGACGAATCCAAGGGTAAGCCTGCAGAGTTCCGTGTGGATGGCGTCATCAAGGGCTGGACAGAGATCCTTCAGCTGATGAAGGCTGGTAGCAAGGTGAAGGTTGTTATCCCACAAGACCTTGCGTATGGCGCTCGCTATGCTGGGGAAAAGATTCCTCCTTTCAGCACACTTGTCTTTGAGATCGAGCTTGTGAAGGTACTCCCTGCAGCTGCAGCTGATAGCACAAGCACTGACGAACTCTAATCACACCTAGCCCCAGGGCATAACAGCAAGGAGGGAGGCTGTACTAAGGTACAGCCTCCCTCTTTATTTATCCCCTTCGGAGGTATTTTAGTGCCGGGGAAAAGCATACCCAAACTCACGAACGTGTGCTATTTAGTGATACCCTATAAGCATCATTTCAGGTACTAAGTATACCCCACTAGAGGTACCAAGTATACCTCGTTCGAGGTATCGGGTATACCCCACTAGAGGTATCGAGTACACCTCGTTCGAGGTGAAAAGCATACGTTGATAGAGGTGCCAAGTACACCCTAAGTATACCTTACCAGAGGGCTGAGGATCTTTTACCTTTATACAGAGCGTACTATCCGATTAGCCATTGCCCTTATTTTACCTAGGAGCAAATCTGACACAATCCCCATTGTATACTACCCGCAACCCCATTCCTATCGGAGAATTGCCGTATATTTGTGCAAGCTAGTTAAATGGTAATTCAGTTAGACAATATATTTCCGTAATGAACATATTAGAGCTGAGCGAGCAGGAAATCTTCCGCCGTCGTAGCCTAGAGGAGCTTCGTAGCCTTGGTATTAACCCCTATCCCGCAGAGGAATATAAGGTCACAGGGTATGCCCGAGAGATCCTAGACACATTCGAGGACGAGGCTCCTCGTCGAGCCGTCAGTGTAGCTGGTCGAGTGATGAGCCGCCGTATCATGGGCAAGGCCTCCTTCCTAGAGCTACAGGACTCGACTGGACGTATCCAGATTTACATCACGAGAGATGACCTTTGCCCAGGTGAGGACAAGACCCTATATAATAGTGTGGTGAAGAAGCTCATGGACATTGGTGATTTCATCGGTGTATCAGGGGAGGTCTTCCGCACACAGATGGGCGAGATCTCCGTACAAGCTCACTCACTCACCTTCCTATCGAAGGCTCTGCGCCCCCTACCCGTCGTTAAGGAGAAGGACGGCGAGGTCTTCGACAGCTTTACCGACCCCGAGCTACGCTTCCGCCAACGTTACGTAGACCTCGTAGTCAATCCGCACGTACGGGAGATCTTCCTCAAGCGTACTCGCATCTTCAATGCCATGCGTCAGTTCTTCAACGACCGTGGCTATATCGAGGTCGATACACCCGTCCTACAGCCCATACCTGGTGGTGCAGCAGCTAGACCCTTCATCACACACCACAACGCACTAGACATCCCCCTCTATCTGCGTATCGCCAATGAGCTCTACCTCAAGCGTCTCATCGTGGGTGGCTTCGAGGGGGTCTATGAGTTCAGCCGTAACTTCCGCAACGAGGGCATGGATCGTATGCACAACCCCGAGTTCACGGCCATGGAGATCTATGTCTCCTACAAGGACTACGACTGGATGATGAACTTCACGGAGCAGTTGCTCGAATATATCTGCCTTAGCGTACTTGGTACCACAAAGGTCAAGGTCGGAGAGCGTGAGATTGACTTCAAGGCACCCTACCGCAGAGTCACGATGCTAGATGCCATCCACGAGCATACAGGTATCGATGTCAGTGGAATGAACGAGGAGGAGCTACGTGCTACCTGCAAGAGCCTCGGCATAGAGGTCGATGATACAATGGGCAAGGGTAAGCTCATCGACGAACTCTTCGGAGAGAAGTGTGAGGGAAGCTATATCCAGCCAACCTTCATTACGGATTATCCCAAGGAGATGTCCCCTCTGACCAAGGAGCACCGCACGAATCCACTCCTCACCGAGAGATTCGAGCTCATGGTCAACGGTAAGGAGCTTGCCAACGCCTACTCCGAACTCAATGACCCAATCGACCAGCGTGAGCGCTTCGAAGATCAGCTCCGTCTCTCGGAGAAGGGCGATGATGAGGCTATGTTCATCGACGCTGACTTCCTCCGTGCCCTAGAGTACGGCATGCCCCCCACCAGTGGTATGGGCATAGGTATGGATCGTCTGGTCATGCTCCTGACTGGACAGGAAAGCATTCAGGAAGTGCTACTCTTCCCCCAGATGCGACCCGAGAAGGTCCTACCTCGTGACAAGAAGGAGGTCTTTACCTCCGCAGGTATTCCGGAGGAATGGGTACCCGTACTGCATAAGGCAGGCTACCTGACTCTCGCTGCTGTAAAGGACGAGGACAAGCCCGGTCGCCTACTCCAGCAGCTCATGGACCTCAAGAAGAAGTATAAGCTAGAGCTCCCAGCCATTACCCTCGATGAGGTGACGGCTTGGACTAAGTAAAAGGATTATGGAGAGACCTAAAGAATAGGCTCTCTCCATAATCACGTCAATAGCGAAGATGTACGTAGCATCACTCGTTAATAACTCTACACTACAGGGTACATATAGAGCGCAAAAACATAATATATGTAGTGCCACTGCAGGTATCACGAGCCATCTGAGTGACCGCCACTGGGCAGAGTCACAGATAGCTCCGCTAGCTTTGGAGTACCCTATTCACCGCACTGCAAGGATTTAGTATCATGGCAGAAGTCTCTTCAAACCTACCCGGACGTATAGGCATCCTCGGAGGAGGGAGCTGGGCAACAGCCTTGGCTAAGATTGTACTAACAAGACAGCCACACCTCAACTGGCTCCTTCGTACGACCAATCATATCAAGGAGTTTACCCGCCTCAAGCATAACCCCAACTATCTGACTTCGGTGACGTTCGATACCTCTCGTATCACATTCTTCACCGACTCAGATGTCAATGACTTCTTCCGTGCCTGTGACACGGTGATCTTGGCCACCCCCTCCCCCTACATCCGCTACTACCTCAAGCGTGTACGCACCTCGGTCATCCGCCCCAAGCTCATCATCAATGCGATCAAGGGGATGGTACCTGAGGAGAACATCCTTATCTCCGACTACCTACAGGAGTACAAGGAGCTACGCCCAGGTCAGATCGGTGTTATCGCAGGGCCTTGCCATGCCGAGGAGATAGCTAAGGATCGGATGTCCTACTTGACTGTAGGATGCTTCGACCTCGGCAAGGCCAAGGTACTTAGCGAGGAGCTCTTCAGCAATGACTACGTCCACTGTGCCGTAAGCCGTGACGTCGTAGGCATAGAGTACGCAGCCGTGCTCAAGAACATCTATGCCATCGCCGCAGGAATATGCCATGGCATGAACAAGGGGGACAACTTTCAGTCTGTCCTTATCTCGAACGCTATCGCAGAGATGAGTCACTTCGTCGGGACAGTTCACCTCTTGAACCGTGATGTCACTGAGTCCGTCTACCTCGGAGACCTACTCGTGACGGCTTACTCAAGCTACAGCCGTAACCGCACCTTTGGGAACATGATCGGGAAGGGCTACAGCGTACGTGCAGCCCAGATGGAGATGAACATGGTGGCCGAAGGCTACTATGGAGCTAAGTGCATCCACGAAATCAACCAACGCTACCAAGTAACCATGCCCATCTGCGACACTGTCTATGAAATCCTCTACGAGGGTGCCCCAGTTGAGGCAAGCATCACGAAGCTAGCTGCGCTCTTTAAGTAAAGTCACCCTGTGGAAAACAATCGCTATCCCCATGCACAGATGAGCGGAGGCAAGGGACAGGCATCCCCACAGCGCATCCTCTTGAGCTTCGACATTGAGGAGTTCGACGTACCGAGGGAGCATGGTGTGGAGCTACCGATGGAGGAGCAAGCACGCATTTCGGTAGCAGGGACAGAGGCTATCCTAGATATCCTAAAGGAGCATCAGGTAAAAGCGACTTTCTTCTCTACGGCTAACTTTGCCCAACTTGCCCCAGCCGTCATCACACGTCTCCTCGACGAAGGGCACGAGCTTGCCTCACATGGCTACTACCACTGGACCTTTGAGACTGCAGATCTAAAGCGAAGCAAGGATACCCTAGAGGCACAGACTGGTGTCACCATACGTGGCTATCGTCAAGCACGCATGATGCCCGTAGCAGAGCAAGAGGTGCAAAGGGCTGGATATACCTACAATTCCTCCCTAAACCCCACCTTCATCCCAGGGCGATACATGCACCTGTCCACACCCCGTACCTACTTCATGAAGGAGGGGATACTTCAGATCCCTGCTTCGGTAACCCCCATCTTACGTTTCCCGCTCTTTTGGCTATCGTGTCACAATCTACCCTTTGGGCTATATCGCTGGCTCTGTCGGCGCACGCTTAGGCACGATGGCTACCTCGTTGTCTACTTCCACCCTTGGGAATTCTATCCGCTGGGTGACCATCCCGAGCTCAAGCTCCCCTTTATCGTTCGCAATAATTCAGGAGAAGGGATGAAGGAGCGTCTCAGCAAATGGATCTCTGCCTTCAAGGAGGAAGGGACAACCTTCGTCACCTTCACCGAATTTACTGATAGCCTAAATAGCCTTAGCTAACATGCCCCCTCGCCTTACGATCGTCTCCCCATGCTACAATGAGGAGGCAACACTTCCCCACTCTGCTAACGAACTCTCGGCGTTCCTTGAGCGTATGATTAGCCTAGGGAAGGTTACCCCCGAGAGTCGTATCCTTTTCGTCAATGATGGGAGCCAAGACCAGACATGGCCTATCATTAAGGAGCTACATAGTACAAATATCCTTATTGACGGTCTCTCGCTATCGGGCAATGTGGGGCACCAGTCTGCGATCATGGCAGGTATGCTTGCTGCACGGGAGTACTCTGATGCTGTAGTAACCATTGATGCAGACTTACAGGACGACCTAGATGCAGTCGAGGAAATGTTGGATCGTCTAGCAGAAGGCTATGATATAGTCTACGGGGTAAAGGAATCACGAATGGCTGATCCCTTTCTCAAGCGAACCACCGCCCTTACTTTCTATCGATTACAGCGATCGATGGGCATTAAGGCTATATTTAACCACGCAGACTTTCGTCTACTCAGCCGTCAAGCACTAGATGCCTTAGCACAGTACCCCGAGCGCAACTTATATCTAAGAGGCTTAATTCCACAACTAGGCTTCCGTTCTACGACGGTAAAGGATATAATTCGTGAGCGCACTGCAGGATCATCAAAATATACACTGCGCAAGATGCTCCTACTTGCCGTAGATGGGATTACTTCCTTCACTACACGCCCCATTAGCTGGATCATTGGTATGGGCTTAGCCTTCCTCCTCATCAGCGTATGTATGGCTGTGTATGTCGTGGTCTCCTACGTAGAGCATCTCTCTGTGCCAGGCTGGGCTTCGCTAATGCTCTCCCTATGGTTCATCGGGAGTATCCTCCTACTATCCATGGGGGTCATAGGGCAGTATATCGGCAAGATCTATATAGAGATCAAGCAAC
The DNA here is from genome assembly GCF_000565015.1 of Porphyromonas catoniae ATCC 51270. Classification (GTDB taxonomy): domain Bacteria; phylum Bacteroidota; class Bacteroidia; order Bacteroidales; family Porphyromonadaceae; genus Porphyromonas; species Porphyromonas catoniae. The sequence continues at coordinate 10,703 of NZ_JDFF01000013.1, forward strand.
GTCCCCGCTACCATATCGCACAGTTCCTCAAGCACAATGACGATGATCGATAAGCTTGTTATCCTATGGAATAAGGTCTACTCCTTCTTCCGACGACCTTTCTTTTCTGACCCTCGCACGTTACTTGGTCTTTGGACTCTGCTTCCTATCCTAGCAGGCTTAACCAAGATAGCAGCACATAGGCATAATAACTTCTTAATCTTCCGTGGTGTCTTCTGGCATACCATTCAGCAAGTCTCACTCTACGACCTTTACCCCAGCGAGTACAACGACCATAACCACTATGGGCCGTTCTTTAGCCTCGTGATCGCTCCCTTTGCGCTGGTACCTGATGCCATCGGCTTGCTCCTATGGCTTGTCGCTCTCTCGCTGGTGATGTACTATGCTGTACGCCGATTACCCTTGGAGCAAGGAAAGCAAATATTCCTCTATTGGTTCTGTGCTCACGAGCTCTTGACTGCTCTACAAATGCAGCAGTTTAACATAGCCATCGCTGCAATCATTATCGGAGCCTTTGCTGCTATCGAACGAAAGCAAGAGGTATTGGCTGCATTCCTCATCATCCTGGGGACTTTCGTCAAGCTCTACGGCATTGTAGGACTAGCATTCTTCTTCTTTGTCAAGCGAAAGCCCCGCTTCATTTTAGCTCTTATTGGGTGGTCGGTAGTGTGCTTTGTTGCTCCGATGCTTCTGAGTAGCCCAGACTATGTACTTGGGCAATATGTCGAATGGTTCACAAGGCTAGCAGCCAAGAACAGCGAGAACCACTTCTCGCTTATGCAAAACATATCCCTCCTCGGGATGATACGCAAGGGGTCAGGCTGTGCGACCTACTCTGATCTGGCTGTGATCCTGCCAGGGCTGGCAGTCTTTGCCCTTCCCTACCTTCGCATCAAGCAGTACAAGCACCTAGCCTTCCGCTACGCCATCCTAAGCGCAACGCTACTGTTCGCCGTACTCTTTAGTACGGGGAGTGAGTCCAGCACCTATATTATAGCCCTTGCTGGGGTTGCCTTGTGGTATACGACATCCCCTTGGAAGCGCAATGGATGGGATATAGCACTGCTTGTCTTTACATTCATTCTCACCAGTCTTTCCCCTTCGGATCTATTCCCAAGGTCTCTCCGAGAGAGCTACGTCCTCCCCTATGCACTAAAGGCTCTTCCACCGACCCTCGTTTGGCTACGACTCTCGTGGGAGCTCCTGACCAAGAATTACACTCCTCTGCCTCAGCTCCAAGGTCAGCAAGATCAGGCTGTTTAATCCACCTCCATCTAAAAGGTCCAAGCCAAGATAAGTTACAAACAACGTGCGCCAAGTTTCCTAAGTAGGGAAACTTGGCGCACGTCACTTGAGGCTCTTTGTCTGCTACTCCTTTAGCGACTCACGGAGATCAGTGAGCTGGCTGTGGATGTACTTGAGCCGTGTAATCGTATCGACACGCAGCTCCACCTGACTACGACGAGTAGCTAGTTCAGACTTCGCTCCCTCAATGGTCAACTTCTTTACTCGAAGGAGATAACGGATGGTCTCAATATTCTGAATATCTCGCTCGGTGTACTGGCGTACGCCATTTGGTGTAGTACTAGGAACCAGATGAGGAAAGACCGTCTCCCAGTACCGGATGGTGGATGGCTCCTCACCCAAGAGCTGTGCAACCTCCTTAATACGGAAGAATAACCGCTTCGCCATAGTCCTGCCGTCTTAGCTACTTAGCCCCTGGGATATAGGTCTCTAGGAGCTTACACTTACCCTGAGGAGTGAGTTGTACCGATTTATTTTCTGCTGGCACAAGCACGCTCTGCCCTTGATGAAGAGAGACTTCATTGCCCGAGCTATCACGCAATGTTAGTCTACCCTCCATGCAAATGTATATAACGAAGCTATCTAGACCTGACCAATTCCGCTCGATTGCTTCATCTAGGTCAAGTAGGTTCGTCTCGAAGTAGCGACAAGAGACCAGCTCCACTGGTTTGTCTACCTGCGGCGTGTAGGTCGTACGGTAGTCTTTCTCCAAGCGGTAGTCGATGGCATCCTTAGCTAGCTCTGTATGTAGCTCACGTTTATTTCCTGCAGCATCGGTACGGTCATAGTCGTAGATACGGTAGGTGATATTGGATGTCTGCTGTATCTCAGCGATGAAGCACCCAGCACCAATGGCATGTACACGCCCAGCAGGTAGGAAGAAAACATCCCCAGAGTGCACTTCGTACTCTGCCAATGCCTCGGCAATTGTCCCATCAGCTATGCGCTTCACGTAGTCTTCGGGTGAGGATTGTACGGCGAAGCCACTGTAGAGTTTAGCTCCCTTGGCTGCATTGATTACGTACCACATCTCTGTTTTGCCAAAGGAGTTGTGTCGCTTCATTCCCAGTTCATCATCTGGGTGCACCTGGATGGAAAGATAATCACGAGCATCGATAAACTTAATAAGCAGAGGGAAGCGTGAACCAAAACGCTCCAACACACTCTTACCGACAAGTCGATCTCCATAGAGCCGTATTAGTTCATCGAGGCTCTTACCTCTCAGTACACCCTCTGCCACTACAGAGTAGTTATCATCCACATGTGATATTTCCCAGCTCTCACCAATCTTCTTCTCATCGGGTGTCAAACCTTTGAATGGGCGAATTGCTTGTCCTCCCCAAATCACTTCCTTTAGTAGGGGCTCAAAGGTCAGAGGGTATAGGTCTTGTCCTGTCATCTTTATATACTAATATCTATTGAAATACGTACAAAGGTAGCGATAACTAAGAGAATATATGCCTCTGCTTGGCTATTCAAATTAAAGATTTCGCACACCATGAGAGGTGGTTATTACTCCATGTTTTATCCCTTGTACATAAAGCAGAAGTGACGAGTTACCATAAGTCGCCACAAAGAGTTATGGCAACTCGCTCAAACGAGTTATAGTAACTCGTCGAAGAGAGTTATGGTAACTCGTTTGGGCGACTTATTGTAACTCTTTGCCTCCCTCTCATATTCCCCCTATCTAGGGCGTTTGGGAGGAAGGTAATCTATACGAAAGAGGGAAGAGTCCAAAAGAAATAAGTAGCAACCTACTACATACAGCCTTCTGAGAGAAATTTAGCTATCTTTGGAGCGATGTACAGGTACATATACGAACATGATATTATTGAGTGAACTAAGCCCTAAGATTACTCACCTCATAGAGAGGCATGGACGTAGACAAATAGGCAGCAGGCCTCTCCGCGCCTAGCCTGTTATCACTATATCTTAATAGTTCATCCTAATCAATCATATAGTTTATGAAAGCAAAGCTCCGTCACTTCATGAGTGCACTTGCTGTCCTAGCGATCGCACTCAGTAGCTGTAGCAAGAGTAAAGTCTACGAACAAGTGATTCCTGATGATGCAGACTTCGTCATCGCCATCTCCGTAAATCAGCTCGTCAAAAAGTCTGAGATCCTCTCCAGCGAGAACAAAGCCCTCCGAGAAGTAATCTTCTCCAAATCCAAAGAGAACGTGGGCAAGGTCTTCAAGCCCATCGTCGAAGACCCGAAGAAGTCTGGACTAGACTTCTCTAGTCCGATCTACTTCTTCCAGACTCCAGACTTCGAAGCCGGGATACTGGCTCGTGTCTCTGACCAAGGAAAGCTTCGTGACTTCATCAAGCAAATCATCGAGCTTGGAGAGAATAAGCCTCAAATGGTGGAGAAAGATGGGATAACCCTCATCGTAGATGACAAGGGAGGCGAGAATAGTGCGTGTGCCTTCAGCAAGGATGCCCTACTCATACTCTCTCGAACTGACAGCAGTAGCAAGGACGTCAGAGCCGAGCTGACTCGCCTCATCAACCTCAAGGAGGGTAAACGGTACTACCAACGTGCAGCCTTCAAGGAACTCAAAAGTAAAGATGCCGACATAGCTTGTATCCTTGAGTACTCTAGATTACAGCGCCTAGCATCTGATTACGCCACCCCGATGTTTCCCCTACAGAAAGGGCTGACTGACATACAGACAGTCATGCATTTCACCTTCGAGAAGGGGCGTATGGTGGGGAACTTCAAGTACACCTCTGAGAACAAAGATGCTCTAAAGAAGTACCAAGAGCTCTACAAAAGCCTCATGCCCCAAAAGACAAAGAATGTCTTTGAGAAGTATCTACCAAAGAATAACTTCTTTATCTTAAATGGCTTCATTGATGGGACTAAGGCCAGCTCATTCTATAAGGATAGCCCAGAGTTCACTCCATACCTTGAAGCGCTTTCAGAGATGGGTCTAGATCCAAATCAACTTTCCTCTCTGTTTGATGGAGAAGTCGCCTTCACAGTGAACAGCTTCATGCCCGTAGGGGGAAAGATTGGTATGGTACTCTATTCGCAGGGAAAGACCCCTACAGCCGTAGACCAAATAGCCTCTGCTATACGAAGCTATATAAATGGTATGGACTCACTGGAGCGACTAGCAGACAAGGGGGATGTTGATGGTGAGCTTTATTATTACTCTGATCGTATCACTCTTGAGACCCAAGGTGAGCATCAGTACATGGCTAAGAAAGGGAATGATCCAGAGCTCTACTTCGGTCATAAGGATGGTGTAAACTATCTAGCTGTAGGTACTGAAGGGAAGGATATTCTCTTCAAGGAACAAGCTCCCTCTGTGAAGGATGCAGCCTATGCATCTATCCTGAAGGGGCATAGCATGGCAATGGCTGTAGACTTCAACTACATCTTCACAGGATCTCCCATTGGTGGTATGATAGGAGCCTTCCTTCCCCCCAAAATCTTCGAGAAGATAAAGACCTTCTCCTATCTATCCATGTCAGGAAATGGGGAAGAAGGACAGATGGAGCTGAAGCTCACAACGAAGGATAACCCTCTGAAGTTAATCACAGACATTATTCGCCTCTTGGCCACCAACGAGAAATAAGCATATTCCCACTAAACCCATACTAAGATAGACTCTCATCTATCTAGTATCTAGCACCTACGACCGGGGCACAGCAAAGCGATTAATCGCCTGCTGTGCCCCGGATTTTCTATCTAAGCACCATGGTGTAGTTGAATGAAAGAGTATGTCTCCTCATCGGCTACGGGTAAGTATATATATAAAGTTTTGTACCTTTGTCCCCGAAGAAACACCCTTATGCACGTGGATAGATTTGAGATGATTGCAACCACACAAAAAAATGCTAAACCCGTCACTCCTCTCCTTTGTGACGAGCTACTCAAAGCTCCCTAATCGCTGGGAGGAAGAGTAATAAGCATTACTTGACCTTGGTTGCTATCCTCTAGCGATTGAGGTCTTTTCACGTCTAGGGGTTACGTATTATCCTATTCATCAAAAGACAGCATATATGAGCTATCTATTCACATCTGAGTCTGTCTCAGAGGGTCACCCAGACAAGGTGGCTGACCAAATATCGGATGCAATACTAGACCATTTCATGGCTCTTGACCCACATGCAAAGGTGGCATGTGAGACACTAGTTACTACGGGGCAAGTCATGCTCGCAGGGGAAGTCAAGAGCGAAGCCTACGTAGAGCTCCAGGACATTACACGGGGTGTTATTCGCTCTATTGGCTACGACAAGAGTGCCTACTGCTTCGATGCGGACAGCTGTGGCGTACTATCGGCTATCCATGGTCAAAGCGCAGACATCAACCGTGGAGTGGAGCGTACCGCTCCCGAGGAACAAGGAGCAGGAGACCAAGGGATCATGTTTGGTTACGCTTGTCGAGAGACACCTTCGCTCATGCCTCTGACCTTAGATCTGTCTCATGCTCTGCTAGAGGAGCTGGCCCATATACGCAAGGAGGAGCTTCATCTGATGCCCTACCTACGCCCCGACGCCAAGAGTCAAGTAACAGTCGAGTACTCCAACGAAGGCAAGCCTCTACGCATAGACACCATCGTCATCAGCACACAGCATGACGACTTCGTGACTCCCCAAGATTCCACCCCCGAGGCACAGGCGGTGGCTGATGAAGCAATGCAACAGCGAATTGCTCAAGATATACGTCATATCCTCCTACCTCGAGTCTTCGCTAAGTACCCCGAGGAGATGAAGGAAATCTTTGCTGGCGACATTAAGCTCCTTGTAAACCCCACGGGAAAGTTCGTTATCGGAGGCCCACACGGAGATACCGGACTCACAGGACGGAAGATCATCGTAGATACATACGGAGGAAAAGCCGCCCATGGAGGTGGGGCCTTCTCAGGTAAAGACCCCTCGAAGGTAGACCGATCTGCCGCATACGCCGCACGTCATATTGCCAAGAACCTCGTTGCCGCAGGTGTGGCAGACGAAGTACTCGTCCAGCTTGCCTATGCCATCGGTGTTGCAGAGCCTATCAGCATCTATGTAGCGACGAGTGGCACTGCACACGTAAATCTAACTGACGAGGAAATCGCCCAGCGCATCCATACCCTCTTTGACCTGCGTCCCTACATCATTGAGCAGCGTCTGAAGCTCCGTGCTCCTATCTACCAGGAGACAGCCTCCTATGGTCACTTCGGTCGTACACCACGCACAGTCACCAAACGCTTCTCGACAGGTAGTCAAGGAATTATTGAGCAAGAGGTGGAACTCTTCACTTGGGAGAAACTCGACTATGTAGATAGGGTACGGGAGGCGTTTGGTCTCTAGTCCCCTAAAAGAAGGAACAGCCCCCAATGGATTGTGCGATCCATTGGGGGCTGTTCCTTTGTTCCTTCCCCTCCAACCGAAATACGGGGAAGAGGACTAAGGGGTAGATATGAATCAGAGGAGAGAAGAGTGTAGCTGAGGAATAGAGCAAGCTGTACAACAGTAGCGTAGAAAAATGGATGTAAGGAGGAGGGCTAGGTATAGGATAGGAAATGTACTAGGAGCAAACTAGCTCAGGCGGTAGGCTCCCCCAGGTTGCGCTTGGATAAGCCCCTCCATCTCGAGCTCAAACAACTCGTCACTCATCGCGGCAATAGTACGACCCAGTAGCCGAGCCAACTCATCTAGCGTCAATGCCCCACCCTCATCAAGGGCTCGCAAGACTGGATGACTGTATGAGACCGCCTTGGGGGCTGAAGGAGCGACAAAGTTAGGTCGGGAGTTTGCTATCCGTTCTCCACCCCAACCCATCTCTGCGATTAACCCCTCAGCACTAGAGAGTAGGTGCGCCCGATCTCCCTCAATGAGCTGATGACAACCAACGCTCATCAAGTCATTAACCCTACCTGGCACAGCAAAAACCTCCCTATTATATTCTAAGGCGAGACGTGCCGTAGAGAGTGAACCGCTATGTTGCCCTGCCTCGACGACGAGTGTAGCCTCGGTAAGTCCAGCGATAATACGGTTACGAGCTAGGAAGTTTGATGGGCGAGCCCTCACACCAGGCGCATATTCACTCACCCAAGCCCCATGCTCCAGCATCGCAATAGCCTCCCTTCGGTGTACGGCAGGGTAGATAGTATCTAACCCGTGTGCCAGTACCGCCACCGTTGGTAGTCCAAGCTCTAGAGCCGAGCGATGCGCTTGTATGTCGATCCCATAGGCAAGGCCACTCACAATGACCAATCCAGATACCTGCTCCGAAAGACTCCCGATAAGCGCGCTCGTGACCGACTTGCCGTAGCTTGTCGCCCCTCGTGTCCCCACCACACTCAGCCCATGTCGCTCATCCCATGCTTCAAATGTCCCCTTGGAGTAGAGGATAATAGGTGCATCAGGACATTCACTCAGCCTACTTGGGTAGTGTTCTTCATCCAAAATGAAGTGAGGCGTTATCTCCTCGCTCTCACACAAGCAGAGGATACGATCTGCCTCACCCAGCACTGCTGTATCAAGGAACTGGTGATAAATACGATTTGACAACTGAGGCAGGGCCGTACGGATACACTCAGGATGGGTAAAAGCCTCCTCCAGATTATGGATATGTTGCAGGAAGAGACGTGTACCCTTAGTCCCCAACCCCTTGACCAAGGAGAGGGCAATCTGATACCGGAGCATAGTTTTATCTAGTGTAATCATCGGTGCATATCGGGGTGTTAGATACCAAGAGCAAAGATACAAAAGCCTTCTTTTCAGCCCCATAGAGGAAGCATCTTTCGCCCCCACCTCTAAGAGAAAAAGTACCCACTCGTGGGTATGCAAAGAAACCCATGAGTGGGTGACAGAGACAACCTACCCGTGGGTAGCAAAGATAACCCACCCGTGGGTAGCTTTTTGACCCAAAGATGGATATAAGGAGAGACCTTTCATCTCACGAGGAGAAAGATTATAGTCTGTCTTCCCTCCCCCCAACTTACCCCTACTCCCTTTCGCATCATTAGGCAAAGGGATTAGCTTCGTTTGTGTATCTTTGTAGAGCTGGCTAGGCAAACTGCCCCCTAGTGGAGGTAGCGTAGTGCATACGATGAGGTCAGCAATATTCGTTTCACCGTAGGTGGTAGCTCCCCTTGGGGTACTTATATCCACATAGGGAAGCACTCCTCCTCGAGGCGCCTCTGGGTCACTCGGAATGGGTCGGGATCACCACACGAAGTAGATATAAAGAATGAAGCCTATATGCTCAAAGCTCACCTTACTACTCCTTGCGCTGGGGGTAGGCCTTGTTGCTCCAGATAACCTCGGAGCAGCCTCTCCACGCAAGAAGCCCAAAACCACAAAGACCACAAAAAGTAAATCCTCCTCCTCAAAGAAGAAGACGAAGGCTAGCTCATCAAAGCGTACCTCACGCAACAGTCGCTCTCGTCACCGCTCCCGTAGGGTATATGTCCCCACAGCAGAGCAGCTCGAGCAGATGCGACAGGATAGTATCCGTCTGCGCACAGGAGGGTCAGAGCCCATACAGAAGGTCAGCGATCCCACTGCACGACCTCTGGAGTTGCTGACGACACGCTTTCGCCGAGCCGATAGCACCCTGACTCGCTCCGAAGTACATGAGCTATACTTCGCCGTTGATGGGCGCCCTGATACAGCTCCCTTCCTCTCCAAAATCGAGGAGCAAGCAGATGCACTCATCAATGAACATAAGTTCGCAGATGCCCTGAAGGTCGTCCAACAGGGTCTCTGGCGTACCCCCACCCATATTGGACTTATCAAACGTGCCTGTGACCTCTCCCTTCATCTGAAGAGCAATCGTTTTGAGAGCTATATGTACCAACTCGTTGAGCTCCTAAGCATGCTAGCCCATACGGGAGATGCTAGCTCCCGAGAGAAAGCTATAGAGGTACGCTCCACCTCTGATGCTCTACTCTTTGAAGTTCACTGGAATGAGACTGCACGCGAGGATATCACCTCCACACGAGAGGAGAGTACTAAAGGGAAGAACTACTTCATCGTCACCATCCGAGGTAAGGACAAGGGGAAGAGCGAGGATCACTACTACCTACTACGCTCCACCTTCACCACAGACCCCACCTCCAGCAAGAAGTAACCCAAAATGCCGAAGCAATGGGAGCTACGCTCCTATACCGAAGAGGAGGAGCAAGTCGCTAGCACACTGGCCAAACAGCTAGGGCTGTACCCCGTGGTTGGGCGGTTACTTGTCGCTCGAGGTATTCGCACCATGGCAGACGCAGAGGCTTTCCTCTCACCCTCACTCGATGCATTACATGATCCCCTTCTGATGCAGGACATGCCCCTGGCTCTGGAGCGTGTGGAGTTAGCCCTCAACAGAAAGGAGAAGATCCTCATCTATGGGGACTATGATGTAGATGGGACAACAGCTGTAGCACTACTCTACCGCTACCTAAGGGATCACTTTGTCCCCAAAGAGCAACTAGCCTACTACATCCCAGACCGCTACGACGAGGGCTACGGCATCACCCAACAGGGCATTGACCAAGCACACCACATGGGTGCTGGACTCATCATTGCTGTTGACACAGGTATCAAGGCCATTGAGGAAATCGACTATGCCCAGTCCCTAGGGATAGATGTCATCATCTGTGATCACCATACCCCAGCCGAAACACTCCCTCATGCTGTAGCTATCCTCAACCCCAAGCGGGTAGACAATAGCTATCCATTTACAGATCTTTCGGGTTGTGGTGTTGCTTTCAAGCTCCTTCAGGCTCTCGCCTCACGACGCGGACTTGCCTTCGATACACTCCTCCCCCTACTAGAGCTTCTGGTACTAAGCATAGCACAGGATCGTGTCCCTATCCTAGGAGAGAACCGAATCCTAGCCTATCATGGACTCCAAGTGATGAATACTACCCCCTCCCTTGGCATCGCACAGCTTATGCGAGAGGGGAAGATACGCCCTGGACACGTGGACATGGCTAGTATCTACTATGAACTAGGGCCAAGAATCAACGCAGCTGGTCGTATGGCTCATGGAGCAGAATCAGTCAAGCTACTCATCGCAGACTCACTCCACATCGCTGAGGAGCAGAGTGCTATCCTCGATGCCTACAACCGCAAGCGTCAAGACCTCGACCAAGAGGTCACACAGCAGGCCCTAGCACACATTGAGGCAGATCCAACGCTACTAGATCGTAAAGTCCTCGTACTCTATGACCCAAGCTGGAATAAGGGTGTAATGGGCATCGTCGCAGCACGTCTAGCAGATCGGCTACACCGTCCCGTGGTAATATTCTCACGTAGCGGTGACTACCTATCGGGCTCAGGTCGCTCGTACGGAGGCTATGATCTGTATCAAGCTGTACAAGCCTGTAGCGACTGTCTGCTGAACTTCGGGGGACACATGTTCGCAACAGGTATGTCGGTTGCACCCGACCGCTTGGCAGAGTTCCGCAGACGACTAGAGCAGTACACCGAGGAGCACCAAGACACCAACCATCCATTCCTTCCCAAGTTACATATTGACACCCGACTGGATGCGCAGGAGATTTCCCGTAATCTTCTTCGGCAAATCGACCTCTTCTACCCCTTCGGTATGGGTAATGAGCGTCCTGTCTTCCTCACCGCACAACTCAGGGATGCAGGTGGTACAAGAGCTGTAGGGAAGAATGGTCAGCACCTAAGCCTCCGCATCACCGACTACTACCAACGCATACGTCCTCTCCACGGCTTTGCCCTTGCTCAGGCACACTATCTCCCAGCCTTAGCTCGCCATGCTCCCTTCGCATTGTGCTACGAGCTAGAGGAAAACAATTTCTATACGCAGGCCTCTCTACAGCTCCGAGTAAAGGATATATGCCTTGAGACGGAGCTAGATGACCGGCTCCACTAGAGCTCTACGACCATGGGAAAGCTACCTCCACAGAGCCAAGAGGAAGCACTTGACGAAGAGGATGCCCTGCTCTACGCAGAGTCCACCCTACACGAAGAGCAGTCCGAGCAAATGCTTTGGCCTGAGGATCTCTTCGACCTCATCACCACACCATCCTCCGTCATCAGCCTAGGGCATGATCCTTGCCCAGGGGTAGCAGATGATGCTCTTCTCCCCGAGCAGGTGCTAGAGCGTTACTGGGGTTACACATCTTTCCGCCCGTTACAGCGCGAACTAATCACATCAATCCTTGACGGGAAAGATACCCTTGGGCTACTCCCCACGGGTGGAGGGAAAAGCATCATCTTCCAGGTACCAGGTTTGATGCTCCCAGGCCTCACCTTAGTCATCACCCCTCTCATATCACTGATGAAGGATCAAGTAGACCGTCTGCACACACAGGGCATACGAGCTACAGCCATTCACTCGGGTATGTCTCAGGAGAAGATACAAGTTGCTCTGGACAATTGCCTCTATGGTCGGTATAAGTTCCTCTACATCTCCCCCGAGCGATTGGGTTCACCCCTTTTTCGCTCTTGGCTATCTGAGCTAGCGATCTCACTCATCGTGGTGGATGAATGTCACTGTATGTGCCAGTGGGGCTACGACTTCCGTCCATCATATCTAGAGATTTTATCTGTACGCCACGAGCTGGAGGAGGTACCTATCCTTGCTCTCACAGCTACTGCGACAGAGGAAGTCGTAGAGGATATCATTCGGGTCTTAGAGTTCCGGCCAGGCTATACATACCTGAGGAAGAGCTTTCATCGCCCCAACCTATCCTACTCCATCCGTCGTAGTGAAGATAAGACCGCTATGATGTTACACATCCTCTCCCGTGTCTCAGGATCAGCGATTGTTTACTGCCGAGACCGAGAGCTGACACGCAAGGTCACTGACGAACTCCTCTCCTACGGCATAAGTGCTACCTACTATCATGCAGGGCTGACCTATAAGGAGCGAGAGCTTCGGCAGGCACGGTGGATGCGGGATGAGGTGCGTGTCATGGTCGCCACAAATGCCTTCGGCATGGGCATCGACAAGCCCAATGTACGTCTGGTTATTCACCTGACAGTTCCTTCGTCTCTTGAGGAATACTTCCAGGAAGCAGGTCGTGCAGGTCGTGACGGAGAGAAGTCCTATGCTGTGATGATCACGAGTGGCATAGACTCCCAACTGCTGACCAAGAGGCTGAGGGATACCTTCCCTGATAAGGACTATATACGCCATGTCTATGACCAAATGTGCAACTTCCTCTCCATTGGCGAAGGTGAGGGACTGGGGCGAACGTATGATTTCGACATTGATCTCTTCATACGACGCTTCAGGATGCGCCCTGTGCAGACACGATATGCCATAGAGATCATGCAGCTGTCTGGTTGGCTGGAGTACAACGATGACGATAGCCACTCTCGCCTGATGTTCCTCGTACCAAGCTCACGCCTCTACGAGAAGAGTGTCCGCCCCGACAGTCTCATTCGTGCTCTATTACGCTCCTATACAGGACTCTTCTCGGGCTACGTCACCATCAACGAGGGTGACCTAGCCGAGCTCACAGGCTACACGAGCGAAGAGGTGTATCTCTTCCTCGTCGATCTAACTGTGAAGGGCATCTTGCACTATATACCCCAGAAGCATGTCCCCCGTGTATCCTTCCGCATCCGTCGTGAGGATAGCCGACTGCTGACTATTCCCTATGCTGCCTACACTCAACGGCAAGAGCGTATGAGTGACCGCATAGGTGCTGTACGTACCTATATAGAGGAAGAGAATACCTGTCGCTCACGTATGCTACTGGCTTATTTTGGAGAGCAGGATAGTGCTCCATGTGGTGCTTGTGATGTATGTCTCAGGAAACACCCAACGGGACTAACCCAACACATCATTGACGAAGTGAAGGAAGAGCTAGACAAGCATCTTCTCAGTGCAGAGGCAGACAGCTATCCAATTGAGACATTTGTCTCCTCGCTCCCCTTTCATCCGCTGGACACAGTCAAAGCAATCCGCTTCTGGGCAGGTGAGCTTGGTGAGGCATTCCATATCAGGGGTGACCAGCTCTGCAAAATAAAGGTCGGAGACCCCGTGAAGTAAGGAGACTAATCCCCGAAAATAGACAAGGGAGGTAGATAGGTGTACGCCTATCTACCTCCCTTGCTTGCTTCTTTAGTTTCCTATATGCTACTTATACTTTGCCCAGCGCCATAGCTCCTTGAGCGACGGCTTCTTACCGTACATCAGTATTCCTATACGGTAGATCTTCCCACCAAAGTAGCTCGTCCCAAGAAATGAAAGGAAGAGTAGCACTAAGCTTAATACGACTTGCCAGAGTGGTACCTCAAACGGAAGGCGAACCATTATAACGACAGGCGAGGTGATTGGAATCATAGAGCACCAGAATGCTAAAGCTCCATCAGGGTTATCTGCACTGGCCATCCCAACGTAGATAGAGAAGACCATGATCAGCAGGACGGGTATCATGAGCTGCGAGCTATCCTCATCGGAGGAGACCGTTGCACTCAGAGCTGCTAGGATAGATGCGTAGAAAAGATACCCACCGACAAAGAACAAGACAAAGCAGAGAATTATCTCTACGAAGTTCACACCTCTGAGAGCCTGCAAGGCTTGGATCATCTCACTTGTCGATGCGGGGTTCATAGCTCCAGTAGACTCCGCTGTGCTCATGCCCAGCACAGACTGTAAAGCTATCCCCCCAGCCGTAAGCAGTACGATCCAAACGAAGATCTGCACAATCCCTGCAAGGCCTATACCAATGATCTTACCCATCATGAGGTCTTTGGGCTTTACGGAGGATACCATGATCTCTAGGATACGACTTTTCTTTTCCTCCTGCACGCCCTGTAGCACCATTCCCCCATAGGTCATGATGAACATGTAGCTGAGCAGTGTGAGTCCCATCCCAATGATTGATGCCATAGCACTGGACGAAGTCGTAGCGTCGCCCTCTTCGTTCCATTTATATGTCGTGACGGAGATATTCACCTTACTCTCTGCGATTGCTTCTTTGAGACCTGGGATTTGATAGGACGAGATCTTTTGGTCGGTTAGATAGCCAGAGAGTGTGGTGTTGATGTAGTCCTCCAGCCCTCGAGGAAGCTGTTTGAAGGAGAAGAGACTAATTGCACTAGGCTCCTCCAATAGATCCTGACGTATCTCAAGGATTGCTGTGATGTCCTCTGGGCGATCTGCAGCCTTATAGCCCTCGATACTGCGGTCAGCCGTGACGAACGTATAGGCATCACGATCCTTAAAGAGCGATAGATACTTCCCCGTATGGTCTATGATAGCTACTCGCTGGCTATCCGTACCACTCTGCGCGAGGAGTATAGGCACGATGGACACCCCCAGCATGATGATCGGGAGGAGGAGGGTCATAACCCAGAAGGAACGCTTACGTACACGAGATAGGAACTCTCGTGCAATAACAAGTTTCAGCTTATTCATGGCGGTCTGATCTTGCTTGTACTGTCTCTAGAAAAATCTCGTGCATAGAGGGGAACTCTCGTTCAGCACGAAGGATATTTATATGTGAAGGAAGGTGTGCAAGGAGCTGGCGGAGATCTTCGTTTGCCCCAAGCGATAGACGAAGCATGCCACCTCGGGCATTGGGCTCATATTCAATTGGGCTAAGCTGCTCCACAAACTCTGCAGGTAGCATACCATCGTAGCTAATAAGAGCCGTCCCCTTGCTGTGGGAGCGACGAACCTCCTCTGTGTCACCTGAGAGGACGACATGTGCCCGATCTATGAGAGCAATGCTATCACATAGCTCCTCGACGCTCTGCATGTTGTGCGTGGAGAGGATAAGTGTTGTCCCCCGAGCCTTCAGTGCTAGGATTTCTTGTTTCAAAATCTCAGCATTCACGGGATCAAAGCCACTGAATGGTTCGTCAAAAATCAAGAGCTTCGGTTCGTGGATGACCGTACAGATGAATTGCACCTTCTGCTGCATCCCCTTGGATAGCTCCTCCACTTTCTTTTCCCACCAAGGCTCGATATCTAGTCGCTGAAACCAGTGGCGTATCCGCTCCTCCGCATCGTGCTTGGCGAGACCCTTGAGGCGAGCAAGATAAACGGCATGCTCTCCAACCTTCATCTTAGGGTATAGCCCACGCTCCTCTGGGAGGTAGCCTATATTACGTAGATCCTCCTCACGGATAGGTTTCCCAGCGAGGAGCACCTCTCCACTGTCGGGAGCCGTGATACGGTTAATAATACGAATGAGGGAACTCTTACCTGCCCCATTGGGTCCAAGCAGGGCAAAGATCTCACCCTCCCTAACGCTCAGTGAGACAGCATCCAAAGCGGTGTGTGCTGCATAGCGTTTGCTCACCTGCTTTACTTCTAAGTAAGGCATATTCACTTGTATTAAGTACAAAAACCTAACACAAATATAGGTAAAAACAGATGGCATCTTCTCTGGGAATTGGGGAGGCTTCCCTTCCAACCTTTCATAGCGTAATAACCCACTATAAAACAGCGAATTGACACAAAATAAAAGAAGTTTATCCAGCACCTCTCCAACTCCCCCTGAAACGAGTTACCATAAGTCGCTTCATCGAGTTACCATAACTCGTTTTAGAGACTTACCATAACTCTCCAGAACGACTTATGGTAACTCGATGAAGCGACTTATGGTAACTCGTTAGCACCCTCTACAACAGACTATAAACCAACCATATACAAATACAAATTCCTACCCTATCGGCACTGCGTTTTCACCCTCTCTGCATTCGTCCCTTTCTCTTCCCGTGGAACCAATGCGATAGGATCAGAGACCTTATCTCAACCGGCCCATAGAGATCGGGGGTACAATAAGGCATATAGACTTTTTGGCGTATCTTTGTGGGTCAATTAATTAGCACCCGTGACGGGGTGCAATGAGACATAGACATATGGCAGTTGAAATAAGACAGATCACGGAGAAGTCCGATATGAGGAAGTTCGTAAAGTTCAACCTCCGCCTCTATCGTGGCAACCCATATCATGTGCCTGGACTAGTGGAAGACGAGCTACTGACACTAGACCCAGCACGAAACCCCGCCTTTAAGTTCTGCGAAGCCGCTTACTTCCTTGCCTACAAGGATGGACGTATCGTAGGGCGTATCGCTGGCATCATAAACCATCGAGCCAATGAGACGTGGAATCAGAATAATGCTCGCTTCGGCTTCGTGGACTTCATCAACGATAATGAGGTCGTAGATGCTCTCTTTAGTGCCGTCATCGATTGGGCGAAGAAACGGGGTAAGGAAATGCTTCAGGGGCCTATGGGCTTCACAGACCTCGACCACGCAGGGATGCTCATTGAGGGCTTTGACCAGCTCGGCACGATGGCCACAATCTACAACTACGCCTACTACCCCAAGCAAATGGAGCGTATGGGCTTCATCAAGGATCAGGACTGGCAGGAGTACAAGATCTTCGTGCCTGATGAGATGCCAGAGAAGCATCGTCGCATCGCAGAGATTGTCCGCAAGAAGTACGGGCTAAAGACTCTAAAGTTCCGTTCTCAGCAGGAGATTCTCCCCTATGCCCATCGTATCTTCGATACCCTCAACCAGGCTTACTCCGTACTCTATGGAGTCTCCGAGCTCTCTCGTGAACAGATTGATTACTACGTACGCATGTATATCCCCATGCTACGCTACGACTATGTCACTGTAATCGTGCGTGAGGAGGATGATAAGGTGGTAGGCTTTGGCATCACACTGCCTAACCTTAGTCGTGCCCTCCAGAAGGCAAAGGGACGCCTCTTCCCCTTCGGTTGGGCGCACCTCCTACGTGCATTGAAAATGAAAAACCCTGTCGTAGACCTCTATCTCATCGGCGTTATCCCTGAATACCAGAACAAAGGTGTCAATGCCCTGCTCTTCGATGACCTCATCCCTATCTTCCACAAGAACGGGATACGCTACGCCGAGAGCAACCCCGAGCTAGAGACCAACGCCGCTGTACAAATGCAGTGGAACTATTTCGAGCGCAAGCACCATAAGACCCGTCGTGCTTGGATCAAAGAAATCTAAACGATGCTCATCGAACTACTCAAATCAAAAATTCATCGAGTTACTGTCACCGAGGCCAATCTCTCCTATGTAGGGAGCATAACCTTAGACCAAGACCTCATAGAGGCTGCAAACATTCTCCCTGGGGAGAAAGTGCAAATCGTAAATAACAACAATGGGGCACGCCTTGAGACCTACGTCATCGCAGGGGAGCGAGGCTCAGGTGTGGTGTGCCTCAATGGTGCAGCAGCACGCCTCGTGCAGCCTGGCGACATCGTAATCATCATGGCCTACGCCTGGATGTCTCAAGAGGAAGCTCAGAACTTCAAGCCCGCTGTCGTCTTCCCCGATACGGAAACAAACAGACTTATCCCATAGCAATATATGTTTGAGAACCTTAGTGAACGCCTTGAGCGGTCCTTTAAAATCCTAAAGGGCGAAGGCAAGATCACCGAGCTAAACGTCGCCGAAACCCTCAAGGATGTACGCCGTGCACTCCTCGAGGCAGACGTGAACTACAACGTAGCAAAGAAATTTACCGAAGAGGTCAAGGAGAAAGCCCTAGGACAAAACGTACTTACCGCTGTGCGCCCAGGCGAACTGATGGTAAAGATCGTCCACGATGAGCTGGCTCAGCTCATGGGGAGCAAGGCCACCGAAATCAACCTCAAAGGGACACCTGCCATCATCCTGATGTCGGGGCTCCAAGGCTCTGGGAAAACCACCTTCTCGGGGAAGCTCGCTCATCTGCTCAAGACAAAGCAAAGCAAGAAGCCTCTACTCGTCGCCTGTGACGTCTATCGTCCCGCAGCTATCGAGCAGCTGCGAGTCTTGGCAGAGCAGATTGCTGTGCCTGTGTACTTTGACCTCGAGAGTAAGGATCCCGTAAGCATCGCTCGACGAGGCGTGGCTGAAGCAATGGCACAGGGTTGTGACGTTGTAATCATCGATACCGCAGGTCGACTGGCCATTGACGAAGAGATGATGCGCGAGATACAAGCCGTGAAGGAGGCTATCCGACCAAGTGAAACGCTCTTCGTCGTAGACTCTATGACAGGGCAAGATGCAGTCAATACGGCGAAGGAGTTCAACGACCGCTTGGACTTCGATGGAGTCGTACTCACAAAGCTCGATGGAGATACACGTGGCGGTGCAGCACTATCTATCCGCACGGTCGTAGATAAGCCAATCAAGTTTGTTGGGATGGGCGAGAAGATGGATGCATTGGACGTCTTCCACCCCGAGCGTATGGCAGATCGTATCCTCGGCATGGGAGATATTGTCTCGCTTGTGGAGCGTGCTCAGCAGCTCTATGACGAGCGAGAAGCACGCCGTCTCGAGGAGCGCATAGCGAAGGATCAGTTCGACTTCAACGATTTCCTTACACAGATCCATCAAATCAAAAAGATGGGGAACATCAAGGAACTGGCAGCAATGATCCCCGGCGTAGGCAAGGCCCTCAAGGATATTGACATCAATGACGATGCATTCAAGAGCATCGAAGCAATCATCTACTCGATGACACCCGAGGAGCGAGCAAAGCCACACATCCTCGATGGACATCGCCGCAAGCGTATAGCACTCGGGAGTGGTACAACGGTGCAGGACGTCAATAAGCTCCTGACGCAGTTCACCCAGACCCGCAAGATGATGAAAACGCTCCAGGGCTTCAAGGGTGGCAAGATGCCTAAGATGCCCTCTATGCCTATGGGTAAGCCTCGCTTCTAGCTAGTCCTCAGTACTAAGGCTTGCCTCCTTGGATAGGAGAGCAACGTATTCTTATGGCAGAGACACTAAGGAGCTTGGCTTCTCAGTGTCTCTACCTTTTATCGTCCCTAGACTACTCTTTTCCCATAGGGTTTTCTTAGCCTTTGTTTCCTTTCTTGATACGAAGGTTTTCTGTTTGCCTAAGTGGGGTAATTGCACTACTTTTGTAGTCAATTTGTTAAGGGGGTTACCTCAAGGTAAGTCCTCACTCCAGCAAAGTATAGTATACATTAAATAATATAAGACGAATGGCTGTATCGATTAAGCAGACCTCAGACGTAGCAGCAGTGATCACGGTCACCCTAGCACCAGCTGACTACCTACCCCAAGTAGAAAAAGAAATCAAGAACTACCAGAAGCGTGCAAACATCCCCGGCTTCCGCAAAGGGCATGCACCGCTGGGATTAATCAAGAAGCAGGTCGGCACATCGGTGAAGGTAGAGGAGATTAACCGAGCTGTAGTCAACGCACTCTTCAGCTATATTGACGAAGAGAAGCTCGACATCCTCGGTAGCCCTATCCCCGTAGAGAATGAGAAGGAGTATGACTTCGCTACCGAAGAGAACTTCGAGTTTTCCTATGACGTTGCCCTCGCCCCCAAGCTGGAGATCAAGCTAACTAAGCGAGATAAGCTCGCTTACTACCGCATTGCTGCTACCAAGCAGATGGAGGACGAACAGATCCAACGCATGCTCGAGAGCGCAGGCAAGCAGGTAGACGTCGAGAGTGTAGAAGATAATGACGTAGTCTACGGCCGCATGCTCCAGCTCGAGAATGGAGAAGTCAAGGAAGGCGGCATCGAAGCTGAGAAGGCATTGATTCTCCCCCGCTACGCAAAGAACGAAGCCGAGAAGGCTAAGCTCATCGGTGCGAAGGTTGGTGATACGCTCACCATCGAACCATTTGCGCTCTACGAAGGTGACGTAGCCAACATCGCTACCCTACTTAGCATCGAGAAGGAAGCTGTCCCCGCACTCGATGGCGTCAGCTTCTCCTACCAGATCCACAAGATCTCTCGCCACGTACCAGCCGAGATGAACGAAGAGTTCTTCGCACAGGCCTTCGGAGAGGCTAGTGATATTCGCACCGAGGAAGCTCTGCGTGCCAACATCCGTGAGAGCTTCGCTGAGCAGTTCGCTACCGAGAGCGACTATAAGTTCACACGTGATCTCCGTGCTCTTCTGCTGAAGAAGGCTGGGAAAGTAGCCTACGACGAAGCCCTGCTCAAGCGTATCTTCATCGCTCGCAACAAGGACGTCAAGGAAGACGAACTCGACCGTGACCTTCCCAAGATCCTCGATGATATCACCTTCGACCGCATTAAGGCACAGATGCTCGAAGCTGCTGGTGTGAAGATCGAAGAAGAGGACGTGAAGAAGTTTGCCCTCGTGGTTGCCAAGAACCAGTTCGCTATGTACGGCATGACGAGCGTGCCCGATGACGTGCTGGCAGGCTACGCTGAGAACATGCTCAAGGACAACCGCACGAAGGAGAACCTCATCGACCGAGTAGCCGACTCCAAGCTCGCTGCCATCGCCAAGGAAAAAGTAGCAGTCGAAGAGAAGGAAGTCAGCCCAGAGGAGTTCAATGCTCTGATGAGCGAAGGCGCAGCAGCCTAGTTCATCCCCCACTTCCGATGGTCTCTCTTCAGGGTCACAGCCTTGTAGGGAGACTGTCGTTTTATAAGCGATCTTTTCTTTCGGATAGGGAGGCTTGGGATCAAGCCCAAGTGACTCAAGTGAGGGTGCTAACTTGGCAAACTAAGCAAGCCTGAAGCAAGGCTAATAAACAATCCTTGCAACTAGCTATAATAAAGCGTGTTAGACTAACCTCAATTAGGTGCTAAAATTAGGTATATAGGGTGCAACAGCACCGTATATTGGGTGCAAACGCACCGTATATTGGGTGCGAGTGCACCCTATATACCTAATTTTCTTCTCCTCCTTTCTCCCCTTTCGAAAGCCTTTAATTCAGCAAATCAAGAAGTAATATGATTACCGTTAGCGACCTGGCCGTCCAGTTTGGCAAGCGCATTCTTTTCCAAGACGTGAACCTCAAGTTCACCCCTGGCAACTGTTACGGCATCATCGGTGCCAATGGTGCAGGGAAGTCCACCCTCCTGCGCACAATCAGCGGCGCCCTCGACCCAACCCGTGGCTCCATCACCCTCGGCCCAGGCGAACGCCTCTCCGTGCTGAGCCAGGATCACTACGCCTTCGACGAATACACCGTCATGGACACCGTCCTGATGGGGCATAGCGTACTCTGGGCGATCATGGAGGAGAAGAACGCTCTCTATGCCAAGCCCGACTTCAGCGATGAGGACGGGAACCGTGTGGCGGAGCTGGAGGATAAGTTCGCCGAGATGGAGGGCTGGAACGCCGAGAGTGACGCTGCCATGCTCCTCAGCGGACTCGGCATCAAGGAAGACCTTCATTACAAACTCATGAAGGAGCTTAGCGGTAAGGAGAAGGTGCGTGTCCTCTTGGCTCGCGCTCTTTATGGCAAGCCCGATAACCTTCTGCTCGACGAGCCCACGAATGACCTTGACCTCGAGACAGTCACTTGGCTGGAGCATTACCTCTCCGAATACGAGCAGACTGTTTTGGTTGTCAGCCACGACCGTCACTTCCTTGACTCCGTATGTACGCACACGGTGGACATTGATTTTGGCCGTGTCCAGCAGTTCGCAGGGAACTACAGCTTCTGGTACGAGTCCAGCCAGCTAGCCCTGCGCCAGCAACAGCAGCAGAACAAGAAGGCCGAGGAGAAGAAAAAGGAGCTTGAGGAATTCATCCGCCGCTTCAGTGCTAATGTTGCTAAGAGTAAGCAGACCACTAGCCGCAAGAAGATGCTGGAGAAACTCAACATCGAGGAGATCAAGGCCAGCAGTCGTCGTTACCCAGGCATTATCTTCACACCCGATCGTGACCCAGGGAATAAGATCCTAGAGGTGAAGGGGCTGACTGCCTACGCTGACGATGGCACCTTGCTCTTCCGTGATCTAAACTTCAACGTCGAGAAGGACGACAAAATCGTCTTCATCAGCCGAGATCCCCGTGCGATGACTGCCCTCTTTCAGATTATTAATGGAGAGGAAAAAGCCACCGAAGGGACATACGAATGGGGGCAGACCATTACCGAGGCCTACCTGCCACTAGACAACTCGGAGTACTTCAATACGGACATGAACCTCGTCGAGTGGCTCTCGCAGTTCGCCGCTGACACGAACGAGGTTTATCTCAAGGGCTTCCTCGGTCGTATGCTCTTCTCGGGAGAAGAGATCCTCAAGAGTGCATCTGTACTGTCTGGGGGCGAGAAGATGCGCTGTATGATCTCAAGGATGATGCTCAAGAATGCTAATGTCCTTGTTCTTGACAGCCCCACGAACCACCTCGACCTAGAGAGCATCCAAGCCTTCAACAACACGCTGAAGGTCTTCAAGGGGAATGTCCTCTTCACCAGCCACGACCATGAGTTCATCCAGACCGTGGCGACTCGTGTCATTGAGCTGACACCAAACGGCATCATCGACAAGATCATGGACTACGATGACTACATCACCGATCCTACGGTAGCCGAACTCAAGGCCAAGTACTACGGCGAGTAACAGCTCCCCCTTCAATAAAGAAGCCTAGACGAAGCTCCGCAGAGCACCGTCTAGGCTTTTTGCATTATTCATAGAGCAAATACGATAAGTAATGGATAAAGTAGCCCTCTTGCTAGGTCACAACCCCAAGGCTTGACCTTGTCTCTGTGAGGAAAACTCCCCTAAAGAAATACAAAGGGAAACCCCACAGAGGTATCCTCGTAATCACCCTAAGGGTATCCCCGTAACCTCTCTAGAGGTACCGGGGATAACTCTAGAGAGGTACCGAGGGCACCTATTGAAGGGCTGTAAACGTAGGGTATCAAGGGCATCTAAAGCACCTATTCTTATCAAGAGCCAAAGGCAAAGGACACGAAACAGGAGAAACGCACACGAAACCAGATCAATACCTATCAGAGGAGACTTCCCCCCCCCCGATGAACATACGAAGTAAAACACCCGAGCCAAACAGAGCCTCCCCACACCAAGGTATGGCACAAAACCCAAGAGCCATAGAATGGTTATCTTTGTATTAGTCGTGAGAGAAAGTAAGCCTCACTGCAACGTATTAAGCGAAAAAGAAAGAAGAGAAAAGATAAGACAAGATGATGCAACAACCCTCCTCAGCTTGGTCTCGTTGGGCTCCGCCCGCTGTGCGTAACCTCATCGTCATTAACTTCATCATCTGGATTGCCTCTATGGTGCTGCTGCGCCGAGGGATTGACGTCAATGATTTACTGGGTTTGCATTACTTCTCTGCCCCGAAGTTTAGCTTCGTCCAGTTCTTTACCTATATGTTCCTGCACAGCACCAGCTCCATAGAGCATGTCTTCTCAAACATGTTTGCTCTCTGGATCTTTGGTTCTACCATCGAGCAGGTATGGGGGGCGAAGCGTTTCCTACTCTTCTATATCGTGTCGGGGCTTAGTGCAGCACTGATGCAAGAGTTGAGCTGGATGTACGAGTTGGGTGACCTCAGCGGCTACGAACTCATACGCACGGAAGCTGGACTTTATTCAACGAAGGACTTCCTTAATCTCTTGGTTACAGTTGGGGCTTCGGGATCGGTGTTCGGCATCTTGCTTGCCTTCGGGATGCTCTTCCCCAATGCCTATGTCTTCGTGGGCTTCTTTATCCCGATGAAAGCGAAGTACTTTGTCTTCCTCTACGGAGCACTTGAGCTCTACCTCGGGGTACACAACACGGGCGGTGGTGTAGCACACTTTGCCCACCTCGGAGGGATGATTGGCGGGCTCATCCTCATCCTATTATGGCGTAAGAAAGGTGAGATCTCCCAGCAGAACTATTAGCCGTTACCTCCCCTTCCTCAGGGCAGATGCGCCTATGATCTATTGGATCATAGCCGTACAGGTCGTTGTGTACCTAGCCCTCAGCCTCATTGACCTCGTCTGTACACTCGTCTCCCCCCTTCGCTGGTGGCATGTGGGGAGCTTCCTCTCTTTCCGCCCCGAGTTGAGCTACCTAGCCTCTCATCCATGGAGCCTCGTAACCTATATTCTTCCCCACGATAGCCTCCTGCACCTGATTGGGAACATGCTCCTGCTCTGGGTGCTACAGCGTCCTGTAGAGCCACGACTAAACCCTCGTCGCACCATCGTGCTCTATCTATATGGAGCAGTAGCAGGAGCCCTAGGCTATCTCGCAGGGTATTACGTCGGGGGATCACTAGGTCTTTTTATCCTACTCCCCCTAGAGCTGATGGGTGCATCATCGGCCATCCTCACTCTACTCACTGCGACTCTTATACTACGCTATCGGGGACGAGCCCACGGCACGGCATCCTCTACTCAAGATAAGTCCCTTTGGATAGCTCTGGGGCTGATCCTGCTGTGGGGACTACTCAGCTACCGTAATATCGGGGGACACCTGGCTCATGCAGGAGGGATAGCCTGCGGGGTACTCTTCGCTCTACTTCTGGGGCGAGGCATCGACATGACTGCCCCCCTAGTGCGCCTCATACAACGAGCCTCAAACAACAGATCTACACCCCCAACCTCGTCTGAGCCTCCTCTCCCTCTTTCCCCCGAGGAGGAGGCAATCCTCAAGAAGCTTCGCCACTCTGGCTATGGTAGCCTAACCGAGGTAGAGCGAGCAAAGCTACGCCTCATTGGGGAGCGAATAGCACATCAATCCTAGCCAATGAAGAAGAGCCAAACACAAAGTTCGTTCCTTAAGATCAGCTCACGCATTATCAAGGTCACGCTCGTGACCCTGACGGTGATACAATGCTCTCTCTTCCTCCTAGGAGCTTACTCAGGCTACATTCCACCCATCAAGTGGATTATCCCAGCTTTTCTGGGGCTGTTCTTCCCTATCCTACTGATCCTCCAGCTCATCATTACCCTAGTATGGATGCTGGTAAGGGAATGGCGCTGGCTACTCTCGGTCCTTGCCGTTTGGCTCATAGCCCTACCTCAGCTGCTTATTTACTTCCCCATCAACCGAGCAGACAAACTGCTCGCAGCAGAAGAGAGCACTACGATACGGGTACTCTCATACAACGTCTGCGCCTTCGGCTTCAAGCCCCATTCAGCTACCCAGCCCAATGCCGTCCTGCAATACATCAAAAGCAGTGGAGCTGACCTCGTATGTCTTCAGGAGGCTATGCTCAATCAGAATCCCTTCGCTGGGGTTGTCACCAAGACACTCCAAAGCTATCTAAACAAGGACTATCCCTTCATCCGTGTCATCCGTGTCAATCGAGGTGGTAGTACCCTTGCCATTCTCTCCAAGCACCCAATTATGCGCATAGAGGAGATCCCCATCTCCTCATGGGTCAACGGAGCTATCGCAGCCAAGGTGCTCATCGGGGGCAAGGAAACTCTCCTCATCAATGCCCACTTAGAGTCCTTCCATCTCAAGCGTGTCGATGGGGAGCAATACCTGCACCTAGCCAAGCAAGGCGAGGCAGTACGGCTACAAGATGCCCTCAGAGCCAAGCTTAGCCCTACGATTAAGGCACATAACGTGCAAGCAAATGTCCTAAGTGAATACATCCGTGCCAATAGCTCGGAGGGACGCGTGATTGTCTGTGGAGACTTCAACGACACCCCGCTCTCCTACGTCCATAGGAAGGTCTCTGAGGGGATGGAGGATGCCTTCGTAGAGCGCGGGAATGGCTTTGGGTTCACCTTCCATACACGTCCTTTTGTCGTACGCATTGATCACATCATCTATGGCAAGGCCTTCCGTGCCGTGAGCTGTGAGGTAGACAAGCGAGCGACCGAGTCAGATCATTACCCCATCGAGGCTGTACTCACTCTAAGAGATACCGAGCAAGCCGGTGAATAGAGAGACGAAAGGCAGGATGATGGGTATCCCCACAACCTTCCAAGAGGTATCCCCGTAAACTCCTCAAGGTTTCCCTCGGTACCTCTGAGTAGTTTCCCTCAGTACTTCATGAAGGTCATCCAAGTACATTAAAAATAGCAGACGATGCTCCATAGCAAGATCCGCCAATATATCATAGATTTCCTCATCGGGCCACTCTTCGTCCAAGGACAAGGGGAGGATCGGTACCAGCGTCGCTTTGAGGCCATTGGATATACCAATGACCCCGAGGAAATGAAGCACTATCCGATCATCATCCGCCCCTCAGGCTTCTTTGATCGGACAAGCTACGGTACCCCTAAGAGCTACCCCAGCCTACCACTAGCAGAGTGGCGGGGCATCCCCATCCTCTTCGGGGAGCCTAGAGAGGAATGGAACGCCTCGAGGACCCAACTGGTTATCCACGCAGACCTAATAGCCTCTACCTTTTTCCTCATCTCACGTTATGAGGAGATGTATCTCAGACATGAACGAGATAGCTATGGGCGATTTCCAGGCAAGAGTTCGCTCCCTTACCGAGCAGGGTTCCTTCATCGTCCCATCGTGGACGAATATGGAGCCGCCCTTAGAGCGCTACTCAGAGACGAAGGCTTCCTAGAGCGACACCACCTCAGGATGGAGGAGCGATCAGCTACGTTTAGTACTGTGAACCTCACGCATGACCTAGCACGTCCATACAATTATAGGGGCTGGCGAAGCTTCCTCAGAGCGTGGCTGAAGGAAAAGCAAAATCCGCTGAAGGCTCTGCGCCTCTCCTTCTCTCGAGATACGGAGGATGATTACTATACCTTCCCTAAGTTCCTAGGGTGGGATAGCAGGCTTAGAGATCAGCTGGGAGACAAGAGGGTCTTCATTCGCTTCTTCGTACGTATGCCCTCACGTCACCCGCTAGATAAACCACGGTATCACCTGAAGTCAGCCTACCTCCATCGGGTACTACTCGAGGCTAAGCGTGCAGGAGTGAAGCTGGGGCTACAGTGTAGCTTCGCCTCAGGGCAACACGTAGAGCGTATCAGCGAGGAGCGCAGAGTCTTCGAGCGTTATCTTCGTCTGCCTCCTCAGGGCATACGGCACAACAAGCTTGCCTCTTGCGAGCCAGAGGATCTCCTGCAGACCTTCTTCTCAGGCTTTCGTAACGACTATACAATGGGCTATGCAGACGTGGCAGGCTTCCGCCTTGGCACCTGTCGCCCCGTGAAGTTTATCAACCCCAATACCCAGCTCCTCACCGAGCTGGTACTACACCCTCTCACCCTTCGAGACCTCACCCTCAGCGAAGAGCGATACATGGGGCTCACCTACGACGAGGCAGAGCGAGTAGCCAGCGAACTGATTCGCACAACGGCTCGTTACAATGGTGAGCTGACCCTGCTATGGCACAACGACCTACTCTCGCATAAGACGCACCCTTGGCACTCCGTCCTCTACCGAGCGATGCTCCGCCTCATTGAGGAGATAGACCAAGAGGCGTCAGAGCAGAGCAATCATACCTCCCCTACACCGACAACAGAGCCTTCTCTCCAAGCAAGGCCAACACCTAGAGCTTAGAGATTACACAACAAGTCCTCTGTCCTCGGAGTATAATCCTTCCGCCCATCTCTAGCTACTTTTCATTCTTTACCCACCCCACCCAATCTACTCTCACCCCATCCCTTCCCCCGCACCTTCCCTTTATGTCCACAGACCTCTTTACTCCGCTTAGCTTCGATTATCCCTCACCCTATCCCTTCACCATCTGTGCAGGCCCATGTAGCGCAGAGACGGAGGCTCAGACCTATGAGACAGCGAAGCAACTTCAAGCGTGCGGGATACGCCTCTTTAGGGCAAGCCTATGGAAGCCTCGTACCCGCCCTGGTACGTTTGAGGGGGTAGGAGAAGAAGGTTTACCGTGGCTTCGGCGGATCGAGACAGAGCTGGGCATGCAAGCCTTGACCGAAGTTGCCTCCCCTTCACACGTGGAGTCTGCTCTAAGGGCCGGGCTACACACCTTTTGGATTGGAGCAAGGACTACCGCTAGCCCCTTCGCCATTGCCGAGCTTGCCGAGGCTCTACGTGGCACAGAGGTAACACTCCTTGTGAAGAACCCACTAAACCCTGATATCGAGCTGTGGGAGGGAGCCTTAATGCGCTTCCTCCATGCAGGTATCACTCAGATTGGAGCTGTACACCGAGGCTTCAGTACCTACGGAAAAGGGCAATACCGCAACACACCGCTCTGGCAAATACCCATCGAGCTCAGCAGGAGACATCCTGAGCTTACCATACTAAGTGACCCCAGCCACATAGCAGGGCGTAGGGAGCTCGTCCCCGTCGTGAGCCGAGCATCCATGGAGATGAACTTCTCTGGGCTCATGGTGGAGGTACATCCACACCCCGATGAAGCATGGAGTGACTCTGCCCAGCAGCTCACTCCTGCAGCACTCGTCTCCCTCCTAGATGCACTGGACATCCACCCGACACGCAACACCGCAGACTCCGAGGAGCTACGAGCGCTACGTGGAGAGATTGATCGCATAGACCACGAGCTCCTTCGCCTCATGAGCGAACGAATGAAGTATGCCCAGCACATCGGAACAATCAAGGCCAAGGCACATCTACCGATTGTTCAGCCTGAACGCTACCGCTACCTCATTGAGGAACGGCTCCGCGACGGCAAGGCTTTGGGTCTAGAGGAGGGCTTCCTCCACGAACTCTTCAGCTCCATCCACGAGGCATCAGTACACGTCCAGCACACCCATAGCCACAGCGAGTCATGAGTACCCCCCATCGCTTCATCCTCACCCTTGGGAGCAACACCCAAGCGGAGCATCATATAGCCTATGTGCAGAAACGCCTCTTCTCGTTCGGAGGCTGTAGGCTACGTTGCTCCACTCCTCGCCGCTCAGCACCTGTGGAGTTTCCCCTCTCCTCTACCCCCTTCACTGATGTCGTCATTGTTGGGGACACACACGATGAACTTACCCTTTTCAGTAGAAAGCTCAAGGAGCTAGAGCAAGAAGCTGGTCGTACCCCCGAGCAAAGAGCTACACGACCAGAAGAGATACCTATTGATATTGACCTCATCACATGGGATGAGCAGATACTGAAACCTCGTGACCTCAGTCGCCCCTACCTGCGCCTAGGTCTCACCGAGCTCGGGGTGGAGCTACCCCAAGTCCCTTAGCCCCACACTCCCCACAACTATCCTCATCAAAATGACTACAATAGAAGAGCTCTATACCCTCTATCTCCAGCATTCCACAGTCTCTACCGATACCCGAAAGCTCCCTAAAGATTGCCTCTTCTTTGCACTGAAAGGGGCAAACTTTGATGGGAATAAATATGCCCTTTCAGCCCTAGAGGCAGGGGCTGCCTATGCTGTCATCGACGATTGCACCCTAGCGGACAAGGATGATCGACTACTCCTAGTACCTGACGTCCTCTACGCCCTACAACAGCTTGCTCGTCACCACAGACACCAACTCAAGACCCCTGTAATCGCAATCACGGGTACGAACGGGAAAACCACCACAAAGGAGCTAACCGCCTCTGTGCTGGCTCAGGGCTACCAGCTACTCTTCACCGAGGGCAACCTCAATAATCATATTGGCGTCCCACTTACCCTCCTTCGCCTCACACAGAAGCATCAGCTTGCTCTCATTGAGATGGGAGCGAGCAAGCCTGGCGATATCGCAGAGCTATGTGCCATCGCTGAGCCCAACTATGGACTCATCACTAACATTGGTCAAGCACACCTCGAGGGCTTTGGCTCAATCGAGGGCGTGAGGAAGACTAAGGGTGAGCTGTACGACTATGTGCGTACGCATGGAGGTGTACTCTTCGTTCATGCTGAGGATACCACCCTCCTACAGATGAGCGAAGGTGTGCAAAGGGTACTCTATGGGACAGACAAACTCCATCAACCATCTACAAAAAGCACCCCCCTTGTACAAGGCGAAGTAAAGGCTGTGGAACACCAACTCTTCTTGAGCTTTAGCTGGACCTGTCCCTCCCTCTCACTCCCAGAGCAGGAGGTCACAACACACTTAGTCGGGGCATACAACCTCCCCAACGCTCTAGCAGCAATTACAATTGGGCTCTTCTTCGACATCCCTGTTAAAAAGATTAGTGAAGCCCTCAGAGCCTACACACCGAGCAACAGCCGATCTCAGTTCATCCTCTCCGATCGGGGGAACCGCATCATCGCAGATGCCTACAATGCTAACCCCTCGAGTATGAAGAAGGCTATCGAGAATTTCCTTAGCATCCTCCCTCTAGGTACCCCGCGCACCCTCATCCTCGGAGATATGAATGAGCTGGGTACAGCCTCTGAGGATGCCCATCGGCAACTCCTAGAGATGCTCCGAAACGAGGCTATGAAACACCCTCTAGAGTTTCTTCTCTGTGGGCCTAAGTGGCAGGCATTGCTCGGGAGTGAACCCAACATCTTCCCCTCAGTATCAGAGCTTAAAGACTACCTCACAGCTCACCCGCTAAACGATACCCTCATTCTACTTAAAGGCTCAAACAGCATTCACCTCTCTGAGCTCCTCCCACTACTATAAGATAAGCTACCTAGACTCTACGGGCTATCCTTTTCCCTTCCCTCTAGGGAGCCTATTCCATTAAAGCTCTCGCCCCCTCTAACTATACGTAATGTACAAGTTGAGGGGGCATATATGCGATCTATACCAATACCTTACACGCAGGAACCATTAGCCTACAAATCTTTTAGCCTCGCATCTTTTCTTGACGTCTCCCCTGCCCAGCTCCCCCCCCTCCGATCTCACCCCTAGAGAAGAGACGATGGAGCTCACACGAAGTACAGCTCATAAGTATTGCATAGTTGGTTGTTTTTTCGTACTTTTGTGCGCTGTTTATCAAATAGTATCATTGCGAGCTGAAGGATTGACAGAGTCTTATCGCCCAGTACTGGGAGAGTAATGTGTGATGTGTCTGTGTCCAACTCTTATGACCAGCACACGAAGACAATGTCCGCTCATGAGGTCTCGCATTTCGTCTAATTTAACTAACAACAAGACAGAAGGAATGGACACTTTAAGTTTCAAGACCGTTTCTGCAAACAAGGCTACCGTCACAAAGGAGTGGGTGGTCGTGGATGCTTCTGGTCAGAGCTTGGGACGTGTATGCTCCAAGATCGCCAAGTTGCTCCGTGGCAAGTACAAGCCCAACTTCACGCCTCACGTAGACTGTGGGGATAACGTGATTGTAATCAATGCAGATAAGGTAGTCCTCACTGGTAAGAAGTGGGACGACCGAGTTTATCTCAAGTTCTCTGGCTACCCAGGTGGGCAGCGTCAGTTTAGCCCCCGCTTCCTACAGGCTAAGGGCTCTGATCGTCTCTTCCGCAAGGTGGTCAAGGGTATGCTCCCTAAGAATCGCCTCGGGGCTGCTATCCTAGCTAATCTCTATGTATACGACGGAGCAGAACACAAGCACGAAGCTCAGCAGCCCCGTCTCATCGATCTCAACACGCTAAAGTAGTACTAGGACTATGGAATTGATCAATGCCATTGGCCGTCGTAAGGCCGCAGTAGCCCGTGTATATGTATCTGCTGGTAGCGGGAAGATCACTATCAACAAGCGTGACATCGCTGTCTACTTCCCCTCATCTATTCTACAGTACATCGTTCGCCAGCCTCTCTCGACGCTCGACGCTGTAGAAAAGTATGACATCAAGATCAACCTCAAGGGTGGAGGATTCAAGGGTCAGAGTGAAGCCGCTCGCCTCGCTATCGCTCGCGCTCTTGTCAAAATCAACGAAGAAGACAAGCCTGCTCTGCGTGCAGAAGGATTCCTTACTCGCGACTCTCGTGTCGTTGAGCGTAAGAAGCCAGGACGCCCCAAGGCTCGCAAGCGCTTCCAGTTCAGCAAGCGTTAATACCTTGTTGTGGGCTAGCTGATAGTCCACTAGGTGTTATCTCGCGTTTAGTATCTAAACTGCCTAGAGCTACGGCTCCTGAGCTGTCCTACCAGGCAGTTGAAAGTAATCCTGTTACATTTATAGAACGTAAACGAAATCATGTCAAGAGTTTCCTTTGACCAACTCATAGAAGCTGGTGCACACTTCGGTCACCTCACACGTAAGTGGAACGCAGCTATGGCTCCATACATCTTCATGGAGCGCAACGACATTCACATCATCGACCTTCACAAGACTGTTGTTAAGGTAGACGAAGCAGCAGAAATCGCTAAGGCCATGGCCAAGGGTGGCAAGAAGATCCTCTTCGTTGCCACTAAGAAGCAGCTCAAGGGAGCTGTAGCAGAGCTCGCTAAGGCCGTAGGTATGCCCTACGTCACTGAGCGCTGGCCAGGTGGTATGCTCACAAACTTCGCTACGATCCGAAAGGCCGTAAAGAAGATGGGCGACATCGATAAGATGACTGCAGATGGTACATTTGATAATCTCTCCAAGCGTGAGAAGCTCCAGATCTCACGTCAGCGTGCTAAGCTAGAGCTCACACTTGGCTCAATCGCTGACATGAGGCGTCTGCCCTCTGCTCTCTTCGTCGTAGACGTTATGAAGGAGCATATCGCAGTAGCTGAAGCTAAGCGTCTTGGAATCCCCGTCTTTGCTATTGTGGACACCAATAGCGATCCTTCCAATATCGACTACGTTATCCCTGCCAACGACGACTCGGCAGCTGCAGTAGAGATCATCGTCTCTGCAGTATGTGCTGCTATCTCCGAAGGTCTACAAGAGCGTAAGGCTGAAGGTAAGGGTGACGAGAAGGATGAAAACGAAGAGGGTGTAAAGCGCATCGAGCACGGTCGTTCTCGAAACGGTGCCGCACGTCGCCCTCGTAAGGCCGCTGCATCTTCTGAAACAGAAGTAGAAGCAGAAGCCTAACTGTGTAACTACCTTTCCTCTACCCTCCCCTCTTGGAGGCTGTATAAGGGACAAAGGTAGACACCCCAAAGAGGCGAGGATGAGCGAGCGCAAGGTTGCTCGTCCTCGCTTCATTTAGAGGGGATAAGAGATCCAAAAGAAGTCAAACACAATTCAAACTATACAAACACAATGGGTGTATCAATCCAAGACATCGCCAAGCTCCGTAAGCTAACGGGGGCAGGGATGATGGATGTCAAGAAGGCTCTCGAAGAAGCTGCTGGTGACTTTGAGAAAGCTATCGAACTACTCCGTAAGCGTGGTCAGGCTCTAGCTGCCAAGCGTTCAGATCGTGAAGCAGAAGAGGGCTGTATCCTTGCTGCTCACGAAGGTGGCTATGCTGTAGCTATCGAGATCAAGTGTGAAACGGACTTTGTAGCAAAGAATGAAGATTTCATCGCTCTTGCCAAGTCTGTCCTAGACGTTGCTAAGAGCAAGCCCGAAATCTCTAAGGATGCACTCCTGGCTACGCCTCTCGCAGATGGGCGTACAGTACAGGAGCACATCACAGAGCGTAGCGGCGTAACGGGTGAGAAGATGGAGCTTGGCTACTACGAGTTTGTCAAGGGGGCATCTGCTATCTCTTACATTCATCCAGGTAATCGACTTGCTACCATCGTAGCCTTCAACGAACCCGTAGATGCTCAGGTCGCTCGTGACGTAGCGATGCAGATTGCAGCTATGAATCCTGCCGGTATCACCGAGGATGACGTACCAGCTGACATCAAGGAACGTGAGCTATCCATCGCACGTGATAAGGCTCGTGAAGCAGGTAAGCCCGAGAACATCATCGAGCATATCGCCGAGGGAGCACTAAAGAAATACTACAAGGAAAATACCCTCCTTGAGCAAGCATTCGTCAAGGACAACAAGGTAAACATCCAGCAGTATCTTCAGGCTCAGAGCAAGACCCTCACGGTCACAGCCTTCAAGCGTGCTTCACTCTCTGCTGAGTAATCCCTTTACCTCCCCTGAGAGATAGTAACGAATAGCCCCCACCGCAGATGCTATGTCTGCAGTGGGGGCTTTAGTTTTACCTTCCTTGTAAGGATACCAGACAGACTCTGCATTTACCTTTCGCAACCTAGGCAAGGGCATCAGATTCCACAGCATGATTTCTGCCCCTGCATAATGTAAGGAATGAGCCTCATTACGTGAGGGAATTGGCATAACAAAGGCTCCCCAGAGTAGGCTTATCCTTTTTCCTAAGGAGTACTGTGACTTTTCAAATGAGAGCTAGCACTGCTTCCCTGACATCCAAGGTGTTTGGCAGTCATGATTTCTTGTACTATCTTTGTTGAGCAAACGAGAGCTGGTGTGGTAGTTCAGCTGGTTAGAATACCTGCCTGTCACGCAGGGGGTCGCGGGTTCGAGTCCCGTCCATACCGCCAGGATCGCTGTAAGACATTAAAGCCTTACAGCGACTTCTTTTTTTATTCATCCAAAGCCTCAAAGGATTACATAGCCAACTTCATCCACGTAGGGCAACAAGGAAGCGAGGTAAGTAGACATCAATGCTATTTAGGCAGCAATAGATTGGTATAAGATTCCCAAACCAAGGCACACCTAAACATCCTAATAACAAGTTGGGAGCAAAGAAGATATGGGAATGTGCAAAGACGGCCAAGCAACTTACTATAACTCTCCTCGACGAGTTGTGGTAAGTCGTCCCAAAGAGTTGTGGTAAGTCTCTGCGACGAGTTATGGTAACTCGCAACGAAGACTTATGGTAACTCGTCTCCCCTCTGGTACAAAGTCCTTAAATAGGCAGGGTTTAGCATCAATGCCATGAGGTTATTGAGGTATTTGGAGGATGAGGTGTCTATAATGAGACAGGGGTAGTAGTATGTGTGGAGGTCTTTCTGTAACTTTGTGTTGTTTTGATAGACTAAGATATTCATTTAGATATACCTCCTTATGGCTGGTTTCAGACGACTCAGTATTGCTCTAGTGATATGTGCCCTCACCCTCAGTCTCTC
This sequence comes from Porphyromonas catoniae ATCC 51270, assembly GCF_000565015.1. Classification (GTDB taxonomy): domain Bacteria; phylum Bacteroidota; class Bacteroidia; order Bacteroidales; family Porphyromonadaceae; genus Porphyromonas; species Porphyromonas catoniae. Next base: position 45,480 of record NZ_JDFF01000013.1, read on the forward strand.
CATTGAGACATGGGCTCAGACACCCAAGCGCATCCGTGAGCACGAGGTGCAGCGCGAAGAGACTGTGTACAGCATCGCCCGCAGGTACAACGCTTCAATTGAGAAGATCTACGAACTCAATCCTTGGGCAAAAAAGCAGATAAAGGTTGGGGACAAGCTCCTTATACCTACCGATAGCAGTGCACAACAAACAAGTCGAAGCACCCCCACAAAAACCACGAGACACAAGGTAGAGGGGGGTGAAACACTGTACCGCATCAGTAAAATCTATGGTGTAGAACTAGCGGATCTACTCCGTGCTAATCCTGGGGTAACAACATCAAGCCTCAAGGTCGGGATGGAGCTCCTCATCCCCGTTAGTAAAGCTGAGGTAACCCCAACCGCACCTAAGGCAAAGGAGCCAGAAGAACCGAGTTCTCCTACAAACCAAGTTGCAACAGCACAAACAAGGGTCTTGATGCTCTTGCCCCTGACTAAGGACCGTAAGTTCATTGAGTTCTATGAGGGCTTCCTGCTTGGCATGTATGATTTGAAGAAAAGCGGGATCTCCATCCAACTTACCACACTAGACATACCTAGTGACAACACCCTGCTTAGTTACATTTCCTCTGGCAAGTTTGTAGATCAAGATATTGTGATTGGTGGGGTAAATGACGTTCAGATACGAGCTATTGCTGATGCCTCGGGCTACAACCATTATATCGTACCCTTTAGCCGAATAGACAATCTCACTCCTCACTCGGGGAATGTCATCCTAGCCAATGCACAGTCCTCGTACATCATCGAGCGTGTTGTTCCCTTCTTCCTTCAGCGATACAAGGGGCGTGAGGTAGTCTTCACTCGGAGGCGTACAGACACAGAGGAGCCCTTCGTCACACAGCTTCGCCCAGCACTACAGAAGGCTGGCATCACGATGCGCACGATTGAGGTGGGTAGTGGCTCTATGCCTAGTATCGGGAGCAATACCGTAGTCGTCCCCATCTCTGCAGACCGCAATCTCGCCCTCGCAACAGTAGCCGCCATCGGCACACAAAGCACTGGAGTTACACTCTTCGGTTATCCACAATGGCAAAGCTACGGGGGGCAATTTCAACAGAGCCTACACAGGCTAAATACGACGATCTATTCCTCGTTTTTCTTTGACCCCACGATGCCCGAGGCTAAGGATTTCCTCACCCAATACAATACTTGGTTTGGGCATAAAATCAGCAATACATACCCCAAGTATAGTGTGCTAGGCTACGATATTGCCCGCTACTTCATTAGAGCCTATGCAGCTCATGGCAAAGGGTTCATCAGCAGTTCGTCCACCCTACCCCACGATGGGCTACAGCTGGATTTCCAGCTACAGCCTCATGGTAGTCGTGTCTACTCAAACACGCGTTTCTACCTAGTGACCTACACCAGCTCTGGAAGCATCTTACGAGAATCGTTCTAATGACAACTTTTCGAGTAATACGCACTACTCTACTCTTCCTCCTCTGTCCCCTCTTGGCTCAGGCACAGCAGGTGGAGCCCTTTCATCAAGCCCTCTCCATAGGAGTGCACGGTGGCGTCCTAGCAAGTCGCTTCAGCTTCGTGCCTAGCGTTAGTCAGCGTATCCATATCGGGAATATGGCTGGTCTTAAGATCAGGTACGATGTAGAGCGTGGAGCATCACTACAACTAGAGGCAAACTATCTTACCTCTGGATGGCGAGAGAAGTACGATGCTGCTGGCACAAGCTATACCCGAGATATCACGTACATAGAGACACCACTCTTGGCACACCTCTACTTAGGTAGCCCTAGTACAAGAGTTTTTGTCAATGCAGGGCCATTCATAGGCTACGCACTCTCCGAGACAAGCTCTGTATCTGGTGAGGCCAATATGTCCGAAAAAGACCTTGCTCGCCATGCACTAGGTATCAAGAGTAAGTTCTTCTGGGGTTTAGGTGGTGGACCAGGACTAAGCTTTGGTCTCGGGACACACCATCGCCTAGAGCTAGAGGGACGGTTTGTTTATGGCTTTGGCAATATCTGGAGTACGGAGCGCACAGAGCCCTATGTGCAGTCATCAGAGATACGCTTTGGAGGTTTCCTCAGCTATCTCTTCCGTTTTTAGGCCTACATTCAATCATCAAACTATAACTCTTATTTTCAAGCAATATGAAGTACATCTGTAAAACATTCCTTGGGCTTAGCTTAGCTCTTGGTTTCGTGCTAAACATTCATGCACAGAGTGACAAGTTCGGGCAAGTAAATGCTACAAATGTCAATCTGCGCAACCATCCTACGACGCAGTCTAAAGTAGTAGGAAAGCTACAGAAAAACGAAGATGTAATAATCCTCAATCGATCACGTACGAATAGTGATGCCGTAGAGGCCATCCTGCTAAAGGACGCAAAGTTCTATTCCCAAGAAGGCGAGTACCGCTTCACTCTACCTAAGGGAAAAGCCGTCGAACTCCTTGCCTTCGACCCTGAGGCTGACGTGTATCATGTGTCTTATGTCAATGCAGGTGTGAAAGGCTATACCAAGCTCGATCGTACCTCAGTCAAGACCATCACCTACGAGCAATGGTACTACATCCAGCGCAAGAAAACCGGAGCGAAGGGCTGGGTACTCGCTCGCTACATTGATCTCGCTGAGGATGTAGACGATGATAGTATCGTTGTGTATGAGGACTAAGCCTATTCTACTCCTCGGGCTTGTCCTAGCCCTTGCACCCAGCCTCTCCCCCCTCAATGCTCAGTGCTTGAGGAGAGCAATACAGCCCAAGGCAAAACAAGAGCAAGCCCCAACAGATAGCATCAAGGCTAAAACCTTCCTACCTGCCAGCAAGGCTCTAGTGACGGGGCAGATTTCTTACCTCAGGAGTCCACACTTCCGAAAGCTTGGCTCACGCTACACCTCTCGACAGATTTATCTCCAGAACGTTGTAGCTGATCAGTTTGAGGCTATGAGCGATGCTGCAGCCAAGGATGGAATAAGCCTCAAAGCTCTCTCTGGCACACGCACTTTCTCTCAACAAAAAGGTATATGGGAGAGAAAGTGGGCTGTCAGGAAGGGCTCAGCCGAGGAGCGTGCTCGTGACATCTTACGCTATAGCTCCATGCCCATGACCTCTCGACATCATTGGGGCACAGACATTGACATCAATAATCTTGAGAACTCTTACTTCACCTCTGGCAAGGGTAAAGCCGAGTATGAGTGGCTCTGCAAGCATGGTCATGAGTATGGCTTTGCCCAAGTCTTTACTGATAAGGGGCAGGGGCGCCCAGGCTACGAACTAGAAAAGTGGCATTGGTCCTACCTCCCTGCGGCAGAGCTCTACCTCGAATATTACCAGCAGTACGTCGGCTACGAAGACATCAAGGGCTTCACTGGAGCAGAGGTTGCACCAGCATTACGTGTGATCCTCGACTACGTAGGAGGAGTAGAAACCCCGAAAGCTCATGAGCTCTTCCACTGGAGGAAGAAGTAATCTGTCTTTATATCATCACTCTCCCGTCCTTTCTGTACAAAGAGAGCATATTGTTTACAACGACAGAGCACATCAAGAATGAAATGGCAGAACGGGAGAAAAGGCTAACCTTCTACTCTGTCTAGCGTAAGTAAACATCTCTCGGGACGTAAAGCCTAGCTAGGTTGTACCTATGCTAATAATGAGCTTAATCCTGATAGCTAGGATATGTCGTATACTATCTAGTTGTTTGGGAGAACTTGGCATGTAGGAGTCGTCTACTCAACTGATAATTCGTATCTTTGAGCTTGAAAGTATGCTCAGCAAGCGTGCTATTGGAAGCTCAAGCAAGGAGCCAACGAAAAAGAATAGAGTACTTTATATATGTCCAAGCAACGTGGCCTCTGGCCCTTTGTTTTCTACTTCATTATCCTGATCGCCTCTGTGGCAGCCCTTTGGGGAACGCTCCAGTTAGGTGAACATCTAGTACCGACTACAGCCACAGCCAACACAAACCTAAGTCCTGCCTCCTTTGCCTCAGCCTTTGCAGACTTCCAGCAGAGCGTCACGCATCACCGAGAGTCTACGATTGGTCGACTACTCCTACAAATACTCGTTATCCTGATTGCTGCCCGCCTCATGGGCTGGCTCTTTCGCAAAATCAAACAACCAGCTGTCATAGGAGAGATTGTAGCAGGCATTCTCCTTGGCCCTTCACTATTTGGGAAGCTTTCGCCAGAGCTTTTCACAATGCTCTTCCCACAAGAAAGTCTACCAAATATCCAGCTGCTTAGCAACTTTGGGCTAATCCTCTTCATGTTTGCAGTCGGGATGGAACTCCGCCTCGGAGACATAAGACGCCAGCTAAAGGGGAGTATAGTTATCAGCCATGCAGGTATCCTCCTACCCTTTGTACTATCCCTTCCGTTAAGCTACAGTATCTATACCCAGTACGCAGCGGCATACACGGGCTTCACTCCTTTTGCACTCTTCATCGGGATTGCTATGAGTATCACAGCGTTCCCTGTGCTGGCTCGCATTATCCAGGAGAGTAACCTACAGCGTACACACCTCGGCAAGCTTTCTCTCTCTACAGCAGCGGCTGGAGACATCACCGCTTGGCTCATGCTGGCTGCTATTATTGCCATCTCACAGAGTGGCAGTATCCTAAGTACTGGGTACAATCTTCTCTTCCTTATTGGCTACCTCCTCGTCATGTTCGGCATCATTCGTCCGCTCTTTCGTGCGGCAGGTAAGGTGTACAACAATACCGAGGTCATTAGCCATGGAATGGTGGGGGTAATCATCATTCTACTTCTCCTATCATCCTATATCACAGAGCTACTCAGCATGCACGCACTCTTTGGAGCTTTCATGCTGGGACTAGTAATGCCCGAGGATCTATCGTTTCGTAAGATTATCTCGGACAAGATTGAGGACGTTTCACTTCTCCTTTTCTTACCACTTTTCTTTGTCTCGAGCGGACTACAGACTGAGCTGGGACTCATCAGCGGTGTGGACATGTGGACTCTTCTGGGAGCCTTCACACTCATCGCTATTGTGGGGAAAGTCGGAGGAACATATATCTCGGCTCGAGTTTGTGGTCAATCTCCAAAGAATAGCATCTACCTAGGGGCATTCATGAATACTAGGGGGCTAATGGAACTCGTTGTCCTTGGGATTGGCTATGAGATGGGGATTCTTCCCCCCGCAATCTATACCGTTCTGGTGATGATGACCGTCATTACAACGGTAATGACAATGCCCATGATCCACTTGATTAACCTAATCAATAAGCTACGCACAAGGCGAACAGATCGAATCGATGTAGTTGGTAAACAGGCTGGAGCAAAGGTGCTACTCTCCTTTGGTCGTCCTGCCTCAGGAGCAAGCCTCCTCCGTCTAACAAATCAGCTCCTGAGGAGAGGTGAAGCACATCCCAACGTCACGGCACTACATATCACCACCGATAAAGACATTAACTCCATTGATGCAGACAAGTACTTCAACGATAGCTTCCGTCCCATCATTATGGAGGCAAACCGACTTGCCCAACCACTAGAGACCGATTACCAGGTCTCTGGGAACGTAGAGAACACCATCCTCGCAAAGCTTATCAATGAGCGATACAATCTACTCATCGTTGGTGCTGGTGTACGTCTCTCCTCTGATGAAGATGACCGCGAGGCAACAACGATGCGTGAACAAATGAGCAGACGTATGGGAGCCTTCTCTGTCCGTACCACAGAGGCTCTGCTGTCCATACATAGTATGCTCCGAGATAAAATGGAGTTCTTCATAGAGAAAGCCCCTTGCTCAGTGGGTATCTTCCTAAGTCGCTCTTTTGATTCTCCCAAGCGTATCCTACTCTATCTAACAACTAGAGAAGATATACGTATGCTCCCCTATGCTCGCACAATGGCAGAGAATAATCAGGGGACACTACACATCATCATATCCAAGGCTCTCCAAGGAGAAAAGCTACCTCTACACACAGGTGAAGAGATAATAGCGACACTGCCCCATAGCTTCGTGGGGACTGCTAGAGAGCCTGACACTCACTCTGAAAAGGGACTAAGCCCCAATAATGGTTGCAAGCCCCCAGAGGGATACGATCTGATGATCCTCAACTATAGGCTCTGGCGAGACACCTTTGATCATAATAAAGCGTTGCTCCTCAGCCTTCCCTCTACGCTTATCCTCAATCTCAAGTAAGACTTACGCAGTCGCTAACCCGTCACCACAAAAGAATTATGACTAAGCTAGCAATGAACGACCCTTGGCTTAAGCCCTACGAAGAGCGCATACATCGTCGCATGCAGTTCACTCGGGCAAGGGAACGATCCATAACACAAGGTGGTGATATTCCTTTGGAGCAGTTTGCCGATGGGTATCTGTACTACGGACTACATCGTGATGAGCGAGGATCATGGATACTCAGAGAGTCGCTTCCTGGCGCACAGAGTGTCTACCTCATTGGCTCCTTCAATGGTTGGCAAACCATGTCTGTTTGGAAGCTTAAACGCGTCGACGACTATGGGAACTGGGAGATCAAGGTAGCGAAAGATGCCCTCCATCATGGAGACCACTACCGCCTCTTTGTGCACTGGGGGCATGGCTGTGGGGAGCGTATCCCTGCTTGGGCAACTCGAGTTGTACAGGATAGTGAAACAGGCATCTTCAGCGCACAGATATGGGCTCCAGAGGAAGAATATAAATTCAAACATACACGCCCAACATGCCAAGATGAACCTCTGATGATTTATGAATGCCACATCGGTATGTCATCAGAGGAAGGCAAGGTAAGTGGCTATCGAGAGTTTCAGGAACAGATACTCCCTCGCATCGTAGACTTGGGCTATAATGCTATTCAGATTATGGCCATTCAGGAACACCCCTATTATGGATCCTTTGGCTATCATGTATCAAGCTTCTTTGCCCCAAGTAGTCGCTTTGGCTCTCCCGACGAACTGAAAGAACTAATCGACACTGCCCACGGTCTTGGCCTACGTGTCATCATGGATCTCGTACACAGCCATGCGGTAAAGAACGAAGTTGAGGGACTAGCCAAGTATGACGGATCTCGCACTCTATTTTTCCACGAAGGGCCACGTGGAGACCACCCAGCTTGGGATTCTCTCTGCTTTGACTACGGGCGAAACAACGTCATTCATTTCTTACTATCCAACTGTAAGTACTGGCTTGAGGTCTTCCAGTTTGACGGCTTCCGCTTTGATGGAGTATCTTCCATGCTCTACTACGACCATGGATTAGGAGAAGCCTTCACATCCTACGCTGACTATTTCAATGGTCATCAGGATGCCGATGCCATGGCCTACCTGACCCTGGCCAATAAGCTCATTCATCAAGTTCACCCACATGCCATAACCATTGCTGAAGAAGTAAGCGGAATGCCAGGATTAGCCTCTGCTATTGAGGACGGAGGATTTGGCTTCGATTACCGACTTGCGATGAATATCCCAGACTTCTGGATTAAGCTCATCAAGGAGCACCCCGACGAAGCTTGGAGTCCTGGGGCGATATGGTACGAACTCACGAACCGACGTGAGGATGAGAAGACCATCAGTTATGCAGAGAGTCATGACCAAGCATTGGTTGGAGATAAGACCCTCATTTTCCGTCTCGCTGATGCCGACATGTACTGGCACATGAGCCATGCGACACGTTCACTCACGACGGATCGTGCGGTAGCTCTGCATAAGATGATACGTCTAGTCACCGCTGCAACAATGAACGGAGGCTACTTAACCTTCATGGGGAACGAATTTGGGCATCCTGAGTGGATTGATTTCCCCAGAGAGGGTAACGGCTGGTCGTACCACTATGCCCGTCGCCAGTGGAGTCTTGCCGACAATAGTGAACTCCTCTACCACGACCTTAGGAACTTCGATAAGGCAATGGTACATCTACTCGATGGTATCCGCTCATTCAACAATCTACCCCTCACTCAATACTGGTCACATGAAGACGATCAAGTCCTCTGCTTTGGTCGAGGGAATTATATTTTCGTCTTCAACTTTCACCCAACGCTGGCCTATACAGACTACGCCATTCCTGTACCTGAGGGGCATTATTCAATCATCCTAGACAGCGATGCCAAGGACTTCGGTGGCTATAGTCTTATTGATGATGCACAGCCACACTACACTCAGAGTACCACTTACGATGGTGAGGTAAAGGATGCCATCTCACTTTACCTACCACCGCGCACTGCACTCGTCCTAAAACGCAATTAATACGGCCCATCCCATCCGCTTGTGATGGGACAAACAAACTTATACACCTCATGAGTATTGACACAAAGAACGTCGCCATCTTTGCTGGATCTGCTTCTCTGGAGCTTGCCACCAAGATTGCAGAAGGCCTAGGTCTCAACCTAGGGGACATGGAAGTCGAGCACTTTGCTGACGGAGAGTTTTCGGTCTATTACAAAGACAGCATCCGTGGTAAGGATGTCTTCCTCGTACAGTCCACTTATCCGTCCTCGGACAACATTATGGAGCTGCTGCTCATGATTGATGCAGCCAAGCGCGCCTCAGCACATTACATCGCCGCTGTAATACCTTACTTCGGCTGGGCACGCCAGGATCGCAAGGACAAACCTCGTGTCTCCATCGGAGCAAAGCTCATGGCCGATCTCCTCAGCACTGCCGGGGTGACCCGACTCATCACAATGGACCTGCACGCAGACCAGATACAGGGCTTCTTCGACGTCCCCGTGGATCACCTTTATGCTTCAACGGTCTTCATCGATTATTTAAGAAAGACCTCCGACCTTGATCGCACCGTGATGGCAACACCTGATGTGGGCGGGGCAAAACGAGCCAATTCCTACGCAAAGTTCCTCGGAGTGCCCATGGTCATCTGCCACAAGAGCCGTGCAAAGGCTAATGAAGTGGCCGAAATGACCATCATTGGCGACGTGACGGGCAAGGACGTTATCCTCGTTGATGACATTGTGGACACCGCTGGTACGATATGTAAGGCTGCGGACTTGATGATGAAGAACGGCGCCCGCAGTGTACGAGCCATCGCAAGTCACGCAGTTCTCAGCGACCCAGCCACAGAGCGCATCGATGCTTCAGCATTAACGGAGATGATTTTCACTGACTCGATCCCTCTACGTAAGCATTCTGATAAGATCCGTGTAGTCTCTGTCGCCGCTGTCTTTGCTGAAGCCATCAAGCGAGTCATTAATCACGAGTCCATCAGCATACTCTATTCTCTCTAGAAGAGGCTGTAAAGAGCGGATAATGTAAAGGAACTTTTCATTTGTAAAAGCTAATTTGCTCCCGCCATTACATTGCAAGGAGAAAGGCTAGAAGGTAATGTCCCCTTCTAGCCTTTCTCTTCTTTGCGTGCGATTTCATTGCTAATCCCCCTAAATCTTCTCTAGTTATACCCCAAACTCACTCTACTCTCAACCCAACGTAACTCACTGTACAACAGAAAGTAAACATCCATTCAAGTAAAAGAAACTGACCACCCTCTAGAAAGTACCTAATCAATCGGGAAAAAGTACCTAATAATTTTCCAGATTGATTAGGTAAATTTTCTAGGTTGATAAGGTAAATTCAGAAGGTGCATCAATTAACCTCAATTGATACCTCAATTTATTCCGTTTAGAACTCCAATTTATTCGCTTAGTCTGCTCAGTTTATTCAGGTTTAGATTTACTTGTAAATGAAAACAATTGTAATGTACCTTCTTTTGCTTTTAGAGCTAATTCTAATATCTACCTCACGTACTTATCTTTTATAGCTTAGTAACTTCGTATATAGCATGAAATGGCTTTAGTTTAATAGTTAAGCTACATTTCTATGATAGCTAAGCAGGTTATGACAGAGCGATGAGGCAATTTCTGTGGAGAGGAGAACGGATTTCGACAGAAAGATAAGGCAATTTCTGTGGAGGAAAGAATGGCTTTCGACAGAAAGATGAGGCAATTTCTGTGGAGCGGAGAACGGCTTTTGACAGAAAGATAAGGCAATTTCGGTGGAGCGGAGAACGGATTTCGACAGAAAGATGAGGCAATTTCTGTGGAGGGCAGAACGGCTTTCGACAGAAAGATGAGGCAATTTCTGTGGAGGGCAGAACGGCTTTCGATAGAAAGATTAGGCAATTTCAGTAGAGAGGAGAGGCAATTATGATGGAGCGTTGAGGAGTTTCTCTATGATGCTTAATACACTTTCCCTACGATAACGCTCTAAATAAACTGGCTCCAGCAGGCTAAATACATCCAACTTGGACGAACTTAGCACACTGGAGCCAGTAAATAGGAACGAGAACTTTAGCGAAGGAGCGAATGAATATTCTCAACCAGGAGCGAGAGCGCTACTGGGTTCATCCCGCCCTCAGGGATAATGATGTCGGCATAACGCTTAGATGGCTCTACGAAGTCACGGTGCATAGGCTTGACGGTAGAGAAATATTGCTTGAGCACAGAGTTCATATCCCGCCCACGCTCCTGTACATCCCGCACCAAACGTCGTGCTAGACGTACGTCGTCATCAGTATCAACGTAGACCTTCACATCCATGAGCTCTCGGAGTTCTTTATTCTCTAGGATCAAAATTCCGTCTAGGATAAGGACCTTGGCTGGGTGCACGAGGACGGTTTGAGGTAATCTATTGTGGTCATTAAAGGAATAAACGGGTCGCTGAATACTTTCCCCTTGCTTGAGTTGACGGATATGTTCGATCATCATATCAGTATCAAAGGAGTGAGGGTGGTCGTAGTTGAGCTTGGCTCGTTCCTCTAATGTCAGCTCATCATGAGCTTTGTAGTAGAAGTCGTGGCATAACGTCGTGACATGCTCTTCAACAAAAGCCTCTTGGAGCTTGCGTACGAGCGTGGACTTTCCTGAGGCAGATCCGCCTGCCACACCAATAATCGTGGTCGAGATAGTTGAACTCATAGGGATGAAAGATATTACAGAGAGGGAGATTGATGGAGTTTATTCACGAGGAGAGAAGATGCCCATTGCTTCGTAGAGTAAGTCTTGCAGCTGCTGTCGGAGACGCTCTCGCATGAGCAGGGTATTTTGTCGCGAGGGATAAGTGCGGTTGGAGAGGAAGACAAAGACTAAATCGTACTCAGGATCTACCCAAAAGCACGTACCGGTGAAGCCCAAGTGACCGTAGGTGCGAGAGGAAGCGAGCGCGCCCGTAGGCCCACCGCTACGCCGAGGTTTATCAAAGCCCAAGGCACGTATTCCGCCATCACCGAGCGTTTCGGTGAAAAGCCTGACCGTGCGCTCTGGGATAATAGTCTTGCCCTCCCACTTACCTTCCTGGAGAAGAAGCTGAGCAACCTTGGCAAGTTCCCTTGCCGAGCCGAAGAGACCAGCATTCCCCGAGACACCACCTAGGCAAGCTGCCGTCTCGTCATCCACAGTCCCTCTGAGCACTTCTCCTCGTAAGAACCGATCATCTTGGGCAGGAGCGATTGCCTCGGCCTTCACGCCATGCTCTAAAGGACAATAATAAAGTCGGGCTCCAATGGGACGGAAAAGGCGTTCCTCAACGAAAGAATCAAGGCTCTGACCTGATACACGCTCGATGATTTGCTGTAGGAGCAGGAAGTTCAAATCGCTGTATCGGTAGCTTTTGTTTGATGAGACTCGGACGTTGAGAAGGCGCTCCATCATACGCTCTTTGAAGTCTGGAGCGATGTATTTATTTCGAGAAAAGCGTAGCGCATGCTTCTCCGACCGCTTCATTGCTATATATTCATCCAAGAAGCGGAAATTGGGGTTGCCCCATGCCTTACCAACCAACGGCACCCCGCCACTAAACGCCTTGTAACGTATCAGTGCGCCTTCGTAGCTGGCAGTATCAATCAGATCGGTGTAGAAGTTAATCCCAGCCGGTAAGCCTGACTGATGCAGGAGCAGTTGCCTCACGGTAACCATCCCGAGTAGTGTCCCCCCCGTCTCTGGTAGGTAGGTCAAGAGCGGAGCATTTAGCTTTACCTTACGCTCTGAGACCAACAACATCAACGCTGGTGTTGTCGCCGCAGCTTTTGTTACTGATGCGAGATCATAAAGCGTATAAATATTTGTCGGGTCTTCACCTTTCCCTCCGAGCTTGGTCATTGAGCCAAAGGCACGATCATAAATGACTTGCCCTTCGTGCAAAGCAAAGATCTGACAGCCTGGATAGGCACCCATCCGAAGACCTGCCTCTGCAAGCGAGTCAATACGCTCTAAGCGTCGCGCGGAAAGCTCTAAAGGACGAGCAGAAAGACTATCAACATCTATCTGTATCTGCGGAAGAGAGTCCGGGATGACCAGCTCCTGCGCCGAGCTCCTTGAGGTAAAGCTAAGACCAAGAGCAAGAAAGATGAACGAGCGGTAATTCATGCGCTTAGATTATCTCTTGCCAGATTTGGCCTTAACCTGCTTCATTCGCATCGCTTTAGTCCTAGCCGTGGGATCGATATCTGTTGTTGTGGCTTTGGCTGCTTGCTGGAGTCTTGCTCGTAGTTGCGCTTCCTCTGGTGTCCAGATTTTATCTTTTACTACCTCAGCTTCTACTCCACCCTTGGCTTTACAAAGGATCAAAGCGTACTTAAAGGACAGTACTCGACGACATTTCTCCTCTATTTCATCATCGGTTAGCTCACCACGAGCTTGCGCTTCCAAGATTTCATCCAACGCTTGTGCAGGCTGTGCGGGTCCTAAGAGAATGTCATTCCCAGCCTTCAAGGCTGCAACGGCAACAGAGGATACGGCCCCCGTCTGTGCTCCCTTCATCTCCAATGCATCGGTAAACACAAGCCCACGAAACCCCATCTCCTCTCGAAGCAATGTCGTCGTAATGGGCTTGCTCAAGGAGGATGCACGTCCGGAGGCATCATAGCTAGGGACACTAAGATGCGCCGTCATCACGCCACCAAAGCCCGATGCAAAGTATTCTTTGAAAGGGAAAAGCTCCACAGCCTTCATCCTAGCCTTAGAGGCTGATACGATAGGGAGTGTTTTGTGCGAATCTTCATGCGTATCACCATGCCCAGGGAAGTGCTTCGCCACGGATAATACTCCTCCCATCTCCAGCCCACGAGCATAAGCAAGGGCACACGCAGCAACGTGCTGAGGGGAAGTACCGAAGCTACGTGAGCCGATTACAGGGTTTTTAGGGTTAATATTCACATCCACTACTGGAGCAAAGTTGATGTGAATGCCCATGAGTTGGCATTGCCGTGCTACCTCTGCCCCATAGGCCTCTATGAGCTTTAGATCGCCAGCATCACCCAGACCTCTATTGCGAGGATATTGTGGAGCATCCTTCAGACGCATATACAGCCCCCATTCACCATCCAGAGCGATAAGTAGCGGAGTAGGACTAGCCTGCTGTAAACGAATTGTTAAGGTGCGCTGATCAGCAAGCATACCTTTCTGGAAAAGAATACCTCCCCATTGCTCCTTCTTGAGCCGTGCTAGGAGTAGCTCCGTATCCGTCACTCGAGGATAGATAATAGGCATGATAAGCTGGCCTACTCGAGCCCGCAGATCTAGCGAAGTGTAGACACTATCTACCCACAGCTCCATCTTCACAGAATCTACACCTGAGAAAATCCTTAGACCTTGCATTGACCTTGGGTAGATTTTCTTCTCTACGGTACGTGCTCGTGCAAATGTGCCAGAGCTCAAGAGGACAACGATGAAAAGAGGTAGAAAGAAACGAGTGAAAGATCGGAGAGTACGCATATAGCAATAAAAAGCCCCACAACATCAGGGGCGAGTCTTATGGAAGACCCAGAAGCGTTGTAGGGGATAATTAAACAGAACGGAGACGAAGAGATCGGCGATGAGCTTACCTATCTTATAGTCAATGCCGACATGATGCTCTAGCAGGTACGTCCCGAGGTACTTGAGGACAATACTACCCGCCACTGTGAGGGCGAACTTAGCAAGCTGAATGAGGAAAGCATTGGAATAGCCCTGCGTCCCAGAGCCTGAGGTGAATGTCCAGTAGCGGTTCAGAGAGAAGTTTACAATCGCTCCAACTACTCCACCTAGCGCAACAGCCCAAAACAATGGCCACCCGAAGACTTGCCTCGTGAGCACCATCAGCCCATAGTCAATCACCGAGCCTGCACCCGCCGAGATCTGAGCACGAGAGAAAGTGAGGATGAGTCGTTTCAGAGGTAAATCTATTGTTTAGTTCTCCTTAGCTTGTTGCTCCCCTCTCAGGGCTGCATCTCGCTCATTGGCAGAGTCCAGCAACTTGAAGAAGTCTGATACAAATGCCACAAGTAGCACGAAGGAAACCCCGAGCCCTATCCAGTGGATACTCCCCGGCACGAAGTAATCGAGGCAGAATAAACTAGCTAGGATGATGCGCACCTCGGTAGGTCCGAGGAGACCTGAGTCTATGGAGTACTTGTCGGTTACCTTATAACGGAGCTGGGAGATAATCATCTCTCCCCCATAGAGAGCGACGAAGATGAAGCCTATAAGCTTCCAACCTGGCTGTACATAGGAATAGTACCCTAGTCCAATGGCTACGATCCCTATCCAGTCCACTACAATATCAAGGCAGAAGCCAAACCACTTGCGGGGGCGATTGCGGTAGTAGGCCAATCGCCCGTCTAGCGAGTCACCAAACCAGTTGATTGCAAACCCCACAGGGGTAAGAAGAAGCCATGTACTATCATGATACAGAGCACCTAATAGCATCGCGAGGGCGACAAAGAGATTGCCACATAGCCCAAGGCTAGTGAGCATGTTCGAGGTCACCCAGCGAGGCATTCGCTCCACGAGGTAAGCGATCAGCGCAAGCTCCTTATTATGCAGGATGTTCGTCCGCTTACGATCTTGGCTTATCGCCTGTTTTGTGTCAGCCATTATCTATCTTAGCTAGAATGAGGGATTCATACATTGTCCCATCTATCCCACCACGAGGGCAGGTCTTACGAGAGACAACCCTCTGACATTGCTTGTCATCTAGGGCTTACTCTACTACAAAGGTAAAGAAATATTGTCTTCTCCCCCTGTATTTTTACTAGTCCATCGCTACTATCTCCTTGACCAAAGCCTCTATATTAGGCGTGAGCATACCTCTATTCTCTCAACAGCATCCTTATATCCAAGCCTCAGACGGTGGATAATTAAAGTAGAGCCACAGAGGTCAAATACACCTCTGTGGCTCTGCCTATCACTACTTAGATGTGTGGAGTCACATACTTCGGAGGGGGATACTCTACCCTACTGCCGCTTCATGATAAGAGCTGTAGCATAAGCCTCCATACCCTCACGATGACCGACAAAGCCCAATCGCTCCGTCGTAGTAGCTTTAATGGAGATCTCTCCTGATGTTAGTCCCATCACCTCAGCCATTATCGTCTTCATCTGGGGGATATGAGGGTTAATCTTCGGGGCTTCTGCCGCTATTGTAGCATCTATATTCCCGATCTCATAGCCAGCCTGACGAATGAGTTCGCAGGTCTTCTTCAGCAGGATCTTACTATCGATTCCCTTATAAGCCATGTCCGTGGGAGGGAAGTGTACCCCTATATCCCCGAGTGCCGCAGCACCGAGTAGAGCATCACAGACGGCATGGAGGAGGACATCCGCATCCGAATGTCCTGCTAACCCCTTCTCATACGGTATCTTTATACCACCTAGCCAGAGGTCATAGCCCTCCTCTAGGCGGTGTACATCGTAGCCAAAACCAATACGGTAAGGTATCTGCATAGAGTGAATTACTTAAAGAGCTGACGAATGCCCTCCATATCGAAGGCAAGGGTGAAACGTAGCGTCTGGTCGAGAGGGTTATCAGAGATGGTTGAGACGAGGTAGGATGCATCGATACGCAGAGCCTTCATACGGAAGCCCGCCCCTGCTGTAAATGCCTGGAGATTTCCCTTCGTAGGGTGTAGATAGCTGTAACCAGCACGCACGAAGAACTTATCATTATAGTTGTATTCTGCACCAAGGCTCCAGCGAATCTCTCTCCACTCCTCCTTAAATCCACCAGGAGCATCCGTGAAGCTCTTGAAGATACCTGCGATTGCAGAGGTCTTGTTGTAGTCCTTAGCCTTTTGGGCATTACCGATCGTGGGCGTTGGCACGAGTAACTTGTTCACCTCTATGTTAAGCGCGATGGAGTTCACCTCATCAATGGGGTAAAGCATCCCCGTACCAACACCAAGGTTGGTAGGGATAAAAGCCGAGTTTGTCCCCCCATCGAAGGAAATCTTCGTACCGATGTTGCGGACGTTGAAGCCTAAGGTCCACAGAGCCTCGGCACTCCCCAACGTAACATACTTGTGTAAGTAACCTGCAATATCTGCAGCAAAGGCATTCCCTGGACTATGCCCCCTGCCTGCATCTTGGTCAGAGTGGATGTATCGTAGGGCAACGGCCATCGAGAACTCATTGGAGAGCTTGCGTGAATAGCTGGCATCGAAGGCAAACTCATTTGGATGAGCTTCGCCGAGGCTACGTCCTGATGCATCCCACTTCGTGAGCTTGCCCATAGAGAAGTAGCGCAGGGAAGCACCGATAGCCTGTGTCCCCTCTTCTCCCCCGATCTTGTAGTACCCTCCGACATGCATTAGGGCGATGTCCGAGACGAGGCGTGAAAGCCAAGGTGTGTAGCTGAGTGATAGCCCTGCCTCACTCTTGAGGAAGGCAAACTTTGCAGGATTCCAATACTGGGCATAGGGATCTGGTGTTGTGGAGGTACCAAGCTCACCCATAGCAGCAGCACGGGCATCAGGGGTAATCTGCAGAGAGGGGGTAGCCGTGAGTACGGGGTTGAATGTTTCCACGGTCTGTTGTGCCTCTAGACCTGCCATAGAGGCTAGGCAAAGGAGAGCAACAGAGACAAGCGTTTTGGTCTTACTTCGTTTCATACGGATGTTTTACATAAACCAGCGATGTGGGGCGACCACTCAGGACATATCCCCACTGCTCAAAGCCTTATAATACTTATTATACGGGCAAAGATACATGATTTTTGCTTGCTGAGGACATCACTCTTTCCCTCGGAATGGTTCTCTTCCCCACCTGCTCTGATTCTCTATTTTGTCCGCTCTAGGGAAGCTCTACCTAAAGGTATTCTGAGGGAGTAAAAAACACTATGATAGCGAACTAAGATTCGCTATCATAGTGTTCCTCGGTTCACTATCATAGCTTTTTTGCCTCTCCATATGGGCAAGCTAGCGGGGTGAGTGACTCCACGACCTTCCCCTCAGCCCTTGTACCTGAACCACACACGGCTCGAGGAAGATATGGAGTAAGGTGTGTGAGCCAAATTTTACATGTAATCGCCCGAAGGTCGAGGGGGCTATTGGGCATAAAGATAACTTTTATACCTTTGTCATGAAGGAGGTGCAGGCGAGCATCTCCGCATGTATTTTCCACTTAATTTTATTCATCAGTATGGCACTAAAATTCAAGATTGCCAAGCGTAAACTGTACGTTGGCAAGCGTAAAGGGCAGACCGTCTTTTACGCCATCCAAGAAGAACATCCCCGTACCACTTGGGAGCAGGTGGAGGGACGTATCACCCGCACCACTGGGATCACACGCGCAGACCTTCGGGCTGCCGTGATTGCACTCTACGACATCGTCGAGGAGGAGCTATCTGCAGGACGAGCAGTGGATCTTGCCGATTTAGGTTCGTTCAAGGCAATTGCCACGGGGAAGATGATGGATACCTTCGAGGCTGTCGATGCAACCTCCATCGCCCATCAGGTTGTACGCTTCTTCCCGAAGAAGAAAATGCGCCTGATTGCTAAAAACCTATCCTTTGAGGTGCTAAAGGAAGAGCATAAACCTCGACCCAAGAAGAAGGCAAAGCCAAGTAAGCCAGCACCTAGTACCCCTGGGCAAGGCGAGGGAGGCTCAGCGATAGGCATCTAACCTTCTCCAGACACCCTTCATATTAAAGAGAGGGGGCGCATCAGAAGAGCATTCTGGTCGCCCGCTCTCTTTATCTATTTTCTCCTATATTTACAAGCAAAATAGGGGTAGGTATTGCACTGAACTTCGAAATAGATAGAGCTTGCAACTCAGACTAAAAAGGGATAAGATGAATATAAGATATGCCATGCGCTGGCTAAGTACTATTGTCCTAGGTTGCATTACCTTGGTGGAGCTTAATGCCCAGCAATCTGAACGGATTGATCCCGATCGTCCTGACCAAAGCGAGGGCGTGGGCATACTCCCCCCTCATCACCTACAAGTCGAGTGGGGATTCGGTATTGCTTCGGGGAAGAGACTAACGAGTGAGCTGATGCTACGCTACGGTTTAGTAAAAGACTGGGAGCTACGTTTGGAGGGTGCTACCAATCATGTACGTGGCGGACAATGGACATTTGATGATGTGACACTGAGCTCCAAGCTCGGTCTCTTCTCAGGGGAGCGTTGGATACCGAAGATGACCCTAGTCGGGTATCTGAATTACAGTTGGGCTGAGACGAAGAAATGGACACCAGACCTCTGTTTAGCTTTTGAAAATGAGTTGACCCGTGACATTGCCCTAGTGTACAATGTAGCCTCAAGCGATGGTTTCCGCTCAGCCCTACTTACGGCAGAGCTGTATTGCAACCTTATCGGGGACTTAAACGGCTTCATTGAGTACTACGGCTCCTTCAAATCCTCTTCCTCCCCTATTCATGGCATAGACTTCGGGCTCAACTACATGATTAGCCACAAAGTGCAATTAGATGCCTCCTGTGGTCGTACATTCTTGCCTCAGGGAGCACTCTCTTATGCCGCTTTGGGTGCCTCTATTCTACTCTAAAGAGGCAGGGATGAAAGAAATTCCTCCCATTGATACACACTACGAATATGTTCGCTATCTTTGCTACTAAGAACTCAAACAAATAGCAGTTTAACTAACTTCATAAACCCAAAAGAGAAGAGCATGAACACTCCTCAAGAACTACGGTACACTAAAGACCACGAATGGGCACGCCTCGAAGGTGACGTTGTCTATGTAGGCATCACGGACTACGCTCAGGGAGAGCTAGGCGAAATCGTATTCGTTGATGTCCCCACCGAGGGAGAATCCCTAAGCGCAGAAGAAGTCTTTGGCTCAATAGAAGCCGTCAAGACCGTCTCCGACCTACTCCTACCTATCGAAGGGGAGGTCCTCGAGCTTAATCCAATACTAGAGGATCAGCCAGAGCTAGTCAACAGCGACCCTTATGGCAAGGGCTGGATCATCAAGATCAAGCCTGCCAACGCAAGTGACCTCGATAGCCTACTCAGTGCAGCTGACTACACGAAGCTAATAGCAGGCTAACGTGACTCCCCTAGTCAGTATCATCATGGGCAGTACCTCTGATCTGCCCATCATGGAGAAGGCAGCGAACCGGCTTGATGCATTAGGTATCCCTTTTGAGATACTAGCATTGTCCGCTCATCGCACACCCAAGGAAGTGGAAGCCTTCGCTACCACAGCGAAAGAGCGAGGAGTAAAGGTAATCATCGGAGCTGCAGGTATGGCCGCGCACCTCTGTGGTGTCATTGCCTCGATGACCTCGATACCAGTGATTGGCGTGCCGATCAAAGCTAGCCTAGAGGGTGTCGATGCCTTATACTCCATCGTACAGATGCCTCCGGGTATCCCTGTGGCTACTGTAGGGATCAATGCCGCTGAGAATGCAGCCCTTCTGGCTGTACAGATGATGGCCACCTCTGACGAGGAGCTATATCGTCGCCTAGAGGCTTATAAGGAATCACTCAAGGACAAGGTAGTCAAGGCTAACCAAGAGCTATCACAGCTACAGTACAAGCATAAGACGAACTAATCCTACTACCACTTGTTGTAAGCCCAGAAGGTAGATTATCACCTTCTGGGCTTACTATTTCATACAGCTGATCCACTCTATGTCCGAAAGTCAAGCACCATCTACAGGTGCTCTTCCATGCCGCTATCATAGACGCTCCTCCATTGTTGTTCATATCGGGGATACTCCGCTTGGTACAGGCTACCCCGTACGAGTACAATCAATGGCTACAGCCTCTACCCTTGATACCGAGGCGGCAGTGGCACAGGCCGAGCGCATCATCTCTGCTGGAGCTGAATACCTGCGTTACACGGCGCAAGACAAACGCGTAGCAACGAACCTCGGAGCCATCCATCAAGCCCTGCGAGCCAAAGGTATCACCACCCCACTCGTCGCTGATATACACTTCAATCCCACGGCAGCAGATACCGCACTTGAGCACGTTGAGAAAGTACGTATTAACCCTGGTAATTACGTAGACAACAAGGGGAATGTAGCGTGGGATGAGGAGGTCTACAAGTCAATGCATGAGAAGGTATGCGAGCGGTTCGGGGCTTTCGTAGAACGAGCAAAGGAGCTGAAGCGTGCATTGCGTATTGGGGTGAACCATGGTTCGCTCTCCGAACGTATGGTCATGCTCTATGGCGATACACCAGAAGGGATGGTCCAGAGTTGCCTTGAATACCTCGATGTATGCCGTGAGCATGATTTCCACGACATCGTGATCTCGATGAAGTCCTCCAACACAGTAGTGATGACCGCTGCTGTGCGCCTACTCGTAGAGCGATTGGATGAATTGGGTTATCCTGCCTACCCACTACACCTCGGCGTGACAGAGGCTGGTGAAGGTGAAGATGGACGTATCAAGAGTGCCGTAGGGATTGGATCACTCCTTGCTGATGGCATTGGTGATACCATCCGAGTCTCCCTAAGCGAAGAACCCGAGTGTGAGATACCCGTGGCACGCGCGCTGGTAGACTATATTGCCCAGCGAGAGACTATGAGCCCACCCGAGGGCGAACTACCTCTCTGGAGCGAATATCGTAATCTATGCCGTGATGCCCGGCGAAATACATCTGCCATTGGTTCGTTTGTTGGTGGCGCAAACCTTCCTATTGTCGTACAGACTTCCTCCAAGACATCACCAAATGCACAGGAGCAACGTCCTGATGCTATCCTTACTAAGCATGGGCAGCTTCAGCTCCCCAATGGTACGCCGATCGCTGGGATATCTACCTTCATTGTGGATTGTGGTCATGTTACACCAGAGACCATAGACACCCTGCTTGATAGCCCACAGACACTCATTCTGCTAGAGAGCAGAGGTGAGAACCCTGTTGCTGAATGGCGGTGGGGCTTCACTCAGCTACACCGAGCGGGGGTGAAGAACCCCATTCTGCTCAAGCGTACCTATTGCACTCCAGACCTTGATCTCTTTAGACTCTGTGCGGCAGCCGACTGTGGGAGCATCCTATTGGACGGATGGGGGAATGGACTCTGCCTGGATAATCCCTACCTCTCGGCAGATGAGATTACGAAAACCTCTTTCGGCATACTCCAGGCTACGCGCCTTAGGATGAGCAAGACAGAGTTCATCAGTTGCCCAGGCTGTGGTCGTACACTTTATAACCTTCAGAACACGATTGCTGAAATCAAGGCAGCCACAGCTCACCTCAAGGGGCTGAAGATAGGCATCATGGGCTGTATCGTCAATGGGCCAGGCGAGATGGCTGATGCTGACTACGGGTATGTCGGTGCTGCACCGGGTAAGATTGACCTATATAAGGGACAAGAGTG
Organism: Porphyromonas catoniae ATCC 51270; assembly: GCF_000565015.1. GTDB lineage: Bacteria > Bacteroidota > Bacteroidia > Bacteroidales > Porphyromonadaceae > Porphyromonas > Porphyromonas catoniae. The sequence goes on from NZ_JDFF01000013.1 coordinate 66,990, forward strand.
CATAAAAAAAAGCGTTCCACAGGCACAGGCTGTAGAGCACCTCATCAACCTAATTAAGGAGCATGGCGATTGGAAAGATCCCGAACCTGCACATACTACCAAGTAGCCCGCTTATTCACCCTCATATCTTTCATTATGCTATCCGTAAAGATCATCAACACATCCCCACATGAGCTCCCTGCCTATGCTACGCTAGGAGCAGCAGGAATGGATCTTCGTGCCTGTCTCCCCAGCCCCATTGTCCTAGAGCCTTTGGCACGGGCACTCATTCCCACCGGGCTCTATATGGAGCTTCCTCTGGGCTATGAAGCACAGATCAGACCTCGTAGTGGCCTATCCATGAAGCATGGCATTACGGTGATCAATAGCCCAGGGACGATAGATGCGGATTATCGTGGTGAGCTTCGTGTCCCACTTATCAATCTCTCCAATGAGCCCTTCACCATTCAGGATGGAGAGCGTATAGCACAGATGGTAGTCGCTCGACATGAGGTGGTCGAATGGCAACTGACGACAGAGCTATCCGACACCGACCGAGGACACGGAGGCTTCGGTCATACAGGCAAGGAATAGAGGAGTCCTCTATTCCTTTTTCTTTGCTTCTTCAGACTCCCGCCATTCTCCCTGCGTAATACATGTAACGTGTATTGTCCTTATCTCTCCGAGGAGGGGGACAGAGACGCCCTGACGAGTGTATTGGTGTCTAAAGCCACATTTCTGTTGCGCACGCTGGGACTTTGCATTACCATCGTAATACCCACACCAAATAGCCTCAGCCTTTAATTCCTCAAATGCATAGCGTAGCGCCTCTGTGATGACCTCGGGCATGAAACCTCGTCCCCAGTAGGGCTCCCCTATCCAGTACCCAAACTCATATTCTCGGTCAGTAAGACCTTCGACTGTAGCACCCGTCTCTGGCGTCATGATACCGAAAGACCCTATGGGCTCCATTGTTTCCTTCAGGACTACAGCATAGTTACCTGTCCAGGACAACACGTGTTGAATAATTGCCCGACTATCCTCAACGCTTGCATGCGGAGGCCAACCTGCGATTGGCCCCACATTGGGATTCTTAGCATATTTGTATAGAGCCTCTGCATCGCTTTCAACCCAAGGGCGTAGGATGAGACGATCCGTTTCTAGTCTTTCTTTCATCTTGTTTTATGGCTAATGAGTAACTCTTTGTTCGCATAAAGATAGCACTTAGGCTAGATACTTATGAGAGAGGCTAAAAGCATGCCATGCATGGATCGAGGAAAAACGTTATGATAGTAAACCGAAGTTCGCTATGATAGTGAACTTCGGTTTACTATCATAACGTTTTTTTGAGGATACATAGGGCGATCAAAGAAGGCTGTTAATCAGCGTGTATATATACTCATAGGCGCATGTCTTGGCTCCCAGTTGACGTGGCGCTCGGTATTTGGCCAAAATGTAGTATCTTAGAGCCTTGTTAGGGCGTACCATCACTGGATATGTCCATACGTCATCATATAATAGTGGTATAAACTAGAATGCTGGATCGAGAAGACAGAATCATAGACATCAACATCGAGGACGAGATGAAGACAGCCTACATAGACTACTCTATGTCGGTCATTGTCTCTCGTGCCCTTCCTGATGTACGTGATGGTTTTAAGCCCGTACATCGTCGTGTACTCTATGCGATGAATGAGACGGGTAACACCTTTGACAAACCAACCCGTAAATGTGCTAATGCCGTAGGGGAAGTACTGGGGAAGTATCACCCACATGGTGACTCCTCCGTCTATGGTACCTTGGTGCGCCTAGCTCAGCCATGGAACCTACGCTATCCGCTAGTCGAAGGACAGGGGAACTTTGGGTCTATCGATGGTGACTCTCCAGCAGCCATGCGTTATACAGAGTCTCGTCTGGGTAAGCTCGCCGCCGAGATGCTCCGTGACATCGATAAGGACACGGTGGACTTCCAGTCAAACTTCGATGACACTCGCCTTGAACCTACCGTCCTCCCCACCCGATTCCCTAACCTCCTAGTCAATGGAGCTGCTGGTATCGCTGTCGGGATGGCCACAAATATGGCTCCACATAACCTCGGGGAATCGATTGACGCCTGCGTAGCATTCATTGACCACCATGGGGACATTGACGCTGCTGGTCTTGCTCACTATGTCAAGGCTCCAGACTTCCCTACGGGTGGACTCATCTACGGCTATGCTGGGGTGAAGGAAGCCTTCGAGACAGGGCGTGGTCGCATCGTTATCCGCAGCCGCTGTGAGATAGAGGAGCACAATAACCACGAACGTATCATCGTCACCGAGATCCCTTATCAGGTCAATAAGAGCGAGCTGGTCAAGAGCATCGCCGACCTGATCACAGAGAAGAAGATTGAGGGCATATCAGGCATCTCTGACGAATCCAATCGTAAGGGGATACGCATTGTCATCGACATCAAGCGTGATGCTAATTCGGGGGTTGTCCTGAATAAGCTCTACAAGATGACAGCACTACAAAGCTCGTTCAGCGTTAATAACATTGCACTAGTCAAGGGACGTCCACAGCTACTGAACCTACGTGACCTCATCTCGCTCTTTATCGAGCATCGTCACGATGTGGTCTATCGCCGTACAGTCTTTGACCTGAACAAGGCTAAGGAGCGTGCTCACCTCCTCGAGGGCTTAATCATCGCCGTTGATAATATCGACGAAGTAATCCGCATCATCCGTGCAGCCAGTGAACCACAGGAGGCCGTAGAGAAGCTCATGGAGCGTTTCACCCTCTCCCTCATCCAGGCACGTGCTATTGTGGATATGCGACTGAGGGCCCTCACAGGACTAGAGCGTGAAAAGCTAAAGGCCGAATACGCAGACTTGATGAAGGAGATAGAGCACCTCGAAGCTCTGCTCGCAGACAAGGATCTACGTGCCGCCCTGATCCGAGAGGAGCTATTAGAAATCAAGGAGAAGTATGGAGATGCTCGACGTAGTGAGATCATATACGCTGCCGAGGAATTCAATCCAGAGGACTTCTATGCCGACGATGAGATGGTAATCACCATTTCGCACCTAGGCTACATCAAGCGTACCCCTCTCACAGACTTCCGTACTCAGGCACGTGGAGGTGTAGGGGCAAAGGGTAGTGATACCCGAGATGAAGACTTCATCGAGTACATCTACTCTGCTTCGATGCACAGCACGATGCTCCTCTTCACTCAGATGGGACGCTGCTACTGGCTCAAGGTCTACGAGATACCCGAGGGGACGAAGGGATCGAAGGGGCGAGCCCTACAGAACCTACTGAATATCGAGACTGGTGACCGTGTCAATGCCTTCATCTGCGTAAAGAATTTGACCAAGGATCCAGAGTTCGTCAATTCTCATTACCTTCTCTTCTGTACGAAGCGGGGGACAATCAAGAAAACTCTCCTAGAGGCATATTCTCGCCCTCGCACCAACGGAGTCATCGCTATTGACCTCAGAGATGATGACCGTCTCGTAGGCGTCAGCCTGACAGATGGGAACAGTGAAATACTCATAGCCAACCGCTACGGACGTGCGGTACGATTCAACGAGTCTACTGTGCGCGCCACAGGGCGTAATGCCATGGGAGTACGAGGGATGACTCTTGATGAAGGTGGCAAGGATGAGGTGATTGGCATGATCTCCGTAGCCCGTGATACAGAGGAATCTATCCTCGTCGTAAGCGAACATGGCTATGGTAAGCGTTCTCTTGTAGAGGACTACCGTATCACCAATAGAGGCACGAAGGGCGTAAAGACTCTGAATGTAACAGACAAGACGGGTGAGCTTGTTGCCTTCGAGGCTGTCACAGATGAGCACGACCTGATGATTATCAATCGCAGTGGGATTACCATTCGTATCCATGCCCGTGACATCAGTGTACAGGGACGAGCCACCCAAGGGGTACGTATCATCGACCTCAAGAAGCGTGGTGATGAAATCGCCTCTGTATGCCGAGTTCTCACCGAAGAAGAACAGGAAGAGACAGCAGAGGACACAACAGAAGTCCTAACAACAGAAGAAACGAACCAGCTCCCAGACGAGTTCGTAGCACGAGCTATGGATGAGGAGCTGAACAACTAATATACACAACCCTATAATAGAAACCGCAATGAAGAAACTACTTTGCGCTATGGCGCTCGGTCTGATGACCACAGCAGGAGCTTTCGCACAAGTATCCAATGTCAAGGCTGCTGAAAAGATAGCTGGATCGGGTGATAAGGCAGACTTTGCCGAAGCACGCCGTCTCATCAAAGAGGCACTAGCAAATGACGAGACCAAGAATGATCCCTACACTTGGTACGTAGCAGGGCTAGTTGAAAGGGAAAACTTCAATGTCGAGCAGAAGAAGTCCATCCTCGATCAAGGGGCAGACAAGGTTCCCATGTACGTTGCCCTAGCAAACGTTATCCCAGCTTGGCTTCAGGTATATACCATCGAGAGTCAGCCCGTTGATGGCAAGGTGAAGCTCAAGTATGCCAAGAAGGTCAAGGAAGCACTACCTGCCGACTATCAACAGCTCCTTAATGCTGGCTCCTTCTACTTCGATCAGAAGAAGTATGCTGAAGCAGCAGATGCTTTCGGGAAATACCTCGAAGTAAAGCGTTCTCCTCTCTTTGCTGATGACAAGGCTGTATCAGAGATTGACTCCAACTCTATGAATGTCGCTTACTACGCCATCGCTTCAGCCTACACAGCCAATGAATATGCTAAGGCTATTGAGCTGAATAAGAAGTTTGGGGACATCGCTACAAATAAGAAGGAACTCCTACAGATGGTTGCTGCTTCTTATCTAGCCAATCAGGACACAGCTGGCGTATTCCCTATCCTCATCGAGGGAGACAAGATCGCTCCTGAAGTACCTTACTTCGTAGCAAACATCATCTCTATCTACCAGAAGCAAGGCAAGCAAGACGAAGCAGTCAAGTATCTAGAGAGCAAGCTCGCTGCTAATCCTAACGATGCTATGGCTCTGCTGATGACGGGTAACCTCTACGAACAAACAGACCTGAAGAAGGCTCTCTCATGGTACTACAAGGCAGCGAAGGCTAATCCTACAGACTTCAATGCCAACCTATACCTCGGTCAGGCTCTCTACAACTCCGCTGCTAAGCTCTATGAGCTCTCCAACCTCACACAGGCACAAGCCGCCACAGCAGACAACCTACTAAAGGCAGCTATCCCCGCTCTAGAGGCAGCCTACAAGGCTAACCCAGATGGAGGGGCAAAGGGCATCCTGAGCAGCCTCTACTATCAGCAGAAGATGGAGGATAAGCATACAGCCATCGAAGATGGTACACTGGATGTAGGTTCTCCGACTCTTGGTGACCTCACTACCCTCATTGAGTCTATTGACTTCACTCCAGTAGCAGTAACAGAGGCTCCTGCTCAGCCTGTGAAGAAGGCTCCTGCCAAGGCTACCAAGGGTAAGGCTCGTAAATAGTCATCCCTTCGCCTAATAAGGCACCAAATATTAAGTAAGAGGCTGTGTCATGACGAGCATGACACAGCCTCACTTTTTATCAATCACTCCCCTAGCCTCTCCCCTAACCAACCCATCCGCTGACTTCGCCCTCATTCATCACCATAGCATCACAATAGCATCATGATAGCCTCACTCTACTAGCCCCTTTGATGACAAGCATCACTATTGATTTCCTCTCTTTAAATTCATCCCCTTAGCTTTAGATAGAACGAGTACCCGCTTTCGCCTTAACGTCCTACTCTTCCCATGAGTAAGCCTTCTCTTTAGGACAAATCGAGGAAAGAATTAACCCCATTCCCTCACTGCTCTGTGAGAGAATAGGGCTAAAGATTTACGGAGAGAAGAGAGAAGCTAGAGCTCCGACTTGATATCTTCGAGCTCAACAAGTTTATTCATGATTGCATAGATTGTTAGACCACTAGGGCTATGTATCTGGAGCTTCTTCGAGATATTACGTCGGTGTGTGATGACAGTATGTGTAGAGAGGAAAAGCTGCGCTGCAATCTCTTTGTTAGTCATTCCCTTTACCACGCAGATAATAATCTCACGCTCACGTGGAGTTAGACTCTGCGAATCAGAGCTAGAGCTAGGAATCGTATTCTCACTCTGGAGTAGGCGATCGACTATCTCGGAGATCTGTAGAGCCGTATCGGAGAGACTGATGACGCCATCAAACTCCTTGAGGGATACCGGGTCATATGGACCATAGCACAGCGCAAGGAGCTTCGTTTCATAGGGAAGGTTGGGCAGATATAACCGAGGATTGGAGCCTGTGAGTAGTGGGTTCAAGACAAAGATATCAGCAGAGATGACTGCAGCCACATCTTGCCATTCCCTCCTATTCTCATCCAAGAGGTTTATGATCTGAGCCTTATAGTGAAAGAGCTTACGTAGCTGAGCCTCAAGGCCTGCTCGTACGATAGAGAAGGGCTCGGCTATTGCTATCTTGATTGGGGTAACCATTTAAGCGATCGGATGATGGAGCCATGGCCTAGGCGGTCTTGCTCTCAAGGTATTGAATATAGGGTGTGAAGATCACATCCTCAATATAGTTATGTGCAGCAAGGTCAATTTCTACACTGAAAATATCATGTAGCACAGAGGTTAGCTCATAGCCACTGGGAGCAGTGTAGTACTTGATGAGAAGGTTCTTTAGCTCAGTAATCTTCAGCTCGATCTGGTCATGGCGCCTACTAAAGATTCCAATATTGTAATGCTCATCTCGCTCACCAGCAGCTAGACGACGAGCATAAGGGAAAACTGTACGATCCTCATAGTTCATATGCTTGTGTACCTCCTCTACATACTCATCAAAGAAACGGCGGATCACATAAGCCAACTCTTGTGGGCAATTGGAGATTGCAGAAAGGAGACGCTGCCGGATCAAGGGGAGACGAAAATCTAGGAAGTAAGCATGTGAGTTAGATAGGTAGGCAATCAAGCTATCTAGGTGCACAGAGGCTATCTGCTCAGTCGATGGATCGTAGCCATCTAGTATGGAGCTATTCACCAGCAGTAGCAGCGTCCGGGTGTCTACACCGTACTCCGAGCAAAGCTGACCAATGCTCTTGTCTCCAAACCCTAATGGGATGCCAAAGCGGGTAATGATGAGCAATGCAATCGGGCTACCCGTGATGATATCGCTCATCTTGGAATGAGCAGAGACAGGAGTAGTGAAGGCTTGTCCTTGGAGATGTTTATAGGAGTTCATTAGATGAAATACGATAAATAAGAGGGTTAAGAAGGTGGTCATCCATTGACCACTGAGACAAAGGTAGAGCTTAATAGCCCCCTATACAATCCACTTTATTAGGTATATAAACACTAAATAATCATGATATGTAGGTATTGTTGCCCCTCCGAGTTAGCTCTACCTTTGTACAGTGAGAGTGATATGGCTTTTGATAGCAAAGCTCTTGTAAATAGTAAACCGTTTAAGTGATAAATTAAAGATATGGCTATCTCGGGAGAGATGGCCATATCTGCTTTATACTTTCTTACCTTACAGCTCTAGGAAATAGCCATATTATTCTGAGTACTCCAAGTATACCTCCTCAGTCTATGTATCAAGCCACTTCTGGTAAGCCTCTGGGATAGTCGGCATTGCACCACGCTGAGTACACACGTAGGCAGCAAGCTCCGTAGCAAAACGAATAGCATCAGGGCGCTCTCGTCCAGCTAGTAGAGCTGAGATATATCCAGCTGTAAATGAATCTCCAGCTCCAACGGTATCCACTACCGTTATCTCTCGTGAGGGATGGTATGTACTGCCCTGTGAGGAATAGATATTGCACCCATAGGCACCGCGTGTCAAGATAACGGAGTCTAGATTAAATTGCTCCAAGACTTGGTGACAGATTGCCTCAATGGATCCCTCCAGATGAAGGACTTGAGAAATGGTAGAGACTTCCTCATCGTTGAGCTTCAATATAGTGGCATGTTGTAGGCTATCTCGGATAAGAGCCTCACTATAATAGCTAAGGCGAAGATTAATGTCAAAGATTTTGATGCTATCCTGAGGCATTACCTCAAAGAAGCGATGGATGGTGTTCGCTGTCTCCTCTGAGCGCTGAGCAAGCGAGCCAAAGCACACAGCATTGGTTCGTTTAGCTAGCTCCTCTAGCTCTCTTGTGAAGGCGATATGATCCCACGCGACTTGCTCCTGTATCTCATAGTTGCCACTCCCCGTTGCTCCTAGAGTCACGAGTACCCGTCCCGTTGGGTAATCTACCTCCTGAAGTATGCTTGGTAGACCTTTATACTCTAGCTCCTGCTTAATCTCTTGTCCGAGAGCATCATGCCCAATGGCACTCACGGCATAAGCCTCATGCCCAAGATTCTTACAGTGGTAAGCAAAATTTGCAGGAGCTCCTCCCAGCGCTTTACGATCAGGGAAAATATCCCAGAGAATCTCTCCTATCCCTACAATGGTCTTCTTCATGTATCTAAATATATCGTGTGTATTCCTCGTTTACTTCTTCCGACTCTTCTTACCAAGGAATAGCCCCAAGATCCCATCTTGAACCTTACCTATGGCCAATGCAACCAGGGTTGGGCGAAGAAAATCCCAAGCAATCCGCACGTAGGGGAGGTATTTCTTGTATCCTTCCTCAGATTGATGGGCTCCCCCCCTCCCAGCATGTCCTCTTCGCTGTGCATGCCTGTGCTTAGCTTTTGAGGTTGGATCCTTTGATCCGAGGAATTGTAAGACCTTCCCAATCAATGGTAAATCTGTGATATAGCCAATCGTCTCCTTGCGTAGTTGCTCTGCAATAAGGCTTGGGTAGTAGTTCCGAATATAAATACTATCACGTACTGTCTCACGAGCTGCTCGATCGATATCGATCATTGTCTCGTTCTGTGCATACTGTAGCGTGATATTGGCAGGCTCTCTGTCTGGCTCCTTTGCAAATGTCCTATAAGGCACTCGATTGACGTATGGGAGAGAATCAATCTTATGATTCAGTGCCATTGTTTGTCGGAGTGTCTCACGAGCCACAGAGGAGCGAATACGTCGACTAAGGAGTGGTCTCACGAGGAGGAAAAGCAAGACAAGCACTGCATATCCCCCACCAAGATAAAGGAACCCTAATGCAGGCGAACTCTCACTCCAAGTAGCCAAAGCAAACCCCAGAGCGATATTGAGGAATAGGAAAAGGTGGAAGAGCAGGAAGCCGAGGATACACCAAGTAACGACCGTCGCCAGCGCACGCCCCGAGAAGGCTCCTACCGAGAGGACAGAGTAGTCGATACTCCGGCGAGAGAGCAGGGTAAGATGCTTGATGAAACTTATGGGGGAATGATCCGAGTGGTGTCGTTGCATATCGTTTCCTTGTGTCAGTTAATCAAGGAGCAACCAGGGAGAAGGGTGCATAGCAACCTCGCCACACGGGCAGAGCATCGCTGTGCGCCCCCCACCTTGGTCTCCTCACTCATAGGAGGTCTTATTCGTCAGACGATTCGATCTCCTCGAGTAGGTCATTGGCCTCCTCTGTGAGTTTGTTGCGGTATCTGTTGTAGCGTTCCTTAGCTTCGTAGTACCCTTCGACGATGCTGTCGCGTGCTCGCTCCATTGAGCTGGAGAAGTTATCTGCGAAAGCTTCACGACGGTGACGATCAGAGAAATACGCTGCCGCTGCACCCGCTGCGGCTCCTAGGAGCACGCCGAGTAGGAAGTTTCCCTTCGAACAATTTGCCATGATTACAATACTTGTTTAGTTAGTAATGTGAATAACGTTGTAAAGATAATCCTAATTTCTTATAAGTGTGGATGCTGGGAGGTTTGCTCAGCCTACACATTTACGAAGCTGATTGTAGAGCCTCCTCTTTCTCACCTTCAGCACATCCTCTAGGCACAAGTAAATCTCGAACGAATCTTATCGACCATGACTCTCTCGAAGAGGTGACATCTCTCCCATACTAGCATGCACTACATGAGGACACCACATACAATATCGAATGAAGCGGATTTCTCTGAAGGGACAAGAACACACTATATATAATAATGTACAAAGATGAGTTATGGCAAGTTTATCCCGTTTGTAGTTAAGAATAGGATATTCAAATACACATAATTCCCCCCAATCAACATCTACTTTTTCCGCACCGATAAAAATCAAATAATACACTCAAAATCAACCCATTGTATCATAAACAAAAAGTACCCACTACGAGTTATGGTAACTTGCTTCAGCAAGTTATGGTAACTCGCTCAAACGAGTTATAGTAACTCTCCGCAGAGAGTTATAGTAAGTCGCTACTACGACTTATGGTAACTCGTCACACATCCCCACAAACAACCGAGGTACAAGTAGTTACAATGGCAATCAATCTGACTGAGTAACTGCAACCTTCACTCCCACCTCAAATCCAAAATAATCAACTCATTACCAACACCATACACCATTTAAGATTTCACAACCGGGAGGTAGTCCGTCCTCTGGATGTAATCTTTTCCCCTATTATTGTCCTCATGGACGGAATGTGCATCTCTTTATACTTAGCTTTTCTCCCCATAATCTTTGTATTTTTGTACCATTAAACGTCATTTAGCATAGCGAGGGACAGACTATTCACCTGGTTATTCCTCCACAAAAGAGAAGCAATAGATATGTATCGTACTACTACCTGTGGCGCACTGCGCCTCAGCAACGTCGGGGAGCAGGTGACGCTCGCTGGTTGGGTTCAGAAGGCACGTCGTATGGGGGGGATGACCTTCATCGACCTAAGAGATAGATATGGCATCACACAGCTCGTCTTCAATGAGTCTGTTGTCGGAGAGGCACTTGTCGCCGAGGCCGAGAAGCTCGGACGTGAGTATGTGATCCAGATCGTGGGCATAGTCTCCGAGCGAGAGAACAAGAACCCTAAGCTCCCTACGGGCGATATTGAGATCGCCGTTGCTTCCCTTCGTATCCTCAACCCTTCGGAGGTACCTCCCTTCACGATCGAGGATGATACAGACGGAGGTGATGACCTCAGGATGAAGTATCGATACCTAGACCTACGTCGTAGCTGTGTGAGGTCCAACCTCGAGCTACGTCACCGCTTCGCTCTAGCAGTACGTCGCTACCTCGATGCCGAAGGGTTCCTAGAGGTAGAGACCCCTGTCCTCATCAAGTCCACCCCCGAGGGTGCTCGTGACTTCGTGGTCCCCTCACGTATGAACCCCAACCAGTTCTACGCCCTACCACAGTCCCCGCAGACCTTCAAGCAGCTTCTCATGGTCAGTGGCTTCGACCGCTACTTCCAGATCGTGAAGTGCTTCCGTGATGAAGACCTACGTGCTGACCGCCAGCCTGAGTTCACACAAATCGACTGTGAGATGAGCTTCGTGGAGCAGGAGGATGTACTCTCTATCTTTGAGGGTATGACGCAGTACCTCTTCAAGGAACTGCTCAATCTGGATATCCCCATGCCCTTCCCTCGTATGAGCTGGCATGAGGCAATGAAGCGTTATGGCTCTGATAAGCCCGACACACGCTTCGGCATGGAGTTCGTAGAGGTGAAGGATGTATTACAGGGGCATGGCTTCTCTGTCTTTGACAATGCGGCCTACATTGGAGCAATCGTTGCGCCAGGTGCAGCAAGCTATACCCGCAAGCAGCTGGATGCACTTACGGACTTCGTGAAGCGTCCTCAGGTCGGTGCCTCGGGCATGGTCTATGCTCGTATAGAGGCTGATGGTACGGTCAAGAGCAGTGTCGATAAGTTCTACACCCAGGAGACGCTCCAGAGCCTAGCCACAGAGACTGGTGCCAAGGCTAGCGATCTCATCCTCATCCTCTCGGGTGATGATGCAATGAAGGTGCGTAAGCAGCTCTCAGAGCTCCGACTAGAGATGGGCTCACAGTTGGGCCTACGAGACAAGACGAAGTTCTCCTGCCTCTGGGTGGTAGACTTCCCGCTCTTCGAGTGGGACGAGGAGACACAACGCTTCTATGCGATGCATCATCCCTTCACTTCGCCCAAGCCCGAGGATATTCCCCTACTGGATAGCGATCCAGGTGCAGTACGAGCCAATGCGTATGATATGGTCATCAACGGCGTAGAGGTCGGTGGTGGATCAATCCGTATCCACGACAGCAAGCTCCAGGCACGTATGTTTGACCTGCTTGGCTTTACGCCAGAGAAGGCTCAGGAGCAGTTCGGCTTCCTAATGAATGCCTTCAAGTATGGTGCTCCTCCCCATGGGGGGCTGGCTTACGGTCTTGACCGCTTCGTCTCGCTCTTCGCAGGGCTGGATAGCATCCGAGACTGCATCGCCTTCCCCAAGAATAATGCTGGGCGTGACGTGATGATCGATGCACCTTCACTTATTGATCAAGAGCAGCTCGATGAGCTCCATCTGCGTCTCACCCCTGCTACAAAGTAATTACTCACCCTTAGTATACCGATTTCCGAATGATCTATCGTCTATTAATGCTCTCTGATGAGAACGACTACTTCAAGCGAGAGCTACAGATTGACTCCGAAGCCACGTTCCTCGAGCTGAATGATTTCATCCTCGATGCGGTAGGCTATGCCCATGATGAGCTGACTACCTTCCACATCTGCGACGAAGCTTGGCAGAAGGAACAGGAGGTCACGATGATGGATATGGGGATGGGCTCCGAATACGATAGCTATCTGATGGAGAGTACCCCCCTTGAGGAGCTACTTGATCACAAGGGGCAGCACCTCTTCTTCGTCTTCGATATGCTCTCCGAGCGAGGTTTCTTCATCGAGCTCGTAGAGATGATCCCAGGGAAGAGCCTCGACAAGCCCATCATCACCCATTCAGAGGGCAAGGCTCCTCAGCAACTTGCCTCCATAGATGTGGCCGCCTCTCGCTCTGTCGCTCCAGCCTCGGGAGAGGTGTGGGATGAGGATAGCCTAGAAGAGGACTCCATCGACGAGGGTGATATCGACCTCGAAGGCTTCGATATAGCCGATGCAGAGAGCCTCTACTAGAGACCAGCGTCCTACACTTGTAGTCCTCCTAGGCCCTACGGGCGTAGGGAAGACAGCCCTAGGTGTACAGCTTGCCCGCCAGCTAGGCTGTAGTATCCTCTCAGCAGACTCCCGACAGATTTATCGTGAGCTACCTATAGGCACAGCAGCCCCGACTCCAGAGGAGCGGGCTGCTGTGCCTCATTACTTCGTAGGGACGCACAGCGTCACCGAGAGGTATAGTGCAGCCAGCTACGAGGTCGACGTGTTACATCTGCTAGAGAAACTCTTCTCTGACCACCCTATTCAGCTCCTCTCGGGTGGCTCGATGATGTACGTAGATGCTGTATGCCGAGGTATCGATGAGATACCCGACGTGGATCCTGCTATTCGGGCAGAGGTCTGGCATCGCTATGAGACGGGGGGGCTACCTCCTATCCTCTCCGAACTGGAGCACCTTGACCCCAGATACTATGCCACAGTAGATCACCACAACTACAAGCGTGTCCTACATGGCTACGAGGTCTGCCTCTCCTCGGGGCGACCATTTTCTTCCTTCCATACAGGGCAGGCAAAGTCTCGCCCTTTCGATATCATCAAGATTGGCTTAACCCGAGAGCGTGAGGATCTGTATGCCCGCATCGATGAGCGGGTACTTCAGATGATATCATTGGGGCTGGAGGCTGAGGCTCGAGCAGTGTACCCCTATCGCCACCTGAATGCTCTGAATACGGTGGGATATAAGGAACTATTTGCCTACTTCGATGGCACAATCCCTCTTGACGAAGCTATTCGCCTCATCCAGCGCAATAGCCGTCACTATGCCCGCAAGCAGCTCACCTGGTGGAAACGAGATTCTGAGGTACACTGGTATCATCCCGATGCGCCAAACGATCTACTCAGAGCAATAGGACATCTCTAGTTTTCCCTAAGAGAGCTAGACCCAAACCACCCCTCAAGACAACATTTCTGCTGTAACATATACACCTACTCTACTGGATTTAGAGTGAGTCATAATGTTTCTATGGGAACAATTAGCAGGCTTATTATTAAGAAGTTATAGTCTACTATATATCTCCCCCAGCGGTAAAGGCATAGCCAGAATTGGGACCCATTGTAATAGCCTCTTTATAAGCCTCTTATAGGGAAGAGTGACGAGTTATGGTAAGTCGTCTCAATGACTTACCATAACTCTCTGTAGCGACTCACCACAACTCGTTTGAACGACTTACCATAACTTGTCGAAGCGAGTTACCATAACTCGTAACAGGCACTTTTAGAAAAAAGTACAACGTCTTAAATACGAGTGAATTACACCACATCTAGATGGGATACCCAAAGAGGTCAATCAATATGAACTCACAAGTGAAGCCCAAGGACTATACCTAATCCATACAATTTACTAGCAATCAACCTCAAAAGTCGGAGGATGAAGCATAACAGAAAAGGGCTAGTAGGGCTTATAGCATGTAAGGTCTAGATTAGAATGGTTACAGCCTAGAAACGTTAATTATCATCCCCAAAAGGAATCTATATTCGGAGAGTTTCACCCTGAGATACAGATATAATTATATTTTGAGGCAGGCCAATAGATTAATTTGCTTAGATGTACTTTATTCATTAGCTTTGTGAAGCACATTAGATGCAAACAGAATGTCAGCGTTGAACGAACTCGGTCACTTAACGGTAATCTACATGGATACGGCTCCCTCACGAGAGCTCGGGCTCGTACTGCAAAGACACATACACGATATATAAACAACTATGGACGAACAGAAAGCGGTCAAAACGCTCAAAGACATCGTCATCCGTTTCTCTGGAGACTCGGGTGATGGTATGCAGTTGACGGGGACAATTTTCTCTGATCTTTCCGCCATGACGGGGAACACCATCTCGACCTTCCCTGACTTCCCTGCCGAGATACGAGCACCACAAGGTACACTCAGTGGTGTCTCGGGCTATCAGGTACAGATTGGCTCTCGTGCAGTACGCACCCCTGGGGAACGAGCCGACATCCTTGTGGCTATGAACCCCGCAGCACTGAAGGTCAGTGTGGGCTATCTCAAGAAGGACTCGATCATCATCATTGATACCGATTCCTTCACTGCCAATGACCTCCGTAAGGCAGAGTACATCACCGAGGAGCCGTTTGAGGAACTTGGTCTGAAGACTCAACAAGTCATCCCTGCCCCTATCTCCTCCATTGTCAAGGAAGGGCTGAAGGACTTCGGGCTGGATGCTAAGTCCGCCCTGCGCTGTAAGAACATGTTTGCTCTAGGGCTAATCTGCTGGCTCTGTGATCGTCCATTAGGCCCTGCTGAGCAGTTCCTCGACCGTAAGTTCGGCAAGAAACCTGCCCTGCGTGATGCCAACATAGCCTCACTTAATCATGGCTATGACTTCGGGCACAATACACATGCTTCTGCGAGCATCTTCCGCATTGAGACGCAGAAGCCAATCCCTGGTCGCTATCTCGACATCAATGGGAACAAGGCAACCGCCTACGGTCTAATCGCCGCCTCTGAGCGCGCTGGCCTAGACCTCTTCCTCGGTAGTTATCCCATCACTCCTGCTACGGATATCCTTCATGAGCTCGCTAAGCACAAGGCACTCGGGGTAAAGACCGTGCAGGCAGAGGATGAGATCGCAGGTATCTGTACTGCTATTGGAGCTTCCTTTGCTGGGGACTTGGCAGTCACAACAACCTCTGGCCCAGGGCTGGCACTAAAGGGTGAAGCTACTGGCCTAGCTGTGATGGCAGAGATTCCACTAGTGATCATCGACGTACAGCGAGGAGGTCCTTCAACTGGTCTACCTACCAAGAGCGAGCAAACCGACCTCATGCAGGCGCTCTATGGACGTAATGGCGAGGCTCCCATGCCAGTCGTAGCTGCTACGACCCCCGACACCTGCTTCCTCTATGCCTATTGGGCTGCGAAGATCGCAGTAGAGCACATGACTCCTGTCATCCTACTCACCGATTCCTTCATCGCCAACGGCTCCTCAGCATGGCGTATACCTGATCTAAATAGTCTCCCTACTATTGAACCTAACTACGTCTCCAAGCTTCCCGAAGGAGTAACAGCTGAGAACTGGAAGCCCTTCTTCCGCGATCAAGAGACCAAGGTCCGCTATTGGGCTGTCCCTGGTACTCCAGGCTTCGAGCATCGTCTCGGTGGTCTAGAGAAGAATTATACGACCAGCGCTATCAGTACAGATGCTGATAATCATGCTCTCATGGTCAAGACACGTCAGGAGAAGGTAGACTATATCGCTAACTGTATACCCCAGCTCGAGGTAGAAGGGGATCAGGATGCAGAGCTCCTCGTAGTAGGCTGGGGCGGTACATACGGACACCTCTACGAAGCTACGCACAAGGTACGCGAGCGTGGATATAAGATTGCACACCTGCACTTCAGCTTCATCAATCCGCTCCCACTCAACACAGAGGAGCTACTACGTCGCTATAAAAAGGTCGTTGTAGCCGAGCAAAACAGCGGTCAGTTCGCACGCTACCTACGGGGCATTATTCCCGACTTTGCACCTCATCAACACAATGAGGTGACAGGGCAACCCTTTGTCCTCTCGCAGCTAGTCGAAGATTTCATTAAACTTATCGAGGAGTAACAGCAATGGATACACAAGAAAGTGGCGTTAAGCTAGACGCCAAGAGCTTTAAGAGTGACCAATACGTACGCTGGTGCCCAGGCTGTGGAGACCATGGGGTGCTTGCTACCCTGCAGAAGGCTATGGCTGACCTCGGCATCCCAACAGAGAGGACAGCTGTCATCTCTGGGATTGGCTGTTCATCACGTCTACCCTATTATGTGAATGCCTATGGCTTCCACACCATCCATGGTCGTGCAGCTGCTATTGCCACTGGACTAAAAACGGCACGCCCTGACCTTTGTGTCTGGATTGCCACAGGGGACGGTGATAGCCTCGCCATTGGTGGTAACCACTTCATCCATGCCATAAGGCGTAATGTGGATCTGAACTTCATTCTTTTCAATAACCGTATCTATGGGCTAACAAAAGGACAATACTCCCCGACTTCCGCCCGAGGCTTTGTCTCTAAGAGTTCGCCCTACGGCACGGTGGAGGATCCGTTCATCCCAGCAGAACTTTGCTTCGGTGCACGCGGACGATTCTTCGCACGCTCGCTGGACATCGACATGAAGCTCCTTGGGCAATGTATGCTCGAGAGCGCCCGTCACAAGGGAGCCTCTGTAGTAGAAGTACTAGTGAACTGTGTAATCTTCAACGATGGTACCCACAAGGGCGTCTCGCAACGTGAAGTGCGTGACGATCGTTCGATCACCCTACGCCACGGCGAGAAGATGGTCTTTGGCAAGGAGAAGAACAAGGGAATTGTCCTCGATGGCCTACGTCTAAAGGCTGTGACCATTGGTGAGGATGGGTACACGCTGGACGATGTCTTGACACACGATGCGCACGAAGTAGATCCCACACTGCACACGATGCTTGCGATGATGGGGACAACGGGAGATGAGATGCCTGTTGCCTTCGGGGTAATTCGTGATGTAGCGGACATCAGCTACGACGAAGCGGTCGCGCAACAGATTGAAGAAGTAAAGGCGCAGAAGCCTGGTATCCGTTCGCTCGAGGATATCCTGATGAAGGATCCTTATTGGGAAGTCAAGGAATAAGACGCCCCACCATTATTCCTCATAAAAAAACGCAAGGAGCGTGACACTCAAGTCGGGTGTCACGCTCCTTGCATTTATCGAATATATAAGCGATAACAAGAAGAATAGAGATAGACAAGTTGTCCCAAAAAGAAAAAGAGAGCGAAAATCAGCTATCCCTAAGTGAGAGCGTGAAACGACAACGCGGGAAACTGCTACAACCCAGGAATGAGCCATACGCTCCGTAGCGTACGATCAGTCTTCCCCCACACCTCGGACAAACGTGGCTTTCAATCAGTCTCTGTCGCTCTTGTATCCTCTGCTGGACACTCAAGATATGCCGCTTCTCCATGTTTGTATCTCGGACACAGCTAGAGAGGAGAAGAGCCGTGAATGACTCTACCTCTTCATCCGTTAGCCGTTCTACCGAATGACTCAAGACGAAGTCCTGCAACTGGCTCAAGTACACAACCCCATCGTTCTGCTCTCCTTTTAGCTCTGCCTTATCCATGAATACCACAACCTGAATGAACATATCCAGAGGTACCCCCAACAGCTCTTGTAACGCCCTTGTATGGACATAGTTCTGCCTGATTGGATTTTGGAGTGAGTATCTTACCCCGTATATATTTTGTGTCCAGTACTCACCGTGCTTTGTGCCATAGATCCAGCCCTTGTAATTCTTTGTTTCGATAACAAAGATGCCGTAAGGAGATACGATTACATGGTCTATCTGGGTAGAGTGGGTTCCATTCTGAAGGTATATATTGTTAAACAGATAGTAGTTACTAGGAAGGGTTGATAGAATTGAGGAAACACACTTTTCTCCAATCTGCCCTTTGTACTTCGCTGACCTCCATCTGACGAGACACAAATATAGGAGGAGAAGAATAACAACGAGCAGTGGTGTAAACTCCTTTATGTACATAATAATGTTATTAGCGGTAGAGATATACTTTCCTTCACCCAAATACAATCAGAAAACCTGGTATAGCCTTCCTCCCCTTGTGGGTGTTGTTAAATCCCGTATTCCCACAGTTTATTCTCAATCCTTCTTTTCTGCATACCAGTCGTTCTCCTAGCTCTTAGTTTTTAGCTCCCTACTTCGAGGAGACTCCCTCAAGTTTCAAGTTGTTCTTCTTGTAGCAGGCGAGCGACGTCCTCAAGCTGGGCGTACCATTCTTCACCGAAGGCCCGAGTAAGCGGACCCTCTAGGAATTTGTAGACGGGGAGCTGTAGCTGTTTTCCTCGTTTTAGGGCGCACTTGCAAATGGACCACTTGTGGTAATTGACGGCCGTAAAGTCCTTGTAGCGTGTCAAACGGATCGGATAAAGCTGGCAACTAATCGGCTTGATGAAGTCACTCTTCCCTTCATAATAGATCATTTCGTAGGCACACCTACAGTTCCCATGCTCATCATAAGTGGTGAAGACGCAGTCTTTCCCATGCACGATCGAGGTCACTTCGTCTCCATCCTCGTCGAAGTAGCTCACGCCTTGCTCAGCAATAATGGCTTTGGCCTGAGGAGAAAGCAAATGTTCGACGAGGGGAAGGTACTTGCGCAGCTGGTCTGCCTCACCTGGATCAAGGGGCGCACCACTATCTCCCTCTACGCAGCAAGCACCTTTGCACGCAGCATAGTCACAAGCGAAGAGGACATCAAAAATATCCTGGCTGACGATCTTATCTCCTATCTGGATCATCCCGTCGAAGCCTAGCGGATTTTAAGCGTAACAATGGTCAGGACGGCTAGGATAATTCCAACCAGCCAGAAGCGCATCGTGAGCTTAGCTTCAGGTATCTTGTCTACGGGCTTTTTTAATAGACTATTGGCAGCAGTCCCACCAGGCAGCTGGAAGTGATGGTGCAGGGGAGCCATCTTGAAAACACGCACTCCTGTGCCTGTACGCATTCGTGTGAACTTGTAATAGAAACGCTGGATGAACGAGGAGGTAAATTCGGCAATGAAAATGCCACAGAGGATTGGCAGGAGTAGCTCCTTGCGGATAAGGATGGCAAAGACCCCGATGATTCCACCAAGAGCAAGGCTGCCCGTATCACCCATGAAGACCTGCGCAGGATAAGAGTTATACCAGAGGAAACCAATTGTTGCACCGACAAGTGTCGAGGCAAAGATTACCAGTTCTTCTGCTCCAGGGATAAACATCGTATTGAGATAGCCTGCCATATCGTGGTGCGAGGAGACGTAGGCTAAGACGCCAAGCACAACGCCCACAATGGCAGAGGAGCCTGAGGCTAATCCATCGACGCCATCGGTGAGATTTACGCCGTTGGAGAGCAACATGACGACAAACACCGTCATCATGATGAAGATTGTGACACCAACGATTTTCTTCACCGCAGGGTCATCAATTGGTAGGATTTCAGAGTAATCAAGGTTATTATCTTTAACGAAGGGGACAGAGGTCTGAAAGCTCTTCGTGTCCGTCGTCTCAAAACGAATCTCACGAGCATTCCCCTCACGTATGACCTCACTATTGCGCTTGATGACAACCGAAGGGCTGAGGTAAAGAGTCACACCGACAATTAGCCCAAGGAACACCTGTCCAAAGATCTTGTAATGCTCTTTCAGCCCGTTCTTATCCTTCTTGAAAACCTTGATATAGTCATCAGCAAAGCCCAGCAGTCCCATCAAGACAGTAGTCACAATCATAAGGATGATGTAGATATTATCAAGGCGGGCAAACAGCAGCGTCGGAATAAGGATAGCGAGAATAATGATAATTCCACCCATCGTAGGCGTACCTTTTTTTGCCTGTTCACCTTCTAGTCCAAGGTCACGTACGAGTTCGCCGATCTGTTTACGCTGGAGGTACTTGATGAGCTTACTCCCTAAGATTGTACTGATTAAGAGCGCCAGGATAACCGCGAGCCCTACACGAAAAGAGACGTAGGTAAAGAGGCGTGAGAAAGGGAAAACAATCCCTTGGCGTGTGAGAAAGTCAAATAAATGATAAATCATACTCTAACGTTAGGTAGGGTTAAACTTCTTGTGCGAACTGAGCTTTGATTACCTCTCGATCATCAAAGTGATGACGCTCTCCATTGATCTCCTGGTACGTCTCGTGCCCCTTACCTGCAACGAGGATAATATCTCCCCGATCCGCAAGCATAGTCGCAGTACGAATAGCTTCAGCACGATCAGTAATCCTGAGTGTACGACTCTGTTCGCTGGAGGAAAGTCCATCTAGCATCTCCTGAATGATGGTCTCAGGCTTCTCTGTACGAGGGTTATCTGAGGTAAGGATGAGCTTCTCTGAGCGTAAGGCTGCCTCATGCGCCATGATAGGACGCTTCCCCTTATCACGATCTCCTCCACAGCCAACGACACAAATGACCTTAGCATCCTTCCCTTTAATCTCTCTGATTGTATCTAGCACATTGACGAGTGCATCTGGCGTATGGGCATAGTCTACGATGGCGATATATCCTCGATGAGGAGAGATAAAGGTCTGGAAGCGTCCATCCACAGCCTTCAATGTACTGATGTGGCGAAGAGCCTCGTCCTGATCCATGCCAAGGAGCAGGGCACTAGCATAGACTGCTAGGATATTGTAGATATTGAAGTCTCCAATAAGCTGAACAAGCACCTCCTTACCACA
This sequence comes from Porphyromonas catoniae ATCC 51270, assembly GCF_000565015.1. Classification (GTDB taxonomy): domain Bacteria; phylum Bacteroidota; class Bacteroidia; order Bacteroidales; family Porphyromonadaceae; genus Porphyromonas; species Porphyromonas catoniae. The sequence goes on from NZ_JDFF01000013.1 coordinate 88,178, forward strand.
GAGCTCAATGGAGGTGCCATAGGGGTAACGCTCTAGGATACGAGCTTTGTAGTCAGCTGGGTTACGCAGAGCATAGCTGTACTTCTTCGCTCGTGTATTCTGTAGCATCACCGGGCCACTTTTCTCATCGAGATTGGTCAGAGCAAAAGCATCCTTGCCGAGACCATCGAAAAAGCTCTTCTTTGCCTTGAGATAGGCCTCAACGGTGCCATGATAATCGAGATGATCTCGGGTCAAGTTCGTGAAAATCCCACCACTGAAATGCACACCTGCCGTACGATGCTGTGCCATCGCATGAGAGCTAACCTCCATGAAAACATGTGTACATCCAGCATCCTTCATCTGGCGGAGGAGTCGCTGTAGCTCAGGAGCAGAAGGTGTGGTATGCGTCGCTGCTTTAGGTTCGTCCTCAATATAGTTGCATACCGTGCTGATGAGTCCGCAGCGATATCCTGCCGAACGAAAGAGGCGATAGAGAAGGGTAGCTATCGTAGTCTTTCCATTCGTACCTGTTACCCCAACAATCGTCAGTCCCTCCGATGGATTTCCTTCCCAACGTGCACTCAGCTCTCCAAGAGCCTTTGCCGTATCTTCGACGACTAGGTACACGACACCCTCCACTTGTTCCTTCGGCAACTCCTCTACAACCACAGCTGACGCTCCAGCTTCAATAGCTTTATGTACAAACAGATGTCCATCAGCATGCACGCCTCGCAGTGCGACGAAGAGAGTCCCAGGTGTAACTCGGCGTGAATCTTCAGTTATCTGCGTTATTTTGATTGCTTCGATTGTACTCGTCTGGCTGGGGGATTGATACCGGATGCCTTGAACGAGATCAAATAATCTGCTTGTCATTTCCTTGAAAATATGTGCAAAGATACCCTTTCGTCGCCTAACGAGGAAAGCCTAGCTTTGTTTTCCCCTCCACCTAAGTCCTCATCACTCTCGCTGATGCGCAAAGTACTCACCATTGCTCCACACGTATAATCGCCGCCTCCCACATATAAAAGGGAGATAGAGCATCATCTTGTGACTGCTCAAGGAGCACCACCAGAACGCACATAACAAATTGATAACAAATATAATAGAGAGTAAGAAAAAGAATGCTCAGCGAGTTGTGGCAACTCGTCACGACAAGTTATGGTAAGTCGTTTCAAAGACTTATGGTAACTCATCGCAACAAGTTACCATAACTCGCCACAGAGACTTATAGTAACTCTTCTCCCCCTATCACCAACCCTTTAAATAAGCTATATTCAGCAACCAAGGGCAATCTCATACAACACCGCACACCCTGCTTCTTGTACCAAACTCTGATTAGAGAACTCTCCCCTACCTCACCTTAACGGAACAATGATTACCCATCTCGGATTACACAGGCTACGTGATCCTCAAGTCTGATGGATTCGTATTCTCATAGGTATTTCATAGCATTTGACTGGTTAGAGACCATTGCACGGTATTTCAAAGGTATATAGGGTTGTGGCTACTTCGTATATCGCTGATATTTAGCGTCTTTATAACCGAAATAGTCGTATAGCTATGCCTACCAAACAAACCGAATCCGCTCCGAGCTTCCTGCAAGTTTATACGCAGGTGCGTCGCGACCGCATGAAGCACTCGTTCCTTCGACAGATCAGCGCTTGCGTTGACTGGCGAGGTATTCACACTACTCAACAAGAAGTATACAAAGACCCAGAACGCCACAGGCAATCCAGCCTATGATGCCTTGATGATGTTCAGATGCGAGCATTGTGGATAGCCCGCATGCTCCCGATGGACGTATCCTCATCGAAGTGG
>NZ_JDFF01000014.1 GCF_000565015.1 Porphyromonas catoniae ATCC 51270
GGGGGGGGGGGGGGTGTATGCCTAGGTATGCGGTCTGTGTCTTGTGTGGTGGATGTGGACTTACTACAACTCATGTTTACACAATTATTTATTATATAGTATATGCTTTGGTGCTTTGCTCGAAAACAGGGACAAGGCATGCAAGGGGAGGTGGTGGGTTTTTATGGAGGCAAAGGGGCTGATACTGTGCATCTAGTGCGTTTTTTGTACCTTTGTTTCGTACTCCCTTTGCATAAGGGATGACGCAGATAGGTGTGTAGGCATGCCCCAGAGTAGCGTAACATCGGGGTGATTGCTTGTGTGTGCCTAGGTCACTCAGATTTAAGATAGATTAACAATAGAATATGAAGGCTTTAGAATTGGATCTCTCGGGTATCCGCTCCATCGTCTCCGACGGGGAGCTACATGCCCTGCAAGAGAAAAGCAACGAATACACAGCCCAGCTACATGCAGGCACGGGGTTAGGAAATGACTTCCTTGGATGGATTAACTTGCCTGAGGAAATTACCGATAGTGAGTTTGCTGAGATTGAGCGTGCTGCACGTGCTCTGCAGGAGCATTGTGACTACGTAGTGAGCATAGGCATCGGAGGGAGTTACCTAGGGGCTCGTGCTGTCATTGAAGCACTGACCCCGACCTTTGCCGCCTATCGCAGAGAGCACTCTGCTCCACATGTTATCTTCGCTGGGCATAACATCGGCGAAGACTATTTGAGCGAGTTGGTGGACTTCCTTTCGGATAAGCGTTTCGGTATCATCAATATCTCGAAGAGTGGTACGACGACAGAGCCTGCTATTGCCTTCCGAGTACTGAAAGGGCTTCTGGAGCGTCAGGTGGGGCATGACGGCGCTCGCGAGCGTATCATCGCTGTAACGGATAGAGCTAAAGGTGCGCTACGTACTTTGGCCGATAAGGAGGGGTACAAGACCTTTGTGATACCCGATAATATCGGGGGGCGTTTCTCCGTTCTCACTCCTGTGGGGCTACTGCCCATCGCTGTGGCTGGCTTCGACATCCGAGAGCTGGTGCGTGGGGCTAAGGACATGAAGGCTCGTGTAGATGAGGGAGTACCCTTCGATCAGAACCCTTCTGCTCTCTACGCTGCTGCACGTAATTTGCTTTATCAAAAGGGCAAGAAGATCGAGATCTTAGGAAACTTCCATCCTAAGCTCCATTACATCGGTGAATGGTGGAAGCAACTCTATGGCGAGAGTGAGGGTAAAGATCATAAGGGGATCTTCAATGCTGCAGTAGACTTCTCTGCTGACCTTCATTCGATGGGACAGTGGATCCAAGAGGGCGAACGTAGCATATTCGAGACGATTGTAAGTATTGCGACTCCTGATACCGAGCTACGTATAGCCTCTGATGCAGAGAACCTAGATGGGCTAAACTACCTAGCAGGTAAGCGTATTGATGAAGTCAATAAGATGGCCGAGCTTGGTACTCGTATGGCGCATATCGACGGGGGCGTACCTAACATCCGCGTCGTATTGCCTCAGCTGAATGCCTATTATATAGGTCAACTTTTCTACTTCTTTGAGAAGGCTGTCGGTATCAGCGGTTACATGCTGGAGGTTAATCCCTTTAACCAACCTGGGGTAGAAGCGTATAAGAAGAATATGTTTGCCCTTCTTGAGAAGCCCGGCTTTGAGGAAGAGAGCAAAGCAATTAAATCACGTCTATAATTATCCATTTATGGAGTATAATAATCAACTTCCCCCAATCACGATGCCCGAATATGGTCGCAACATCCAGCAGATGGTCGCCCATTGTAAGAGCCTAGAGGATAGGGAGGAGCGTAACCGATGTGCCCGCACGATTATCCGTGCGATGGAGGCAATTGTTCCCGAGAAAAGCACAGCTCTCGACAAGGAGACAATCTATTGGGATCATCTGGCTATCATGGCAGACTTCGAGCTCGATGTAGACTATCCCGCTGGTACGATTACCCGTGAGGAGATTACGCTCAAGACCGACAAGCCTGAGTACCCAGGACATTATATCCGCTATCGCTACTATGGGCATCTGCTTGTGGAAATGATTCACAAGGTTTGCCAGATGGAGGTGGGGCCTGAGCGCTCAGCTGCAGAGTACTTCATGGCGATGCAGATGAAGAGGGACTACATGACATGGAACCAAGAGACTGTCGAGGATATCAAGATCTTTAAGGATCTCTTTGAACTATCCGACGGACAGATCCTGCTCACACCAGAGAACTGTAAGCTCAATATAAACCCCAATACGCTTGATCGCCCTGGGAAACTACAGAAGCCCATTAATAGCAAGAAAGCCAAGAAAAAGTAATTTACTCTGACTATCATACTATGGCATCCTACGTCATTGAAGGGGGCTACTCCCTAGATGGGAGCATTCGCCCACAGGGAGCTAAGAACGAAGCACTCCAGATCGTGTCATCTGTCCTGCTCACTCCAGAGGAAGTGACGATCCACAACATCCCAAACATCCTCGATGTAAATAACCTCATCGACCTACTGCGACAGATAGGCGTAAAGGTCACAAAGCTGAATGAAGAGGGTAGCTATACCTTCCAAGCTGATGAGGTAAATATCGACTACCTACATAGCGAAGAGTTCCTAAGCCGCTCTCGTGCACTGCGTGGCTCGATCTTGATGGCAGGTGCCTTACTAGGGCGATTTGGCTATGCACTCTTCCCTAAGCCAGGGGGTGATAAGATTGGTCGCCGACGCTTGGATACGCACCTCATTGGCTTTCAGGAGCTCGGTGCCAGCTGTGACTATGATACGGAGAAGCAGAGCTACATCCTTCGTGGTGAAAACCTACGAGGTAAGTACATGCTATTAGATGAAGCTTCGGTGACGGGGACTGCAAATATCCTCATGGCAGCAGTGCTAGCAGAGGGGGAGACGACCATCTACAATGCCGCCTGTGAGCCTTACTTGCAGCAGCTCTCTAAGCTCCTAGTACGAATGGGGGCGCATATTGAAGGGATTGGGTCGAATCGCCTTACAATCGAGGGAGTGAAGTCTCTGCATGGTGCTGAGCATACCATGCTACCTGATATGATTGAGATAGGGAGCTTCATCGGTATGGCTGCTATGACCAATTCGCAGCTACGTATCAAGGATGTTAGCATCCCTGACCTAGGGATCATCCCACAGGCCTTCCGTAGGCTTGGGATTACAATTGAGGAGCAGGGTGATGATCTCTTCATACCACGTCATCCGAATGGGTATGAGATAGACACCTTCATGGATGGCTCGATCTTGACTGTAGCAGATGCACCATGGCCGGGTCTAACGCCTGACCTCCTCAGTGTCTTCCTCGTTACGGCTACGCAGGCAAAGGGTAGCGTGCTGATTCATCAGAAGATGTTTGAGAGTCGTCTCTTCTTCGTTGATAAGCTGATTGACATGGGCGCTCAGATCATGCTTTGCGATCCACATAGGGCGGTGGTCATTGGTCTAGGTGGTCGTCATAAGCTTCGTCCAGCGACGATGGTCTCCCCAGATATTAGAGCTGGGATTGCACTGCTTATAGCTGCCATGAGTGCAGATGGTACGAGTGTGATCAATAACGTTGAGCAGATCGACCGCGGATACCAAGACATCGCGGGACGACTGAATGCCTTAGGTGCTCGTATCTCTCGACTATAGGTAGATGCTCAGGAAGACGGACTTTGAGCTCATAGGTACACTAGGGCGCGCTCACGGTATCCAGGGTGAGGTATCAGCCAAGCTCTCTGTAGATCTCAGTGGTCTATGGGGTGGGGCTGATACCTCACTCTTTCTTATGCTCGAGGAACGGGGGCTACTCATCCCTTACCGAGTGCTATCATGGCGTACCAAGGCTGGAGATATTGACTTACTCCGCTTCTCTGATATAGATACGAAGGAGCAGGCAGAGCAACTCTCAGGGCGAGCGGTATGGCTCGATAAGGACTACCTCACCGAGGAAGGTGGAGGAGACCTGCTGGAGCTAAGTCACTTCGTGGGCTATGAGCTCTATGATGCTACTACGGGGCAGCTCATCGGACGTATTACAGATATTGATGATACGACCCTCAATACCCTCCTCCGAGTAGAGACCACAACCTCCCACGAACGAGTCCTGCCGATCGCTGACGAACTCATTGCATCGGTTGATACGCAGCTCCACCGCCTCTCTCTACTTATCCCCGAGGGGTTACTTGACCTCTAGGGTCATAGCTCCTCGACCGAGAATAATACAAAACCTCAGACACATCTATTCTGTACATTTATGCGCAAAACCACCATCCCCCTTCTCCAAGAAGACGAACCTCTTTTCTCTGGGCAGTCCGTATTCAAGCACAAGTCTGCTGCCCTCATCTCCATGCCTCAGCTACGCAAGCTCTCGGGGAACAAATCCCTTTTCTTCAAGGCAGAGGGAGACTACTATCTGCTCTTCCTCCTCTCGGGGGCAGCTGAGATAAGAGTGAATGGGGAGCAGGCGGCTGAGCATTACAGTGCAGGACAAATGATCCTCGTGCCTATGGGGCTACTCATTGAGCTACGTGCGGAGGAGGAGCTAGAGTGTCTTGCCTTCCACTTCCTCCCAAGTATCCACCTCTGTGCTCGGCAGTGTCCAGAGAAACCTACTCGAGACTTCAGTCACCTAGAGATGGTGCCTCGTACACCCGTGCTTACGCATCTTCCGTTCTCACGGGGCGTAGAGCTCTGGACGAAGTCCATCTTGGAGTACCTCCAGTACTCGTTAGCGGATCTTCGGCTCTTCGATGTGAAGCTTCAGGAGCTCTTCCTCTTGCTTCGTATGAACTATGCGCGTAAGATACAGGATGAATTCCTTCGTTTCTTCCATTGTAAGCATACGGGCTTTGTCTCTCGGGTGTTTAAGCATCATTTGTCTTGCCGTAAGGCAGAGGATCTAGCAGAGAAGCTCGGGGTCTCTACGGCGGTGCTTACACGACTCTTTGAGGAGGAGTTTGGTACGACACCCCTGAAGTGGCTCTTGCAGCAGCGTGCTCGCTATGTGTACCGAGATATCGTAGATGGTAATCTGACGTTTACGGAGATTGCGGAGCTGTACCATCTGACCTCACCTTGCTACCTCTCGGCGTTCTGCCGTCGTACCTTCGGTCAATCTCCCTCAAAGATCCGCCGAGGTGTCTTGCAGGCTGATGATGACGAGGCTGATGACGCTGAGGAGAAGTAGACCGATGACTGCGAAAAAAGAACTTGTACTCCTGTTGGGCTGGATCCCAGTGTCTATCTCCGGAATGGGGCTACTCGCTGGGCTCTTCATGCTTGGCGTCCTACCCTTGCTGAGTGGAGCGGTGGGTCTAGCTCCCCTCATTAGCTTCTGCTCCTACGCCCTACCTACGATTGGTGTCTTCCTACTGCCCGTCTTCTTTTTTCCTCAAGGTAAGAGGGCGTTGAGACTTATGAAGCGTCCCTTCCATCCAGCAGGGTGGGGGATGAAGCATTACCTGCTTGCTCTTGTTGTTGCAGTCGCAGGCTTCTTTGTCTCGGGATTCCTCACGGAGCTGATCGAGAGCGTTGCGGGGGCATTAGGCTGGCATGCTGTAGATAAGGTGGGAAGAGTTGTGAAGGAAGAGCTACAGTCGGGTACGAATTCCTTCGTTGCGCTCTGGATAGCGATGGCTCTACTGCCTGCCTTTGCCGAGGAGCTATTCTTCCGTGGGATGATGCAGCCACTCTTCATGCGTCTCTGCTCGGGGCGTGCATGGCTAGCAATCCTTGTTACGGCAGTGATTTTCTCAATCCTACATTTCTCCTGGGTGGGAGCTCTTGGTCGTGTGGCCATAGGCTGTGCTTTGGGCTGGCTTAGTTATAGTAGCCAAGGCCTACGTCTACCCATCCTATACCATCTACTGAATAACACGGTCGTTCTTGTGCAGCTCTACCTTGAGCTCTAGGTGAAAACTCCGTGGGGTAGGCCAGAGGATGTGACAAGGCTAGCTCCATAAACCCATATAGAGAGGTCAACGAAACCCATGCAAGGGCTACTAAGGAAACCCTTGCATGGGTTTTGTTATGAACCCTTGCATGCATTCCCCCGTAAACCCACGAGTAGGTTTCAGATGAGACCTACTCGTGGGTTTGCGTTGTACCCCCTTTTGCTCTGGCTAGGTAGATTTTGTACCTTTAGCTACTCAATTAATCAGTCAAAGGGATTGGTAAGCTATGTTCAGCGATGACGATAAGAGGCGTATATACAGCTGTTGCCGTTACCTAGTGAAGGTGCTGCAACCTAAGCTGACTTGTGCCGAGAGGAGGCTTGCCTATGAGTGGATGACGAAGGCAACTGAGGATGGTTGCTTTGAGGAGAAAGAAGAGGGTATGCATCGTATCCACGGGCTGATTGTACAGCTTGAGGTTGCTTGCCTTGTGACTAAGGAGCTGGGACTAGATGCCTCCTCAGCTTTGGCTGTATTGCTCTATCGACCTTTCCTGAGAGGCACGCTGCGAGCAGAGCAGATCACTGATAGCTATGGGGCAGAGGTAGTGCGCCTGCTGCAGCTACTTGCTCGTACCTCCGAGCTCTATATGCGTAAGGAGGCCATTAGTTCGGAGAACTTCCATAACCTCCTCATCTCCATGGCGGAGGATATGCGTGTAGTACTGATTATCATCGCCGACCGCCTCTACCTACTACGCCACGCACAGAGTATCTATACGGCTGAGGCACGAGAAGAACTAGCCTCGGAGATCTCCTTCCTCTATGCTCCTATTGCCCATCGCCTAGGGCTCTATACCATCAAGGGGGAGATGGAGGACCTTTGCCTCAAGTACCTCCAGCCGAAGACCTACGGGTTTATCACACGCAAGCTGGGGGAGACCAAGGCTGCCCGTGATGCCTATATAGCAGAGTTCATTACGCCTGTGAAGGCCAGGCTTAGAGAGGAGCTGGGCATTCCCTTTGAGATGAAAGGGAGGGTGAAGAGTATCAGCTCGATCAACAACAAGCTGAAGAAGCTCCCCTTCGAGGATATTTACGATGTCTTTGCCATCCGTGTAATCCTTGACGTCCCACTCGATAAAGAGCGTCAGGCCTGCTGGCAGGTGTACTCCATCATCACCGATATGTACCGCCCGAACCCAGAGCGTCTGAAGGACTGGATCTCCATCCCTAAGAGCAATGGCTACGAGAGCCTACACACCACGGTGCTGGGCCCAGGTAACCGATGGGTGGAGGTGCAGATACGTACCAAGCGCATGGATGCCATCGCTGAGCGTGGTGTGGCAGCACACTGGCGATACAAAGGCATTAAGAGTGAGCACGGGCTAGATGACTTCCTTGCCTCGGTACGTGAGGCACTGGAGTCCGTACAAGCTACTTCACAAGAGGAGGAGAAGCGTCAGACGCTGGAGTCTTCCCTGCTCACACTCAAGGCTCGAGAGATTTATGTCTTCACACCGAAGGGTGAGATACTCAAGCTCCCCCAGGGGGCTACGCTCCTGGACTTTGCCTTTATGATACATAGCCGAGTAGGGGCACGTGCTATCTCGGGCAAGGTCAATGGGAAGAACGTCTCCCTACGCCATCAGCTGAGCAACGGAGATAGTGTAGAGGTCATCACTTCCCCTCAGCAGTCTCCGAAGCTAGGCTGGCTCTCCATTGTCGTTAGCCCCAAGGCTAAGGCCAAGATAAGACAGCTACTACGTGCCGAGGAAGAGGCTGGGATAGGTGTAGCCAAAGAGCTTATCCGTCGGCGGATCAAGAATAGGAAGCTACCCTTTCACGAAGCTCCATTCATCCGAGTCACGCAGCGCAAAGGGTACAAGAGCCTCTCTGACTTCTATCGGGATCTGACGCATGACCGTCTGGACGTGCAGGAATTCCTGAATCTCTATGAGCAGGAGCTAGAGGCAACATCCTCTATCGAAGCACAGCCAGCAGCAGGAGCCTCTCGCTCAGCGGAGGACTTCATCTACACAGAGACGGAGACTGAGGCGAGTATGGTTACCTCCTCCACGGAGGTACTGATTCTCGATCGAGGCCTCACAGGTGTCGCCTATAGCCTCGCACAGTGCTGTCACCCTGTCTATGGGGATGAGGTCTTTGGCCTTGTTACATCACGAGGCATCAAGGTACATCGCACCAGCTGCCCCAATGCCCCAGACATGTTCGCCCATTCCCCTCATAAGATTATATGCGCTAAGTGGAATGGAGATGAGGGACGAAACCAGGTGATAAGCCTGGAGGTCGTAGGGCGAGATGAACTGGCGATTGCCACCAATATCACTTCGCTTATCCGTAAGGAGGCAGGGATCAAGCTACGTAGCTATTCGATCCACTCCGAGGATGGGCTATTTCACGGCTCCTTCGTCCTCTACGTAGAGCGACGAGAAGCATTAACTCTGTTACTCAAGAAGGTCCGCAATGCCTCAGGTGTCAAGCATGCTGAGCTGATCGGACGCTAGACGTAAATGAACACAACGATTGACACTTCACTAGACACTACTATGGACATCACGGAAAAAGAACTGAAGTATCTGGGGCTGCTCTCTAAGCAATTCCCCAACTCTGCCTCTGCCGCCTCTGAGATTATGAACCTGCAGGCCATCCTGAACCTGCCAAAGGGTACGGAGCACTTCCTAGCTGACATCCACGGCGAGTATGAGGCATTCATCCACGTACTGAAAAATGCATCTGGTACCATCCGTACTAAGGTCGAGAGCCTATTCTCTGGGCAGATACGTGAGCAGGAGCTACGACAGCTCTGCACGCTCATCTATTACCCTGCAGAGAGCCTCGAGCGCTTGGCTCAGAATGGGACTACCACTACAGATTGGTACAAGGTCACCCTCAATCAGCTCATCAAGGTCCTGCAGCGGGTGAGTGAGAAATATACACGCTCAAAGGTGCGTAAGGCTCTACCAGCTCAGTACAGCTACATCATACAAGAGCTGACACATGAGGATAGCATGAACCCCAAGAAGTCCGCTTATGTGGGAGCTATCCTTGACTCAATTATTGAGACAGGTCAGGCCGATGACTTCATCATCGCTATTTGTGAGACCATCCAGCGCCTAGCTATTGACCACCTGCACATCGTGGGTGATGTCTTTGACCGTGGCCCTGGGGCACACGTCATCATGGATAAGCTCCTAACGTACCACAACGTGGACATCCAGTGGGGTAACCATGATATGCTCTGGATGGGAGCAGCTGTGGGGAATACAGCGAGTATGGCCAATGCGATACGTATAGCTCTACGCTACGCCAACTCCTCTACGCTAGAGAATGGTTACGGGATCAACATGCTTCCCTTAGCACGGCTGGCGATGGAAGTCTATGGGAAAGACCCTTGTAAGGCTTTTATGCCCAAGCTAGGAGACACGGATGAGAAGTATGACGATAAGAGCCTCGTCCTGATGGGGCAAATGCACAAGGCTATTGCTATCATTCAGTTCAAGCTCGAGCATCAGATCATCGCCCGACGCCCTGAGTACAAGATGGAGGATCGTGACCTACTGCACCGCCTTGACCTCACGGCGGGTACAATTACCTTACCTGATGGGAAGACCTATCCACTCAAGGATACCAACTTCCCAACAGTTGACCCAAGTGATCCATATAAGCTTACTGATGCAGAGGCAGAGGTTGTTGAAAAGCTACGTCACTCCTTCAAGCATAGTGAGAAGCTCCGTAGTCACATTAACTTCCTTTATAAGAAAGGGGGGATGTACCTTGTCTACAACCATAACCTCCTGTTCCATGCCTCTGTGCCGCTGAATGAAGATCGCAGCTTCAAGAAGGTGCGTATAGGTAAGAAGCACTACGCAGGGCGTGCGATGATGGATCGTGTCGATGAGTTCGTCCGTCGTGCGCACTGGTCATCAGCTGACCATGCTGAGCATGACGAGGCAGTAGACTTCATGTGGTATCTCTGGTGTGGCCCTGACTCTCCACTCTTTGATAAGTCTGCGATGACTACCTTCGAGCGGTACTTCATCGCTGAGAAGGAGACACATCATGAGGAGAAGGGCTATTACTATGTCTATCGTGTAGAGCAGGAGGTCTGTGAACGCATCCTTGAGGAGTTTGGGCTCTCAGGCAACGATACCCATATCATCAATGGTCATGTCCCTGTTAAGGCTGTTAAGGGTGAGCACCCACTACAAGCTGGTGGTAAGCTCATGCTTATTGACGGAGGCTTTAGCCGTGCATATCAGTCTAGTACGGGGATAGCGGGATATACACTGATCTTTAATTCGCAGGGCTTACACCTGGTCAAGCATGAGCCTTTCAGCTCCACAAAGGAGGCGATTGAGCACATGGAGGATATCTCTAGTACCTCTGTTGTGAGGGAGTATTCTACGGATCGGGTACTGGTCAGCGCTACTGACCAAGGCATCATCCTCAAGGATCAGGTGGATGAACTCAAAAAACTCCTCTATGCTTACCGTCATGGTCTCGTCAAGGAGAAGGAATAGAGATTAGATTGTAGCTTATTGCCCTTTTAACCTTGCATAGGAGGAGCATGGTTAAGACAATGGCAAGCAGTTATACATAATTAAGAATAGATACGCTGAGAGGTGATGCTTCTCAGCGTATCTCCTTTTATGGGCTTGCACTGGGGAATCTTTGAGGTGAATCACACACATGGTCTGTGTGCCACCACCCTGTGCTTATTATCTTCTTCGCCTCCCTTTTCCCTCTCAATGCTCGTATTTCGCTAACTTTGTGTCTCAAACCACAAGGACATAGATAGATGGATAAAAAATTTAAGCGAACCCTTATCACTGCCGCCCTGCCCTATGCCAATGGCCCCGTGCATATCGGCCACTTGGCTGGCGTATATATACCTGCTGATATCTACGCTCGCTACCTCCGACTCAAAGGCGAGGAGGTACTCTTCGTTTGCGGTAGTGATGAGCATGGTGTACCCATTGCCATTAAGGCTAAGAAGGAGGGCGTATCCCCCCAAGATATAGTGGATCGCTACCATGGTATTATCAAGGATTCCTTTGAGCGCTTCGGCGTGACGTTTGATATTTATAGCCGTACAACCAGTGCAACACATCGAGAGCATGCCTCTGCCTTCTTCCGTACGCTCTATGAGAAAGGAGAGTTTGTAGAGGAGGAGAGCGAGCAGTACTTCGATCCTGAGGCTGGGCAGTTCTTGGCTGACCGGTATATCGTAGGTACTTGCCCACGCTGTCAGAATGAGCGTGCCTACGGTGACCAGTGTGAGTCTTGTGGCTCGACGCTAAACCCTACCGATCTAATCAACCCCAAGAGTGCGATTTCAGGAGCAACACCTATCCTCAAGAAGACCAAGCACTGGTATCTGCCCCTAGATAAGCACGAGCCTTTCCTTCGCCATTGGATCCTCGATGAGCATAAGGAATGGAAGAGTAACGTCTATGGCCAGTGCCGTAGTTGGCTGGATGGAGGTCTCCAGCCTAGGGCAGTGAGTCGAGATCTCGACTGGGGCATCCCTGTCCCTGTGGAGGGTGCAGAGGGCAAGGTACTCTATGTCTGGTTTGATGCCCCTATTGGCTATATCTCAAACACAAAGGAACTGCTACCCGATACATGGGAAACTTGGTGGAAGGATAGTCAGACACGACTCCTACACTTCATAGGTAAGGACAACATCGTATTTCATTGTATCGTCTTCCCTGCGATGCTTCGTGCAGAGGGCTCATACATCTTGCCTGAGAACGTCCCTGCTAACGAGTTTTTAAACCTAGAGGGGGACAAGATTTCTACCAGCAGGAACTGGGCTGTTTGGCTCAATGAGTATCTCGATGAGCTCCCCGATAAGCAGGATGTCTTACGCTACGTGCTGACGGCAAATGCCCCTGAGACGAAGGATAACGACTTTACGTGGAAGGACTACCAGGCACGTAATAACAATGAGTTAGTTGCTGTCTTCGGCAACTTTGTCAATCGAGCGCTAGTCCTCACGGCTAAGTACTTTGACGGCAAGGTACCTGCACTCGGCACATTGACAGACTTTGACCGTGAGACGCTCAGCGAACTCAGTGTCATCCGTCCTGCTCTTGAGCGCGAACTGGATACCTTTCACTTCCGTGAGGCTCTGAAGGAGGCGATGAATCTTGCTCGCCTCGGTAATAAGTACCTAGCTGACACTGAGCCATGGAAGCTCGCTAAGACGGACCTAGATCGTGTCGGCACAATTCTAAATATCTCCCTCCAGATCACAGCTAATCTAGCCCTTGCTTTCGCCCCCTTCCTCCCGATGAGTAGTGATAGGCTTAGTGCTATGCTTCAGCTCTCCTTGCCTCGTTGGGAAGACTTAGGTCGCAGTGACTTGCTTCCTGTCGGTCATCAGCTTGGAGAGGCAAGCCTACTCTTTGAAAAGATAGAAGACGAGGTAATTGAAAAGCAAGTACAAAAGCTCCTGAAGACCAAAGAAGCTAATGAGGCTGCCGAAGCTAAGGCGTCAGCTGTCGCTCCGGACATAGCCTTTGACGACTTCCTCAAGCTCGATATACGTGTCGGCACCGTCCTCGAGTGTGTTAAGGTGCCCAAGGCGGATAAGCTCCTCCAGTTCCGTCTCGATGATGGCCTCGGTGGTCGCACCATTGTCTCTGGTATCGCTGAGCACTATGCTCCCGAGGATCTTCTCGGCAAGCAGGTTTGTTTCATTGCCAACCTTCCTCCTCGTAAGCTCAAGGGTGTAGAGTCACAGGGTATGATCCTCTCCGCTCTTGACTATCAGACGGGGAAGCTACGTATCATCACACCGCACGAAGGGGTAGCCCCAGGTAGTGAGGTGAAGTAATCTCATCCAGCATGCAGCATCATTCATTGGGTAGCATACTCACCTCTCGTCTGGGGGTGAGTGTGCTCCTTTTCTTTTCGCTCCCTCTTAGTCTCATTGCCGCACCGAGGGGAGGGCGGATTACGGAGCACAAGCTACGTATTATCCACACCACAGACATCCATGGTAATATTTACCCTCAGGACTTCCTGAATAACCATGCAGGCACGGGGAGTATGTCTCGGCTCTCCACGGTGATGAAGCAGGTGAGACGTCAGGATCCTGAGGCCTTGCTCCTCGATGCAGGAGACCTATTACAGGGAGAGCCACCTACGTATTACTACAACTATATAGATACTGTATCGCCTCATATCGTAGCCTCAGCGATGAATTATCTGCGCTACGATGCCGTGGCTATGGGTAACCATGATATTGAGCCTGGGCATAGCGTCTTCTCTCGCTGGGGGAGGGAGTGTAAGTTCCCCCTACTCGGTGCCAACATCCTCTCGGAGGCTACGGGTAAACCCTACTTCAAGCCCTACCAGATTTTTCGTCGCTCTGGCCTCAAGGTAGCTGTCCTAGGCTTTACAACTCCAGCCATCCCACAATGGGTGCCAGCGCACCTATGGAAGGGGTTGCGCTTCGACGACATCATCTCTTCTGCTCGGGTCTGGATACCGCTTATTCATCGCACGGAGCAGCCTGACCTGCTCATCGTGCTTATGCACTCGGGGCTGGAGAATGATAACCCCGATTATCTAGAGAATGCTGGTCGTGCCCTTGCCCAAGGTGTGACGGGTATCGACCTCTTGTTGATAGGGCATGATCACCGCAAGGAGCTGGAGTGGATTCGCCCACATGGCACGGCAGACTCTGTGCTGTTGATTAATCCAGCGAACCACTTGGACCGAGTATCAGACATCCAGATTACTCTCAGGAAGCAGGGGAGGAATATCTTGTCCAAGGAGCTTCGTCCTTCCTTTATCTCTCTAGAGGGTGTTGAGCCAGACCCTGCTTTCCTTCGCCAGTTTGCCCCTGAGCGAGAGGCCGTGGAGCGTTACCTAGGTAGCGAGGTGGGCACGCTGGAGGCAGAGGTAAGGGGTGAAGACGCTGTCTTTGGCTCTACGCCCTACATGGATGTGATTCATCGTATGCAGATGGAGAGCATCGATGCCGAAATCTCCTTCGCTGCCCCACTGAAGCTCTCGGCGGTACTACCTGCAGGGAAGGTCTATGTACGTGATTTGTTTAAGTTCTGTCCCTTCTCAAACTTCCTCTACGCCATGTCTCTCACGGGGCACGAGATACGTGGCTATCTGGAGCACTCGTACGCAGGTTGGGTGAATACGATGGCCTCGCCCGAGGATTACCTTATTCGCCTCAAGCCTGGAGCGAAGGAAGGGGATAAATATAAGACGGCTGTCCCTCCGTACAACTACAGTTCAGCGCAAGGTATTGACTACGTGGTAGACCTAACCAAGCCTGAGGGTGAGCGCGTTACAATCCTCCGCTTAACAGGGCACACTGAGCCCTTTGACCTAGAGCGTACTTATCGGGTAGCTGTGAATTCCTATCGTGCAGGAGGTGCAGGAGGGATGCTCACGAAGGGTGCCGGCATCGCTAAGGAAGACCTCCCGAAACGGATCGTAGGTGCTACATCGCACGACCAAGCCTACTATCTGGCGGACTTCTTCCGCCGTCATGGCTCGGTACGCCCTGTGGATCCCAAGAATTGGCAGTTTATCCCCGATAGCCTCTCCCGAGCTGGCGCAGAACGCTCCCGCTCATTCCTCTTCCCGAAGAAGCCCTAGAGCCTCATGCCCTTGCCCTTCGTCTCTGTCCTCGTGGTGCTACTTGCTCTCCTTGGGGCAAGCTACTTGCTCTACGGGGTACGTAGACGAACGAGCCTCGTAAGGGATCTACGTACTCAGCCGAAGGACGCCCCTCGTCCTTCGGCTGAGGTTGATGTAGACTCCTCACAGCTCTTTGTCTCGCCTGCTCCTCTCGGGGCTAAAGCTCATTACCTTGTCTTTGATACCGAGACCTTCGACCTCATCCCTGACGAAGAGCCTACCGAGGGCTACGATAATCGTCCCATAGCTCTCTCCTGGCAACTCCTAGATGAGCATGGTAATTGCCTCTTGGAGGAAAACCATGTCCTTCACCGAAGGGAACCCCTAAGCCCAGAGGCGACAGCCCTGCACGGTCTGACCAGTGAAGACCTATATCTGAGCCTGGATAGCCCTCGACAGGTCTACGAACGTTTCCTCTCCGACCTCCATCGTGCTCAATGTCTAGTGGCGCATCACCTTGCCTTTCATCGCTCTGTCCTCTCTGAGGATTTCGTCCGTGAGGGGCTCGATCCTTCACCGCTAAGCTCTACCCAAGGGCTGTGTACGATGGAGCATGGCAGGTCACTGGGCTTTAAGCGTAATGCCTCGGGGGAGCGCCTCTATCCTCGTTTGACAGAGCTCTTCGGATACTTGTATTTCTCTCGCCCCTCGCTTAGAGTAAGCTATACGAGCAAGAGCCTACGGGATGTACGTCTCTGTGCGGCCTCTCTGCGCCGTCTCCTTCCCTAATCCCTGATCATGCTTTTCTCTGACCTGACTCTCAGCTCCGCTCAATAGGGATTGGGGTAAGGTCTGTTTACTTTACGGGTAAACCTATGCAATCACCTATCATAGGTGAAGGTCGTCACCTATGATAGGTCGCTGCCTCCACCTATGATAGGTGATTTTGTAGGTTGCAGGGGTAGCTTAGTCTTGTTGCCCTCGTAGCTCGAGTGGGCTTAGTTCGTCTAGCTCCACTAGAGTACTTTTCTTACCTTTACAGAGCAAACAAGACTTCAACCAACTAAATAATCAAGGAAGATGAAAAGAAATCTACTTGGTAGCCTCATGCTACTTATTCTTGCCCTCGTAGGGCTATGCTCCTGTAGTGATGGCAAGATCCAAAAGGATATCATCGGGGAGTGGCGAGGGGATGCTGCTCTGCTGAATGCTCTAGGCACAAAGGGCAAAGAGAGTGCTACCTTCCATCGCTTTGATGCGAAGTTTAACGAGGATAAGACCGTAGACTTCACGATGAACTTCACCGTCAAGACACGGGAGAGTGGCATGGACATTGTGCTGAAGACAACCTTCCATCTCATCGGTGCATATAGTATCACGGGAGGGGCACTCTTCCTGACAGTAGATGAGGGGAAGACCTATGCTCAGGTCGAGGAGTACCTGATCAATGGGATGGATTTTATGAAGGTCACAGCTGAAGATTCTGATAGCATTGGTTGCGAGGATCTGGAGCCCGTTCGTAAGGCAGCCCTTCAGGAGATGGAGAAAACAATTGCTGCCTCCTTCATTGAGGAATTTGGTACGGGGAAAAATGCCTTTGCTACTGACCTCAAGGTACGTGATGGCGTCCTGAGTATGAAGGATCCCGACTTCGGTACGATGACCCTTACACGCAAATAGCCTTACCCTATTCCTGACCTGTGGATTACATTGATAAGCCCCTCATAAGAAGCGATCTGAGGCGAAAGCTCGGGAAGGAGTACTACATTCTGAAACGAAAGGCTCGGGATGCTTTCTCTGGTGTGCGCTGGGCAAAGATCCGTCCTCCTGAGGGACGCCTCTACCCGCTTATGGAGCATCGCTCCATCATCCTTCGTCCGCTGAAGGATGTGGAGATGTACCTGCAGGAGAATAAACGTACCAACCTAAGGCTTGCGCTGGTGCACCTAAACGGCATGATGATTGCCCCAGGAGAGACCTTCTCCGTGTGGCACAACGTCGGTCGTACTTCTCAGGCAAAGGGCTATCTAGAGGGGCTGGTACTTCACCAAGGACAGATCTGCAAGGGCATCGGCGGAGGGCTGTGCCAGCTGGGGAACTTGCTCTTTTGGCTCGTAGCACATAGCCCGCTCACCATCACCGAGCGACACCGCCATACCTTCGATGTCTTTCCCGATACCCATCGGCAGGTACCCTTTGGGGCAGGGGCGACCCTGTCCTACAATTACATCGACTTTCGCTTTCGCAACGATACGTGTGACACGTACTACCTCGAGCTATGGATGGATGATACCTACCTCTGGGGGCGCCTAAGTGCAGATGCACCTCCCCTCTGTACCTATCGAGTAGAAGAGCGAGATCACCGAGTCACTCAGCAGTGGTGGGGTGGCTATACACGCCACAATAGGATCGTGCAGGTCGCGACCTATCCTGATGGGAGGGTAATAGAGCGCCAGCTCGTGGAGAACCATGCAATCATGATGTACAATCCTATTCTCTCTCCCCCGTACGAAGGGAAGGAAGGCTAGGGGGAAATACCCCAAGCAACGAGGATACCCTCCCTGAATATACAGGAGACAAAAACGAAGCGAGGGGGCACAAGCATAAAAGCTGTGCCCCCTCGCTTTATATGGGCTTGTTGGGGAATGCGCCCCTGAATGTGCTACGTACTAAAGTGTGTAGTCAAGACCTAGGGAGAAGATCTGGTTCTTGCGTGAATACACCTCTGTTGCCTTCGTGTTTACTCCAGGGAGAGCAGTGGAGACATAGTTGTTGATTTCCTTCGTATGCTTCTTGTAGTCGGAGATCATGTAGGCAAGGTTTAGCTGTAGCTCCTTCGTCAAGTGTACACCGACACCGAAGCCATAGGAATTAGAGCTCATGTCAAAATGGATGTTACTTTGATAGTCATCCGTTACTCCCTTGCGCGTGATCTGTACACCACCACTTACGTCTAGCCATGATAGAGCATTCCACTCTAGACCAAAGAGGTATTCGCTGGTATTGTGGCTGAGGCTCTTCTGTTTGTCGCCTGACATGCGTGCTTGCTTCTCAAAGAAGTGATTGAAGCCCACTGAGGCGGTGAGCTGGGGGAGGATGCGGTACGATGCCCCAAGAGCCAGTACAGCGGGCATGTCATTAGCTACCTTGGCGCCATCCTTAAACTGCTCCATGCCAGAGTCGTTAGCCTTCGTGTCGTTCTTCACGTCAAGGGCAGTGCGAAACTCGTAGCGAGCCCCTATGTTCAGCCCCTCATAGCTTAGGTGTAGCCCGACGATTGGTGCTACGCCGAGCCCCGTCTGCTTGACCTCAATGCGCTTGTCTACAGACCCTGCAGCTAAGGCAGCAGGTGCACGAAGGAGTGTCTGTACCTGTTGCTGTACATCTGTGGGAAGAGAAGCAAGAGCAGTCTTGATAGCGGGGTTCTCTGCTAGAGCTTTGTACTTGAGTGCTTCAGCGGCAAAATAGATAGGAGCTGCTACCATGTCTCCTGCTTGGTTATTGACACGGATATTGCGGATATAGCCTGTATAGGTATTGTAGGCATAGCTCAAGCGGGCACCGAGGTGTGCACTAAGGAAGGGTGTAACGCGGTACGTTGCCCCAAGCTGAAGACCAAGGGTGTACTGCTGACCCTCCAGATGGCTATCTACGGTGTATTTGTTCACAGCCGTGAGCGGGGCTGTTAGGGTAGGGAGCTGAGTGGCAATAGCAGGAGGGAGTTTCCCTGTTAGGGCGGGGTTACTTAGCATCCCCCGTATTGCCTGTGTGGTGGTAGGAATCATAGACACGGCAGCCTCAAACTGGGGAAGCCCCTGGTTAAAGCGAGCCTTCCCACCGCCACCAAAGATGCCAGCGACAGCAGAGAACGCCCAGTCACCTTTCTTGTAGCTTGCCATAATCGTGGGGACAATGGGTGCCGTAGCTGTCCCCTCAAAATGCTTGGTCGTCTGCCCCCCATTGAAAGCGAAGGGCGCGAATGTCGTTGTAATATCTCGCTTCTGGAATACCGTTTGGCTATTGATTGAGTAACGCCAACCATCGGGTGTGAAAACAAGGCCCGCAGGATTGTAGAAAGCAGCATCAATAGCAGTAGAGGCATTACGAGCAAGGCTGCGTAGGTAGAGTGCATGCATGCTCGTATTATTGAGTAGTCCTCCAGCTAGAGCCGAGGAATAAGCGCCTAGGCAGATAAGCCCAATAGCTAGGGTTCTTTTCATCGAAGTCTTTATTTAATGAATGCCTCAGAGGCTCAATTATCCCCGAGGTTTACAGGGCAAAGGTATAAATTATTGCACAGAATGAATGATACTGTGCATTCTCTAGCCGCAGTGTGTATTAATCGTTCGTCGTATCTTTGTCGAGAGATGAAGCATATAAGGAACTTTTGTATCATAGCCCATATTGATCATGGGAAGAGTACCCTAGCTGACCGCCTCCTCGAGACGACACAAACCGTCTCAGGGAAAGATCTACAAGAGCAAGTCCTCGACAATATGGATCTAGAGCGTGAGCGAGGTATCACCATTAAGAGCCACGCCATCCAGATGAACTATCGGATGGGGGACAACGACTACGTACTTAATCTTATTGATACCCCAGGGCACGTGGATTTCTCTTACGAGGTCTCCCGCTCCATCGCTGCCTGTGAGGGCGCTTTACTTATCGTCGATGCTGCCCAAGGCATACAAGCACAGACCATCTCCAACCTCTACATGGCACTGGAGCATGATCTGGAGATTATACCTATTGTAAATAAGGTAGACCTACCCAGTGCGATGCCTGAGGAGGTAGAGGATCAGATTATCGAGCTACTGGGCTGCAAGCGTGAAGAGATCATCCGAGCTAGTGGGAAGACAGGCCTCGGTGTAGATGAGATCCTCCATGCTATCGTGGAGCGTATCCCTGCTCCTAAGGGGGATCCCGAGGCGCCGCTTCAGTGCTTAATCTTTGACTCCGTCTTCAATCCCTTCCGTGGTATTATTGCCTATTTTAAGGTGGTTAATGGTGTGATACGAAAGGGTGATCACGTCAAGTTCATTGCCACAGGTAAGGAATATGATGCAGATGAGGTGGGTGTCCTGCGCCTAGATATGGATCCTCGGAAGGAAGTCCGCACAGGGGATGTTGGCTACATTATTTCGGGTATTAAGACCAGCCGAGAGGTGAAGGTAGGGGATACAATTACCCATGTCACGGGCGGTGCTACCACAGCTATCGAGGGCTTTGAGGAAGTAAAGCCTATGGTGTTCGCTGGGCTGTACCCGATAGAGAGTGAGGACTTCGAGAACCTACGTGCTTCGCTTGAGAAGCTCCAGCTTAACGATGCCTCTCTGACTTTCCAACCCGAGAGCTCTATTGCGCTTGGCTTTGGCTTCCGCTGTGGTTTCCTCGGGCTGTTGCACATGGAGATTATCCAGGAGCGACTAGACCGAGAGTTTGGCATGAATGTCATTACCACTGTCCCCAATGTGTCCTATAAAGTTTATGACAAGAAGGGCAGCTGTAAGGAGGTGCATAACCCTTCGGGGCTACCTGATGTGACCCTTATTGACCGTATCGAGGAGCCATATATCCGTGCATCGGTCATTACCAACACCGCATACATTGGGCCGATTATGACGCTTTGCCTCGGCAAGCGTGGACAGCTCATCAAGCAGGAATATATATCGGGAGACCGAATAGAGATCTTCTTTGATCTGCCTCTTGGGGAAATTGTGATTGACTTCTATGATAAGCTGAAGAGCGTGTCAAAAGGCTATGCCTCCTTCGATTATCATCTGAGTGACTTCCGCCCCTCTAGGCTCGTAAAGCTAGATATCCTTCTCAACGGAGACCCTGTGGATGCCCTCTCTACCCTTACCCATGTGGACAACAGCGTAGCCTTCGGACGAAGGATGTGTGAGAAGCTCAAGGAGCTTATACCACGCCAGCAGTTCGATATTGCTATCCAAGCTGCTATTGGAGCCAAGGTCATAGCCCGAGAGACCATCAAGGCTGTGCGCAAGGATGTGACGGCTAAGTGCTACGGGGGTGACGTCTCTCGTAAGCGTAAGCTACTAGAGAAGCAGAAAGAAGGGAAGAAGCGTATGAAGCAGATTGGTACGGTGGAGGTGCCTCAGAAGGCTTTCCTCGCAGTACTAAAGCTTGACTAAGGCAATATGGCAACGGTAAAAACAACTAAGCGTGGGACGAAGCCATCCAAACCCATTGTCCCTATGGAGATGGATGGGCGTATTCCTCCTCAGGCTCCTGACTTCGAGGAGGCTGTCCTCGGAGCTATTCTCCTAGAGAAGGATGCCTATGCACGTGTCAGTGAGCGTCTGCGTCCAGAGACGTTCTATGTCAAGGCACATGAGCAGATCTACTCAGCTATGGTGACGCTAGCGATGGCGCAGCAGCCCATAGACATGCTCACCGTCACAGAGGAGCTGAGGCGTATGGATGTACTAGATGAAATCGGAGGACCTGCCTACATAGCCGGCTTGACATCTAAGGTGATGTCGACCAGTAGTCTTGAGGCTCACGCCGATATCCTTTACAACAAGGCCCTTAGCCGTCGCTTGATTGGGATGGCGTCCACGACACTCAAAGGTGCTTACGACGATGTCATCGATGTGCAGGAGCAGATTCAGCAGGCTGAAGGCTCCCTCTTTGAGATAGCCCAGCAGAACTCCAGCCGTGACTTTGTCCCTATTAACCCTCTAGTCAAGGGTGCAATTACCGAAATACAGATAGCTGCTAACCGCTCGGAGGGGATCAGTGGGCTGACAACGGGCTTCCATGATATAGATGAGATGACCTCGGGCTGGCAGAACTCTGACCTTATCATCATCGCTGCTCGACCAGCTATGGGAAAGACGGCGTTTGTCGTCTCAATGGCTAAATATATGGCGGTAGATCATGGTATACCAGTGGCTCTTTTCAATCTTGAGATGAGTGCCGTACAGCTTGTCAAACGTTTCCTCTCCAACGTCTGCGAAATCGATGGACAGAAGATTAAGAGTGGTCGCCTCAGTGAAGAGGAGTGGGGACGTTTGAATAACCGTATTGGTACGCTCGAGTCTGCACCGCTCTTCATCAATGATACCCCATCGCTTTCTGTCTTCGAACTACGCACCAAGGCTCGTCGTCTTGTGCGTGAGCATCAGGTGAAGATTATCATCATCGACTATCTCCAGCTAATGAATGCCAGTGGAATGAGCTTCGGTAACCGCGAGCAGGAGGTCAGTACAATCTCTCGTTCCTTGAAAATGCTTGCTAAGGAATTGAACATTCCTATCATTGCTCTTTCACAGCTCAATCGTGGTGTGGAGAACCGACTGCAAGGGGGGGATGCTAATAGCAAACGTCCTCAGCTCTCCGACCTTCGTGAATCAGGTGCGATTGAGCAGGACGCAGATATTGTCTGCTTTATACACCGCCCTGAGTACTACAAGATCACTGTAGATCCTGAGACAGGTGAGTCACTACGAGGCGTGGGGGAGTTCATCATCGCTAAGCATCGTAATGGACCTGTCGGAGAGGTTCGTCTTGCCTTCAAAGCGGATTATGCTCGCTTTGCACCGAAGAGCGAACTAGCTGCTCTGAATGCAGGGGGAGAAGGAGCCAATAAGGGTAAAGGTGTTTCACTTAGTGGTCGCACGCTTTCTTCCGCTCAACCTGCGGCAAACACACCAGCCACACAGGCTGATCCTCTATCAGGGAGTCAGGACTTCCCTGATAGCAATGTCCCATTCTAACCAACTCCATTACAACGCTTATCCAAGCCAAAGAATCAATGCTTCATCCTGACTATCAGCTACGAGTACAGCGTATACAAGCAGTACTTCAGCAGGCAGATATTGATGCTCTTGTCATCGCCTCTAACGTTAATCTCCTCTACATCTTTGGCCACATCTTCTCGGGGCTTGCTTTTATCCCTCGGGAAGGAAATGCACAGTTCTTTATTCGTAGACCTCAGACACTTGTCCAGGGAGAAGGTGTACATGGTGTGCGCAAGATTGAGCAGATCTCAGAATATGTAGATACCGAGAAGATTTCTTCCATTGCCCTAGAGCTGGATGAGCAGACCTATTCGGATGTACAGCGTCAGGCTCGCCTTTTCCCCAACGCTTCGCTACATAATGCTACGAGCATTCTTCGTGAAGTTCGTAGGGTGAAGACACCTCTAGAGATAGAGCAGATACGCCAGGGAGCTGAGCAACATGTACGAGCATATAGTTTCATCAAGGGGCTGTATCGCTCGGGGATGACTGACCGAGACCTGCAGATAGAGATTGAGCGTCGGATGCGTCAGGAGGGGTCGGTAGGTCTCTTCCGATGCTTTGGGACAGCAATGGAAATCTACATGGGTAGTCTGCTGGCTGGGGATAATGCTGCTGCACCCTCTCCCTATGACTTTGCCCTTGGTGGAGCTGGCACGACAGCACTTCCTCTTGGCTCGAATGGGACACTGCTCGAGCAGGGTATGGCAGTGATGATTGATATGGCTGGGAACTATGGCGTTTATTACTCTGACCTCACGCGTACATACTCCATCGGTACTCTCCCTGATGAGGCTTATCGTCTGCACGAACTAAGTTGTCGCTTGCATCGCGACATCATGCAGCAGGCGCACCCAGGTACACTATGTGCCGATCTCTATAACGAATGCCTAGCTATCGTGGAGGCTGAGGGTGCTAAGCCCTATTTCATGGGGACGGAGCTACAAGCTCAGTTTGTGGGGCATGGTCTCGGATTACAGATCAATGAATTGCCCGTCTTGACAGGACGAAGTAAAGATGTCCTCGAGGAAGGAATGGTCATCGCCTTTGAACCTAAGTTTGTCCTCCCCAAAATAGGTGCAGTGGGTATTGAGAATACCTACCTCATCACCGCTTCTGGTGCTGAAAACCTGACACCAGCACCAGAGGAAATCATAGACCTAACTAAGTAATTTCCCTTACTACATGAAGCGCAAAGCCCTCTACGCTGGGTCGTTTGATCCTTTTACACGGGGTCATGCCGATATCGTGGCACGTGGTCTCGACCTCTTTGACGAGGTCATTGTTGCTATTGGTACCAATGATGCTAAGCGTAACCTATTTACTGCCGAGGAGCGTCTCCAGCAGATCCAGCGTTACTATGCCTCCGAGTCTCGTGTGCGTGTCCTTACCTATACGGGGCTAACGGTCTCACTGGCTCAAGAGATGAAGGTCAAGGTCCTCCTGCGTGGGGTACGCAGTAGTACCGATATGGAGTACGAGCGTACACTGGCTGACCTCAATCGTCATATTGCCGACATGGAGACGGTACTCCTGCCTGCCTCCCAGCGGTTCACACATATTAGCTCTACCGTAGTGCGTGAGCTACTCCACTATGGTGGAGATGTATCGACCTTCTTGCCTCAAGGATTCTCTCTTGAGGTCAGTCTCTAATACTTCAGATGCATAATGTCTGACTGGAAGAAACGACTAGGCGTACTCTACAGCACCGATCCAAACTATAGCTACACTACAGAGGAGAATGCTCCCGAGGAGGCAACACTGCCTCCAGCAGAGCAACGCCTTCGCCTCTCCTTGTCTCGTAAACAGCGGGGAGGGAAGGAGGTGACTCTCGTCTCTGGCTTTGTTGGCTCGAGTGAAGATCTCGAGGTACTGGGGAGGACTCTTCGCCAGCGTTGCGGTGTCGGTGGATCTATCAAGGATGGTGAGATCCTTATCCAAGGAGATCAGCGCTCCAAGCTCATCCCTATTCTCCAAGCCCTTGGATATACTAAGACGAGAGGCTGAGCCTAATACGGGCGCAGCGTCCTAAGTAAAGGTGGGGCAATGACCATCATACCTTACAATACCTGTCCCTGAATCCGTTTTTAATAGGTCTCATAATGGGGCGTGATGAGTTACTATAAGTCGCT
>NZ_JDFF01000015.1 GCF_000565015.1 Porphyromonas catoniae ATCC 51270
CCTCGGCAAAGATCCCACTCTCTCGTATGATCTCCCCAGCACTCTACTGGGTAATGACTGGCGATGACTTCTCCCTCGACATCAATAACCCACGTGAGCCAAAAGTCTTGGTAGTGGGCAACAACCCCGACCGACAGAATATCTACTCTGCTGCCCTGGGACTATATAACAGCCGTATCGTCAAGCTCATCAACAAGAAGAAGCAGCTCAAGTCCTCCGTCATCATCGACGAGCTACCAACCATCTACTTCCGTGGACTCGACAACCTCATCGCAACAGCTCGCTCCAATAAGGTCGCTGTATGTTTAGGCTTTCAGGACTTCTCACAGCTCACACGTGACTATGGCGACAAGGAAAGCAAGGTAATACAGAATACTGTGGGTAATGTATTCTCAGGACAAGTTGTGGGCGAGACCGCCAAGACCCTCAGTGAACGCTTCGGTAAAGTCCTCCAACAACGGCAATCAATGACCATCAATCGCAACGATAAATCTACATCCATCTCCACGCAGATGGACTCGCTTATTCCAGCGAGCAAAATCAGCAACCTTACCCAAGGTATGTTTGTAGGTGCAGTCTCCGATAACTTCGATGAACGTATCGAGCAGAAAATCTTCCACGCTGAAATCGTTGTCGATGTAGCCAAAGTCTCTGCTGAGAGCAAAGCCTACCTGCCTATACCCACTATCGCCACTTTCCCAAACGAAGATGGCTCCGACAGTCTCACCGAGACCATCGAAACCAACTATAAGCGTGTCAAGCAAGAAATTCTATCCCTTGTAGAGTTAGAGATTGAGCGAATCAAGAGTGACCCTAACCTCGCACACTTATTGAAAGATAACTAGAAAAGATCTCCTAGCACCTTCTGCAAAATATTCCCTGAAGTTCGTACAATCGTAAAGTCCACTTCATGGTTTTGTAAAAGGGAAAGTTCACTTAATAGAAATAAACAGAAGGCTTCTTGCCTACCCAAGCTATCTCTCCATGATGATAGCTTAACGAGTTTACCCTCAACTTCTCCCATTGGAGTATGCAGTGTTATTGGTAGCTTTTCTGTAGGGGACAATGCAGGCCTTCTATCTGAGAACTTGATAAGTACGGCTGCGGGGGAGGCTTCTAATGAGTCAGGGAGCGCTCTAATAACAGCCGTACCGGTATATATCTGCTTGTAAGGAATAGAGTAGCTTACATACACGAGGATAACAAGTGTTGCAAGGATCGCTAGCGCTCCATAGCGAAGCAGCGAAGGAGGGACCTGACCAATGATACTGCGTACCTTCTCGCTACGAAGCTCTAAATCGTGAGCGCTCTTACCAATCTCCTTTTCATAGGTGCCCATATCAATTCCCTAATTCTAGCTGGTTCTTTACGAGCGTATAGTACTTACCTCTTTTAGCTGTGAGCTCCTCATGAGTCCCAACCTCAACGATTTTCCCTGCATCAAGGACTACAATCTGGTCTGCATAGCGTACCGTTGATAGGCGATGAGCTACCACAATAACTGTTTTCCCTTTATAGAAAGAGCTCAAATTTTCTGTTATTCCTCGCTCATTGTTTGCATCAAGTGCATTTGTTGCCTCATCAAGAAAGACAAATTGAGGATTTTTATAAACCACGCGAGCAATGAGAATCCGCTGTCGCTGTCCTTGGCTTACCCCTTGCCCATCCTGTCCTATCATGGTGTTATAGCCTAACGGAAGAGCCTCAATGTAGTCCGCAATATTGGCAACTCGTGCGGCGTGACGGATACGCTCTAGCTCAGGCTCCTCATCACTAACTGCGATGTTTCGGGCTATCGTGTCAGAGAAAAGGAAACTTTCCTGCATAACTGCTCCACACTCGCTGCGCCACCATGTGAGCTTATATTCCTGCAGAGGGACGCCTCCAAGGAGGATTGCGCCCTCAAGCGGAGGGTAATACCCAAGTAAAAGTTTGAGGAGTGTGGTCTTTCCACTTCCACTGGCTCCAACGATTGCTGTTACTTTATCTTGAGGGATAGTTAGCGTGATATGAGAGAGTATATCTTTTCCACTATAGCGATCATATTTAAAGCTTAAATCCCTGATATGTAAGGATTTCGCTAAAGGAGCTTCTGTACCATATCCAGCTCGTGTACGCGCCTTATCCTCTTCATTCTTTGATTGATGGATCTCATTCATACGCTCCAGACTAATGCTTACCTCTTGCCATGAATACACGAAATGAATAAGCTTATCAACCGGACTATTGAGCTGCCCGATGATATACTGGACAGCAAGCATCATCCCAAGTGTCATCTCTCCATGGATGACAGCGGTAGCAGCAAGGACAGTTATAAGGATGTTTTTTATCTCGTTGATCGTGATACTACCTATTTGCTGGATTTGATCAAGATTCAGGCTCTCAAGGCTGACTTTAAATAAGTCAGCCTGTACATCTTCCCATTCCCAACGCTTACGCTGCTCGCAGCCCTGAAGCTTGATTTCCTGCATCCCAGCGATAAGCTGGTAGGTGACATTGCGATTGCGACCAGCTTGCTCAAAGTATTTATAATCAAGCACCCTGAGCTTTTTGAGGAAGAGTACAATCCAGCCAGCATAAAGTAGAGCCCCAAGAATGAAAATGAGGAAAATACCTAGATTATAGGACGCTAGGACTCCGCCAAAAACAAGAAAAGTGAAGAACGAGAATATGAGGCTCAGGCTATTCGATGTTAAGAAATGCTCTACCCGTCGGTGATCTTCGATACGCTGTAGCAAATCTCCCATAAGCTTTGTGTCAAAGAAAGACATGGGTAGCTTCATCAGCTTAATGAAGAAGTCCGAGATCAGGGAGATGTTAATCCGTGTGGAGATATGAAGTAGCAACTTGGAGCGTATGAAGTCTACGATGGTGCGGCTAAATAGAAGCATCAGCTGTGCCAGAAGTACAAGCCAGATAAAGCTAATCTCCTTGCCTCCAATCCCAGTGTCTACTATCGATTGTGTGAGAAATGGGAAGATGAGCTGCAGCAGAGAAGCCAGGAACAGCCCGAGCATAAGCTGAAAGAAATAGCGGTGGTACTTCTTTAGATAGCCCCAAAGAAAGCTAAGGCGAGAGGGCGTAGCTCCCTTCATTGTCCATCTGTCTATCTTTTGCGCTGCGACAAGGGTATGGAAGAGTGAGGTTGGCTCTAGAAGCAGTGCAATGCCTTTCTCTTCTCCCTGGCTTTGGGTGCTGATCCAATATGCTTGGAGCTCTCGCTCACTGTACTCAAGCAAGCCCATCCCTGGATCTGCAACGTAAAATATAGGATGATGCTTCTTCCTACGTACTTTATAAAGGACTACAAAGTGATTTTGCTTCCAGTGAAGGATGCAGGGTAGCTTAGCCTCTGTGATGAGTGAGTCTAAGGTAAGCCGACCTCCAATTGTATGGAAACCAATTTCTTCAGCAGCTTTACTTATGCCAAGGAGAGAAACGCCACCGATACCTAAAGCACAGGCCTTACGTAATGCCTCAACGTCAGGATGCAATCCATAATGCCCAGCTATCATTGCCAAGCATGAGGGGCCACAATCCATCGCATCTTGTTGTCTGATAAAATAAGTTTTCACATATTTTCTTCTTACCTTGTAAGATGAATGCTACAGATTCTAAAGACGCTGCAACTCACTGCTGGAGTCTTCGCCCTTGAAGCGATTTTTCTTCATGTTGAAGCTGTAGTTTAGCGTCAGCTTGAGTCTGCGACCATCTGGCCGCTGCGCATGGTGTATCTTAAGTTCTCGTGCGCGCAGCGTAACGGAACTATAGCCCGTATTAAAGGCATCATCAAGCGAGAGCGATAGGCGCAGTCGCTGATCGAAGAAGGTCTTATTAATAGATAAGTCCATCTGCCAATAAGCATCCACTTGGCTCAGCTCCTGACTGCCACCAGAGAAGTAACTTGCCTCCATGCTGAAGTTTAGGCCTTGCTTGCGAAAGAGAAAAAAGTTCCTCAGGCTTGCCATCAGACTGGCATCACTAAACTCCTCGCCCTCGAAGCGCAAAAAAGGCTTATGCACAAGCAGCTGCAGACTTGGGCGCCAGAGACCAAAGCGTGGGCTCCACGAAGCACTGAAGTCGAGCGCATCGGAGTGTGGGATGTTATAAGGCTTGGAGAGAGCTACAGCAAGCGCTGGATCATACTTCGTATAGAAATATATAGCATTGTGCAGATGCTGGTACTCCACGGCGGCCTGTAGATCCTGCCACTGTGCCCCAAGGGCGAGAACTTGCGTATTCTGGGGTAGAAGATAGCGGTTACCCCCTTCGTAGAGGTACTCATTATTGTACTGATGGCGGTCACTCAGGAGGTGATACGAGGGGCGCTTGGTCTTAGTCTGGTAGGAGAGGCTCAGAGCAACGGGGGCTTGTAGGGCTACTTGCAGCGAGGGCATCAGGTAGTGATACGCCTTACTCTGCTCAGGCTGCAGCACACCCGCCTCATGATAGTCGTACTTATTGTATTCGTAGCGTAAGCCCAGCTCTGCCATAAGACTACCCCAAGCCCTTGTGTAGCTAGCAAAGGCGGCATAAAGCTGGTTCTCAATCTTCGAGTCAGCTTGTCGCAGGGTGCTGAGTGTCGCCACGTGCCGCTGCTTGTTCCTTGTCCATGCAGCCTCATTGCCTAAGGTTAGCTGCCCCTGCCCTAGTTGGATGAAGTGCTGCAGGCGTGCCGAGAGGAGCCGGGAGCGCTGCTCGAGGTCAGAGCGGTGGTGCTTAGGCGTTTGCCCTGCTTGCTCAAGGGAGAATTTATTCTCCGCCTCCTCTCGCTTGAAGAAAAGGTTCATATCATAGCGCAGCTGATAGCTGGGAGTAATTGTCCCCAGGTAATAGGCATTCAGACTATGGTAGTGATCCTTATTGGAGTAGTGCGAGTGCTGCGCCTCTTGTCGGGAGCTTCCTTTGGTCGAGATATGCGACTGTATGTCTGAGTCGATCTCCCACTTGGGCTTTTGTGTAAAGTCATACTGTAGCCCAAGACTATGCTCTTTACTGGGAGTGTAGTTAACCCCCGCAATAAGGTAGCGGGAGCAGCTTTTATCCTCCTGGTCGACTTCCATAGAGATCTTCGTCTCCTGAGCAGTAGGCAGCTCCATCAGGGTACTACTACCGTAGTGGCTGCGCTGCGAGCGGTTACTAAGCGTGAGGAAGTAGTCGAAGGCTCCTTGCTTGTAGACGAGTGAGGCAAACTCTCGCAAGCCGAAGCGCCTGCCCTGACTTGCCTGCAGAGAGACTCTACCGCCAAGCCCATCCTCGGGGTTGCGTGTCTTGATCTCAAGCACTGATCTTGTGGAGGCTCCATAGCGTACCCCTGGGTTAGTGATGATCTTCACAGAGACAATATCCTTACTATCGTAGCGAGAGAGCAGCGAGAGATCCGTCACCTCACGGCCGTTAACGTAGACAAGGGGCGTACCACGCCCGACGACACTGATCGCTTCACCACGAACTGAGAGGCCTGGGAGCATCCCCAAAAGGCTAAAGACGCCCTCGACCTCCTGCAGTCCGAGGAGCTTGACATTGATCACACGCCCATCGGGCACAAGGCGTATGGCCCGTGGAGCCCGCACCCATACCTCCTGCAGCAGGCGTGTCTGCTCACTGAGCTGCACTTGTAGCTGCTCAGGCAGTACTGGCGGGATATGGTGTACGGCGTAGCCTACGCTTCGGACTTCGAGGAAGCAGCGTGTGCGATCTGCCTCGTCGCCCAGCTGCAGTAGAAATTGCCCTGCCTCATCGCTCAGGGTGCCCCCCACATAGGAGCTATCGGAAACAGAGCGCAGGACAACGTTCGCAAAGGGGATATACCCACCTTTCTCATTAATGACCGTTCCCCGTATTACCTGCCCAATTAATTGTGAGGGAACAAACAGTGAGACAAATAAACATAGGGCCCTCAGTGTTATTATTTTCATCTTTCTGACACCTTAAGTTTGATGTTCTTCAGTTCGCTATTGCCGGGAACAGGCACAAGATGGCACTCCGTAATAATCCCCGCTATGTAACAGTGCTCGGATCCGGCAACTCTGATTCCCACAGACCTTTCTAAAAGAGCAAGAGGGACACGTTGTGAGGTCTCTATAATGAGTCTTCCCTCGCATCATATCCCACTTTGTTGTCTCCCATGCCTTCTTGACTGTCATTTCGGTAATATTTCCAGAACAGAAACTATCCATTCCAAAAGCAAAGGCACACGGATAAATGTCCCCATTGGGGCTAATTGCTACGTGAGATACCGCCCCAGTACAGGATACAATACTATCCATCGAATAATCTACACATCTCTCAGACAATCCAGCCATGGGATCTAAATGATGTATAGCAATTTTTCCCCTATATTTATCTTTGAGTTCCTGGATACGTTTAGAAATATTTCTCCGCTCAAGGGATGTTATATGTAATTCTGGATTTAATGCTGCACGACCTGAATGATCCAAAAGGATAAATGCGATAGCTCTACAGCCAGTGCGAGCTGCATAGGCTGCTATTTCCTCAATCTCCGTGTGATTTTTGGCATGTACTGTTACGGATAGTCCAACTCTAACACCATGTCGTAAGAGCTTTTCTAATCCCTTTTCGAGGTGAAAAAATGCGCCTTTCCCTCTCAAAAAATCATGAGAGGTTGCTGTGACTCCATCCATAGATATTGAAGCGGCTATATTGGGACTACTTAACAACTCTGCTATTTGATCATTAACAAGCATTCCGTTGCTAAGTACATTACAGTGTATTTTTGTTTGGCGAAGAAGCGATAAGACCTCCTCTATCCCATCATATGTAAGGAGTTCCCCACCGGTAAGGGTAACGTTAAACACACGATTATAATCTAACTCTTGGAGGCATTGAATCCAGGAACTGGGCTCTATACATCTTGTTTTCTGTGAACTGTCGCAGGAAACTATACAGTGCTTACAGGCTAAATTGCACCTGTCGGTTATCTGGATTTCTACACTTTTAGGATATTGTAGCTGAAACTGATTGTAGGAATTCTGGAGGTTCACTCTGCTGTATGTAACCCCATTCCCCGTTGCACCTGGACTTATAAGTCCTTCCCAGGATGAGT
The DNA here is from genome assembly GCF_000565015.1 of Porphyromonas catoniae ATCC 51270. Taxonomy (GTDB): domain Bacteria; phylum Bacteroidota; class Bacteroidia; order Bacteroidales; family Porphyromonadaceae; genus Porphyromonas; species Porphyromonas catoniae. The sequence continues at coordinate 7,067 of NZ_JDFF01000015.1, forward strand.
TTAATCGATTAATTATTGAAAAGATGTCGTATTCTGGTATACCATTCCGAATAGCGATCTCTTCAATAGAAAGGCCATCCTCAATCTGGATCAGAAGTTGCATTATAGACTGGTTTATAGCACACTGCAGCCCTGTATATGCATCAGAGAGCAAATACTCATCCTCCAAAGCGGGCTCATAACGGTACTGCCACCGTTTGCCAATTGAATAGATATTATGATTTACCGTGTTCATATCTCGTTTTAGTGATTTATTTATAATCAGGAAGCAAGGGGGACGAAACACCTCATGGGGTGCACGCCCCCCTTTGCTAAAACCTGAGCTATGCAGGTGCAAGGCGGAGCTATTCAACTTTCCTGTTCATCATCCTTCTTCTTCTTCAAGCTCTCGTCTTTCTTCGAGCTCTCGTCTTTCTTGTGCACACAACCATCATTACAACAGTTGCTCAGACCAAAGCATCCAGATGACGGCTCTGTACCGGCAGCTCCACCTGTTATAGCCTGTAGAGCTTCTTCTGAGAATTCCTTAATATCCATGATCTAACCATAGTTTAGGAAGATTTTAGACAGTTTACCTCCAACCTCTCTATGGTTGGTACAGCAAGGACGACCATATCTCCCTTTGTTTGTCACAAAAGTAGAGCACACCTAATAGCCTCACAATACCCTATTAAGGGCACAAATTGATATGACTGTGTGATTACTAGGTGTTTATGTGTGTTTTCTTGACGAAGTTTTTCTTCTCTTCTTTCTTTCTAACTCCATCACATTATCTACGGTTATGATACCATGTACTTTACAATAAATGACTGCTTGAGGCATGCCATGAACCCCTAGCTTTTCGAATATTCTCTTCCGAATTGTTCCGATAGTCTGAACCTCGTCATTCAGGATAGAAGCGATCTCTTGGCTGGAGTAATTTTGAGAAGCAAGGATAACAACTTCTTGCTCTATAGGTGTAAGTTTGGGTTGCTTATGCCAGTCGCTCTCAGCTTTAATTTTTCCGTTTTTTAGATAGGTTAAGCAAATCTTTCGGCTTGATTTGTCCAAGATATAATTACTCTCAAGGGGAGTATCTTTGGCTGCGAGGTCTAAACGTATTAGGAGTGTTAGAATGTGTTCCTCTTTTGCATGAAGGACGTTTGCTCTATAATTTATCGTATGTTCACCATAAGGTGACTTATTGTGTCTGATATTGAAGGAATAAAGGTAAGACTTGGGTGCACTCTTCTTCTCAAGAAAGGATATAAAAAATTTCAGATGAAAAACAATCCTATCTTGCAGCGCATGACATATCTTAGGAGTTCCAGAATTATATTTCTGGTGACATGGAGCATCACAAAACATGCAAGGGGCATCAAGCCGAGGATATGGACTATATGTTTCCAATATGTCAGTTTGGACGTAGTACACGTGATATACCTGCTGAGATATATCTGCAACTAGCTGTACTTGTTGTGCTATAGCATCATCCATAGTGCTATGGTAATAATGATTGGATTATAAAGGAGGGGCATAGACACGTCCCAACTTGCCAGAAAGATAAGGATATTTCTTGAGTTATCATTTTATCCCCAGGGCAACCGCATCAAAATTGTCCTTAGCTTTGTCCTGTTAAGCATCACCCTCACTTCCAATGGCCCCCCCCCCTTACTTCTCATCCGTCCACGACACACGTGTCGTCGGACGTTGCAAGCACAAACTCAGTGACATCCTCATGGTCGCCCTCATTGCTTATCTCTTTATTGGCGAGGATTATAGCGATATATATCAGCTGTGTCGCCACCGAGGAGAAGAGTTCAAACCTCTGCTCGAATTACCCAATGGTTGCCCCAGCGAAGACACCTTCGAGCGCGTTATGCAAGCCGTACATTCCGATGAGATTTCCGCTTGCCTGGAGGTGTACACTTCTCAGATTATCAAAGATTTATCTGGATTGCACATCGCCATCGATGGCAAGAAAATGCGTGGAACTAATCCTCGAGGGCACGGAGAAAGTAGCTACATCCTCTCCGCTTGGGTCAATGAGCACTCTTTGAGCATTGCGCAAGAAGCTGTAGGTGAGAAGAGTAATGAAATCACCTGTGTACCCAAGCTCCTTGATAAACTTGCCCTTGAGGGGGCGGTTGTTACGATGGATGCCATGGGTACACAGGTAGAAATAGCCGAGCAGAACGTCAAGAAGAAGGGTGATTTTGTCCTTGCGCTCAAGGGTAATCAGCGCCATCTCTTTGAAGATGCCACAGATGCTTTCTCCACACGACAGCTGCACAAGCGACACTTGGAGCAGGTGAAGGGACACAGACGCATTGACAAAAGGAGCTAGAAAATCCTCCCTGCAGAGGGCAATCTTACCGATGCCGTTGCCCAGAGATCGCCGATGTTGAAGAGCTTAATTCGGGTTGAACACGAGGTATCGTTTTACAGCGACCTTTCCCTCTTTAAGTTGCGCTGATAAGCGACGCAATGTCCACTCGTCCTGTTTTGTGGGTAGCCCGAGCAGTAATTGTTTGCGAAAATCTATAGCTATCTGCAACTTTGACTTTTTCACCATATTAGCATCAGGTAGAGTACCATCCTGGCCATAAAGACGACGAATATAATCTTCATTGTGGTGATGCATCCCGATGAGTAAACGACAAGTGCGAAACATATCATCATTACCTTCTTCAACATAATCTCCAGGAAGATTATCGACCTGATCAATGATGAGTTTCCAGCCCCTTAGGTTGAAATATCCAACACAAAAATCGACTCGCTTCACACTGGGGGACTCCATTATATTTCTGAGCCCCTGCTCAAACTTTAGATCTATATTCATCGTATATACGTGCCATAGTATGCTTATTGCAACACTTCCTATTTGCTAGTTATCCGCTTGTCAATTCCTCTTCAGCTAAAGCGACTTCAATTTACGGGTTACTATCACAGAGCGGTTTTCCTTGTCTATAGTACCAATACATCAAAGATAAGCATTAGAGCCGAGTATATAATAAATTATTCTTTTAGTCCTCTCGAGTTCCTGCTTCTTCCTACTTTTTCCAGCCTTATCCTCATTTAATATAGGGCATAACACCTGCCCTTATCTTTGCCTTACATAGTACTATATATCAAACTATTGGCATCATTATGGACAACAACCACACAGAGGACTACGTACTGGTCCTAGAGGACCGTACAGAGGTCCAGAATGCATCCGAGGTAGGCAAACTCTCCATCATCTCGGACATCAACGAAGAGGGCGAGCTCAAGACGACCGCCGCCGAGGCTACCAATCAGAGTAGCTTCCTCAAGTTCAATAACCAAGACGGGCTGCTGAAGAACTTCATGAAGAACTTCCTCAAGCAGTTCAACGACCCGACTCGCTTCGGACTCTACAAGGTCCTTGCAAGCAACGTCGAGCAAGGTGTAGAGAGCCTTCGCTCCTCCTTGCAGAATCGGCGCCACCCCGCCTCCGAAGAGCTCCTCAAAGCACAGCAAGTGTCCTTCGAAGACTTCCTTCCCATGCAGAAGCGCGCTACCGCTATCGATCCCGAGAAGATCGACTGGCGTATGCTCGAGGATCTCGGCCTCAGCCGCGAGAAACTCGAAGCCAGTGGAGCGCTCGAAAAGATGCTCTCCTGGCAGAAGAGCGACCTCCTCCCCATCGCTGTACCCTACGGCAATAGCTCGATCTACACCGAGGCACGCCTAGCGTTCCGTACCGACGATGATGGCAACATCGGTCTTGCCGTTCATGCCATGCGCAAGGAGCCTCAGCTTGACTTCCCCTACATGGGCTACAAGTTCAGCCCCGAAGATAAGGCACAGCTCCTCAAGACGGGCAACCTAGGCAAGACCATCGAAGTCGTCACCAAGCAAGGAGAGCTCTTTGACGCCTACGTATCCATTGACCCACAGACCAACGAGCTCCTTGCCCTACGTGCTGACCGAGTATCCATCCCCAAGGAGATTAAAGGGGTGACGCTCTCTGACCAGCAGTACAAGAATCTCGTTGAGGGTAAGGCCGTCAAAGTAGAGGGTATGACCTCCAAGAACGGCAAGTCCTTCGACGCTACGCTTCAAGTCAATGCCGAGAAGAAGGGCATCGAGTTCATCTTCGGTGACAGCAAGAGTCTCCGTGAGCACCAGGAGCAGTCTCTCTCCCCAGGGCAAAGCCAGGGTGCTCCCCGTAAACTCTGTGGACTTGAGCTGACCGAGAAGCAGCGCGAAGCTCTTGACTCGGGACGCACCCTCTACCTCAAGAACATGGTCGACAAGGAAGGCAAGCACTTCAACGCCTACGTCCGCATGGATAAGGAACAGAACCGTCCCCGCTTCTTCAAGTACAACCCCGAGAAGAAGCAAGGGAAGCAGGAGGTAGAAGCCGTAGCCGAAGGACACAAGACCCAGGTAGCAGTGAACAACGAAGGCAAAACCAACGAAGCGACCAAGCACCTCAAAGAGCCTCTCAAGTCTGAGCAAACAGAGCCCACAGCCGATCAGAAGCAGAAGCAAGAGCGTAAGGCTCGTCGTGGACGTAAGCTCTAAGGATAACAGCAAAGACGCAAGACCATGACGACCTGTATCATCGCAGAAAAGCCCTCTGTAGCTCGTGACATTGCCCGCATCGTAGGGGCTACACACCCACAAGACGGCTTTATCGAAGGCAAGGGCTACCTCGTCACTTGGGCATTCGGTCACCTCATCACCCTAGCCCTACCCGAGTACTACGGACTCGGGACATACAAGGCCGAAGAACTCCCCATCCTCCCTCAGCCCTTTCAGCTCATCGTTCGACAAATCCGCAAGGGGAAAGCCTTCGAAGACGACCCGACAGCCCTCAAACAGCTGAAGGTGATCCGCTCCTGCTTCGAGCGCGCCGAGGAGATCATCGTTGCTACCGATGCAGGAAGAGAAGGAGAGCTTATCTTCCGCTACATCTACACCTACCTCGCCTGCCGAAAGCCCTTCCAGCGGCTATGGATCTCCTCCCTCACCGACAAGGCGATTCAGGAGGGGCTCGCCAAGCTCAAACCCGGGGAGCGGTATGACGCGCTCTACCTGGCAGGCAAAGCTCGTAGCGAGGCCGACTGGCTCGTCGGCATCAATGCCAGCCGAGCGCTCTCGATAGCTCGCCGTGGAGCCTATTCGCTGGGGCGCGTACAGACCCCGACACTCGCCCTAGTATGTCGTCGCTTCTTAGAGCACCAAGGCTTCTCATCCCGCCCCTACTGGAAGCTCCATGCCACGATTGAGCAAGACGGTATCCTCCTCAAGGCGCTTTGTCAAGAGCACTTCGAGGAGAAGGATGCAGCACAAAGCGCCCTAAGCGAGCTAAGTAGTCAGCCCCATCTGAAGGTCCTATCGGTCGAGCGGAAGTGCACCGAGACCCCACCTCCGCTCCTCTTTGACCTCACCACGCTTCAGAAAGAGGCCAACCGCAAGCACGGCTTTTCGGCCGACAAGACCCTGTCGCTAGCCCAAGCGCTCTATGAGAAGAAGATCATAAGCTACCCCCGCACCGGGAGTCGCTACATCAGCGAAGATGTCTTCGAGACGATCCCCACGCTACTCCATCAGCTTGGTGTCACGCTTAGCCAAGCGCTTAATCGACATGCTGTCGATGATCATCGGGTGACCGACCATCATGCCCTCCTCCCTACAGGTGAGTCCCCCGAGGGACTATCCCCAGAGGAGGCGACGATCTATCAGATGATCCTCAGTCGCTTCATCGAAGCCTTCGCTCCCAACAGCGAAGAAGAGCGCATGCAGGCGGAGCTGAGCGACGGGACCTACCGCTACAGCTGGCGAGCTACCCGTAGACTATCGCTGGGCTGGAGAGCTTATTCTCAAGACGGAGGAAAGGACAAAGCGGAGGCAACAGACGACGAGGACGAGCTCCTCGAACAACTCCCCACGATCCCCGAAGGGGAGCGCTTACCCCTTCGTCACACTGAGATCACGGAGCATCAGACTAAGCCCAGGCCTTTGTTTACCGAAGCCTCCCTGCTCTCCGCCATGGAGCATGCTGGGCGGGAGCTGACCGATGCCGAGAGTCGCAAGGCGATTGCCGAGTGTGGGCTCGGGACACCCGCTACCCGCGCAAGCATCATCGAGACACTCATTCTACGCGAACTCATCCGTCGGGAAAAGAAGACGCTCATCCCCACAGAGAAAGGGCTTTCCATCTATCAGCTCGTCAAGGACCAGGAACTAGCCAATGCCGAACTCACGGCCAACTGGGAGCTCTCCCTCTCAGCCATCGAGGCGGGGAAAGCTTCTGCCGAGGACTTCGCTCTCCGTATCAGAAGCTACACCACAGACATCTGTCACAAGCTCCTTGCCCTGCAGACTGAAGCTCCAGCTTATCCTTCCTATCGCTGTCCGCTCTGCGGCCAGGACTCCGTGGGCATCTTTGCCAAGATCATCAAGTGTCGCAACGAGGCGTGTGGCTTCCACATCTTCCGAGAGATCTGCGGGGTAAAGCTCACAGAAGCACACATAAAGGAGCTCCTTACCAGTAGACGGACCAGCCTTATCAAAGGCTTTCAGAACAAGGCAGGCAAGAAGTTCAATGCCCATATCACCCTCCGGGAAGATGGCTCAACGGCCTTTGAATTCGCCTCCAAGGGTAGTCCTCAAAGAAGTCGCTAATCTTCCTCGGGAAAGTACCGTATCAATCGAGAAAAAGTGGCTAATCTTTTGCCCAAAAGATTAGCCACTTTTCGGCGGAACTTTGGTGACTTTTCGGACGACCTCTAGAATCCCCCCCTCAGAAGCACAAACTCAGCTATGCCTTACAATAAGAAAGCCGTACTCGCGGCCAATACCCAAGCGATCCGTATCGTCCTTCGACTCGAGAAAGAGCAAAGGCTAGCCACCGAAGAAGAGCGGATCATCCTTGGCGCCTACCAAGGCTTTGGAGGGCTCAAATGCGTACTGAATCGCAGCGACCAGCCCGAGGATATTCGCTACTGGGCAAAGTCTGAGCAAGAGCTCTTCAAGCCCACCTGCGCCTTGAAGCAGCTCATCTACCGAGAAGCTCCCGATGCTCTGGTCGCCAAGCACTACTGGGAGAGTATCAAGGCTAGTGTCTTGACCTCCTTCTATACCGACACGCGCATAGTCTCTGCCATCGCCACAGCCTTAGCCACGACGGGAGTGGAGTTTCACTCCTGCCTGGATCCATCATCCGGGATAGGAGCCTTTGCCGATACCTTTGCTCCTTATGTTCGCCGTGTTGATGCGCTCGAAAAGGACTTACTCACGGCTCGGATAGCCCAAGCACTCCATCCCCTTGGAGAGAGCAAAATCACGGTTCGCCAAACACCCTTCGAATCCCTCGGTGAGCTCGCTGAAGCGGACCGGTATGACCTCATCACAAGTAACATCCCTTTCGGTGACTTCATGGTCTATGATCGAGCCTACTCCAAAGGGAAGGATAGCATCAAGCGGGAAGCAACACGCACCATCCACAATTACTTCTTCATCAAGGGGCTGGAGAGCCTACGAGAGGGTGGCGTCCTGGCGTTCATCACATCGCAGGGATTGCTTGACTCCCCCTACAACGAGATCTTCCGACGCTATCTGATGGAGCAGAGCCGACTCATCTCGGCCATTCGCCTACCCTCGGGTATGTTCTCAGAGCGCGCGGGGACCGAGGTCGGTAGCGACCTCATCGTCCTGCAAAAGCAAACGGGCAAGGGGATAACGCCTGGCGAAGAAGAGCGCTTCGTACGCACCGCAGCCGTGCCCAGTGGCGATGGCTTCTCCATAGCCTTTACCCACAACTCGCTTTTTGAGGGCCCATGGGACGAGGTCCGCTCGCATACGATTGCCACCGAGCGAACCATGGGAACCAATCCCTACGGGAAAGCAGCCTGGGTATACCAATTCGATGGAGGTATGGACGAGATGGCTGACAGCCTGCGGATACAGCTTAGTCAAGATGTAGCGCATCACTTTGACCGAAAGCTCTACAACACAGGAGTCGCAACGACAGAAGAAGAACGCCAAGCTGAAGCCGAGAAGAAGCTCCTTGCTCTCGGAGTGATCGTAGGATCCCCGCAGAAGGAGGCTCAGAAGAAAGACAAAGAGAGAGACGATGCCTTTAACCTGATACCTAAATCCATCGAGAAGAGCCTCCCCCGGCTCTACACGACAGAGAAAGAACTCCTCGGCGATCGTACCGCCTATGCTCGCTACTTCTTCCCCGCTGGAGCTTACACCGCCTACCTCCTTGAGTACGACCCCAAGGAGCGTATCGGCTTTGGGGCAGTTACCATGGGCTATGGATGGGAGCTCGGGAACATCTCGATCGATGAGATGGAAGAGGTCCAGATAAAAGGGCTACGCATTGAGCGAGATCTCCACTTCTCTCCCACTAAGCTCCACCAGATAGAAGAGCTGGAAGAGCTCGTACAAGGGCACTTCACTAAGGAAGCTCTACAGGCGGAAGAGCGCCCGACAGAGGAGCAAGACAAGGGACAAAGGGCGCTCCCTGACGAAGAAGTTGCACCTGAGGGAGTCCCTGCACTCACCCTATTTCGTCAGTATGAAGCGCCTGAGCGACGACCCGACATGGAAGCTCCCCGAGAGATGAATGGGCAGACCGTGTACTTTGATGACGATCATCACCCCATCATGCAGGCAAGCCACGAGCAGGAGGAGCTACTCTTTGCCCCAGAAGAATACACCCTCTGGACTCTGGAAGTAGGGCGGGTGAGTGCCGAACTCAAGGCTAATACCCCAAAGCATAGCCCCTCCTCACAGAAGGCTCATACGGAAACTAAGCCCCAAACATCCCGCAGGCGTAAGCAGCCTGCTCGCGATACGATCCAAGAGGCTTCTCTCTTCGACTTCACTGATGAGCCTGGACAAGACAAGGGCGTATCTGTAAGCGAACATCGGGAGGTCTTTGACACATCTCCTCGCCCCTTCCTCTCCGCTCCCGATAGCCACCTTCGTGATGGCTCGATCGTCGTGCAGAAAGGACAGGTAGGCTACCTCTCCGACCTCAAGAGGCGACCAACCTTTCACCCCATGGATCTCCCCATCGCTCAGCTTACTCGCCTAAGAGCCTACATAGAGATCCGCGAGAGCTACCACCGGCTCTATGACTATGAGGCCACCAACCATGCTGAAGATAAAGAGGAACGGGAGAAGCTCAACCGGCTCTACGATGCCTACGTCGCTCGCTGGGGGGAGCTGAACAAGAAAGCCAATACGGACGTCATCAAGATGGATGCCACGGGGCTAGAGATGCTCTTTCTTGAGCGGTCTATCGATGGGCGCTTCATCAAAGCGGATATCTTCGATCATCCCACAGCCTTCTCCTCCGCCGAACTTTCGATAGCTTCCGACCCGATCGAAGCTCTAGGAGCCTCGCTCAACAAGTACGGAAGTGTGGAACTCTCCTACATGACTTCGTTACTTCCCGAGATGGAGGAGAGTGACATCATCTCTGCCCTGGAGGGACGTATCTACTACAATCCCGAGGCAAGTGGCTATGAGGTAGCTGATAAGTTCATCTCGGGCAACGTGATCGAGAAAACAGATAGGCTCGCGTCTTGGCTCCTTGACCACCCCGACCACGAGGAAGGGAAACAGAGCTTGGCGGCTCTTATGGCAGCACGCCCAAGGCCTATCCCCTTTGCCGATCTGGACTTCAACCTCGGGGAGCGCTGGATCCCGGCAGCTGTGTACGGAGAGTTTGCCTCCGACTTCTTCGGCACAGATATCCGTGTGGCGTATCATGCCAACATGGATGAGTATACCATCACTTGTGATCGGAAGAATGGTAACATCTGGCATAAATACGCCGTACAAGGTGAGTTCCGTCGATACGACGGGCTACACCTACTGAAGCATGCCCTACACAACACCATTCCCGACATCAACAAGAGCAAGGAGGTCATCGATCCCTCCTCGGGAGAAACGAAGTCCATCAAGGTGCGTGATGGCGAGAAAATTCAGCAAGCCAACAGCAAGATCGAGGAGATTAGACAAGCCTTTGTCGATTGGCTCACAAGACGTCCCGAGACCTTCAAAGAGCAGCTCACCGATCGCTACAACGAACTCTTCAATTGCTTCGTGCGCCCCAATTTCGACGGAGCGCATCAGAGCTTCCCCAACCTAGACCTCAAGCGTCTCGGTATCCCTGACCTATACAAGAGTCAGAAAGATGCCGTATGGATGCTGAAAACCAATGGCGGGGGGATATGCGACCATGAAGTAGGGGCCGGGAAGACGCTCATCATGTGTACCGCAGCCTATGAGATGAAGCGACTCGGACTGGCAAATAAGCCCATGATCATAGGGCTCAAGGCCAACGTCTTTGACATTGCCGACACCTTCCGAAAAGCCTATCCTAATGCACGGATACTCTACCCCGGCAAAGATGATTTCACCAAGCAGAACCGCCAGCGCATCTTTGCTGACATCAAGAACAACGACTGGGATTGCATCATCCTGACGCACGAGCAGTTCGGGATGATCCCTCAGGCCCTGGAGATACAAGAAGCCATCCTGCAAAAGGAGATGGACTCCGTGGAAGAGAACCTTGATGTCCTCCGAAGAGAAGGCAAAGACATCTCCCGAGGGATGCTCAAAGGACTCGAGAAGCGAAAGCAAACACTCGAAGTCAAGCTCCGCGACATCCAAGACAGCATCTCCGAGCGTAAGGACGACGCCGTAGACTTCAAGATGATGGGCATAGATCACCTCTTCGTCGATGAGTCACACCAATTCAAGAACCTCATGTTCAACACCCGCCACGACCGCGTATCGGGTCTAGGGAATCCTGATGGCTCACAGCGAGCGCTCAACTTGCTCTTTGCCATTCGCACCATCCAAGAACGCTCAGGGAAAGACCTAGGAGCAACCTTCCTCAGCGGCACGACGATCTCCAATAGCTTGACCGAGCTCTATCTACTCTTCAAGTATCTCCGCCCACAGGCCCTCGAGAAACAAGGCATCAATAGCTTTGATGCCTGGGCTGCCGTCTTTGCCAAGAAAAGTACAGACTACGAGTTCTCCATCACCAACGAGATCATTCAGAAGGAGCGCTTCCGCACCTTCATCAAGGTCCCTGAGCTTGCTGCCTTCTATGCCGAGATTTGTGACTTCCGCACAGCAAAGGATATCGGCATTGACCGCCCCGACAAGAATGAAATCCTGCACAACATCCCACCAACACCGGAGCAGGAAGATTTTATCAAACGATTGATGGAGTTTGCCAAGACGGGTAACGCCACAGTCTTAGGGCGTGAACCGCTTAGCGAACGTGAGGAAAAGGCCAAGATGCTTATCGCAACAGACTACGCCCGCAAGATGAGCTTAGATCTACGAATGATTGACCCAGCCTACGAAGACCACATCGACAACAAGGCTTCACACTGCGCTAAGATGCTGGCGAACTACTATCAGAAGTTTGACGTGCAGAAAGGGACGCAGTTTGTATTCTCTGACCTCGGGACGTATAAAGCTGGGGAGTGGAATGTGTATTCGGAGATTAAGCGCAAACTCGTGGAGGATTACCACATTCCCTCTCACGAAATCCGCTTTATTCAAGAGTGCAAAAACGAGCGTGCCAAGAAAGCGATGGTAGAGGCCATGAACCGAGGAGAGATTCGCATCATCTTCGGCTCAACATCTATGCTCGGCACAGGCGTTAATGCCCAGGAGCGAGCCGTGGCCATTCATCACCTGGATACCCCCTGGAGACCATCGGACCTCGAACAGCGCAATGGGAGAGCCGTACGCAAGGGCAATCAAGTAGCCAAGGAGTGCGCGAATAACACGGTCGATGTCATCATCTATGCCGTAGAGCGATCACTAGACAGCTATAAGTTCAACCTCCTACACAACAAGCAACTCTTCATTAACCAGCTCAAGAGCAATACCCTCGGTGCACGCACCATCGATGAGGGCGCTATGGACGAGGAAAGTGGAATGAACTTCTCCGAATACGTGGCCGTCCTCTCAGGTAATACCGACCTCCTGGAGAAGGCAAAACTCGACAAGAAGATCACAGCCCTGGAGTCAGAACGTAAGAACTTCATGAAGGAGCGAGACGCTGCCTTAGGGAAGCTCCAAGAGCTAGAACACTCCGTAGAGTTCCACACAAGCCGTATGGCCGAGGCCAAGGGAGATCAGGCCTTATTTGAAGCCCACGTGCAGCGTGACGCAGAAGGCAATGCCATCAATAAGCTGGAGCTGACGGGGGGTCCCAACGATAGTGATATGAAGATCGTAGCATCCCGTCTACAAGAAATAGCCGAGAAAGCTCGAACCCAAGGAGAATACCACAGAATTGGATCAATCTACGGCTTCGACATCTTCGTCAAAACGGAGAGCTCTGCAAAAGATCTCTTCCAAAGCTCCGTCAATCGATTCTTCGTCAAGGGAGAGGGAAGCATCTACTACACGCACAACAATGGCAAGCTCGCCAGCGATCCCAAGCTCGCCTGCCAAAACTTCCTCTCTGCCCTCGAGCGCATTCCCAAGGTGATGGCGACCCACGAGAAAGAGCTCACCAGAGCCGCACAAGACATCGAGATCTACAAGGCGATGGCTAGCGGCCAGTGGAACAAGGAGGACGAGCTTCGATCGCTCAAAGCCCAAGTGGCAGAGCTTGACAGAAAGATAGCCCTAACACTCACTCCCGTGGAGGAAGCCGAGGGAGCGGGAGAAGAAATGAAGCAGAAAGAGAACGTACAGCAGCAGCCCAAGGGAGGAGACAACACACACCCGATATCTACGGAACGGTTAGCTACACCAGAAGACTCATCCTCCTTGACTCAACCCACGGCTTCCCGCCCCGATGAGAAGGAAGAAGCTGTGAGTAAAGGCGTCTTCGCTAAACCGAAGATAAGATAGAAAGCAAGCGCCCTCCTTTATGCTGATAAAGGAGGGCGCTTGCTTTCTATCGATCATGGAACCTCTTTTCCAATAGACTTATTCGTTCCAGCAAAGCATCAAAGGGCAAGGATGCTCCATAGATCATAGACTGCTGCATATCCGAATAATCCCGTTCCCAAACCAACCGAACCTCTTCGGGTGGACATAAAACGATACGATCTCGGATGTCAGGAGTATAGTCTACTCCCGAAAGACTAGTAAACACTTCACGATGGTGGGCAATCGTATCCCATAAATGATCGTCCTCTATGGCTTGGATAGCAAAAGGAGCATCCATCATCTTCTCCAGGTCATATAGATGACGGGACTTACGCTCGGCACTTACCCCCCTTTGGCTCGTGAATAGCTCATGGAGAAGAAAAGCCTTTTCCAAGAAGGTTTTCTGCGGAGCTGCCGTGGCTATGCTATGCGCAGAAACGAGCCCAGTATCAATCTGAGGGAATTGAGTAGTGACAAGACTCTGAATCGAGGTATTCACCGTTGGCTCAAACAAAGACCGGGCTCCGATCTCCAGCATCACTCTAGGTTGGAGATACTCGTTGAGAGGGAAGAGAGTTCGATAGTATACGTCGATCTTTCTAGGCTCCGGATAGGTATGATCGCCTTCTCCATCATCCTCGGGAACAACAGAGCAGTACTCATCTAAGCCATACGATACCATTGCTGCCTTCAGAAGACTTGTCAAGTCATCGCGAACGAAAAGAGAGGACTTCTTGCGTAAGCCCTTGATCTGCTTCTTTGTTAAATCGCCATGAAGATCAAAAAAACTCCGATCAACGACAAGATCAATATCTTCCGAAAACCGCTCAATCAGTCCAAATGACTTGCTTAGAGAGGTTCCTCCCTTAAACACAAGCTTATCAGAAAAAGGAAGTGTGAAAACAAGTTGTAGGATGATAGATACCCACAAATCCTTTTCTACCGCTTGCTCAGGAAGACCTAGGCGAACGGCCGTCTGTGTGATAAGAGTACGCTGCTGTGAAGGGCTAAGAGAAAAGTAACTATTCATAGGAGCCTTTGACGAGTGTCCTTATCCAAGCTGGCATCAGTGGATAATCTCCCGAGATCTGCTCTTCTCTAAGAGGGGAGAGTATCTTCTTCAGATGTTGCTTATGAGCGTCGGTTATATGGTCTTGGCCAATCTCTTGAAGAGCAACAGTAATCAACTGGGCTATCTTATTCTGGAAGGATAGTTTCTTCGGAACAGTCTGCTTGAATGTGATTCTATGACCATTAAAGAGTTGTACGCTCCGAGGACTCCCATCGGTTAAGAACACGAGGTTCATGGGAACCTGTGTTGTGAAGCCAAGCACGTTCATAGCATATGCTCCTGCTGGAGCAATACGAGCCTTGTCTCTTTGAGCGATACTCTGAGCAATCTCTTCATAGGAAGGATAAACAACCCCAAGACCTAAGATCTTGTCCTCCTTTGGGTAACAATAGATCCCTCGAGCAAGACGAATGAGCGTGCCTTTGCTGGCCAACCGCTCCAAGGCTTTTAAGACGCTAGTGTTTTCCCCAAGGGAGACAAAGTTCGCTGGAAAGACGATTGTACCCCTTCCGCACTTTGATACACTCTTAACGATCTTGTCATCAATACTCTCCATGCATATATAAGCTTTATTATGTCGCAAAACTACACGTTTTTTACGACAAAATAGCCCTCGCGGGAGATTCCCACTCACCGAACACCTCATCGCTACCACTCCTCACGTTGCCTCAGCATCTCATCTACCTCTGCTCTCAAAAAGAGCAAACGACCATTAGCCTTGAGGTAGGGGATCTTCCCTAAGGAGACCCAGTTGTAGATGGTCTTCTGCTCCACCTTGAGGAGCTTAGACACATCAATAATGTCGAGGTACTCTGCCCTCAGGGGAGGATGAACCCTGAGCTCTTGCTCTTGCCTTTGCAGGCAGAGTAGCTCATCAAGCTTAGCTTCCATCAGCATAAGCTTCTTGAAAAGACTCCGAAACTGAGCCTCACTCTGAGGTGATTCTAGATGGGGCATGACTTATTCTCTTGATAGTTTCCTTGGGCATCCTGCCTAAGGATGCCTTGCTCTTTCATGTAGGCAATGTATTTCTTTGCGGTACGATCTTTGATCTCGAGCTCACGCATCAAGACCTCGCAGAGCTCCTGGTAGGATAGGAGATTCGTCGTACGGAAAAGCTCCCGAACTACAGCAAGTAGCTCGCTACTCTTACGCCGGTCTTTGTCCTCCTTAGACTTCTCCCCTCGGTAGACGTGCATATCAAGAGCCTTATCCCAACCGAAGAGCATCATCGGCACATCCAAAGGACTACCATCTCTGACTTTTAAGGCCTTGACGACCGAGTATTCAGGATGATCATCTTTCTCAATGGAGAGGATACCTGCCGCCTTACGCTGTAGCTCAGAGCCAATATGTCCTCTGAGCTTTATCCCACTAGGTACAAAGTGAAGGACGCAGATAAGGCAGGTGTTATAGATACCGGCCAAGCGGTAGAGTTCATCAACGATAGCAATGCTCTCCGTCTCATCATTAGCTGAGCGAATGAGGTCGGCAATACCATCAATAACCACGAGGTGAATACCCCCATGCTTATGATGAAAGATGTCCATACTCTCTTGGATAAGCTTCAAGCGATCCTTACGCGAGAGCGAAGCTAGGTAGAGCGAATGGTAGAAGTCAGGGACAGCCGTGAGTGATGCCCGGCGGAGCGTCTTGCCTAGATTCTTGTGTAGCTGAGCCTCTGACTGCTCCGTATCGTAGTGTAGAACCGCTAGTTCCCTTGGATTCGGTGTAACTTCAAGCCCTAGGGTCAGCTCGGCATCCAGGCGTTGCTGAGCAAGGGCTCCAGCAAGAATCGCTGAAACATAGTTACTCTTACCCGTACCCTCACCTCCCGTGATGCAGAAGAGGTTGTCCTGCGTCCCAAGAGGTACCCCGTTGACTGCTACGAGCGATTTAGAGGCATCAGGAGGGTTATCATAGTCGATTTCACACGAGCGTAGGAGCATCATCGTTTGCGTGTACATCTGAGAGAGGAGCGTATTCAGTAGCCCTCGGAAGTCGGCTTCCTCATTCCCCAGAGCAAAGTAGTCTGAAATATCCTTCTCAGCCTTCGTCCCTTTGAGTGGAAGCTGAAGCTGCTTCACATGATAAGCCGACAAGCGACCTACCTGCCGCTGAGCCTCACGAAGCCCGGTAGCATCCGAATCATAGAGGAGGATGATATGCCGAAAACGCAGCTGTAAACTCTCAATGATCCGCTCGGGAATCTGCGCAGTTTCGCTATTGAAGCAAATCGCATGGAAATGCCGAGCAGAAAGCGAGAGAACGTCTTTCTCTCCTCCCGTAATGAAGAGCATATCGCCTTTACTGGGAAGTTGCTCCATGCCGAAACAATAGGGACTGGGCATTCGGCCTCCATAGAGAAAGCGCATCTTCGAGCTGTTGGGGCGATAAATCTTAATGTAGCCATTACCGATATAAGCATAGATAGGCTCCGTAGGACTAGCTTTCAACTCAAAAGGCTTACCCTCCTTCGTTTGGCTCCTATAGCTCTTCAGCGAGCGCACTCGAAAGCGTCTGAGGGTATCTTCATAGATACCATAATGCGCCCAATAAGCTAAGAGCCCATCATCAAAAGGCTGAATCTCGAAGCTATAGGGGAGCTCATCCTGGACTGGCTCACTCAGCGTAGAAGCACGCTGCCCCTCGGGAGCAATAGGTTTCCTGATCTGCTCTCCCGCAAGGATACGAAGCCCCAGCTCCCCAACAATCAGCTCTAGGAGATCACGAAAGCCCGTTCTCAGATCGATACCTCGTAACTGTGCTACAAACCAAAAGCAATCCCCCGCATAGGAGGGATCGCCATGGTCGTAGTACTTATAGGTAGACGATTTCTTGTCATA
>NZ_JDFF01000016.1 GCF_000565015.1 Porphyromonas catoniae ATCC 51270
GCCACAGCTATGCAGCGTCCCTTACTATTTATGTTTAATCACTAAAGTATTAAGATCAGTATGAAGAAAAATCTTTTCTTCCTCTTACTTATGGGGCTTATCTTCGCCTCTTGCTCGAAGGATATCGCAGAGCATGAGCAGAAGATACTTCCTGCAGGTACCAGGCTTCAGCTGAGTCTATCAGCGAGCATCCTTGATGACGCAGCTCAACAGGACAAGAACAATACCAAGGCCCTTGACTTTTATGTCGATACCAACAATAAGGTACGCGCTACCTTGAAGGGTAAGACATCCGTCAAAGTCAAGACCTATCTCTACAGTGACAATACGCTCATTTGGTCTGAAGATGTCGACTGGAAGGTTATAAATAACGGAGCCAGTCTTCACTTTGACAAGGAGAACATCGTCACATCTGCTCCCATGCAGGTCGGGAAGACGAAGCTCATTGCCATCCTCGCAACAGAGAACTCACCTCTTGCCGAGCCAACAGTCGATAGACAGTACAGCATTACAGCGATTGAACCATCCAATGACGGCAGCAACTCGGTATCAATTGATGTACCCTATGCAATGGAGAGCAATATCACGGTTACGACTGAGCGTGGCACGAATAAGGGTACCGCAGAGGCAAACCGAGTGTTCAAGCCTTACGGGAATATTCTGCACTTCACTATCGAGAATCCAACCAACGATAATGTAACTGTGACCGACCTGCTCATATCAGACTACAATACAAAATATACATTGAAGCCTGATGAACTAAGTCAAGGGGCAAAGAAGAAGGATGCAAATGACATCAGGGGGACAAGGCTTCTTCCGATATATCCCCGTATATCGATAGCGGCCAACAACAC
Source organism: Porphyromonas catoniae ATCC 51270 (assembly GCF_000565015.1). Taxonomy (GTDB): domain Bacteria; phylum Bacteroidota; class Bacteroidia; order Bacteroidales; family Porphyromonadaceae; genus Porphyromonas; species Porphyromonas catoniae. Next base: position 855 of record NZ_JDFF01000016.1, read on the forward strand.
CAGTACTAAGCACCTCCTCTTATGGGTGGGTTCACTGCCAAGCACTCCAGTGGTTAGCCTCCAAGCAACAGGATCTCCCCGCTCACTAGGTTATTACGCCACTTATACTAACACAAAAGAGACCTACAATACGGGGAAGACGTACCATGCAAAGCTAAAAATCCGAGAGATCAAGAATCCTCTCTCCTATTTTGCAGATGGTTTTGTTGACAAACTATCGGGTGGTTTGCTCTCCATGTCCACCATTGCAAATAGAAATTATTCTCCTACAGTAGTAAGACAACTCGTCGGACGCTTCTCTACGAAGCAGCTACTAGGAGAGAGTGACTGGGGTGCAGAAAATGACATGTTTTATCCTGCGCGCTATGTCTATAGACCTATACGAGGCTATAGAGTACCCACAGAAGGAAACTTCCAATCTATTGGGCTGCATACAGAACCTCGGCACGGTGGGTTCTACCATGAAGTCGACTACAGTGGAGTTACCACGCCTTCCTATGAATACATGGAGTATATAAGTGTAGCTACAACAATTGGTGATTTCTACTCTTGGGGGGGGGCTTGGCAACACCTTTATGCAAAGATTCCATACCAAGGACTGGGATCTCCAGGTGACCCTTTGAGTCTAGAGATGCAGAGATTTGATATCACAAACTATGCCCTAGGCTACATCGAGTATAACCGCGATTGGGCGACGGGGACAATTACAAGGAAGTTCAATAAGGCTTTTGCCTTCCGCTATAAGTGGGATCACGCCCACAAATACCATCTCATCCAGTGTAAATTTGTCGGAACAGAGAATATTACATCCGTACAACAGCTAAAGGATCAGCCTGAGAGCTTCTGGAACCAAGGTAATGTGGAGAGGAGGGTGCTCCCTTGTATCACAACCAAGTACACAGACGGGATAGAGGACCCACATAATGGTCGACGCTATACGTACTCGGATGGGATTAAACCTCTCAACCTCTATAGCACTAGTAACCCCTTGATTTTCCCATCTGTTGTTCCACAAGAGGATTTAACTATTGTATGGGGATATGATAGCGGCTTCATAAAGGCGGCAGGCAGCGTGGCTTCTCCAGGCCAAGGGTCCATTTGGCCCTATAAGATAAATTACTAATCGATATAATGATGGAAAAGGGAATATATCAGCAGCCACTGGCTGAAGCTATACATATAGATCATCCTCTATCGATCCTCCTAGACTTCTCCTCTGAAGGGAACATCGGAGACTTCGAAGACGGAGGCGATCTCTAAACCTAGACCCTGGCTTATCATGAGGAGGTAGGGAGACCTCCCTCCTCGCCTAGGTCAAGCTATAACGATGGGATAGGTATCGTACCTACCATCCACTTCTAATAACACCTACTCGTTGGTAAGACAATAGCCAGCGAGTAGGTGTTTCTTATATCCCTTGACCTTCTAAAAATTACCCATGAGTAAATAGAGCAACCACAGCATGGGAGTCAGAGAAGGACAACGAATGAGTGAGTGAGGCACAACGAACAGACAAGAAAAACGCCAACGAGAGGACAAGAAATGTACCCTCTCGTTGGCGTTTTTCCCTAAGTAAGGCGTCCTCCTCGCTACAGCTCTAGGTCGGTGTAGAGGAGGGCATCGGGACGATGGTGGGCAATGTAGGCTGCTGGGTAGCCTTCTGCCTCGGGGGTGTTATTGAGGATAGCCTGTAAGGCCGGAGTCTTGCTCGCCCCTGTGACGTGAAAGAGCAAGGTCTTAGCAGCTAGGATCGTGGGGCCTGTCATGGCGATGCGCTTCTGCCCCTTGGGGCTTGTGCCCACAGCATAGGATTGCTCTGTAGTGAGGAGCTCTGGCTCATGGGGAAAGATCGAGGAGGTATGTCCATCCTCCCCTAGCCCTAGTAGCACGACGTCAAACACAGGGTACTGCCCATCAAAGGGTAGCTCTGCACCGACAAGCCAAGTATAGTCCTTCGCCTCACGCTCAGGGTCAGCCTCACCTTTGATACGATGTACTTGATCCTCGGGGATGGGGACATGATCAAGGAGCGTCTCTTTGGTCATCCCATAGTTACTCTCCGGGTCAGTAGGCGGTACACACCGCTCATCCACCCAGTAGAGATGTACCCTCTCCCAGCGCACAGCACTGCGTAGCGGTTCGTCAGCGAGGAGCTGGAAAAGTAGCCTCGGGGTACTACCACCTGAGAGGGCAATGTGTACCCATCCCTCCTGAGAGGGCTGTACGAAGGCTCGCTCAGCGACAGCTCGAGCAACCTCCTCGGGGGACTTATATATGTGTGGAATCATATCTGAGAGAATAGGGATTAGAGTTCACAATAGAGCTCGGAGTTCGTCAGGTTCTTACAGGGGTTCGTCCAGCTATGGTCACGCTCGATAATGAGGTCACTCTGCTTAGGCCCCCACGTACCTGCAGGATAGCCATAGAGAGGGAAGTCCTCCTCTTGCCAGAGGCGCAGGATGGGGTCAAAGAAACGCCAACTCATCTCTACCGCATCGCTACGGGTGAAGAGGGTCGAATCTCCCAACATGCAGTCCTCCAGAAGACGTGAATAGGCATCTCCCGAAGCTAAGCCACCGAGCTGGTCATAGGTAAAGTTCATTGCGACCTTCTTCACCTCAAAGCCTGAGCCTGGCACCTTAGCGGCGAACTTCAGAGAGATCCCCTCATCAGGCTGTATACGTATCACCAGTTGGTTGGGTACAGCCCCACCATCTATTGTGGTGAACATCTTATGGGGGGTAGGCTTGAAGTGTACGACAATCTCCGTCACCTTCGTAGGCATCATCTTCCCCGTACGGATATAGAAGGGTACGCCCTGCCACCTCCAGTTATCGATATAGAGCTTCATGGCGAGGAAGGTCTCCGTCCTACTATCGTGTGGGATCTTATCCTCCTCACGATAGGCACGATGATGCTCTCCTTTCCATTCACTCTCGGTGTACTGACCTCGGATGACACGCCTGCGTATCTCCTCGTCCGACATAGGTCGGAAGGATTGATAGACCTTCACCACCTCGTTGCGGAAGAGGTCTGCATTAAATTGCACGGGAGGCTCCATTGCCGTCAGAGCGACAAGCTGTGCTAGGTGATTCTGCACCATATCCCGTAGAGCACCCGTCTGATCATAGAAGCCTCCTCGAGACTCGATACCCATGTTTTCGACAGCAGTGATCTCTACACGCTCGATGTAGTTCCTATTCCATAGGGGCTCGAAGATACCATTGGCAAAACGCAATGCCATGATGTCCTGCACCGTCTCCTTCCCTAGGAAGTGGTCGATACGATACAGCTGGTCTTCGTGGAAGCCTGCTTGATAGATTTTATTGAGCTCTAGAGCGGAGTCGAGGTTATAGCCAAAGGGCTTCTCGATGACAATCCGCCGTAGCGCACCGTCTGCCCTGTTTAGCCCTACACTCATGAGGTGCTGTGGGACGACACCATAGAGAGAGGGGGGCGTGGAGAGGTAGTAGATATAGTTCCCTGGATTACGGATAAGCAGGTCTAGCTCCGAGAGACGTGTAGCGAGCTTCGGGTAATCGGAGGCGACCGCAGGGTCCATGGAGAGATAATGCACCGAGGAGAGGAACTGCTCCGAGAGCGAAGCATCATACTCACCCTCTGCCAGATACTTCCGTAGGGACTCGTCTAGATGAGGGCGATAACTCTCGTCGGTATAGTCCGTACGTCCGAGCCCTAGGACTGCGAAGCGGTCGGGGAGCTTCCCCTGCTTGAAGAGCTGGTAGAGCGAGGGTATGAGCTTACGCTTAGTCAAGTCCCCCGAGCCCCCAAAGATTACGAGGATAAGGCTCTCGGGGCGTGTCAGCTGTGGTGTCATCTGCATCGTGGGTCGGCCTCCTTATACATTATAGGTTGTGGAGGAGGTATCACTACCTCTACCTGTCCAGTTCTCATGGAAGAATACCCCACGAGGATGATCTACTCGCTCGAAGGTATGCGCCCCAAAGAAGTCTCGCTGTGCCTGAAGCATATTGGCAGGCAGACGCCGTGTGGTCAGCGAGAAGAAGTAGTTGAGTGCTGCCGAGAAGGCAGGTACAGAGCACTCTGAGGCTATAGCTGTGCCTACCATGCGAGCCCAATCAGCCTTAGCATCCTTGATCTCGTGCTGGAAGAACGGAGCCAGCAGGAGGTGCTGAAGGTCAGGCTGTGCTTCATAAGCCTCAGCGATGTCACTGAGGAAGGCCGAGCGGATGATGCACCCATTGCGCCAGATACGTGCGATGGAGGAGAGATCCAGAGACCATTTGTTTTCCTTGGAAGCCTCCTGGAGTAAAGCAAAGCCTTGGGCATAGGAGACAATCTTAGAGGCGTAGAGGCTGCGCTGTAAGGCGAGTGTATCCGCCTCGGTGAAGTCCAGTGTGCGCTGACTGCGCAGATATACGCTCGAGGCCTCCTGACGAAGCTCCACAGCTGCCGAGAGACTACGCTCATAGACTGCCGTTGCGATGAGGTTCAGAGGCTGACCATACTCTAGGGAGTTAATGACCGACCATTTACCTGTTCCCTTTTGCCCAGCAGCATCTAGGATCTTATCGATGAGGTATGAGCCATCGGGCTCACGATGACGCAAGATCTCCGCCGTAATCTCAATGAGGTAGCTCGAGAGCTTACCTTCATTCCACGAGGCAAAGATCTCTGCCATCTCGTCATTGGTCTTCCCTGCTACCGTGCAGAGGACGCCGTAGGCCTCGGCGATGAGCTGCATATCCCCGTACTCGATACCGTTATGCACCATCTTGACGAAGTGACCTGAGCCTCCAGCTCCGATCCACGCACAGCAGGGCATGCCATCCTCAGCCTTCGCTGCAATTCGAGTAAATATAGGCTCGATCAGTGGCCATGCTTCCCTGGCTCCCCCAGGCATAATAGCAGGGCCATTGAGTGCACCTTCTTCGCCACCCGAGATACCACACCCCACGAAGTACACCCCACGCTGACGCAGCTCAGCCTCTCTACGCTCAGAGTCCTGCCAGTTTGAGTTGCCCCCGTCGATGATGACATCACCCTCAGAGAGGAAGGGAAGCAGTGCCTCGATAACAAGATCTACAGGACGACCTGCACGGATCATCATCATGATCTTGCGTGGACGCTCTAGACTCTCTACGAAGTCTCTAAGCTCAGTGAAGCCTAGGAAATTCTTCCCTGCTCCACGACCAGACATGAAGTGCTCTACGACATGTGCCTCTGCTCCCTCGGCACGATTATATACGGATACTTGGAAGCCATTACGCTCCATATTCAGGGCGAGATTCTCACCCATGACAGCTAGGCCAATAAGCCCAATATTTGATTTCTTATTCATGCTATGATTATTCTTTATCTAAATACAGAGTATCCCGATGCCCCACCTCGCTCCTCTAGGCAAGCAATAGAGCGAGCAGAGCAAGGATAGCGGGTAGCCCCTGTTTGATGAGGATGCTACGGCTCGAGCGCAACGCACCATACGTAGCAGCCACAATGACACAAGAGAGGAAGAAGAGCTGTACACGGAAGCTCCACACAGGGTCGCTAATGAGTAGTCCCCAGAATAGACCTACAGCGAGGAAGCCATTGTATAGCCCTTGATTAGCTGCTAGCCCCTTGGTCTTCTCAAACAGCTCCTCGGACAATACTCCTCGGAAGATCTGCTTACCCTTAGTCGTCCACGCAAACATCTCGATCCAGAGGATATATAGGTGCTCCACAGCTACCAAGGCTACGAGCACACGAGCAATTATACTCATCTTTTTTGTTTGTCCTTTAGGGGATTGCTCCACCCTATCCTATCCATCGTAAGGTAGGGATAACCAATGAGAAAACACCCAAAAGCAAGAAATGGTTGCCCCGACCCCACCATAGCCTCCCTCTCCACCCCACGAGTGGGGTCCTCAAGAACCCTACCCGTGGGTATGCGATGGAACCCACTCGTGGGTCTCAAATGAACCCCACGAGTGGGTATAAAATCAATGAAAAACAACTCGTTACGAAGCCTCTTGCAGTTTCAAAAAACTTCTTACCTTTGCACTTGAAGGACAGGGGAAGGGCCCCTGCTCACACACCTATATATTTATTCATTTTTATGTCACTCAAATTTAAGATTGCCAAGCGTGTACTCACCCTTGGCAAGAGGCGTGGTCAAACCGCCTACTACGCTATTCAAGAAGAACACCCCCACACTACGTGGGCCGAAGTCGAAGAACGCATCTCGCAGAGCACGACAATCAGCCGTGCCGACCTGAGAGCCGTCACTGTGGCCTTGCACGACATCGTGTCACAGGAGATTCGTGCAGGTCGCTCTGTTGATCTTGCTGACCTCGGTAGCTTCAAGGCTGTTGCCTCTGGGAAGATGATGGACAAATTCTCCGACGTAACTCTAGAGTCACTGAGTCGTATCTGCGTCCGCTTCTATCCCAAGCATTCGATCCGAGACCTCCACAAGGCGATCCCGCTCGAACTACTGAGGGAGGAGCACCACCCTCGCCCCAAGAAGGGGAAGAAATCCAAGGGTACTCAGCCCGGAGGCTCACCCAACCCCTCCCCAGCACCTGGACATGGAGGTGGCGGTGGTGTAGGTATCTAGCCTAGAGCCTCCCCCAGCGTACTTAGTCAGCGTCCCCGATGGTCACTCTCGACCATCGGGGACACTTCCTTTTCCCCTCCACACCAATAAGCCCAGCAAGCAAACCTTCTAGTGAAATCACCTAGCTTCCCCCATACAGATCTAGTTATGGATAGCTGGACTTCGTGTCCATGATTGCCTTATGTTCGCTATCTTTGTGCATATTATCACAAGCAACAAGGTTTACAACGATATAAGCTCATACCTAGATGACCAAGCAGGAGCTCATCAAAGAACGCCGCAACTGGGACTGGCGAACAGAACTGAGGAAAGCGCACCCAAACAAGGAACGCATACAGCTTGATAAGACCGCCATGCCTGAGCTACCCATCCAGCAGCGGGTCACCTCATTCCACGAGGAGGTCGCTCTAGGCTACTCGATGGAAGAGGCCATGGCTGAGGCTCGTCGTTGCCTTGACTGTCCTAACCCAGGCTGTGTAGAGGGTTGCCCCGTGGGGATCCATATCCCTTCGTTCATTAAGCTCATAGAGAAGGGGCAGATGATTGACGCTGTGAACATCATCCGTGAGACAAGCTCTCTGCCCGCAGTCTGCGGACGTGTCTGCCCACAAGAGAAGCAGTGCGAGAGCCAGTGTATCTACACCCTTAGCCTAAAGAAGCAAGCTGTCTCCATCGGCAACCTCGAGCGGTACGTAGCTGACTACGAGCGTCTGCACCGAGATCGCTCCATCAAACCTCAGCGTGGCGATACACCACAACGAGGGAAAATAGCTGTCGTAGGGAGTGGTCCAGCAGGCTTATCCTTCGCCACCGATATGGCGAAGTGGGGCTACGACGTCACTGTCTATGAGGCTCAGGCAGAGCTGGGGGGTGTGCTGCGCTACGGGATACCAGAGTTCTGTCTACCCAACAGCATCATCGAGGACGAACTAGATAAGATGCGTGACCTAGGGGTACACTTTCAGACCAACACCACCGTAGGCAAGACGATCACCTATGAGGATCTAAAGAATTTGGGCATGGAGGGGATATTCATTGCTACAGGTGTGGGGGTAGCTAACTATATGAATATCCCAGGGGAAGACTTACAAGGCGTCTATACCGCAAGTGAATACCTTGCTAAGTATAACCTAATGACTCCCGAGGAGCTAGCAGCCGAATTACCTTCCCTAAGAGGAAAGCGCGTAGCAGTGATTGGAGGGGGGAATACCGCAATTGATGCTGTCCGTACAGCTATTCGCTTTGATGCCAAGGAGGCAATGATTGTCTATCGAAGGGGAGAAGATGAGATGCCTGCGCGTGCCGAGGAGGTACGACATGCACGAGAAGAAGGTACGCACTTCCTTACCTTACATAATCCCGTAGAATACTTAGGCAATGAGGAGGGCAAGGTCGTAGCTATGCGCCTTCAGCGTATGGAGCTAGGTGCCCCTGATGAGAGTGGGCGTCGCCGTCCAGTTGCCATCCCTGGAGATATTATCACTATGCCCGTAGATGAGGTGGTTGTCTGCATTGGTTACTCGGCAAGCACACTTCTCACGAAGTCCATGCCTGACCTCCAGGTGGATAAGTGGGGAAATATCATCGTAAACGAAGGGAAACAGACTTCCATCCCTGACGTGTACGCAGGTGGAGATATCGTACGTGGAGCTGCGACTGTCATCCTTGCGATGGGTGATGGACGACGAGCAGCCACAGCCATGCACCAACGCCTCACAGGTCGTATCGAAGAGGGCGCATTGGTATAGTATCCTTGGGACTAATCACACAGATTCCTAGCCGAGACTCCCCCCCCTTGTCAGATTCCATCCTTTGGTTGGATTTTATCCTCTAGCTAGTTTATCCTTCGACTAAATCTCATCCTCCTCCATGAGGTAGCCTACGGCCTCCCGTACATCTTCGTACTCGTAGCCTCGGTACAGCCCGTAGCGCATCAACCGATCCTTAACCTTCCGCTTCTCAAGTGATGGGGGGAGCGTGCGTAGCTTCTTTCGCAGCATTGTCTGCACTTGCTCCCTAGGAGAGCTGTGTTCCCCATCCTCCAACTCAGCCAAGGCTTCATCAATGTATCGAGAGGGGACGCGAAGGCGTCTCAGCTCATCCCTAAGGCGAAGTGGCCCCCAACCATTAAAGCGGTACTTATCTCGAACAAAGGCTACTGCAAACCGCCTTTCATCGACAAAGCCTTCAGCTTTTAGTTGCTCAACGATCTCCTTGGCTTCATCCCCTTCGATGCCCCAGCGTTGGAGCTTCCTCAGGAGCTCTAGCGGAGCATGCTCGCTCGTGGCACAGTAACTGGCTAACCTCGCTACTGCCTCCTTGGGTGTAAGTACCTTCTGTGTCATGCTCCGTGGTAAGTGATATGTAGGAAACGTTTCTTTCCGCTTAGGTCTTGAATCAGTTCGCCCTCTACTCGCTCTTCACCTATGATACTGAGCATGAGTCTAAGCGTATCCTCTGCATAGAGCGGATTGAGCTCCAACCAAAGGCTTCCCCCTCTCCTTAGATAGCCTTGCCCCAGCAAACGTGCCAAAGCCTCATAGTAAGCCAAGGGAGAAGATGCAGGGGCAAAGAGGGCAAGGTGTGGCTCATAGCGTAGGACGTTATCGGTCATCGCTTCAGCCTCTCGAGGGTGGATATAGGGCGGGTTACTGACAATCAAGTCTAGCGGTGTAGTCAGTATGGTCTGTCTCTCGACAAGGGAGAAGAGGTCTTCCTTCCACAAGGATACCACCTTCCCGGTACGCCCATAGAGCTCCTCGAAGTTTGCCTGAGCCACAGGGATGGCTTCACTAGAAACCTCCAGCGCAATGGCCTGCTTCACATCAGGCAGATGCTCGGCAAGGGCGTAAGCAATGCACCCACTCCCCGTACCCACATCTAGGAAACGGCTCCAACTACCTGCCTCAGGATGCTCCAAGATTAGTGCGACAAGCTCCTCTGTCTCGGGGCGAGGAATAAGAACCCCTGGTCTTACAAGAAGCTCTCTATCGAAGAAGCAGGCACGTCCTAGGATGTATTGCAGTGGTTCTCCTGCCTCTAACCTACTAAGTCGCTGCAGCAAGAACTCCCATTCCTCGGGGGATAAAAGTATATCTTTGCCCCAGCAAAGGAGTAGCTGTGTACGTGTCCAGCCCTTGACGTCCTCTAAGAGACGCCGGACAAGCTCGGTCACCTCTGCCCGATCGTAAGCCGCACCAAGGCGGTCATAGGCCACTTGCTCTAGCTGTTGGATTGTGTTCATTTACCTAGCAAATATAAGGATAAGAGATGATAGAAGGTGAAGAAATCTTCATGAGGAGAGCCCTCGAACTTGCCTCGCTTGGCCTCGGTACGACAAGCCCGAATCCTCAGGTCGGTGCCGTGCTTGTACACGAAGGCAAAATCATAGGTGAAGGCTATCACCGACACAGCGGTGAGGGACACGCAGAGGTATTGGCAGTGGCGAGCGTGAAGGAGCGTCACCTCTTACCCAAGAGTACGCTCTACGTAACACTAGAGCCGTGTGCACACTACGGCAAGACCCCACCCTGCGTAGAGCTTATCCTCAAGGAGCGTATACCTCGGGTAATCGTAGCCATGGAGGATCCCTTCCCGGCGGTATCGGGACGAGGTATCCAAAGGCTCCGTGAGGAAGGTGGCGTAGAAGTCCTCGTTGGGATGCTCGAGGAAGAAGCACGCAGACTCAATGCTCCCTTCATCACAGCACATACACTTCATCGCCCCTATGTTACCCTAAAGTGGGCGCAGAGTCTCGATGGCTACATCGATCGGGTACGCTCGAATCGTAGTGAGCGACCAGAGCTCTTTAGCTCCCCCTTACAGCAAAGGCTTGTCCATCGGGAGCGATTTGCCCACGATGCCATCCTCGTTGGCTACCGAACAGCCCTACTGGATGACCCTCTGCTCAACAACCGCCTTTGGTGGGGACGCTCTCCCCTGCGTGTCATCCTTGACCCCTACCTAGAGTTACCACACGACCTGCGCATCTTCTCTGATCGTACCGCTCCCACTCTCATCCTCTATCTTGCCTCTGAGGCTCGTGGGGAGGTCCCTCAGCAATGCCCTTCACACCTACGGTATCTTCCCCTCACTGGGAAACGTATCCATCCCCAAGCAATACTCTCCACTCTGCATCAGGAAGGGGTACAATCACTCCTCGTCGAAGGGGGCTCCACGACACTAGCACGCTTTCTCGAGGCAGAGCTCTACGACGATCTCCTCATTGAGGTATGTCCTCGTTCCCTTGGCAAGGGTATTCCTGCACCTCACCTACCACAACCACGCTAGGGTGGGATCCCCTCCTTCACCAAGCCCCAGGCCTTCCTCACACAAGGTCCTCCACATTACACCTCCTCCCTATTTTAAGGAGCACCCAGCTCTCACCTTCCTTCTCTTGGATAGGTAGGGGGCTGGTTCTTATTTTCTCCTTCCCCCATTCTTCCCTTCTACTCCCCTTGATTCTGCGTTTTCCCTGCAATACGCTCTATCCCGTTACCTTCTTACACTTGCCCATCTTCCCTCCGTATAGTTTTCCCCACAACCTCCTCAATCACCTATGATAGGTGGCGACATTCACCTATGATAGATGACACGAGCCACCTATCATAGGTGATTATAGAGACAGCCCCCACAAGTCAGTGAGGGTACTGGGTATGCGTTGGGGGCGTGCAAGAGGAGGATGAAAGGGTGTTTTCTAACAAAAGTGCAGGTATTTGCTGGGGCAAAAATCATTCTATATATTTGCTGATGAATTAAAGGCTTCTCGGAGCCACACACTCAAACTATAAGACCAATCAGTTATGAAATCCACTGAGATTTTGGCCTCACTTGAGGCGAAACACCCTGGAGAGAAGGAATTTCTTCAGGCTGTGAAGGAAGTACTTCTATCTGTAGAGGACGTCTACAACCAGCACCCAGAGTTCGAAAAGGCATCCATCATCGAGCGCCTCGTAGAGCCCGATCGTATCATTACCTTCCGAGTGCCTTGGATCGACGATGCAGGCAAGGTTCATGTAAACATTGGATACCGTGTGCAGTTTAATAACGCTATCGGCCCATACAAGGGTGGTATCCGCTTCCATCCATCAGTAAATCTCTCCATCCTGAAGTTCCTCGGCTTCGAGCAGACCTTCAAGAATGCTCTCACCACACTCCCCATGGGTGGTGGTAAGGGAGGTGCAGACTTCTCTCCTAAGGGTCGTAGCGATCGTGAGATCATGACCTTCTGTCAGAGCTTCATGCGTGAGCTATGGCGTTACATTGGCCCAGATACAGACGTCCCTGCAGGGGATATCGGTGTCGGTGGACGTGAAGTAGCGTACATGTATGGTCAGTACAAGCGTCTTGCCAACGAGCACACAGGTACGATGACAGGTAAGGGCTTCACCTTCGGTGGATCTCGTCTGCGCCCAGAGTCTACGGGCTTCGGTGCAGTCTACTTCGTACAGCACATCTGTAAGCAGCATGGCATTGACCTCAAGGGTAAGACGGTCGCAATCTCAGGATTTGGTAATGTAGCTTGGGGTGTAGCTCAGAAGGCTACCGAACTCGGAGCCAAGGTTGTCACAATCTCTGGTCCTGACGGCTATGTCTACGACCCAGACGGGATTAACACACCTGAGAAGTTCCAGGCAATGCTTGATCTTCGTTCCAGCGGTAACGACGTTGTATCTGACTACGCTAAGAAGTTCCCCAGTGCTCAGTTCTTCGCAGGTAAGAAGCCTTGGGAGCAGAAGGTAGACATCGCTATGCCTTGTGCTACGCAGAATGAAATGAACGAAGCAGATGCTAAGATGCTTCACGCTAATGGCGTCACTGTCGTAGCTGAAACCTCAAACATGGGTTGTACGGCAGAGGCTGCCGAGTACTTCGTTGCACAGAAGATGCTCTTCGCGCCAGGCAAGGCCGTTAATGCGGGTGGTGTAGCGACCTCTGGTCTTGAAATGACTCAGAATGCTATGCACCTCTCTTGGACAAACGAAGAAGTTGATGCTAAGCTTCACCAGATCATGAGTGATATCCACGAGCAGTGTGTAGCTCATGGTCGTGAAGGTGACTACATCAACTACGTCAAGGGCGCAAACATCGCAGGCTTCCTCAAGGTCGCTCAGGCGATGCTCGAACAAGGGGTCATCTAGGTTTACCGACTCTCTTCACTCAGTTTACTGAGTCTCTCTAATACCCATGGTCTTCTTCTCCTAGAGGGGAGGCTATGGGTATATTTCCTTGCAGTATATTAATATAAAGCATTATGATAAAGAAAATTACTTTCACCCTCATCCTCCTTCTATCCACCCTCAGCATCTCAGCCCAGCATCACTCCCAAATTGGTGCCTCAGGGCCTGTCTATCCGAGGTATTCAGGTACATTTGAACTTGGAATAGCTCAGACTCCTAACGAAGACCCCCGAATAGAGTTCCTTCCATCCTTTGGTGTCAAGCTCAACCCTTACTTCTACATAGGGGGAGGGGTAGGTCTAAATACCTACACCAATACGGGTGTAAAGGATGGCTCTGACCTCTGGACGCTCCCCATCTACGCTAACCTAAGAGCCTTCCTCCCTACGGGAACAGATTGGTTCACTCCATTCCTAGATATGAAACCCGGGTATGCCCTCGGTCTGAACTACACAGAGGTTAAGGGTCTTTATCTCTCACTCGCTGCAGGCTTCTCAATCAAGAAGGTCTCATTGAGCGTTGGCTATGGTCATCAGGCTGTTTCCACAGAATTCTTTGGGTCTAAAATCACAACAGGAGTCGGGGGCTTCTCTATGAAGCTTGGCATAGCTCTCTAGCTCTATCCCTCGAAGGACAAATAAAGGCGTCTGTGCGGAGCTCTGCACAGACGCCTTTATCATAGGGAGAGAAGGGCATATCTTACCACCTATACCGGTGTAATACATAAAGGATTGGAGAAGTAAACGTATCTTTGGGATGTTGTTCGATACAATATTAGTACGATCGTAGATGCTTCACCGAAATAGACTTTTCCCTGCCTTGGCTGGTGCTCTGCTCTTAATTCTTGGGGGTAGGCAAGCGAAGGCAATGAGCCTTCCAACCAGTGCTCAAGATAGCATTACACGCTATGAGGTACTGATTGACTCTAGCTTTATGGCTGGGAATCTTGGGGATTACCCTCGTGCAGAGAGCTACCTTCGGCAGGCTCTCCGCCTGGCTCCAAAGGGACAGCTGCAGGCGATGCTCCTCAATAACCTTGGGGGACTTCAGCTCTTACAGGGTAAGGACGATGCTGCACTATTGTCCTTTGGGGCAGCTCTAGAGCAAAGCCCTAGTGACCCTACGACTCGCTATAACCGTGCCCAACTCTTCGTCCGCAAGAAGAACTATAAGGCCGCCCTTACCGACCTATCTCTCCTCATCTCGGCTTACCCAAAGAATGAGCTCTATCACTACCAGCGTGCCATGGTCTACCTCCTCACGAAGGAATATGACCTTGCGGAGAATGACCTCCGAGCCATCATCGATGGTAATGGCGAGTCTCTGAAGGCACGTGTAGGCTTTGCTCTCCTAGAGACGATGCGGGGTAACTACAATGAGGCAGAGCGGCTCTACGCCTACCTAACCGATAAACTTCCTCGCAATGCCGAGGTCTACGAAGGGCGAGCCCGTATGTTCCTTGCTCGGGGAATGCGAGGCTTTGCTCAGCGTGACATCAACCTAGCCTTCGAGTATGCCAAGGGGGGGGTTCCTGCAACTCTCTACCGCCTGCGTGCCGAGCTTCACGAGAGTCTGGGCAATGAAAAGGAGGCAGAGGAAGACCGAAAGCAGGCGGAAGCATTGGAACGCAAAGCCATGATTCGTTAGTAGGAAAGCACTTTATCACAACAGAAAGATCCCATTCAATGGCCAAACAGATAAAAGCGATCAAATGCCCCCAGTGTGGCAGTACACAGGTCGACGGTACAGGCGAAGACCGCTACCGCTGTCGTAGTTGCTCAACAGAGTTCTGGCTCGACAGCGATGATATCACCATCCACCACAAGCATGAGTATGTGGGAATGCCGACCCCTACCATGGGAGAGGACTTTCTAAAAAAGCACAAGCGTTGGGTCTACCTCATATCAGCTGGCTTTGTGCTCCTGTTCTTCTTTGGTAGCACCCTCAGTAGTCTCTGCTCTAGGGAGACAATGGTAACGAGTAACGTGAGAGATGTACTCCCCTCCTCAAGTATCTATGATCGCTACCGATGGGATCTAGAGGGACTTTTTCCTTTCATAGACAGGAAGGGCAACCCCATCATCATGACTTGGGGAAAGCGAGAGCCTGTGGTAGGTAGATCCGAGAGCAAAGATGGATACTTTGCCCTCTCGGTAGATCCCGACACGAAGAAGATCGTTAAATCCCAGGCAATGCCCGAGGTGAAAGAGATTAAGAGTGCAGAGGCTCGTGAGCTCGCAGACGGGAGGTTGTACCTCATCATCAACAAGCAGAAGCTCTACGAAATCAATCGTACCACCTATGAGCTACGAGAGGTAACGCCTGCCGAGGACTTCCCTCAGATCGAAGAGCTATCTAAAGGGATTGCCGAAATCGATTTTTACAGTGCAGATGAAGAGGGACTATCCCTGATGACCAACCTCGGGAAGAAGTACGTCCTCTACCCCATCATCGGTAAGCTCTACAGCGACAAAACGGTATGGCAGCAGTTCTCTATCACTCCACCTAGTGCGTCTACCTATACCGCATTCACCTTCTCCAGCAACGATAGGATTGACTATCCAGACGAACTGATTCAGCTCGTCAAGTATCAGTACCGCTGGCAGGTAGGTTATCCTCAAGATGAACCACGCTTTGGCTGGCAAAAGGACTACGGGGGCTCAGGGATCTTCACCGACAGATCTCCTTACAAGAAGGTCTTCGTCCTAGATTGGACACGAGAGCGCTCACGCCTCGTCTCTTACCAGGACTTTACACCTGATGCTTATTACTTCTCCCCTAAGGTCCTACACTACGATGCAGAGCAGGTGCTTATCGCCTTCCGTCCAACCATTGCCTCAGATTCCCCCTATACTTATCAGTGCCTAGACGCACGGACGGCTGAAGTGAAGTGGACGCTCCAAGAAGAGGCAAGCTCCGGGAGTCGCTTGTCAGTATCACGAGCTCTTCGCTATAAAGGTGGATACCTCCTCACTGGGTATAGGGACTGCAAGAAGATTACACCAAGCGGTAAAGTCGCCTATGAGCTCAAGGTCTATGACCTCATTAATGGCGAAGAAAACAACTGAATAGATAATCCATAAAGAACGTATATGGGACTCTTCAATATCTTTAAAGGACAGCTTGCACAGGTCATCCAGTGGGATGGTGCAGATAGTAATACACTTTGGTATCGCTTCCCCTCTCCTCTCGACGAAATCAAGGATGCAAGCAAACTAATCATAGCCCCAGGACAGGGAGCCCTCCTCGTCTACGAAGGCAAGGTAGCTGATGTCCTAATGGACGAAGGATCATATCTACTGAAGACGGATAACCACCCCTTCATCACCACACTCGTTCGCCTCAGACAAGGCTTCGAGAGTGAGCACAAGCTACAGATCTACTTCTTCCGCACGACACACATCACGAATGTCTACTGGGGAACAGCTACTCCAATCAAGTTTGTAGACAGCATCTACAAGATGCCCGTGGAGCTAGGCCTACACGGTACCTACTCCTTCCGTGTCGCAGAGGCCGAGCATTTCTTCAAGCACTTCATCGGTGCAGGTCGGGGCTATGACCTAGAGTCACTACGTCAGATATTCATCGAACGCACCTATCAGGAGACTGCAGCCATCATCCATGAGCATCAGTACCCCTATGTAGAGCTAGACGCCCATCTTGTGGATCTAGCACAAGGGCTACGTACCCGTATCTCCTCCGTCTTCACAGAGCTGGGACTTGAGCTGACTGACGTTCGGGTAAGTGGCACACAGTTCGATGAAGAGACGAGGAACCGTATCGCTCGTGTATCCGATATCACAGCAGACACTCGTGCTGCACAAGAAGCAGGGCTTAGCTATGAAGAGATGCAGCGACTACAAGCCCTGCGTGACGCAGCTCGTAACGAAGGAGGTCTAGCGGGAGCAGGCGTACAGATGGGAGTAGGTCTAGAGCTCGGCAGGAAGATTACCGATAGCTCGCATTCCTCAACATCTAGCGAAGACGCTCCAAGCCTAGAGCGACTACGTAAACTCAAGCTCCTCCTCGACGAGGGAGTTATCTCCGAGGAAGACTATAACAAGAAGAAACAAGAGCTACTCGATACGCTCTAGTATATACTCTCTAAAGGTCAACTCACGATGAAATATGTATTCGGTAGCATCATCACGCTACTCCTCCTCATAGTCGTTCTCTACTATACCCTCGGCATGTGGGGCGTAGAGCTCCCTATTACATCCAATGATCTAGGCAAGATTGTCATCACTGGATTCATTCTCCTCGTTACAATTGTACTGCTGAAGGTCTTGCTCCCCTTCTTCTTTGGGA
Organism: Porphyromonas catoniae ATCC 51270; assembly: GCF_000565015.1. Taxonomy (GTDB): domain Bacteria; phylum Bacteroidota; class Bacteroidia; order Bacteroidales; family Porphyromonadaceae; genus Porphyromonas; species Porphyromonas catoniae. Next base: position 17,922 of record NZ_JDFF01000016.1, read on the forward strand.
ACGCAAGGCGTAAGCACTATGACCCAGACAAGGGAAACGTAGCTAAGCCTAAGCTCTAGTTGCTGCCCTTATCCTTCCTTTCCTAGGATCTATCCATGCCCTTAGAGCCCTTCTTATCTTCCGTCGCTCGGCATTACTTTGATGAGCGAGGGGCAGATATTGCTTCGCTCTGCTTTGTCTTCCCCTCGAAGCGATCCCTAACCTTCTTTCGTCACTACCTAAGTGAACTCGCCTCGGACACCCCAATCTTTGCTCCGAGGATGCTCACCATATCTCAGCTCATTGAGGAGCTCTATCCCCAGCTCAAGATCTTAGATAAAACCGCTCTCCTCTTCGAGCTCTATGAGGCATACCGAGAGGTACGAGCTGAGCAAGATAAGCAAGGGACAGCAGGAGAAACAGGGGGGGCTGGGGAGCAAGTAGAGAGCTTCGATGACTTCATCTATTGGGGTAATATTATCCTACAAGACTTCGACACCTGCGACCGATACCTTGTCAATATACGCCATCTGTACAACAACCTCGGGGATTTCAAGGAGCTAGCTGATGACTTTAGCCACCTCACTCAGGAGATGCGTGAGAGCATCCAAAGCTTCTGGGGCAGCATACCAAGTCTAGGAGATAGACACAAAGACTTGGAGGATGGACATAAGCAACGATTTCTATCGTTCTGGAGAACTTTAGGGCCTCTGTATGAAGCCTTCAATAAGCGTATTTCTGAGAAGAACTATACCTATGAGGGGCATCTCTACCGCCTAATCGCTGAGCACCTAAATGACGTAGTTAATCGTCTGAGCAAGGGGACATATTTTGTTTTTGTAGGCCTCTTTGACATTTCTCCCCCTGAGTATCAGCTCTTCACTCTACTTCGGGGAGAGGGTATCGCAGAGTTCTGCTGGGACAAGGCGGTAAAGATTGTCCAAGACAAACAGCACCCTGCACACGAACTCCTGGAGGATCTCATTAAGTCCTTTGGGCAGGTCAAAGGCCCGTGGGATGATAGCTCTGCTCCGTGCCTCCCTGAGTCTGTCAAGGTCATACATGCAGCTAGCCTCATGGCTCAGGTAAAGGGTCTCCCCATCCTCCTCGAGCAAGCAGAGGTATCCCAAGCCAATGACCATCCCACCACTGCCATTATCCTCCCCGATGAGGGACTGCTGCTCCCTACTGCCAGCTCCATCCCAGAGGACTTTCAGCACATCAATATATCCCTAGGCTACCCTCTTAATCGGACCCCTATCGCACTCCTGCTAAAACGCTGGATCAAGCTTTTAGAGTTTGTATCTCGACGCTCGGACGAAACCACTCTCCCCTCAGATCAACTCCTTGGGCTACTCAGTGAGCGACTCATCTCGGACTATACTCCAGAGGCAAGCGAACTCATCAAGGCTATACGAGGACGTAAACGCTTCTTCTACCCAAGGGAAGAGCTACTCAGCGCATGCAAGCCGACCCCCCTCATCCACCTTCTTTTCTCCAGTATCCCCTCTGGCTCCACCCTTCTGGATCGTATACAAGAAGTGCTAGAGTACCTTGCCACGGCAGAAGACAATCTGCCCAGCCTCAGGACAGAGGAAAGGCAAGAAGAAGTAAGGGACAACACAGAAGAGGAAAAGGAACGTCTCTCTGACTTTGACCTAGAGTTCATCTACCACTACCTCCGGCTTGTCAAGAGACTAAAGGGACTTCCATCACCCTACATCCAGAGTCTTCATCTCTCTACCCTAGGGCATCTCTTAGAGGAGATGGTCAGCACCGTAACCATTCCCTTCGAGGGCGACCCTTTGCGAGGGATACAAGTTATGGGACTATTAGAGACACGCTCCCTTCACCTAGAGAACATGATTTACCTCTCGGCACAAGAGGGGGTACTTCCACCTAGCAAGTATAAGTCTACACTCATACCCTTCACACTTCGCCGTGGCTTTGGGCTACCCATCGGGGGGACAGATGATATCGGGCAAGACTACACCTTTTTCCAGAGCATCTCACGGGCCAAGCACCTCATCTTTGTTGTTGCCCCTGCCGATGCCCAGCGTGCTGGAGGGGAGGAGAGTCGCTACATTAACCTCCTACGCTATGTCTATGGTGTACACATAGAGACCCAGACACTGCAGCTCACAAGTGAACGGCAGGCATTCGGTGCTATCTCAAAGCCCAAGGACGAAGAGGTGAGACGCCACCTCCAAGAATACCTTACTCCGGGTGGACGGACGCTCTCCCCAAGCAGTCTGATTACCTACCTCAGCTGTCCTCTTCGTTTCTACTACGAGTCAATCAAGGGTCTTCGGGAAGAGCAAGATCCAACAATTCTCCTACAGAGTAACGACTTCGGTACCATCCTGCATGACACGATGCAGGCAATCTATGCCGAGCTTGGCGAAAGTAAGATCTCGAAGGAAATGCTCTCTGGTATCCTCGATGATCGAAATAAGATTAGCAATATTATCCAAGCTAAGTATCGAGAGCTCTTCAAGCTAGACAAAGGCAAAAAGCCCCTAAGCGGACTAGCCCTTATCTATTGCCAGATGGTAGAGACCTACGCACGCAGTATCCTCACCTTCGACAAAGAGCTTACCCCCTTCTTCTATTGGGAGAGTGAGCAGGAGCATACGGCCACCTTCCAGATCAAAGATGGACAAGTCGTACACTTCAAGGGCAAGATTGACCGAGTAGATGAGGTTCATGGTCGTATACGTGTTGTGGACTATAAGACAGGGAAGGCATCACTCAGGCTCGAGGAATGGGATATGCTCCGAAAATCGGATAATAAGGCTATCCTACAGACGCTCCTCTACTGTGCTTTCCTCAGCCAAGCAAAAGGATCATCCACAGACCACAATGACCAATGTATCTCCAACCGACTCTATCCAGCAATTTATCAGCTCAAGAGTAAGGGGGGACTTATGACCTCAAATGACTCCTTCGATCCGCTTGTTAAGCTTCCCTTCGAGGGAGGAAAGTCTACAGCCCAACCATACTCAGAGGTAGAAGAGGTATTTCAAGCCTTCATGACTGAAGTCCTTACCGAGCTCTTTGATTTTGAGAAGCCTTTTGAGCAGACGACTGATAATGACGCCTGTCGCTACTGTCCCTTTGCCCTTAGCTGTGGTCGGTCACTAAAACGATCATAAATCTAACCCTCTATCAGCCTTAATATCCAGGCTAAGAAACCAGGCTGTCTTAGTCATGTACATTCCTAATCGTGAGAAAATATGTTGCTCATGGATAGACCTTTTATGGAGGTTATATAGGAAAAAGACAGGTGTAAAATAGGAGTGTAGCTGCTTTTGCTTGTCATAATCCTCTTCCAGCGATAGGATAGTACAGCTTGATAACACCTATTCTCATTATCTTTGCTGGGGTAGGACAGGCTCATACAGTCCCATCAAGCACCATCGGATAAATATGAAGCATTTAGTTTCGATCAATCAACTATCAGCAGAGCAAATCATCCGCATACTGGATCGCGCTGCACTCTTTGAAAAGAACCCAAACCAAAGACTGCTCGAAGGGAAGGTCGTAGCTACCCTATTCTTTGAGCCTTCGACACGAACTCGCCTTAGCTTTGAGACAGCTGTCAATCGCCTCAGTGGACGTGTGATTGGCTTCTCAGACGCCGCTACCTCCAGTTCCTCTAAGGGTGAATCCCTTAAAGATACGATCTCAATGGTCGCCAACTATGCCGATGTCATCGTCATGCGCCACTTCCTAGAGGGTGCAGCCCTCTATGCTTCGGAGCTTGATCGTGTACCGATTGTGAATGCTGGGGACGGAGCAAATCAGCATCCTTCGCAAACCCTACTTGACCTCTACTCTATACGTAAGACACAGGGACAACTTGAGGGACGAACGATTGCCCTAGTGGGAGACCTGAAGTATGGACGCACAGTCCATTCACTGATTGTAGGGATGGCACACTTTTGCCCTCGCTTCATCTTCGTCTCACCACCCGAGCTACGCATGCCAGAGGAATGTAAAGACTTCTGCAGACAGCATGATATTCCCTTCACAGAGACCTCTGACTTCTCCCCCGAAGTTATCCAGGGTGTAGATATACTCTACATGACACGAGTACAGCGAGAGCGGTTCGTGGATCTAGAGGAGTATGAGCGAGTGAAGAATGTCTACGTATTAAACCGCGAGATGCTCACGGGTTGTAGGGATAATCTTCGTATCCTACATCCTCTACCTCGTGTGGGAGAGATTGCTCTAGACGTAGACGATACCCCACAAGCCTACTACATACAGCAAGCACAGAATGGGCTATACACTCGCCAGTCCATCCTTTGTGAAGTCCTTGGCATCGAGCCTTAACTAACGACTAGAACAGACCCTAAATAAGCGAAAGAGACATGAGCAAGGATAAGATGCTCGTCGAAGCAATACGCGATGGGATCGTGCTGGATCACATCCCCTCGGATAAGCTCTTTAAGATCGTGGCACTCCTTCACCTCGAGGAGCTCACAACCCCAGTCACAATCGGGAATAACCTACAGAGCGTACGCCACCAGCGTAAGGGGATTATCAAGATGGCAGATCACTTCTTCTCCCCCAAAGATGTAGATAAGATTGCCCTACTTGCCCCCGAGGTACATCTGAACGTCATACGGGACTACCAGGTGGTAGAGAAGCGAAAGGTTACACTCCCTGTGGAGGTACGTGGGCTCGTTCGTTGTCCCAACCCGAAGTGTATCACCAATGCAGAGCCCATGCAGACCTTCTTTCACGTCAGAGTCGTAGAGGGAGGGAAAGGCATGCTAGAGTGTCATTACTGCGGACGAAAGACAAAGGCCGAAGAGGCAGAGCTATTATGAGAGTAGATTGGAAGCCCGGCACACTCATCTACCCTCTACCTGCTGTGCTGATTAGCTGTGGCACCATGGAGGAGGGAGGAGCGAATATACTCACTGCATCATGGGTCAGCACGGTCTGTACCAATCCTCCGATGTGTGTCGTGGGTATCCGTCCAGAGCGTCATTCCCACAGCCTCATCATGGATCAGGGATCTTTTGGCATCAATCTCTCGACGGTCTCTATGGCACGTGAGACAGACTGGTGTGGTGTGGTCTCAGGGCGGAAGGAAAATAAGTTCAGAGCATGTGGTTTCACCAAGGAAGCTGGGACGGTACTTGGGACACCCTTGATTGCAGAATCTCCCATCAGCCTAGAGTGTAAGGTACGTGAAGTAACGAAGCTAGGTAGTCATGATATGTTCCTAGCAGACATCGTAGGGGTGAGAGCAGACGAAGCATACATTGACGCAGAGACAGGGGCATTTGATATGCAGCGTGCAGGGCTACTGGTTTACGCCCATGGAGAGTACTTCAGCCTAGGGGAGTATATCGGTCACTTCGGTTGGTCGGTGCGGAAGAAGAAGACCAAACGGAGGTGACAGCTTATGGGTTTAGCTATCGAGTGAGGGTGCATGCCCGAGCGACAGACAGGTTGTCTTTTTGGGTAAAAAGGGCAACATTGATACATAGAAAGGATGATACGACCAAGAGGAAAGTATTATCCATCCTCGAATAATTCCACAATCACATATAATAATTGATGACGGACGTTCTCGAAGTCTATCCGAAGAACTTTGCCGAGAAGATTGGCTACACTGAGCTACGGAATCAGCTCCTACAGCACTGTGCCTCTCCTCTTGGTCGTGAGGTGATGTTGGCTCTCGAAGCCAGCAGGGACTATGGTGAGATTACTCGAGCACTGGGGGAGACTCATGAGATGCTCTCCATCCTCAGCTCCAGTGAAGTGCTCCCCTCGCTTGCACTAGTAGACTGCCGTGAGGCACTACAGCGTATTCGTCCACTAGGCACATACGTTGAGGAGGAAGAGCTTATAGAGCTCCTTCGGATGCTGGAGACACTCCATGCACTACACCACTTTTTCCTCGAGGAGCAGAGCGAAGGCTCGCGAAGTGACGAGAGCTTGGTGTACCGCTATCCATACCTAAGTAAAGTTGTTCAGGGAAGCTCAACCTTCCCCAAGATTGAAGCACACCTACGCTCGCTCCTAACCGATGACGGGAAGCTAAGAGACAACGCCTCGAGGGAGCTCCTCAGCATACGCACCACACTGAGAGACACGGAGCGTAGCCTCTCGGGGTTGCTCCAGCGCATCCTCCAGGGGGCACAGCGGGAGGGCTGGGTAGAGCGTGATGTACAACCTGCCTTGAGAGATGGGCGGTTGGTTATCCCGATGAGCCCCATGCACAAGCGGAAGATCCGAGGCATCGTACATGACGAGTCTGCTACGGGCAAGACCGTCTATGTAGAGCCTGTTGAGCTCGTAGAGGCAAATAACCGCATCCGAGAGCTGGAGGGGGAAGAACGCCGTGAGGTGATACGTATCCTCACCGAGGTCTCTAATCGACTCCGACCAAATATCCAGCACCTCCTCAGTTCTTATGCCACACTGGCACACCTCGACTTCACCCTAGCTAAGGCTCGCTGGGCAAGGGAGGTTGATGGCATCTGTCCCACCTTCTCCCCAGAGGCTGAGGTCGAATGGTATGGGGCGAAGCATCCCTTACTCCTACGCAGTCTGCGTGCTCAGGGCCGAAGTGTCGTCCCCTTAGACATCCGTCTTGAGGCTCCAGAGGCACGCCTGCTACTCATCTCGGGTCCCAACGCAGGGGGTAAATCTGTTTGTCTCAAGACCGTTGGTCTACTCCAGTACTTGGTCCAGTGTGGCATACCCGTACCCATGCAGGAGCATTCACGCATGGGGCTATTCGACAAGCTCTACATCGATATAGGCGATGAGCAGTCAATCGAAGATGACCTCAGCACATATAGCTCTCACCTAAGGAACATGAAGCAATTCGTGCGTGGCTGTGATGGACGTAGCCTGCTCCTCATCGATGAGTTTGGTGGAGGTACGGAGCCTACTATTGGGGGTGCAATCGCACAGGCATTACTACACCAATTCAATGAGCAGGGAGCTTTTGGGGTCATCACCACACACTATCAGAACCTGAAGACCTACGCCGAGGAGCATACCGGACTTATCAATGGTGCCATGCTCTATGACCGTCATGAGATGCGTCCACTCTTCCGCCTCTCCATCGGACGACCAGGTAGCTCCTTCGCCATCGAGATAGCACGCAAGATTGGGCTACCTGAGGAGATCCTCGATGAGGTCACCGAGCAGGTTGGTTCGGACTATGTAGCTATGGACAAATACCTACAGGACATCATCCGTGATAAACGCTATTGGGAGGGGAAACGCCAGACAATACGTAGGGATGAGAAGCTACTGCAAGAGGCCACTGACCGCTACTCCGAGGAACTCTCTGCTCTAAAGGCACAGCGCAAAAAGATCCTAGAGGATGCTAGGCGTGAGGCACAGACCCTAATAAAAGAAGCAAGTGGACGCATTGAGCGCACCATCCGAGAGATCCGTGAAGCCGAGGCAGAGCGAGACCAGACACGTCTCATCCGACAGCGTCTCACGGACTTTGGTGAAAGCCTTACAGAGGAGGAGCAGGAGGAGCAACTAGCTCAAGCCAAGAAAGCTCAGCGTGAGGTAGAGCGCATCCTAGCCAGACGCTCTCGGCAAAAGGAACGGAAGGCACAGGGTAAACCCTCAGTCTCACTTACTCCCAAGCAGACAGAGGACACCCCGCCCCCTACACAGCACGGAGAGCTCCAGGTGGGTAGTGTCGTACGCATCGATGGGCAGAAGGCCCTTGGGACCATCCTATCACTCACTGAGCGAGAAGCCGTTATTGCCCTCGGGGCATTGAAGACCACCATCCCCCGCTCTCGCCTACACCTAGCCTCCGAGGCAGAGGCACGTAGGCACGAGCGAAAGAGCCAGCCAGAGGTCGCAGTACGATCTACGCAGATCATCGATCAGATTCATCAGAAGCGACTCAACTTCCGCCAAGAGATTGATGTGAGGGGCTTCCGCGCTAACGAGGCGGTGGATGCCGTAGCATACTTCGTCGATGAGGCGCTACAGCTGGGCGTTGCTCAGGTGCGTGTACTGCATGGTACAGGTACAGGAGCATTGCGCGAATCCATACGTAGCTATCTCTCCGGAGTCTCTGGAGTACGTGACTTCTATGACGAGGATGTCCGCTTCGGGGGAGCTGGTATCACGGTCATTGAGATGAACTAAGGGTAGAAGCTACTCCCTTAGGCAAGGGCTAAGGGAGTCCTCCATCGACTACATCCCCCCTCTTAAACTATCCACTGAAGCCCACGAGTAGGTCTAAAAAGAGACCCACTCGTGGGTTGTTTATAAAGAGCATGCAAGGGTCTCCAGTGAACCCCATGCATGGGTTCTCTTGGGAGTGCATACGTGGGTTTCAGAGAAGAGTCATAACAGCTCTCTACGGAGCGATCATACGGGATGAGACCATTGCGCAAGCCCACCTCTTTACAGCTTCCACCTTCTTGCCTCGAAAATCGGGGTCTTTAGGCTGAGGAGTGGGATGCCTGTCTCTCCCCCTTGCCCCCTCTCGGGAGGATGATCCTCCCGAGAGGGGGCTTTTCTGGGCTATTTGATGCTTTGGAGTACAAGAAGCCTGGGCATACGCTTCAGATTGTATGCCATAGCTTCCAAGATATTCTGTGTATGCGTTCGCTCAAGCCCTCGGTAACGACATCGCCCTCCTGAAAACCACCTTCGGATACTCCCAAAGGTACGCTCGATGAAACAGCGCATTTTGCTGATGGCGTTATTCAGCTCACGTTGTCGCTCTGTGAGCTTCATCCCCTTCTGCACTTTGAGC
>NZ_JDFF01000017.1 GCF_000565015.1 Porphyromonas catoniae ATCC 51270
CAATTTCCCCAGGAACGATCCCGCGGCGCCAAAGGGAATAGCCACGACCGCTCTCGGCAAAGTCCAGCCGATAGACCTCTTCCAAGCCTAGTCCATCCCTGTCTCGCATAGCTACCAGCTGGCTCTGCCCCTCACAAGTGAAGAAGTGGAGACCACAGTGACACCCCTTATATAGGAAGGTTTTTTTTAGTGAAAATTGCCCCAGATCCCGATACTCATGAGTGGAGAGATTATACTTAACAAAGCGATTATTTATAAGATAGACCCAGTCCTCCTTCGTCGGTAGAATATATAGGTCTGCGTGCATACGAGGAATAGTCTGTTGCCATACTCCTTCGATTGAGTATATATGAGTATCCTCCTTAGAGGCACCCTCGTACTGGACAAGCCAAAGACCACCACGCAGATAGATCCAACTAATCGGGCCCTTCTTAGAGAACTCAAGTTCTGCCCCAAGTTCCCCATCAAGGGAGTAGGGATAAATACGGCGCTCTCCATCAGAAGCTCGAAAGCCAAGGAATATCCGATCCGCATATGTCCTCACTAAGGAAAAGGAGTGCTTTGAGAGAAGTTGAAACATATCCTCGACTCTTTAGGGATTGCTGTCGGACGGACTTACCCGCTGGTAGATGCGTACCTCGTCGTGGGAGTGGGCGATCATTCGGTCGCCGACAATATGCACGGAGTTGATATCCCAACCGCCCCAGAGGTCGTGCCAAACAAATTCCTCCGTCTGCACGTCAAAGGCTGCAAGGAAGAAGATACCCGACACCCGCACCGAGACGTAGAAGATCCCTTCGTGTAGCAAGAGGCTCGTATACTCTGAACTATACTCCTTCCCTTCATAGGCAAAGCGATCCCTTCGCTCGTCACAGAGCATACGCCCAGCTTCGAAGTCAAATACAGTATAGTAACTGTTGAATAAGGAATATCCTCGTGTCCCCTGGATAAACATCTTGGGTAGAGTCTCATCCTGTCTCTCGAGCACCTTTCCCGTAGCTACATCTATACGATGTAGGTGCTTTTGGGTCGTCACCCACAGATCGGAGCCGTAGAAGTTGATGAATTCAATTTCCCCAGGAACGATCCCGCGGCGCCAAAGGGAATAGCCACGACCGCTCTCGGCAAAGTCCAGCCGATAGACCTCCTCCAGTCCTTGTCCGTCCTTATCTCGCATAGCTACTAACTGGCTCTTTCCCTCACAAGTGAAGAAGTGGAGACCACGGTGGCTTCCCTTATAGAAGAAGGGCGACTTCAACTGAATCGGAGGCAGCTCCCGATACTTATGAGAGGAGAGGTCATAGCTGATTACGCGACGTTCATCAACTAAGTAGAAGCGGGGCTCTTCCTCAAGAGCTACCTTGTCAAAATACCCATCTATACCAGTTATGGATCGCTTTCGTTCGCCATCTAATGAGCAAATATCAAGCAAGTTCTCAAATGGAGTTCCCACCTTATGATAGATCAGCCACAAGCCTTGAAAGAGAACCGCTTCATCCATATCTTCTTTGTTTGGAAATAGAAGCGCATCACCTATTACTCCATCTAAGGAACAGGGGTGAACAGACCGCCGTCCCTGAGGAGTTAGCTTGATTAAGAAGAGCTGCCCCTCATATACTTTTACTCGAATGGCGTTGAGCCGTGATATTACTTCGTACATAGAGCTACCTCGTAATTTCAAATATTATATCAAAGACCTTGTCTTGCTCTAAGTTTTTGATGATTTCAGCCTTCCGTTTAATCTTCACACCTAGGATATCCCCGATTACAGGCACCTTTTCATCATCAATAACGTCATCAATAGCTTTTTGAAACATTGGATCTTGCAGTGCTTCAATGATCTTCCGCTTAAGCTCCTCTCGGCTCATCTTGTGACCACTGAAGACCCACTGGATCCTTTTGCCTTTAGCCATTGTGGCGAGATCCTTTAGGAACTGCTGTCGGAAGGCCTTATCAGACCAACTCCCCCAGTTAGACCAGTTCTTCAGCTCGTAGTGCATCTTGCCTCTTCCCTCATCTACCACGATGTCATATATACGGACAACAGTCTCATTGCCTATCTTGACCTCCTCCTTAACCTCAAACTTGACGATACTTGTACCCTCAGCAAGGTGGTTGGCAAAGTACTGTAACTGGAACTTCCCCCCTTGAAGCTTTTTCCAGCTCTGAGCCATATCATTTAGTACGATATCGATACCCTCGGCGTGAAGGAGTTTCTCGAGCACTTCAGGACTGAAGCCCGAGAGGATTTTGCGGAGCTCAGTCTTGATGCTGGGAGAAATAGCCTTAGTGGTTTTTAGCTTCCCAAGGAGCAGGTCCACCTGAGAGGTGACGGATTTGGTTAGCCCTGCCTTAGAGCCAGCCTTGATGCTCGGATCAACAGCCTCCCCACCCGCGACTATCTTTATGGGCTTCCTCTCTGGATCAAACGATGTGAGGGTCTTAAACACCTCCTCCTGCTGAGAGAGAAGTTGCTTTTCGGCAGGAGACAAGCCTTTGATTTTCGGGGAAACGATACGCTTCCAGTCCGAATATTTGGAGACCAAGAGGCTCCTAAGAGCCTTGTTCTCTTGAAGCAACGTCTTACTCTGCTTGGGCAGATTCTTAACGAACTTATATCCCGCCTGCCCCGCGTTCTTGATGCCTATGACCCCCATCGCTGTATTGTAGATATCTACAGCTAACTTCAGCTCTGGGTCAGTGATCACCTGCGCATTCACTGCGATATTCCCCACAGCACCCACAACTTCAGCCAAGGCCCAGGCACGGCGGATCCAGTGTACTTTCGTAGCTAATGCCGTACCGCCACTGAAGACAATCGTCGCGACATCAAAGGCCGTGACAACTCCCTTCGCGATATTGTCATTGCGGATCTTGTCTGCGCGATACTTCATGAAGATCGCAGGGACAACATACATCTGATCCGACAGAGCGTTGCCACCTAAAGCCGTCTCGATCAGCGGGAGATTATCTGTATCGGGGACGATGATAACAGGAGTAAGAGGAGAGACAATCCCCAACTCTTCTCTATTCTCTCGTGAATGAAGTGAGTTCCTTGTAGTGGTATAGGTCTTATATACATCCAACAGCTTTACCTCACCTGTCGAGCCGATGTACTCACCTTGGTTATACTTATCGGTGAAGGATGCATCACCTCCTCCCATCAATTGGACAGAGCCATACTTAACGGGAGTTAAATTGAGAACGATTCGAGCATAATCATCTGGATCTTGAGGGAATCTCTCCTTGGTGCTTTTGCCTCCATCGGCATTGAACATCCACACCAGAGCTCCTATGAAGTTGGTGTAGTTGTCCTTGTCTGTCCAAAAGTACAGCGAGACATCATCTATCTCCGCTACAAGATGGCGGAGTAGGGCATTCTGATCAGCTTCTAGGTCTCTATAGAATTGAGAATAGTCCTTGCCATCTATGGACTGCATGAGACGCAGGATGGCTAGCTCTTCCCGTTCCTTTAGCGTTTCCTTTCGGGCAACTCGCTTCAAGGTTCTGATCAGCCATTCATAACTCTGTCTCTTGAGAGACTTGATATGGCATGACTCAAGGATCTGAAGCAAATCCTCATAACTCGTCTTCTCTGATAGCTGGCGGAGCTTCAGGATATCTCGTTCTACCTGGCCCTCATCATAGGATAGCCTATCATTAGCGAGGATGGTGCGGGCAATGAACTCAGCCTTACAAGACTCAGAAGCAGACCATAGGTAATCTGTTATCCAGCCCTGCTTAGGGATATTGAGTGATGATGGATCGGTAGGGTCATATGTAACATCATGGTATTGGTAGAGGCACTTTTCCCCTGACGCCACACGATACAGCCTGGTAGTAACCTTCTTGGATGTCGAATTGTACGTCAGCTCAAGGTCTAGAGCATCTTCTATCAACGCACTGCCTGAGGCATATGTTTTCTTGTCTTTATCCCAAGAATAGCTCCTAAGGGGCTCGCCTTCTTTGGAAGATAGTGTTATTCCATGGACGTAGTAGCTCCCTGGAATTATGGTTAGAGTAGCGATATGGTCACTATTCGTAGCCTTGACAGAGAGAATAACCTTGCCATCAGGTGTAATCCCTCCATTTTTAGCGCTTACGAGAGCCTTCTCTCTTCTTACTAAATCCCCTTGACTCTTATTATCCGCTGCAGTGAAGACAGCTGGGTTCGCAAGAACATTCCACTGGAAGGCAGCAAGCTCCTTGCCCGTGGCGTAGTCCATCAGATTACGTGTCTGACCCTGACTATTCGTCCCGCCATACTCATCATCGAAGGTGTGCTGCAGCGTGAAGAGCCCGTGTCCAAGCTCGTGGGCAATGGTATGACTTAAGGCAGACACACCTCCATTCGGGCTATTCCCCGAGAAGATGTACCCGAAGCGGCTACGACGGGGCATCTCACCCAGCAAGTCCTTCGGCTGAGACTCCAAGCCTCCTGCCGCATCCACAACGAAGAGGTAGACACCATCAAGCGTACCGGCAAGCTGCGTATAAGCCTTCTTCAGGTACTCCATCTCTGCACTCTCCTTCACCTCGCGTACCCGACCGAAGAAGCTCTCACCTACGATGCTGAGCTTGCGGTCTCCATCCCGATCCCAGCTATAGTCCCCACGCATGCGAGCATCCACTTCGACATCGAAGTGAATACCCACCGAGTTGTAGATACTATTCAGCTCACGCTCTATCTGATCCTTGTCAAGCTTGGCCTCATTGACTGGTACCAGCGTCAGTTTATGGCGTTGCTTCGGATAGCTTACGACACGGAGCTTACCCAAGACCTCACCCTCATAGATCGCATAGACATCATAGCTACTCTGGGCATCCGTCCCCGGTAGCTTGAGACTCCAGGTCTTGCTCTCTTCGTGGAGCTCTGCTGGCAGTGCAGGACTATTGGGAGACGTAGCAAAGCGCACTCGACTCAGGTCAATCGCCTTCTCCCCTTCGTAGCGTGCCGCAACGACATCCTGCTCTCCCGTAGGGACGAGCTTCCAGGGGGCAATATAGCCCTTAGCGAAAGGCTTGTAGTACTCATCCAGCTTGACGGAGCGCTGGTACCAGGACTCAGTGCCGCTGTCAAAGGCATAGCGTGCCTGCGCTGATGGCTCAAAGCGAACCGTGCCGATATCATGAGCTAAGCGGCTCGCATCAAAAGAGCCGATCCGCTCTACACGCTCCACCTTGAGGCCTTGCTTCGTGCCTACGCGTCCCTCCGAGGATGAGGTACTTGATGATGCGCCGCTGCTACCGACCTCAGACGACTCGGCGGGGCTAAGCTGATAGCTATCGCCCTTACTGTCGGTGATGATCATTGGGAAGGCCGAAGCAGACTCCCCTCCCTCGGGAAGGTCGAGCTTAATACGCTGTGGCTTGCCCTCAGCATCGGTCACTTCTAGCTCTCCGGTCTCGGGGTCAAAGCTCATCTCAGGCATCTCCCCGAGGGCGAAGTCTATCTTACGCTCTCTGATGCGTAGCTTACTTGGCTGGACTGTCTTACCCCCGTCATCAATCTTGTCGAGATCGGCAATACCGCCAGGCTGATCTGCGTAGATAGCCTCGACAAGTCCATCGATCTGACACTTCTCGACATTGATACGAAGACGATCAAAGCGAAGGGCCACTCGTGGAAGCTCAATGATAGAGCTGAGTCGTGTCGCGCCGCGACCTGAGTACCAGCCATCACCAAGTGACTGGAGCTGGGTAATCAGCATAGGATAGTCACCACCAATGGTCACCGTATCGCCCACTTGAATATCTAAGGCAGGATCGGGACTGAGGTTGGCGCGTGGAGGCTCCTTACCACAGTCACGCAGAAGGTCTAGGTTAGTCTTAGGCAGGGTGACCTCCTGAATAGCCGAATAGATCGGCTTATCGCCCGTGCAGAGCGTACCCACACGCCATTCGTAGGTCCAGCCGGGCTTGAGCTGAGCAAGCGTCATTCGCTCACCGTAGGACTGCACCTCGCTCCATTCGTAGATATCCTTGCTCGTCTTGGGGCGACAGGCCAGCATATAGCCCGTAGCACCGACAACTCTATTCCACGAGAAGTCTACCTTAGCATAGCGAGGATCTGCCTTGAGTCCCGTGGGGACGGGGCAGTTCTCGTTGAGCGTGAACCAGTATATTTCGCTGAAGCCCCCATGCTCAAACATACCTATCTCATCCACACCATCACGAGCGATAGCCTGCACCTGCCAAGCATAGCGTCGATTGGGCAAAAGGACCGGCTCTAGGTGAGTATAGTTGAGCGTAGTATGACGCGTGCGTGTGCGGTAGATCTCGTTACCATAGGCGAAGGCAGCCTGAGGAGCAGCGCCATTATCCGGGAGCTCCTTGAGGACAAACTCGTACTCCGTCCCTGCCAAGCCTTGATGACGAGGGTACCACTGGAAGCGGATGAAGAGTGGATCTCGATAGGCCACTTGTTCATCACGCTGGGGAAGATTGAGCATAGGCGGCTGCTTACTGTCAAGGTAAGCGCGAGCTGTATGCCAAGAGGAGAGGACTTGCTTGCTATAGTAGTCGACCACCTGTACAGAAATCTCTGTAAAGCCCGTCGGGAACTGACCATTACGCAGACGTCCGTTGATGATCAGATTCTCTGGACGAAGGTAGGGCATCAGGTCTGTTGCTGTCAGACGCGTAGGGATACCCGCCATAAGCTCCAGCATCGGATAGGACAGTTCCTCTCGGGTCTGTGCAAGGAAGCCATTACTCTTGATCTGCAAACGCAAGCGAGCCAGAAGTAACGGCTGCTGAAGATCCCGGTTATGCAGCGTGATGATAAGGCGATCGCGACTACCGGAATAATAGTCCACTAAGTGCGGACTCTGCGGACTAGGCCACTGTACCACACCATGGACGGGGTAGAACTGAGCACACAACTCCCTCCCCCCTCCCAAAAGGAGGAGTGAGAAGAATAAGACTTTATAGAGTATGGTCCGAGCAAAGACCAAGTGCTTAGATCTCCACATCACTATCACGATTATAATCTAAATAAATTAGTTGCCTTGTTTTGTCACCTTGAGCAAAGACCTCTCTTTCCCAACCCTAAGCTCTACAGTATAGACTCCAGAGGTATTTCCTCGTAGCTCATACTCAAAAGTTTGCATTTGTACTTTCTTTAGAGCCTTCTTATCCATCTCTACCATGGTCGGAGATAAGAGACGTAGTGTAAAGTCTTGAGGCTCTCGGAGCTCAATAAAGACCTTAAATTCTCCTGTCGTTGGATTAGGACTTACAAGAAATTGTTTAATCATGGCTCCAACCTTATCATCGGGAAGAGGCACACTCCCAACAGGTAGTACCTCGATGCGCTGGCTAATAAGTGTTGAGCAGTCCCCAAGATAACCCTCAAGTGCTACTGTATATATACCAGGAGAGTTCATTGTGAAGATAAGTCTCTCGTCACTCTGGCTCTTGACAACTGCCCCGACAGGGAGGTGCCATTTTAATCGATCAGCCTTGATTTGACTGATATTAACCACATGGATCTCTGCTCCTAGGTCTACAGAACTTGGTGCTGTAATATCAATGGGTAGTTCAGTCTGACTGTCACGGATTATAACCTCAGCGGAGGCTGTGCAACCGCCCTCATTGGTCACGATGACACGATAAGTTCCGGCACGGCTAACGCTAAGTTCTTTACCAGTTTCGCTGAGAGGCTGACCATTACGCAACCAGGAGTAGCTTACATTCTCTTGATTGGATGTAACTCGTAGATTACGACTTTGGTCTTTACAGAGAGTAAAGGCTTCGGAGAGGCTTACCTTGAGCTCTTCTGGCTGTGTCAAGCTCAAGCGATAGCGCAGCGTACATCCAGCAGCATCAGATACCAGAGCTACATATTCTCCAGCCCGGAGTTTTTCTCGCTGACGAGTAGTAAGACTAGGACTATCCTCCCAACGTATCGTATAGGGACTTGTGCCTCCACTGATATTGAGTTTGATGCTACCATTAGACTCTCCAAAGCAACTGGGGTGCACTAATTCTGGTCGCACAACAAGGGCGTCAGGTGAAGAAACCTCTGCTGTAGCATCAATAGTACAACCTCTGCTATCTGTAACACGTAGGAAGTAGGAGCCTATTTCGTTAACGCGAAGACTTGAGTTGGTTTCACCCTCCTTGTTCCACTCGTATGAGTATGGAGCAGTACCTCCCGTGACAAGCGCTTCAATAGAGCCTTCTCCTCCGCTGCAATTAGGGCTGGTAACCTTAAACTTGAGGCTTAGGGGCTCGGGATGAACTAATGTAAATACGGTAGATAATACACTGATGTTATTAGCATCTGTAATCTTCACTTGATATTGTCCTGCACTAAGACCTCGAGCGATACTATCTGTTTGTTGACTTAGTTCTTCGTTAGAACCATTGGTGAGCTTATACCAAGTGTAGGTGTAGGGCAGACGGCTCGCTATATGGGGCTTGCCACCCTTAGCATGTGCTGTTATCTCGCCGTTACTGTCCCCGTGACAGCTAACGAAGCGACTCTCCTTAACCTCAACCCCTAGGGGAGGAGGAGCATTGAGCGTAATATCAAGCTTTGCTCGACAACCGCAAGGGGCATTCTTATCCTCGGGGGCGAGAGCATCAAAGCGGGCATCCTCTACAACCACCTTATACTCCCCTCTCGGTATGTTAGATAAGGTGTAGATATAGGCACTCCCATCGGGACGTACAGAAGTAGGGGTAAAACTGCGGCCATCCGACTGACGTATGAAACGCACCTGGTAGCCGTTAGCGAGTGGAGTTCCCCCCGAGGTTCTGACACTGATGGAGCCATCAGATGAGTTATAGGCTAAGGGACTTACCACGCCTTCCTTCAAAATAGACACAGCTTCGGAGGGTTCAGCCAGTGTGATGCGGTGTATGAGCTCATTGCCTCCTCCGTCTTTGGCGAAGCAATCATTACTATCATAAACCTTGAGGGTATATTGCCCTCTTGGAAGGCGAGAGAGAGTAGTTGTAGAGCTAAACTCTTGGGTGCGGATCTCTGTCCCTGAGGCGTCTAGCAAATGTGCCTTGAAGCGCCCTGTTCCGCCCGAAGCTGTGAGCGTGATAGCACCATCAGTGCCAGCGAAGCAACTCACATCCTTCTTGGTAAACGAGTGTATGATGGCAGGTCGCTCGGCGATGGTAAGGTCTAATTTATGTCCTTGTCTCTCTGAATATCCTCCATATTCATAAAATGAAGATTGAAATCTGAAGATATATGTACCGGAAGGAAGTCCCTCAATGGTAGCTGTACGATTTGCATTAAGTCGTACATCAGAGATACTTTTAATGGTTTGTCCAGCCGAGTTAAGGACAAAGCCATGCAATATTTCAGCGGGGTATAGGGCCCTATCAAACTGAAATTTCACAGACGCATCCCCCGAGTTATTACAACGCTCTAAAGATATTTCTGAAGATAAAATATGAGGTGTCGAGATAGAGGTACGTAGCGTTATAGTAGAGCTTGGTTTAACAGGGTTATCTATCCTAAACTGGATATTCTTTCCTTGTCGAACCAACTCTAGATATTCAGCCTCCGTCATTAAGTCTTTCCCCTCTATACTCAAGCTACCAAGAGGAGATGAATCTATCAATGAAGCAGGTATATCTATCCATGAAGCCCCCGCATCAAGAGAATACTGCCATTTGTAAACAGAGCGGGGGAAGCCTGCTTGATTCTTTAGGATTACGCGGTCTTTAAGTGGCAAGAGCTGAGGCTGTACTGCATCAAATAAAAGCTCCGGATACAGCATAAACTTGTGCGTAACCACTCTGGAGTAGAAAGTATCCAAACTGCCCCAGTGCAGGTCTGTTCTAGAAAATTCCGTTTGAGTACCATCTCCGATAAAGAAATCTCGATTATTTTCTCCATCACTAAACCAGTCTAGGAAATTCACCTGCCTCGATGACTCATCCCACATGTAAACGATAGGCCCCTCAGAGGCTGATATCAAGGTCTTACCCTCTATTCGGAAGTGCTTTCTCCGCTCTCTATACATTTTGAAATCTTGAACTTCTTTTCTTTCCTGGCTACCAGACGTTTTATAGTAGAGTCTATTATAAAATCTTCGACGCCCACTATTAAGAAAAAACTCAACATCATACTCAAGAACATAGTTCTGAGCATATACTGCGTTGTATGTGCTTACTAATAGCAAGGATAGAAGTAGTAGATATTTCTTCATAGACTTAAGCTTCTCTTAATTGTTTGCGGCTTGCTCCCCTTATGCTTGACAACAAGGGTGTAAGTATTGCTCTTTCCCTGTTGGGTTTCACTATCTATGACTTCTCCCTCGGCAGGTAGGCTATCACGATAGAGGTATAAGCGTCCCTGCTCATCTGTCTTGTAGAGAGCTATACTTATGAGTGCTGTAGCTTGTGTCTTCCACTTAATGGCTATTACACCTTCTGGTAGAGCACTGAGGCTAAGATGGCTATCTACCAAGGCCTTTTCACTTATCTGAGCTCCGATAGCGACTTCTTGAGACAGCACAGAGAGAAGCCTCTTACTAGAGTAGGCTTGCATCTGATAGATGTAGCTCTTCCCTGGTTCATCTTTGATACGATAAGTTCTCTGTGTCTTGTCATCAATCTTCGCTACTTGGCGCAGGATATTGCTTCCTGGCTCCTTCCTAAAGATGATGAAACCTGTAAGGTACGGGTCATCTGCGACTTCCCAGTGAAGCACTGTATACTCCTTAGCATGCTCTATACGAGTAATACTTGGAGCCGTTGGTGCAAGTACATTAGGTTTTAATGCCTCAACAAGCTCTGATTGCTCTGATTGATTGTAGCGATGATCAAGAGCTGTCAGGGCATAGTACACCTTGCTATTGAGGGATTGTAGATGGATGCTGTCTTGATATAGAGTATCTTGTATGGCTACATCTGTAATAGGGATTAACTCTTCACCCTTGTTCTCTCCTCGGTATAGGCGATAACCCAATATGTCAGCCTCTTTATTAGCATTCCATAGTAGGCGAACCTTACCCAGACTATCTACTTGAGCTCTTAGTCCTGTTGGCTTGCTCGGGGGAATACTATCAATCGGCTGCAGAAGGATGGGTAAAGATTCTCTTGATGCTCCTCTCTTAGGCTTAGCTTCTATCTTATAGTAGACATATTTCGCTTTAGGAATATCTATCGTATAGCTCCTTACGGAAGGATCTAGCCCCTGTTTAAAGGGAACATACTTCTTATCATTTGTTGAGTGTAAGATACTGAAGCTCTCCAAGAGGTCTTCCTCCTCTGGGGAGAATGTCCAACTCATCTGCGCCCCACCCTTCTCATTAAAAGAGGCAGAGCTAATCATAGGTATCGTCTTAAGACTTGGATATCCAGCCCCTGAAACAACTATGCTATATGCACTCTTAGTACCAAAAGGAGTAATCCCAGCTACACGATAGTAATAGGTCTGTAGGTTAGCAATGCTATCCATATAGGTAATCGGAGCATGTGCGCTCTTTTCCACTTTGGACATACGAGTAATAGGCTCTGGGGTAATAGGAGTAAAGGTATGTCCATCCTCACTCCTCTCAACGATGTAGCTATTATATAGGTGTACTAATCCATTGTAGTCCCAAGAGAGTTGAGCCGATGCATCCCCGAAGCGAACAGAAAGGGCTTGAGGCTTGACTAGCTGGGTATTCTGCCCCATGATGACGAAGTTTAGCCCGGCCTTGATTGGATTCTTCTTGTCTGTACTGAGTGAGATGACCCTATACAGGTATCGCTCTCCAGGCTTCACCATTGTATCCTCCCAACCCCATCCCATAACCTTGGCAACAGGAAAGCATAGGTCGGCCGCATAAGCCGAGAAGAGATAACGCTGCTCTCTTTGCTCATCAAGAGCTATAGCCTTAGACATGGGGTTATCTCCCAGACCAATCTCAAAGTCCTCCCCAAAGACAGCTTGTGCCATCACTAAGCCCATAGGATATTGTGTGGCTATAGCCTTGAGTTCATCGCTCTCTCTTGGCTTGAGCTCAGCACCCAAGATGTGCACCTCTGGGGTTGGTAATATTTGTCCGTTACGCGCGATGGTCAGACGCTCTAAGCGAACCCCATGCTTGTTCAAGCTTTCCCAAGTTTTGGCATCACTGGCAATCCATCGCAATAGCACTTTATTACTGTGAACTTCAGCCCTTACTTTGATGCTTCCCTGGGACTTCGTTTGTGCCTTGAGCATAGCCGACAGGAACAAACATATCCCAAGGGTAAGGAGCCTCATACCCCACCTTGCTTGTTTCATCGCTCTGTGTTAAACTTGAGATTGTTATTGTAAAGGATAGGTATCGTTGAGCTTACGGTACCGTCAGGTAAGACATAGCTTACGAGAGCCTTATACTTACCATGTCTGAGTACGGGTAAAGTTCCAAGGGCGAAGCGCTCGTAGATACTACGACCTACTAACTCTTGATTATTGACCACAAGCCCCTGTAGGTCGCTGAAGTCAGCAAAGACAACATGCGAAGCTAAGAAAGTGAAGGGGAATCGATAAGCTTGCTTATTGAGAGTCCCGTCACTCAATTGAGACAAGAAGTATGGACTTGGAGCAAAGGCATAATAGGGTGGTGCACCATAGGGTTGCTCACTACGATAAGTTAACTCGAGACCAGCAAAGGGATAGCCCTCATAAACTAAGGGGTAGACGGTCTTGGCAAAATAATCCTCTTCTAGCGTTGCTTTGAGTTGCACAAGGGCTTTCCCTTGAGTTTTCTCTACCCCTAATACTTCAGCCTCATCAAAAGCCTCATCAGCTCGGACATCCAGTTCAAGAGGATAAGCTGAGGCTTCATCATAAACAGCAAAGCCATCCTTAATCTTGAGGGCATCCATCTTTTCCTTGAAGGTACTGTGCTGACTTGTGCTGAAGTCATAGCTGAGGATAGCTTTCTCTAGGTTGCTAGCCACAAGACGCTCAGCCCTATCACCTCCAATACGCACACTTAAGTCTTCGCTATCAAGATGAGTACTAGAGTTGTTCTTAGTTCTTTCTTGACCCTCCTGAACTTGTGCGGTGTAAGCTAGGCTCAGTGTATAGGGAGTTTTCTTTCTCAGGCTGGGAATAATAAACTCTAGTCTATTCTCACTCTCGTTGTAGTTGAAGTCCGTGGACACTCGTCCACCCTCTTCGTCAAGGAAGCTCATCTTGTAGTCAAAGCCCTTCTCGAAGAGGTACTTTTGTCCCATCTTGAGCTGTACATAGCCTTTATTACTTTCCTTGGGGAGGAAGTAGGACTGACCTACAACTGGATAAGCATAAACGACATTAGCAAGAGGGATTTCGCTGGGAGCCCCACCCGTAGTGAAAGTATGTGTCTTCTCTTCTATTGCCGGTTTACCCGAAGTCACAACTTGATGCCAAGAGCCATTTATAAACTCTTCGAAGCCAACACGAACACTTGCAGTAAGCTCTGTATTTGGAGGAAGGACTTCTTTAGCCTGCAAGCTAAGCTTAGTCTTATCATCACTCCACACAAGTTGAGCCTCAATGCTCTTGCCTTCCTTGTCCTTAAGGTCAAAACTTTTGAGACTAATACGATAGATCTTATTTACACCACGCTCGTCTGAGGCCTCAAAGGTTTTACCCATTGCAACATTGAAGGTTGCTTGAGGTACAGCAAAGACGCTTACTTCTCGCTCCCCGATAACTGGCGAAAGATCATTGATCATTGGTTCATCTACGGGAGATGAGCCAGGATTGACGACTTCACACTCTTCGCCGATACTTAGCTTAAAGCGAGCATGTCCCTTCACAAGCCCAAGCACATCGAGATTTACGCCAAGGTATCCCTTGAAGAAGGTTGGATCGGGCAAGCCTGCTTGTAGCAAGGCAGCCGCACCTCCCCTAATGACAGGGACACGCATACGCACCAACCACAACTTGATTTTTACACCCAACTCACCTTGCAGATAGGCATAAGCCTGCCCTTGAGCGTACCAGCCATTCAGACCTATTGTTCCAGAGCGGCCTCGACATTGCGCCTGACCATAATCCTTGAGCATCACATCAAAACCTAAGCCTGCATTAAAGTTGGCATACATGATAGCAAACTGAAGGTCACCAGTACGCACTCCCAGTTTAGAGCCAAAAGCGAAGCCTTTACCCGTACTTAGAGCGTCTAAATTACGCCCTAGGCTCAGACGGCTAATATCTTGCCCTATAAGATTAGCTACTTCTTGCGGAGGAGCAGGCATACCCGGAATACGGCTTCCTGCCATTAGGTAAGCATCACTCTTAACAGCGAGAATGCTACCAACATTTAACTTCAAGCCAATAGGAGTCGCTGGAGTTCCTAGATGTAAGTACCACTCCTTAGGATCAATATGCAGTACACCCCTTCCAGCAAGTCCATCAGGACCAGTTCCTGCGATAACACCAGCTGGACTTGACACATAGACATGGCTCACGGCGTGTAGGCTACTATTGTCCAGGTCCAGTTGCATAAAAATAGATCCTGAAATATTAGACCCCTTAAGCGCTTCTGGTAGCTTCTTTATGCTTAAAGCTCCCAGAACCTTCTCAAAGTCACCACCCTGCTTCAGCTGTTCTCCTAAGTTACTCGGGATGGTGCGATGTTGTTGGTCTATCCTCTCTTCTGCGGACACTTCACCCCTAAGATCCTTAGGGAATTGGGCATAGCCATAGAAACCGACCATACTTAAGCCTCCAGAACGAGAAAAAATTATCTCTAGGGCAGCCTCACCCTGTGCCGTTTTGCTGATTTCAAATAATGTAGATGCCTTAAATCCGAGTCCCTTACTCTCATCAGGTACATACTGAGCACTTCGGAATTTGCCTCCTTCGGCACTTTGCCCTTCAGCACGCACGCCATAAGTAAGAGCTCCCCCAATGCCATTGAGGGTCATAGGAGCAACAAGCGGTATACCTTGAGGGAAAGTCCCTAGACCATCAGCATACCAATAACTATTGCTGTCTTTACGACCGAAGCCTGCACGGACTTTCCACGAAACATGATCAGTCTTGCCTAAACCTAGCGATAGGAGAAGATTCCCAGTAAAGCCATTCCCATAGATTGTATTGTCGCGATGCCAATTAAGCTTACCTACTAGACCAATCTTGCCCGCAATTGTAGCATCAAGAGCAATCTCGCTGACATCCATACCCTCATAATACCAGACATTATCGCGATAAGCTGCTCGTAGTGTAATGTTGGTCTTTCCTGAAAAGAGGTTTTTCCCTAGGCTGAGCCCAGCTCCTAGTGTTAAATGGGCACCTCGATCATTAGCTCCTAGTTCTAACTGGTGTATGGAAAGGGGAAAATCTCCCAGCTTAGCTTCACCTTCGTACCCCAAAGCCTCGACACTAATATAAGGTGCTTGAGTAGTTAAACGAAGGTTGCGAAATTTTAAGCTCGCTAGCTTAACGGACTCAGGAGCGTTTAGATCATTAAGCCCCTCGGTCTTACCAAGAGCCATCCGACCATGCAGGACAGCCTCTGGGACAAATTTATCATCTATTAAATCTAGCTTAACATAAGAGCTGGGATCTAACTGAGCCTCGGCATTAAAGATTGAGAAGCTTAAACTAGAGTCTGGCCGAACAACCAATGTATAACGGTCATTCATTTGCATAGAGCCCTCATAAGCTAAGGTTGTTGTTTCCCCTTTGAAAGGCAAGCCTAGGCGACCTTTCAGCTCTGAAGAGATTAGCTCGTTGGCTACAAGGTGCATCGCAAAGCGGTCCACGGAGAATTTCCAACCGCTGGCACTACCCTTATCTAGTTGCAGAACATTATCAGCAGCAAATATCCCCGTAATGCCATTATCATCAATTAGGAGATTCTCAGCAGAGAAACGAGCATTAGAAAAAGCTTTAGGTAGAGTTACTGAAACACTCTTAGCATATACACCCCGCCATAGTGTACGTTCATCTGGCAGAAAACCTTGTTCATACTCCCTAGGGAAGTGCATATCTCTAGAGTTGCGTATGCTACTGAAGTCAAAGACCACATCATTAGCATCAAAAACATAGCCCTTAAGCCCCTTTATTTCAAAAGAAGGTAGGCTCATCGACACAAGTAAGTCGTCCCAGCTTTCTATAATAGTACTGAAACGACCAACTACTTGTTCGCCATTCGTGGCTGATGATATCAGTGAGGTAGGGAAATGCACCTCTGCATCTAAAGCTAAGTTTCTGAAGCCATCACAATTGATGGTCATGTAAGTGTTACTCTCAGAGATACCTCGACTACGATTGAAACCGCCCTTAAGAACCAGGGAGGTATTACCTCCATTGAACGGGATCTCGACATCTTGGAGAAGTGACAACTTAACCTCATCAGCCAAGCCTCCTGAATGAGTACCCTTGACACCCTCTGCGCCAAAGAAGAGGACTAACCTACGACCATCACTTCCCTGTGGAATAATGGCTTTTGCATAAACGGCAAGTTCACTATGAGTTGGTCCCAATGCAAAACGATTAACGGCGATGGTAACCTCCATACCGCTAATCGTTCGTTTCATCCCTATGGGTAAATGTACCATAGGCAGGTCATTATAGTCTAAGCTCTCAACATAGGCATTGCGCTGAGCTAGATCGGCAAAAGTTCGTTCGATTGCCTCAAGTTGCCGTTGAGTATTCTGAGAAGTTTGAGCATATACCCCGTTAGGTAGACAGAGTAGGCAGAAGAAAATCAGTAGAATTAAACACCTCTCCAGAGAGAACTTAATACCCCCAGCACCTCTAGACCTCTCCTTTTTTGAACAAATCTGCAGACTCATTAATACAGCCTAAAACAAACAACAATTACAATTCGCTACTTACGTTGTACAACACGAATTTACTTATCATTTACCAATTGAACAAATTCTAATGGAGGGATCTCAATTACAAACCGAAGTTCCCCTTTCCACCGTCGATATCCCTCCCTATCCCAAGACTCTGAAGTACATTATTCCCATCCATATATTTGCCATACAGAATGCTTTATATGCTTCACATGATAAGCCGCCAAGCGACCTGCCTGTCGTTGAGCCTCACGAAGCCCGGTAGCATCCGAATCATAGAGGAGGATGATATGCCGAAAACGAAGCTGTAAACTCTCAATGATATGTTCGGGGATCTGCGCAGTTTCGCTATTAAAGCAAATCGCATGGAAATATCGAGCGGAAAGTGAGAGAACGTCCTTCTCCCCTCCCGTAATGAAGAGTATATCGCCTTTACTGGGGAGCTGCTCCATCCCGAAACAATAAGGACTAGGTATTCGCCCTCCATAGAGGAAGCGCATCTTCGAGCTGTTGGGGCGATAAATCTTAATGTAGCCATTACCGATATAGGCATAGATAGGCTCTGTAGGGCTAGCCTTCAACTCAAAGGGCTTACCCTCCTTCGTCTGGCTCCTATAGCTCTTCAGTGACCGCACTCGAAAGCGACTGAGGGTATCTTCATAGATACCATAATGCGTCCAATAAGCTAAGAGGCCATCATCAAAAGGCTGAATCTCGAAGCTATAAGGGAGCTCATCCTGGACTGGCTCACTCAGCGTAGAAGCACGCTGCCCCTCGGGAGCAATAGCCTTCTGCTACAAACCAAAAGCAATCCCCCGCATAGGAGGGATGTCATGGTCGTAGTACTTATAGGTCGGCGATTTCTTGTCGTAGTAGATATGACAAGAC
>NZ_JDFF01000018.1 GCF_000565015.1 Porphyromonas catoniae ATCC 51270
GTTGCAAAGGTAATGCTTTTTATTCTTCAATTCCAAATATAATTCCAAATTTATTGATCAGATTAAAGCTACACACGATATCATCAGACTTAAATTCAATAACTTAGGATGAGGAAAATTCGTAAGAAAATTTGGATCCACCCATACAACCCAAGATGCACTCCCCATAACCCAAGGCCGACAAGGGGGCATTTTTCAGACGTAGAGTGACTACCTCGTAGCTGAATCTCCGATATCTTACACCTCAATTGCCCTAGATAAGTATTTATATATGCTACACTATATTATATGTAGGGAGCAATTATAATCCAGACCAAGTTCGGTGACAACATCCTTTTTAGGGAGTTTGTGGAGAGGGACAACGAGTTGCCATAAGTCGCTTCAGAGACTTACCATAACTCTCTACAACGACTTACCATAACTCGTTTGAGCGAGTTACCATAACTTGTTGCGACGAGTTATGGTAACTCATTGGCAATGCTTCCAAGAATGAAAATAACATTTTGGTTTTCAGTGCATTGCAAAAAACACCAGATAAGGCAAAAAGTGGTCATCAAATAGCCTCTCCCACACAAGAAGATGCACAAAGGGGGCATGAGGAATCATAAGACGACATCTGTTGTATGGTTGCACTCTACAGAATGAGATGAAGGAGCACAAGGGATATACATAAAAGCGCAAGGGTAGGGCTACTGGGATTTGTAGCCCTACCCTTACGCAGTAAGTTTGAGGTTAGATGGAGATACTAGAAAAGTTTGCTTGGGTACTCGCCTGCGTCGACAAGAGATTGAATCTTAGCAACCACATCTGGGCGATCGGCAGCATAAGTAACACCAAACCACTGGTCTGGAGTATCCAACACTTCAACTGTCACCTTCTTCTCTGCGACAAGGAGATTAACTGGAAGCGGGATATAGTATTCAAACTTGGGGTTTGTATCCAGAGCCTTCAGGAAATGGCAGAAGAGTTCATTCGAGTAGTCAAAGTAATCTGGAGTAAAGCCCCACATATTCATTGACACAGGAGTGTTATCATCGAGATACTGCACCTCTCCATTCTCATCGGTGAAAGAGATGCGCCCATCCTCTCCTCGAGCAATAGCCGTTCGCTCAACTACCTCTGTTAGGAAGCCTCGCTCATCCACCTGACAGACACCGCGAGCGACTGTTCCGCTTTCGCTTAACGTATTACCGACACGATACCCAATCATGCAGTATTTATCCCTTGTGTCAGAGAAGCTACGTAGCTTATCCGCTAATGTGGCAAAACCATGGCGACCATAGAAGTCATCAGCGTTAATTACAGCAAAAGGCTCCTTGACAACAGCTTCGGCCATCATCACAGCATGGTTTGTTCCCCAGGGTTTCTCACGGCCCTCGGGGACAGTATAGCCAGCAGGGAGCTTATCCAGGTCTTGGAAAACCACTTCAACAGGGATTTTGTGTTCATACTTTGAGATAATCTTCTCACGGAACTCCTGCTCAAAAGTGTGACGAATGACAAATACGACCTTACCAAAGCCAGCACGGATGGCATCATAGATTGAATAGTCCATGATTGTTTCCCCCGAAGGACCAAGTCCATCCAGCTGCTTAAGACCTCCGTAGCGACTGCCCATACCAGCAGCGAGTACGACAAGAGTTGGCTGTTTCATTGTTTTATAGCTTGTTATTATTGATGATTACTTCTTATGTACCGAGATACTCTGCCCGACACTGAGGCGATCAGACTTCAGACCATTAGCTCTCTTGAGCTCAGATACAGAAACCCCGTACTTGTGAGCAATGGAATAAAGGGTTTCACCAGAGCGAACCTTATGCGTTGAGTGGCTATTTGCTTTGGCCTTTCTAGATTGCCTATCACGTTTAGATGCCCTATCCCTCTTCTTTGTCTTCGTGGTCGAGGTAGCCTCTTCTACTCCTTCTGTAGATTCTTTTTGACTTTTCTTGCCTACCGTACTACTACTTGGACCTTCAAGGTTGACTCGAAGCTCTGGAGAAGAGACCTCTTCACTCAAGCTATCTAACTTAATAATTGCAGAGAGAGGGAGGCGCACAGGATAAGGTTGGTTATTGCCAGGTATAATCCCACGACGGAACTGAGGGTTGAAGGCTGAGATGGTCTCAGTATCTACCCCAGTAAGCTCAGAGATACGATCAAAGGTCACACGATGAGAGGCTGTATAGTACTCAGTCGCTAAAGGACGCCCCAGTTCTCGTGGCACGATGCCGTACTCCCGATGGTAGTGCATCGCAAAGTAAGCACCTATAAAAAGTGGTATATAGCGACGCGTTTCGTTAGGTAGATAGCGATAGATTTCCCAGAAGTTAGGTTTCTCTATGCCAGTCCTTCGTAGGGCACGATTAACATTCCCCGGGCCACAGTTGTAAGCAGCTAGGACAAGCCACCAGTCGCCATAGATACGGTAAAGATCCTTCAGAAAGCGGCAAGCAGCCTCGGTGCTCTTCACTGGATCCATACGTTCATCTACAAGACTATTCACTGACAGACCATAGATCTTACCAGTAGGGAGCATCAGCTGCCAGAGACCAGCAGCACCAGCTGGAGAGATTGCTTTTGGATTAAGTGCCGACTCTACAATAACTAGGTAACGAAGCTCCATGGGGAGAGCGTTCTTATCTAGAGTAACTTCGATCTCTGGGAAGTAGAGATCTGCCAAGGAAAGCATAGAGCTCAGCAACCCTCTTCGGCGGAAAAGGTAGAGCTCAATGGCCTCTCTCACGAGAGGGTTGTAGCTAAATCGCATTGCTGAAGGCATCTTATTCAGCATGCGTATGTACACGCTATCAGGAGTATAAGGGATGGAAACAGATGAGGGAGTATAACGCGTACTCCCTCGCACACCCTTGTGCTGGCCATACCCACTATACCAGCGCTCAAGTAATCGCTCTACATCCTGATCAAGGGAAGCAGGTAGTGTAATAGGGTCTAGGAGCGCAGAGGCTAGTGTTAAGCTAGAAGTAGTACGTCCTCGTACACTATCCGTTTGCGCACGGAGCGAGAGTGTAGAGAGAAAGAGTAGAATGGTGGTGATTACCTTGATATAGGATTTCATATAAGATCCATTTAGAAGGTGAGGCTGCAGTTTACCCCCAGCTGAAACGAAGGGTTACCGAGCTTAGGCATTCCAACCTCGGGGACTACCTTGAGAGACAAATCAGGACTAATATCAAAGGTATATAGCTCAGCATCTACATACGCATCAAGGATAGACAGACCATATACAAGGACACTCACCACGATACTCAGGTCACGGTAGCGCCGATAGAAGTCATTTCCTCTTTTAAGCGTCTGTTTGAGTGAGGAGTATTGGGCATAATCCTCTGCCTTCGCCCCAGCTGGAGCAAAGACAAGCCAAGCAGTATTCTGTGCTGGATTCTCACTCATGATATCCCGATAGGCGGCATGATAATCTTGGTACTGCCGACTATTCCAAGATACGGAGTAGAAACAAGCCATGAATGCCCCCCATACAATTGGGAGCTTCCAATACTTACGATTATAGATCTGACCACCGCCTGGGAGTAGAGCCCATAGCATAGCCTTTCCCGAATGAGGCTTCCAGAGACTCGCCTCAATCGAGCGAGAGAGAGCTTTTGTTGTAAGGGTATCTTGTGAATAAGCCTGCGTCTGAATGCTATCTACATGTCTACTCAAACTATCACTCCACAAGTCTCTTAGATAAGGAGACGAGGTCTTCTGCTTCGATGCATACATTCGTCCATCAACCTGCTTTACAAGTGCGGGATAATCTCCCTCGCTCATAAAAATAGAATCTACAGGCGATGCCACAGCCCAACACCTACAGGTAAGAGCAAGTAGCACTACGAGAAGAAATGAATCAATCCGCACAAGCAAAACCAATGAATCGTCTAAGTAAGCCCTCAGTGCTGTATTCGCTCAAAGAGCTGCATGATTCGCTCTAGCTCCTCATCATTATCAAAGGGTATGGTGAGCTTCCCCTTACCCTGCGCATTGCACTTCAGGGAGACCTTGGAGGAGAGGACTTGATTTAAATGCTGCTCTAGCAGACGGTAATCTTCTCGCTTAGTAGCTTTAGGCTTCTTGGTCTGTGGTGCAGTTGGATACTCTTCCTTGGCACCCTCCTCTTTAATGGCACGAGCCAGCTCTTCTACGGCTCGCACACTGAGATGCTCCTGTAGGATGAGATTATAGAGCTCTATCTGACGCTCTGTGTCCTCTACCTGTAGGAGGGCACGGGCATGCCCCATATCAATGAGGCGCTGCGTTAAGCCTAGTTGAAGTTCGGCTGGGAGGCGGAGGAGACGGAGGTAATTGGTGACAGTCGCACGCTTCTTTCCTACGCGCTCTGCTAGCTCTTCGTGTTTGAGATGATGTGTCTCAATAATCTGCTGATAGGCCAGAGCAATTTCTATTGCATTCAGATCTTCCCGTTGGATGTTCTCTACAAGTGCCAGCTCCATCACCTCCTCTGGACGAGTAGGACGCACATATGCAGGTAGCGTTGCCAGCCCAGCCATCTGTGCCGCTCTCCAGCGTCGCTCCCCTGATATAATCATGTATTGGTCAGAGTCGATCTGCTGCACCGTGATAGGCTGCACGAGCCCTATGGAACGCAGGGATGCAGCTAACTCTGCAAGCTTCTCCTCATCAAACTCTCGACGAGGCTGATTACTGTTGGGTAGAATCTTCCCTATTAAGAGCTCTTGAATTGATGAGGCTCCTGCTATTGGCTCAGGCTCTCCGCCACCAAGCAGATCACCCAGCCCACGACCAAGGACACTCTTATGCTTTGCTTTTGTCATCTACTACTTATTCTTATTAATTAGCTCTGTGGCTAACTGCAAGTGGTTTACCGCCCCACGGCTATCGGCATCATAGAGTAGCGCAGGCAGGCCATGGCTAGGCGCCTCTCCCAGCTTGACATTACGCTGAATCACCGTCTCGAAAACAAGAGTCTTAAAGTGGCTCTTGACCTCCTCATAGATCTGATTATTTAGTCTCGTACGGCTATCATACATCGTCATAAGGAAGCCCTCTATCTCTAGCCTAGGGTTCAGGCGCTGGCGTACGATACGCACTGTATTTAGGAGCTTAGAGATACCCTCTAGGGCAAAATACTCACATTGCACAGGGATTAGTACCGAGTCTGAGGCAACAAGGGCATTAACCGTAATGATTCCCAGCGATGGAGAGCAATCGATCAGGATATAGTCGTACTGATCCACGATGGGTGCCAGTACCTCCTTGAGGACAAATTCTCTTCGATCTCGCTCCAATAGCTCTAAATCAGCCCCTGCAAGATCTATGTGTGAGGGGAGAATATCTAGCCCTTCAACCATCGAAGGGATGATGACCTCTTTTGCTGGAAGGCCAGAGCACAGACATTCATAGATGGTCTTGCCAATCTCACTACCCTCAACGCCAAGTCCAGAGGAGGCATTGGCCTGAGGATCCACATCGACCAAGAGTACACGCTTCTCCAGCGAAGCCAAAGAGGCTGCGAGATTTATCGCTGTTGTTGTTTTACCCACGCCTCCCTTTTGGTTGGCCAAGGCAATAATCTTACCCATTATATATAATAGCTCGTATCATCAAAACGCATCTTCCCTCAGCTGTAGTTCATTTATGGGGATCATACAGCCAAGTCAATCGGTTTCCAAAGCTACTATTTCTTACTGATATATTTATCCTTGATTGGCTATTCATCACTGGTAAAGCCCTCTAACCCCAAAGAGAAACTTCCGCTCCAGACTTCAAGAACCATACCCAGAAACGAAAAAACATAACAGCTCTAGCCTAGCAACGGCAGAACGCACAAACTCACAGATACACTTAGAGGGGATCTAGAAGTTTCTCCCCATAGCCCCGAATGCAAACTATGTCTATCTCTTAGGCTAAATGAACCTCAGGCTTAGAGTATGACCTAGCAGTATCTCAATCATGGAATTCCTCTCGATGGTGCACTCGTGGACTTTAGAGGGCTTATCATCTCTAAACTATGCAACGACCCACACTTTGAGCACAAAGTCGCAAAGATTGAAGGGGAATTTCATGAGGATGAGTCCGACAAACCTTGGTGGCCTTACCTTGATCGACTCAGAGAAATCCTCCCGACAATAGAGCCAAAGTACAATATCTAGCTCTCTGACCTTTCTTAGCCTCACCCTAAAGTAGCCCCAGCAACCACCCTCTAGGAGTACCAAGGAAACCTCATCGGAGGTATCCCCGATACCTCTAGAGAGGTTACGGGGAAAGCTATGGGGAGGTTACGGGGATACCTCTCCCAAGGTATCCCTTCGTCTTATTAGCAAGGTGTGAAAAGAGGGTCAAGAGGGTCGTAGTTTCCCCCAGAGGAAGGGGTGCAAGACTACGAGGTAAGGGGAAAAGGAGTATATTTGCACAGATTTTGAATTGTGTGCAGGATTAGTCTCCTTCGTGGCGCAATAAGCACAAAGCACACAGGTTTACTCAGCTTGACAAGACAGCATAACTTAGCTTTATAAGGATGATTGATAAGAACCTCATCTCACTCATAGAGGATAGCTTCAAGAAACATTGGCAGCAACCTGCGATGTCTAACTACGAGGGGCGATCCTATACCTACGCTCAGATGGCCGAGGAAATAGAGAAATGGCATCTCTTCTTCGCTCACCATGGTCTACAGCGAGGTGACAAGGTCGCCTTGATGGGAAAGGATTCGGCTGAATGGGCGACATTCTTCCTCGCCGTCATCACCTTCGGGGGTGTGATTGTACCCATCCTTCAGGACTTTCCCCCTCGTGATGCGATGCAGATCATCAGCCATTCGGAGGCCAAGCTACTCGGTATCAATGAGAGCCTTTGGAGTGCAATGAGTCCTGAGGAAGTACCTGCGATATCTGCCGTCTTGGACTTCCAAGAGGGAGGGCGCGTCCTCTGGGCTGTAGATCAAGCTGCGGTAGAGCAAGAGCAGAAGAAAGCGAAGGAAGACTTCGCAGGTCGCTATCCTAACGGAATGAAGCCCGAGGATATACATTATTACCACACCCCAAATAGCGAGCTCGTTGTACTGAACTATACCTCTGGGACGACTGGCTTTAGCAAGGGGGTGATGCTCTCAGGAAACAACTTCGCTGGGAACCTCGTCTTCTGTATGGAGCGAGATATCATTCGCTCCGAGGAGGTACTCTTATGCTTCCTCCCGATGGCCCACGTCTACAGCTGTATGATTAACTTATTCCTTGCCATCGCCTCTGGTACACACGTGGTCATCCTCGGCAAGGTACCCTCACCCAAGATCCTCGGGGTAGCATTTAAGAAGGTTCGACCCACCATCGTCATCTCTGTACCGCTGGTGCTGGAGAAGATCTACCAAAACACGCTGCAGCCTGTGCTTAAGAGTCGGAAGGTACGCTTCATGCTTTCCCTGCCCATCTTGCGGGGGATCGTTTACAGCAAGATCAGGAAGCAGCTCACCGAGGGACTAGGTGGAGCCTTTCGACAGGTGATTGTAGGGGGTGCAGCGTTAAATCCCGAGGTAGGAGAGTTCCTCAAGCGGATAGGCTTCCCCATCACAGTCGGCTATGGCATGACGGAGTGTGCCCCCCTAATCTCCTATGTGGATGCTCGACAGTGGCGTCTACGCTCCTGCGGTCAGGTGCTACACCCCTACATGGAGGCTCGTATCGCCCCCCTCGAGGAGAGTGAACACACGAGCAACGGACAGGACAAAGATGCCATAGGCGAAATCCAAGTACGAGGAGAGAATGTATGTATGGGCTACTACAAGAATCCCGAGCAGACCGCCGCCCTCTTCACCGAAGATGGATGGCTACGTACAGGTGACCTAGGGACGATGGACAGCGATCACTTCCTTTATATCCGTGGTCGCTCGAAGGCAATGCTCCTAGGGGGAAATGGACAGAACATTTACCCAGAGGAGATAGAGGCGAAGATTGGGCTTATTCCCTACGTACAAGAGAGCCTCGTACTCATGCGAGAGGGGAAGCTAGAGGCGGTAATTGTCCCTAATCAGCAACTGCTCGAGGAGCATGGGCTTAGCCTCGAGGAGGGATGGAAGCTCATCCAAGCACAGCGAGCAAGCCTCAACGAGCAAGTCGGGAGCTACGAGAAGGTACAGCGCTTCGAGCTACGCACGGAGCCTTTCGAGAAGACCCCCAAGCAGAGCATCCGTCGCTATCTATATAAGTAGTATTTAGGAGCTCCTCGAGAGCGACTATGAGGGCTTCGTTTCCTTGGGTCAGCGTGCTAAGCTGCTGGGGAAACGAAGCCCTTTTCATGTCATTCCTCTTTGCCTTCCTCCTACATACACCCTGTCGTTGCTGTGTAATTCGTTTTCTCTTGGTACTTTTGCGGTACATAAGTAAGCCTTACGTACAATTTTAAGATATATAGTAATGGACTACAGAATCGAAAAGGATACCCTTGGAGAAGTCAAGGTGCCTGCCGACAAGCTCTGGGGAGCTCAGACCGAACGCTCCCGCAACAACTTCAAGATTGGTCAGCCTGCCTCGATGCCCTTGGATATAATCCGAGGCTTCGCTTACCTCAAGAAGGGTGCAGCCTTTGCTAACCATGAGCTCGGAGTACTTCCCCTAGAGAAGCGTGATCTCATCGCAGCAGTCTGTGATGAAATACTCGCAGGGAAGCTCGACGATCAATTCCCGCTCGTCATCTGGCAGACAGGCTCGGGGACGCAGAGCAATATGAACGTAAACGAAGTCATTGCTAACCGCGCACATCAGCTCGCAGGGAAGACAATCGGAGAAGGAGAGAAGACCCTGCTCCCTAATGACGACGTCAATAAATCCCAGTCCTCCAACGACACGTTCCCCACGGGCATGCACATCGCCTGCTACAAGAAGGTCGTCGAAGTAACCCTCCCAGGTCTTCGCCAGCTACAGAAGGCACTTGACCGTAAGGCCAAGGAGATGGCTGACGTGGTGAAGATCGGACGTACACACCTGATGGATGCCACCCCACTTACCTTAGGCCAGGAGTTCAGTGGCTATGCTGCTCAACTAGAGCATGGCATTAAGGCCATAGAGAACACCCTCCCCCACCTAGCAGAACTTGCCCTCGGCGGTACAGCCGTAGGTACGGGGCTCAACACACCTAAGGGCTACGATGTCGTGGTTGCACGTCACATCGCAGAGTTTACGGGACTACCCTTTGTCACAGCACAAAACAAGTTTGAGGCACTCGCTGCCCATGACGCCATTGTCGAGAGCCATGGCGCACTGAAGCAGGTCGCTGTTTCCCTCAACAAGATCGCTAACGACATCCGTCTTCTTGCCTCCGGCCCTCGTAGCGGTATCGGTGAAATTATAATCCCAGCCAATGAGCCAGGATCCTCAATCATGCCAGGCAAAGTAAACCCCACGCAGTGCGAAGCTATGACCATGGTCTGCGCTCAAGTAGCGGGGAACGATACCACGATCTCTGTGGCAGGGATGCAAGGACACTTTGAGCTGAATGTCTTCAAGCCCGTGATGGCAGCAAACTTCCTGCAGAGCGCACAGCTCCTCGGTGATGCAGCTGTCTCCTTCGACATCCATTGTGTGTCAGGCATCGAGCCAAACCACCCACGCATCAAGGAGCTCCTAAACAACTCCCTCATGCTCGTCACGGCACTCAATACCCACATTGGCTATTACAAGGCTGCTGAAATCGCTAATGCCGCTCACCGCAACGGCACGACGCTCAAGGAGGAGGCTCTTCGCCTAGGCTACGTCAGCGCAGAAGATTTCGACAAGTGGGTACGTCCCGAAGATATGGTTCATCCTCTGGACTAAAGACTATAGTGCTCTTCTTAGGGGGGAGTAGGTGAAATAGCACTTCACCCTCCTACCCACCAACAGCAAGAGAGACGCTGAGGAAGCATTGGCTCCTCGGCGTCTCTGTCTTTTCTATTGGTTCAGCTAGTTCCTCATCCAACTGGGGAGGGCAAGCTGGATATACTGGAGCAACCTCACCCCAAGTCAGATATAAAGTCACATCAGTCATCTGCCCAACGAAGCAATCTTTCCCTCCTCAAGAGGATACACACAGCCAAGCAAAATCAACAAGCAAGACAGCCCCGAGAGTGCCACATACTGGTATCAAGGATATAACTCGATGCTCGCTACTCTATTCACTGATATATGCTGATACACTAGAGAGGGCCATAATCTAAGTTTAGACTAGTTTTCTTTATTTGATTTCTTTACCTCCTTCTTGATCTCTTCTCTTTCTTCCTTTTCCCAGTCACTTTCTTGATTTCCGTAGTTGATCCAACGTTTCTTTCTGACATCCTTCACTCTTCCATATTCCTTAGAATGCGTACCTTTGGGCATAAAGAAATCATTAAATATCAACTTTATCGTCGCTATGGACTTGATTCAAGACATTATTGACAGGGCTAAAGCTAACCCTCAACACATCGTTTTCCCTGAAGGCACAGAAGAACGTACACTCAAAGCAGCAGACCGACTCCTCCGGGATGGCATCGTCCGCATCACGCTCATCGGTGATCCCTACTCCATCCGCTCTCGTGCGCATGACCTTGGCCTACGCAACATAGAGAAGGCTACGCTGCTAGACCCCAAGAAGCACGCTAAGAAGCAAGACTACATTGACCTACTCCTTCAGCTCCGCAAAGCAAAGGGCTTGACGGAGGAGCAAGCTGCTATTCTCGTTGAGGATCCTCTCTACCTTGGCTGCCTCATGATTAAGGCTGGCGATGCTGACGGAGAGCTCGCAGGAGCTATCAACGCTACTGGTGACGTCCTGCGTCCCGCCCTACAAATCATCAAGACTACCCCAGGGATTAGCTGTGTGAGTGGTATCTTCATGATGTTCCTCCCCCATGGTGATTATGGCGACAATGGCCTACTCCTCTTCGCTGACTGCGCCGTGATGCCTAATCCTACAGCCACTGAGCTAGCACAGATAGCTATCTCCTCTGCGGAGTCCGCTCGTGCTATCGCAAATATAGAGCCACGTATCGCTATGCTTAGCTTCTCCACCAAGGGAAGTGCACACCACGAGATGGTCGATAAGGTTGTCGAGGCTACCCGCCTAGCTAAGGAGCAGGCTCCCGACCTTCAGCTCGATGGTGAGCTCCAGCTCGATGCAGCCCTCGTAGGCAAGGTTAGGTTGCCTCGCTCAAGGCTCCCGGTAGCCCTGTGGCAGGTAAGGCCAACGTCCTAATCTTCCCCACACTCGAGGCAGGTAATATCGGCTACAAGCTCGTCCAGCGTCTAGCAGGTGCCGAGGCTGTAGGTCCAGTCCTACAGGGTATGGCTGCTCCTGTCAATGACCTAAGCCGTGGAGCCTCCGTAGAGGATATCTACAAGATGGCTGCTATCACCGCTAATCAGTCCATAGCCCTCAAGGCCAAGAAGGGTTAGTCCTCACCAATCTCTGCATAGATACTTATATTATGAAGATACTAGTCCTAAACTGCGGTAGCTCCTCTCTGAAGTTTGCCCTCATTGAGCTCCCCACCTACAAGGTACTCACCTCGGGCAACGAAGAGCGTGTGGGCATCGCCGACCCCTTCATCACCTTCCGTAAGCCAGACGGCAAGAAGGAGGAGCGTCACCTCGACATCCCCAATCACACCCGTGGCGTAGAGATCATCCTTGACATCCTCAAGGAGGAGAAATTCGTCCACTCTTTTGATGAGATTGATGCCATTGGGCACCGCCTGGTACATGGTGCTGAGCGCTTCGCCGAGAGCGTACGTATCACCCCCGAGGTCATCGCTAAGCTCCACGAGTGTGCCCAGCTAGCTCCGCTGCACAACCCTGCGAACATCCTGGGTATCGAGGCTGTGACGAAGGTGCTCCCCAATACTCCTCAGGTAGGGATCTTCGATACGGCCTTCCACCAGACGATGCCCGAGCATGCCTATATGTATGCACTCCCCTATGCTTTCTATGAGAAGTACCGCATCCGGCGCTATGGCTTCCATGGTACAAGCCACGACTTCGTCAGCCACCGTGGAGCAGAGATCGCAGGTATCGACCTAGGGAACAGCCGTATCGTCACGGCACATATTGGCAGTGGAGCTTCCATGGCAGCGATCCTCAATGGTAAGAGCATCGATACCTCGATGGGCCTTACCCCGAGCGAAGGCCTCATCATGGGGACTCGTGCTGGGGATATAGATAGTGGTGTGCTGGACTTCCTGCTTACCAAGAATGACTTCGACCCTGAGTTCATCGCTCCCTACCTCAAGAAGGCTGAGCCAGGCAAGACGCACCTCGATCAAGCCGACCTAACCCACCTCCTGACCAAGAAGAGCGGTATCTCCGGTATCGGTACACAGGGCTCTGACATGCGTGACATCGCTAAGGCGGCAGGTGAGGGTAGCCATCGTGATGCACTCGCCATCGCTATGCATGCCTATAGGATCAAGAAGTATGTCGGTGCCTATGCCGCTGCCCTTGGGGGGATTGACCTCCTCGTCTTCACGGCGGGTGTAGGGGAGAACCGCCCTCCTATGCGTACGGATGTATGTAGTGGGCTGGAGTTCCTAGGCATCAAGCTCGATGAGACGCTTAACGCTCAGGCTGTCGGTGGCAAGAGCATGGTCATCAGTGCTACAGATAGCAGGGTCAAGGTAGTCGTCGTCGCTACAGACGAAGAGTACATGATTGCCAAAGACACATACGAAATCCTCACAAAGTAGTTGTCACGCACAATATCAAACCACAAGTCAAAGGGCTATACTCTATATCGGAGTATAGCCCTTTGAGCTATATAATGACGACTTCTTCTTCATGTTTTTCATCTGTGATATAAACTTCCTCCAGTGATTCTATCCAGCTCCCAATCCTAAGTTAGTTTCATTCTCTACTTCCCCCTAACCTCTATCCATGCTCCTGTATCCCTCGTCTCGGGGCATTCCTCATTTAATTTGTATCTTTGCGCCCGTGCATAGCTATGTGAGTTTAAGTACGTTTGGTAGATTGATGTGTAGATTAATGGGAATAAATCATCGGTATAGTCGAGGTCATTTAGGTTTCACCTGGGGACTTCTCGTGTCTCTACTCCTATTACATATAGGAGCTTTGTCTGCCCAGACCACCCGCAAAGCAGGGCATATGGACTATATCCGCACCTATAGCTCTGAGGCTAAGAGGCAGATGGATCGATATGCAATACCCGCCAGCATTACTTTGGCTCAAGGGATTATCGAGACTGGAGCTGGGACTAGTACTCTCGCCCAAGTACACAACAATCACTTCGGCATCAAGTGTCACTCCACTTGGCAAGGTAAGCGTACTTATAAGAGGGATGATAACCCCAATGATTGCTTCCGAAGCTACCCTTCAGCACGAGATTCATACGAAGATCATTCACTATTCCTCAAGGGGAAACGCTACCAGCGACTTTTTGCCCTTCGCTATGACGATTACCGAGGTTGGGCAAAGGGGCTTCAGCTCTCTGGATACGCTACAAATAAGGGCTATGCCAACATGCTGATTAAGACTATCGAAGACTACGAACTCTACACCTTCGATCATGGTGAATATCCATCTTGGTATAAGGGAGACCGCTCCTTTACCCCCACTCACTCAAAGCCTACACATGCAACCAAGTATGATCGTCCCATGCGCCCATCCTATATCAGCTACGGACTCCTGTACGTGCTAGCTGATCAGAACGATACCTACGAGCGGATAGCTGAGGACATGGGTATCCCAGCCAAGAAACTAGCTAAGTACAACGATACACCTGAAGACTACCCTCTGAGTGAAGGTGACATCGTGTACCTAGAGCCTAAAAATAAGGAAGCATCCCTCCGCTACTCCACCTACACGGTGCGTATTGGAGATTCCATGCACGAGATTTCTCAGCGCTATGGCATACGCCTAGAGCGTCTTTATAAACTCAATAATAAGGACGGAGATTACGTCCCCGAGGAAGGTGATGTCCTTCGTCTTAGGTAGCAGCATATATAAGGTATGAACGAGCGTTATATGCAACGAGGGGTCTCAGCCTCCAAGGAAGACGTCCACAATGCCATTCGCAACGTAGACAAGGGACTTTATCCAAAGGCCTTTTGCAAGATTATCCCCGACATCCTTGGCCGTGATGAGGCATACTGCAACATTATGCATGCCGATGGCGCAGGGACCAAGTCCTCCTTAGCCTACCTTTATTGGCGAGAAACTGGGGATTTATCTGTATGGAAAGGGATTGCCCAGGATGCACTAATCATGAATATTGATGACCTTCTCTGTGTAGGAGCTGTCGATGGCATCCTCGTCTCCTCCACGATTGGTCGAAATAAACACCTAATCCCAGGAGAAGTAATAGCCGCAATCATCAATGGCACCGAGGAGCTTCTCTCCGAGCTACGAGAGCAGGGCATCGGCGTATATGCTACAGGTGGTGAGACAGCTGATGTCGGAGACTTGGTACGAACCATCATCGTCGATAGCACAGTCACATGCCGAATGAAGCGCAGTGACGTGATTGACAACGCACATATCCAAGCTGGAGACGTCATCGTAGGACTATCTTCTTTCGGAAAAGCAACCTACGAGAAGGAATATAATGGTGGTATGGGTAGCAACGGCCTTACATCAGCCCGCCATGACGTGCTAGAGCATAGGCTGGCACAGCGTTACCCCGAGAGCTATGATGCTGCTACACCTGAGGAACTAGTATATAGTGGTACGTGTAGCCTCACGACCCCAATCGAAGGGACACCGCTAGACGCTGGTAAACTCATTCTATCCCCCACACGTACTTATGCCCCAATCATCAAGCAAGTACTAGACGAACTTCGTCCAAAAATCCATGGCATGGTACACTGCTCTGGTGGGGCACAGACGAAGGTGCTTCACTTCGTTGAAGGAAAGCATGTAATTAAGGATAACATGTTCCCCATACCTCCACTCTTTGACCTTATCCAGAGAGAAAGTAAGACACCCTGGCAGGAGATGTACAAGGTCTTTAATATGGGGCATCGCATGGAGCTATATGTTGCTGCAGAGGATGCAGCACGCATTATTGAAATATCAGAGAGCTTCGGTGTCCAGGCTCGCATTATTGGGCGCGTTGAGGATGCACCCAAGAACAAGCTTACAATTTATAGTCCACATGGCACACTGACCTATGAATAGTCGGTAGGTGTCCTTTACTCATTGATTTTTTCCTTTACCCCACATCCCATTCATGGCCATAGAGAACGACCTGCTTAGTCGTATAGAGAGCTTGGAGGTACGCTTCCAAGAGATCACCACCCTCATCACTGCACCCGATGTTATCGCTGACCAAAGGCGATTTATGAAACTCAGCAAGGAGTATCGAGATCTAGAGCGCATATTGGATAAGGGGAAGGAGTACCGAAACCTTCTTGGGAATATCCAAGAGGGGAAGGATACACTAGAGACAGAGAGTGACCCAGAGCTGCGTACTATGGCTCGTGAGATGGTGCAGGAGGCCGAGGATCGTATCCCTTCACTAGAGGAGGAGATCAAGCTCCTACTCATCCCTGCAGATCCTGAGGATGCAAAGAATGTCGTCATGGAGATCCGTGGCGGCACAGGTGGGGATGAGGCAGCACTCTTTGCTGGAGATCTCTACCGCATGTACGTACGCTATTGTGAAGGGCGAGGATGGACAACAGAAGTCACAAGCGTTAGCGAGGGTACTGCTGGTGGCTATAAGGAAATTGTCTTCACCGTCTCTGGGGATGGTGTCTATGGGGTACTCAAGTATGAGAGTGGTGTCCACCGAGTGCAGCGAGTACCTGAGACAGAGACCCAAGGTCGTGTCCATACATCAGCTGCCTCTGTCGCCGTGCTCCCAGAGGCAGAGGAGGTAGACGTTGTCCTAAACCCTGCCGATATAGAGATGCAGACCGCACGCTCTGGCGGGGCTGGTGGACAGAATGTAAACAAAGTAGAAACAAAGGTCCAGCTCACCCACAAGCCTACAGGCATCGTGGTCGTCTGCCAACAGGCTCGTACCCAGTTGGCAAACCGTGAGCTCGCCATGCAGATGCTCCGCACGAAGCTCTACGATATCGAGCTCACCAAGCACAATGAAGAGATTGCCGCACGCCGTAAGACTATGGTTTCCACAGGAGACCGCTCGGCTAAGATACGCACCTACAACTATCCCCAGGGGCGCGTAACTGATCACCGTATCAACCTCACGTTGTATAATCTGTCTGCGATTATGTCTGGTGAGATACAGCCCATCATTGACGAACTAATCATCGCAGAGAATATTGAACGAATGAAGGAAGCTGCTCTCTAGTATCACATACTCGCTTCAGAAAAAGGAATCCTATATTTTTCCCAAAGCTCTAGAGATTGTTCCGAAAGGGACTAGACATCTTTTCAAAAAACACTAGAGATTCTTTCTAGAAGGTATGATATACATCTGGTCAGTCAC
The DNA here is from genome assembly GCF_000565015.1 of Porphyromonas catoniae ATCC 51270. Classification (GTDB taxonomy): domain Bacteria; phylum Bacteroidota; class Bacteroidia; order Bacteroidales; family Porphyromonadaceae; genus Porphyromonas; species Porphyromonas catoniae. The sequence continues at coordinate 16,408 of NZ_JDFF01000018.1, forward strand.
CCTCTTTAGTAGCATAGCAATCCATGACAAAAGAAGAACTATTTGATAATATACGGAGGAAGAAGTCCTTCCTTTGCATTGGGTTAGATACCGATGTACGCAAGATTCCGCAATTCCTATTGAGTGAGGATGACCCCATCTTTGCGTTCAACAAGCGAATCATTGATGCCACAGCCCACCTCTGTGTGGCGTATAAGCCCAACCTCGCCTTCTATGAGAGCATGGGGTCCTTTGGCATCCTAGCTTTCGAGAAGACTATAGAGTACCTGCGTCAGCAGTACCCAGATCAGTTCATCATCGCTGATGCCAAGCGAGGTGACATCGGGAATACGAGTGATATGTATGCCCGTAGCTTCTTTGAGCACCTCAAGGTGGATGCACTCACCGTAGCCCCCTATATGGGAAGCGACAGCGTACTTCCCTTCCTAAAGTATACCCACCATTGGGTTGTCTTACTCGCCCTTACCTCCAACGAGGGGGCAGAGGACTTCCAACTCACCAAGACTGAGGATGGGGATGCACTCTTCGAGCTTGTACTCAAGAAGAGCCTAGCTTGGGGTGGTAGTGACCAGCTCATGTATGTCGTGGGGGCAACGAAGGCCTCAATGCTAGAGCGAGTACGTGCGATTGTCCCCGAGTCCTTCCTCCTCGTTCCAGGCGTTGGGAGCCAAAATGGCAGTCTGGAGGAAGTTGCCTTACATGGGCTAAATAGCCAGTGTGGGCTACTCGTCAATGCCTCTCGAAGCATCATCTATGCAGACAACACTGAGGCTTTCGCCAGCGGTGCTGCAGCCGAAGCTGAGAAGCTACGTCACCAGATGGCAGATATCCTTATTAAGAATAAACTCGTAGAGGCCTAGAGAGTCTCACCAATTGATATACACTAGATAGATGCAGTTTAGTGCCGCACAGATAGCACCTCTTATCGATGGACGGATCGAAGGTAATGCCTCGGTCTCAGTATCTGGGTTCGGTAAGATTGAGACAGCCAAAGAGGGTGATTTAGCCTTCCTTGCGAACCCCAAATACGAGTCCTACGCTTACTCTACGGAGGCTTCTATACTCCTCGTCAGCGATGAATTTACTCCTCGTCAGCCCCTCTCCCCCACTCTCATTCGTGTCAAAGACCCTTATGCAGCACTTGCCCAGCTTATGCAGCTGGTTGAGCAGCAGCAGGCTTCACACCCCGAGGGCATCTCACCTACAGCTCTGATAGCAGAGGATGTAGAGCTAGGTGAGGATGTATATGTGGGAGCCTATGCCGTCCTAGAGCAAGGTGTGAAGGTAGGTCGTGGGGTCCGTATCTATCCTCATGCCTATGTGGGTAAAGGAGTAACCATAGGCGAAGGGGCAACAATCTACCCACATGTCACCCTCTACCATGATGTCAAGATTGGGGCAAGGTGCATTATCCACGCAGGAGCAGTCATAGGGGCCGATGGCTTTGGCTTTGCACCGCAGTCAGATGGCTATCACAAGATACCTCAGCTAGGGAACGTTATCCTTGAGGAGGATGTAGAGATAGGGGCAAATACATGTATTGACCGTGCGGTGATGGGTAGTACCATCATCCGTCGAGGCGTGAAGCTAGATAACCTGGTACAGATTGCCCATAATTGTAGCGTGGACGAACATACGGTGATGGCTTCTCAAGTAGGTCTAGCTGGTTCGTCTCAAATTGGTAAATGGTGTAAGTTCGGCGGACAGGTGGGTATCGGCGGACATATAACCATCGGTGACCGAGTAGAGATGGGGGGGCAGACGGGCGTCATCAGTAATATCCCAGAGGGAAGCGTCCTAATGGGTTCACCAGGTATGCCTCTAAGGGAAGCAATGCGCAACTTTGTCATCCAGCCAAAGCTCCCCGATATGTATCGCCGCCTACAGGCTCTAGAGAAAGAGCTTGCAGAACTAAAGCAACAACAATCAAAGTAGATATACACCAACGTAGATATGGATAAGCAAAAGACGCTTCAGACGAGCTTTACCCTTCACGGCAAGGGTCTGCATACAGGTCTGGACATTGATATTACTTTCCTCCCCGCTCCTGCTGGTACGGGGCGCATTATTCGCCGTGTAGACCTCGAGGGATCACCCGAGATACCTGCCCTCTCTGAGTATGTCAAGGGTACAGAGCGAGGCACCGTACTCATCAAGGGGGCTGCTTCTGTAAGCACGATTGAGCATGCCATGGCAGCACTCTACGCAAAGGGGATAGAGAACTGCATCATTGAGGTAAATGCGCCTGAGTTCCCCATCCTAGATGGTAGCGCAAAAGCCTATATAGATGCGATCAACGAAGTGGGTATCGTAGAGCAGGAGCAGGCTGCAGAGCCCTACATCGTCAAGCAGCGTCATGAGGTAATCTCGGAGGATGGCAAGTCTCGCATCATTCTCCTCCCAGATAGTCACTTCGGCATTGACGTGCATGTCTCATTCGACTCTCCCGTGCTGGATAACCAGTTCGCTTCACTAGAGCGCCTGCAAGACTTTGATACAGAGATTGCCTCTAGCCGTACCTTCGTCTTCGTAAGGGAGGTAGAGATGCTCCTCCAGCACAACTTGATTAAGGGTGGAGACCTAGATAACGCTTTGGTCATTTATGACGAACCGATGTCTCAGGAGAAGCTTGATAGCATCTGTGACCTCGTGGGTGTACCTCACAAGAAGGATCTATCCTTGGGCTATATCAATAACGCTCCTATCCTCTTCCCCAATGAGCCTGCTCGTCACAAGCTACTCGATGTACTAGGTGACCTCGCTCTCATTGGACGTCCTATCCGTGGGCGCATCATAGCCTTCTGCCCAGGTCATAAGATCAACAACGAGATGGGGGCCAAGATTCGTAAAGACATTAAGCTAAACGAAGCCCAGGCACCTCTCTATGATCCGAATCAAACGCCACTGCTAGATGTCAATCGCATCCGTGAGCTCCTGCCCCACCGCTATCCTTTCCTCATGGTCGATAAGATCATTGAGATTGGCTCTGACTACATCGTAGGGGTGAAGAGCGTTTCGGGTAATGAGCCCTTCTTCCAGGGGCATTTCCCTACTGAGCCTGTGATGCCTGGTGTGCTTCAGATTGAGGCCATGGCACAGGTCGGCGGACTACTTGTACTCAATACCATTGATGACCCAGAGAACTACTCGACGTACTTCATGAAGATTGACAACGTGAAGTTCCGCCAGAAGGTCGTCCCAGGTGATACACTTGTCTTCAAGCTACGTCTACTGACAGAGGTACGCCGAGGTGTGGCCAACATGCGTGGGCTAGCATTCGTAGGTGAGAAGCTTGTGTGTGAAGCCGAATTCATGGCACAAGTGGTCAAGAATAAGTAGTATCCATCAAGCTATTTGCAATGTCGCATACAAATATTAGCCCACTGGCCTCCGTACACCCAGAGGCTAAGATTGCTGAGGGTGTCGTAGTACACCCCTTTGCCCTCATCGAGGAGAATACCGAAATCGGTGAAGGCTGTATCATCGAGAGCCACGCTGTAATTAAGAGCGGGGCACGACTAGGGAAGTACTGTCATATCCACTCAGGAGCTGTGATAGCTGGCATCCCACAGGACCTAAAGTTCGCCGGAGAAGAGAGTATCGCCATCGTAGGGGACCACACGATGGTTCGTGAATGTGCTACTATTAACCGTGGGACAGCCTCCCGTGGGCGCACGATCGTTGGTAGCCATTGTCTCTTGATGGCCTACTCACACGTGGCGCACGACTGCGTCCTTGGGGACCACGTCATCCTAGGGAATGCTACCCAGGTAGCTGGAGAGGTAGAGATTGACGACTACGCTATCCTCAGTGGTGGGTCGCTCATTCATCAGTTCGTCCGCATCTCACAGCATGTCATGCTACAGGGTGGATCTAGGGTGAATAAGGACATTCCTCCCTACACGCTCATCGGGCGAGACCCGATTGTCTATTGCGGGATTAACATCGTTGGGCTTCGTCGCCGAGGCTTTACGAACGAGCAGATCTTCCGCATCAACGATATTTACCGTACCCTCTATCAGCGTGGGCTGAACAATACGGAGGCATTCAAGGCCATCGAAGAGGAGATCCCCGAGAGCTATGAGCGACAGCTCATCCTTGACTTCATTCGCTCCTCAGAGCGAGGGATCGTCCGAGGGACCATGGACTAACCTCTATCCATAAGAGAAGAGACCTATCACGGGTGCAAGGATGCTCCTACGATGAGTCTCTTTTCTTTTCCTTTATAGCTTGTGACTTCCCTGCTCCAAAGGGAGTCATTCTATCCCTCTAACAAGCCTCTTTCCTACCCTTGCATGGGGTATTTTGAGACCCATGCAAGGGTTTCCCTCGAAGTCCTTGCATGGCTCTGCCACAAACCCCTATAAGGATTTCCCTACCGCCGCATAAAGGCATTCACGAACCAAGGTAGGTATGTGTGGCGTAGAGCGCCCCTTCCTTCACCCAGCACGACCACTTAGTATTTATGCAAAAGATCTATACGGGTAAGCAACGAGATGACCTATACCGACTTGCCCAGCAGCATGATCACCTTTCACCCGAGGATCGTATAGAGCGAGCAGCCCGATCCTTCGAGCAGGAGTTTCGTCGTCTCTATCCCCCTACAGGGCATACCATATATGTCTTCGCAGGGGCAGGACGCTCTGGAGCCTATGCCCTAGGTATAGCCCGCTATCTCGCACAGCGTGGATACACCGTATGTTCGTACCTATTCTATCGTGAAGGGAAGCTCTCTGAGGAATGCGAGGCTGTACGAAAGAGCATTGCCGAGGAAGACCTTCGGCTGGAGGAGATTTACACCGACTTCACTCCACCCCGTATCCAAACAGCAGATGTGCTGATAGATGGTCTCTTTGGGGCAGAGCTCTCCACTCCTCTCTTCGGTGGATACCTAGGCTTGGTAGACTTCCTCAACGCCTCTGGTGCCTCCATCGTGAGCATTGAGCTCCCTAGTGGACTCTTTGCAGAGGACAACTCTGGCAATGACCTCGAGCATGTCATCAAAGCCAAGTACACCATCGCCTTCGACAGCCCATACCTCGCCTTCTACTTCGAGGAGAATGAACCTTACGTAGGTGAATGGATCTACCTCCCTCAGGGTATTAGCCCTCGCACACAGGATAGCCTAGAGGTAAGCCATTACCAAGTAACGGATACCGCTCTAGAGGGTGTACTCAAGAGGCACACACGCTTTAGCCTCAACCACGAGCCAGGCAAGGTACTTTTCCTCACCAACCAGACAGGCAGTGCCGGTAAGACCCTCCTTGCTACCAAGGCTGCCCTCCACACGGGTTGCTCCGAGGTACATGCACTAGTACCCAGCGAAGAGGCTCTAGCACTGCAACTCGCTCTGCCCGAACTGACACTTCCCTCTGCACCAAAGGCCTCCGTACTAGCCAATCTCAATACATACCAGACAATCGTCATAGGAGCAGGTTTTGGCCGTAGTGAGGAAGCAGCTGCTACCCTCAGAGAGCTACTCATTACCTCATCACGCCCTTTGCTCCTCTCAGGCGATGGACTCCAGATACTGAGCAGGGAGCGGTCTCTCCTAGAGCGTATTCCCGTAGATAGTATACTCCTCTTGAGCCCCAGCGAATTTGACTCACTCACCACGGCACACCGTAGTGATGCCGAGCGGCTAGATCGTGCGCTAGAGCTGGCTGAGCGACTCGATATATACATCGTACTCAGGGGTGCATACACAGCGATCTGCCTCCCTAGTGGAGTGACCTTCTTCGACGTGGCAGGCAATAGTGGACTACGCTCTACGGGCTGTACAGAAGTCCTCCTTGGGGTCATCGCTGGACTCTTGGGTGATGGCTATAAGTCTGTTACAGCGGCCACACTTGGGGTGCATCTCTGTGCGCTGGCGGCAGAGCTCTACGCTGGGCGTTACTCAGAGCGTAGCCTCACGGCCACAGAGCTCATTGATCAGCTGAGCAGTGCCTACCGCCAGCTCGAGGCCCATTAGCCTCACCCTCATTCGACACTCCATCTACATCCCCTACGAGGGAAATATAAAGAGAGGCATTACCTTGGGTAATGCCTCTCTTAGCTTCTCCTTACAGAAGATATCCATAAGCCTAATACACATATTTATCCTCTGCTCCAGAGACTCTGCCCTTAAAGTGTATTTCACCTTTGAGCCATGCCCCTCTTACCGTCGGGATGCAAAAAAGCTCTGCATCAGCTCACGAGCCTCTACCTCGAGTAGTCCACCCTCTACACGGATGGCTTTAGGGAAGAGTGAAGGAGCATGACATGAGTAGCCAAACTTCTCCTCCTTCGCTCCATAGACGATCCGCCCAACACGAGACCAAAAGAGAGCCCCAGCACACATCGTACAGGGCTCTACCGTGACATAGAGCGTACAGCCACTAGAGAGAAACTTCCCTCCGAGGGACTGTGTGGCAGATGTGATGGCTAGGACTTCAGCATGTGCTGTCGGATCAAGTAGTCGCTCTACCTCGTTATGCGCTCGGGCGATGATACGACCTTCGCATACAATCACCGCTCCGATAGGTATCTCTCCTTCATCGAAGGCTACACGGGCCTCCGCCAAAGCAGCTCGCATGAAGTACTCATCATCTCGTGTGAAAACTCCACTCATAGGGACCAAAGGATGGGGATTAGTTATTAAATTGGCTTGGCTTTAAGCATCAGTAGGGATAGGCATGCATGCTCCTTGGATTTGGGCTAGCTCCCCCAGCAGTGTGATGGCATGACCTTTATGGAGAGTATTCCTACTTTGGTATAGAGCGTGTTTTTACTTATCTACAATGGGTATTGCCTCTTAGCGCATCTCGTCTTCCTCAAAGAGCATGGGGCTATTGCGCTCATTCTCACGTAGCACCTCGGCCATGATTACCGAGCGTATCCAACTGGAGCGATTATGGATGTGTTGCCCTTCGCAGTGATCAAGGATCGCCTTATACTCACGATCGTTGAGCAAGATGTTTAGGCTATGTGTCCGCTTATTTGTGGTGGAGACGGAGCGTAAGGAGGGTAGCTTCTTAGCCATAAACGTATGAAGCGAAGAGCGATTAGGCTGGGACAATAACCTGCAGAGACTTGGGCAGAAGACGGACATGCACCTTGGTGCCAAGATCCAAAGGCTCACCATCAATGTGCACAGGACCTGAATGTCCTCGCTCAATAATTATCTCCGTGGCTTGCAGCGTCTCGTAGTATTTATTTCCACCAAGACGCTTACGCATCAAGTCTCCAAGTACAAGGGGGGCATCCAGCGTACCGAATGGGCGGATAAGCGCAAGATCCAATAAGCCATCGGAGAGGTCGGCCTCAGGAGCAATGTAGGCATTATTCCCATACTGCGAGGCATTAGCCACAACGATGACGAAAGCCTCCGTATCAAAGGGCTCCAAATCTGACTCTCCAAAGGATACGTGGTAGGTATTAGGCTGAAAGACTCGGTACTGCTCGATCATCGTCTTCAGATAGGTCATAGGGCCTCGCGTACCAGCCTCTGCAAAGTGCTTGCTTACCGCTGCATCAAACCCCATCCCACAGGTACAGAAGAAGGGGATATCATTCACCTCACAACTGTCGATCGAGATACGACGCCCCGTGGCAAGAGCCTTGATCGCCTTCTCGGTAGACACGGGCATACCCACAGCACGAGCAAGTCCATTGCCTGAGCCCTTCGGTATAATAGCTAGTGCTGTCTGAGTACAGCGCAACGCACGTGCGACCTCGTTCACTGTACCATCACCACCTACGGCTATGACGTGATCATAGCCCTCGCTAGCTGCTCGACGAGCGAGCTCGTAGCCATGTCCAGCCTCCTTGGTGTAGGTGAGGAAGAGCTCATAGGGGAGGTCGGAGTAGGCACGTCCGAGGAGCTCGGGCAGGCTCTTCTTGGAGCCTGTGCCCGAGATAGGGTTGATGATGGCCAGTGCCTTCTTCATCGTACGGGGTAGGAGGCTAGGCGTTGGCTTGCGAGCTCCTCGTACTTAGTGCCGGGGCGACCATAGTTGCAGAAGGGAAGGATGCTGATGCCTCCTCGTGGGGTGAAGTCCCCAAGGACCTCGATGTAGCGAGGGTTCATCAGCTCGATGAGGTCCTTCATGATGATATTCACACAGTCCTCGTGGAAGGCACCGTGATTGCGGAAGCTGAAGAGGTAGAGCTTGAGGCTCTTGCTCTCGACCATCTTCACATCGGGGATGTAGCTGATGTGTATGGTCGCATAGTCGGGCTGTCCGGTGATGGGGCAGAGGCTGGTGAACTCAGGGCAGTGGAAGCGCACCCAGTAGTCATTGCCCTGATGCTTGTTGGTGAAGGCCTCGAGCACCTCGGGGGCATAGTCCTGTCGGTACTCGGTCTTGCGCCCGAGGATGGAGAGTTCGTTCTCGCCGTCTCTGATACTTGCCATAGTGATCTAAATAGGTCTAGGGAGGTGATTAGTAAGCACGGGCGAAGAGGACACGCTGGGCAGAGGGACGTCCAGTGACCATACACTTGCCTGGGGTCTTGTCGCCGAGGAGAGGGATACAGCGGATGGTGGCCTTGGTCTCTGCCTTGATCTTCTCCTCCGTCTCGGGCGTACCATCCCAATGGGCGAGGATGAAGCCACCCTCCTCGATCTTCTCCTTGAACTCCTCGTAGCTGTCTACCGTGATCGTATGCTGCTCTCTATAGTCGAGCGCCTTCTGGTAGATATTGGCTTGGATGTCCTCTAGGAGCTGAGCGACATGGTCTGCAATCCCTTCGTAGGGAAGGGTCTCCTTGGTGAGGGTATCACGGCGGGCGACCTCGATCGTACCCTGCTCCATGTCACGTCCACCGAGGGCGAGACGTACGGGTACCCCCTTGAGTTCATATTCGGAGAACTTCCAGCCGGGCTTCTTATTATCGGCATCGTCGTAGCGCACGCTGATACCACGGCTCTTGAGCTCACTGAGCAGAGGCTGGATATAGCGGGTGATCTCATCACGCTGCTCTAGGCTCTTGTAGATGGGGATAATGACGACCTGATAGGGAGCGAGCTTAGGAGGTAGGACTAGACCGTTGTCATCCGAGTGGCTCATGATGAGCGCACCCATGAGGCGGGTAGATACCCCCCAGGAGGTAGCCCAGACGAGTTCCTGCTGTCCCTCCTTGTTGGTGAAGGTGACATCAAAGGCCTTGGCGAAGTTCTGCCCGAGGAAGTGTGACGTCCCACTCTGTAGTGCCTTGCCATCCTGCATCAGGGCCTCGATGGTATAGGTCTCTACGGCTCCGGCGAAGCGTTCGTTGGCGCTCTTTACCCCGACGTGCACGGGTACCGCCATATAGTTGCGAGCGAAGTCCGCATAGACATTCACCATACGCATCGCTTCCTCCTCAGCCTCGGCCTGGGTAGCATGTGCCGTATGCCCCTCCTGCCAGAGGAACTCTGCTGTGCGTAGGAAGAGACGGGTACGCATCTCCCAGCGTACGACGTTCGCCCACTGATTACATAGGATAGGGAGGTCACGCCAGGACTGGATCCAGCCCTTGTAGGTATTCCAGATGATGGTCTCCGAGGTAGGACGCACGATGAGCTCCTCCTCTAGTCGAGCCTCGGGATCGACGACGACACCCCCATCGGGGCTGGTCTTCAGGCGGTAGTGGGTCACGACAGCGCACTCCTTGGCGAAGCCCTCGACGTGGTCGGCTTCACGGCTTAGGAAGCTCTTAGGGATAAAGAGCGGGAAGTAAGCGTTAGAGTGTCCCGTCTCCTTAAACATATCATCCAGCTGACGCTGCATCTTCTCCCATATAGCATAGCCATAGGGCTTGATGACCATACAGCCACGCACCGCTGAGCTCTCGGCTAGATCAGCCTTAATCACTAGGTCTTGATACCACTGCGAGTAGTCCACACTGCGAGGTGTAAGCTCCTTGAGTTCCTTTGCCATTATTGTTTTAGGTGTCTTATCTATGTTACTTTGAGGCACAAAGGTACAAAAAGAAAAGGGGATAAAGGGAGGAGAGAAGCGATTAACTTCTCTGGCCATATGGTGCCACTTCCCGAAAAAGAAAAGACGTCAGTCACACGATGGTAACTGACGTCTCTAAATAAGTGAATGATTGTGGGCCCAATAGGATTCGAACCTATGACCCCCTGCTTGTAAGGCAGGTGCTCTAAACCAGCTGAGCTATAGGCCCTGAGATTGGCTTTACAAACACTCCTTTTTGTGATTTGCTCGGCAAAGGTACAAAGAAAATCCTTTCACTCCAAACGCTGATTTGGCTTGTTCGCTTTGCCTATTCCTTCATCCTAGAGGTACCCCCATCCAAAGATTCCAAGGCTCTACCCTCCCATGCGTGAGCAAATAACGAGGCTCGCACAACCAAACGCAACACCCTTAAAACAAGCTATTTACAACGACGAAAACAAGTGGCATCAACTAGTTATAGTAACTCGTTGCAACGAGTTGTGGTAAGTCGCTTCGAAGAGTTATAGTAAGTCGTCGTAACGAGTTACCACAACTCGTCATAGCGACTTATGGTAACTCATTAATGCCCTTCGCAAATCCCTTTAGATAGGTTCTTTCTAGAGCATAAAAAGGGATATTAAAACTAGAGAAGGTAAGTATCCAATCTAATCAATGAGGGTATCTGGGTAGTTAAGGAGGTAGACCCGTTTAGTCGCTCGGGTAAGAGACGTGTAAAGCCAGCGGGCCATATTACGATCCAATGGTAGATAACCTATCAGCCCGAGGTCAATGAAGACACATGACCATTGTCCGCCTTGTGCCTTATGCGCCGTTGTGGCATAGCCATACTTCACCTCCAGTGCCCCCCAAAACCGGTCTCGGCGGATGGCCTTGCGACGCTCTTGGACAGAGGTAATGTCTGCATAGCTCTCAGCAATAGCATTGAAGAGCTCCTGCCGCTTCTCTCCGCTACGCTGTGTCTCAGGCTCTGTGAGCGAACTAAGGAGAAGACACACCTCAAGCTCATCATCTCGATCAGGCAGGTAAATCGTGGCATCAACGAAGTCAAGCCCATACTCATGATAATAACTATGCAGGCGGACAACCTCTATGAGTTCTCCATTAGCTATGAAGTCTGAGTGGTCAGTGCGCTTGGTATAGTGGTAGTTGTTTCGAGCGACAATCAGCCGTTCACCTCGTACAATGACGTCTTCATAGTAGAAGATATTGCTTCGTACAGCCTGATTCAGCTCTAGGGCCCGCTTGTTAGATGGACAGATAAGGAGACATTCCTCCTCGCCGTACTTTCGATAGGCCTCTTCAATGGTCTCCATGAGTAGACCTGATTCGACACAAAATATACCTCGCCAGTCCTCAACCTCGAGGTGTATTGGGAGCTCTTCGTCACTATCCTCCTCATCGGTTTCATCGATGAGTTCGCGTAGAGCCGTAGCGTTGTGCAAGATACCCCCCTTCCTCTGTCGTACAATCTGTTTTAGGGTAGTCTCATAAATGGTCATACCGTAGCTAGAGGAGAGGACTTCGGGATTGAGCGCATCACTTAGGGGCGAGCCCACAGGGGGGAGCTGAGCTGTATCCCCTACGAGGATGAGTTTTGGCTCCTCAGTAGACCAGACATAGGCTAGGAGGTCATCGAGGAGATTCCCCGACCCAAACGGAGTCATCTCACCACTCTCCCCCGTAATCATAGAGGCTTCATCCACGATAAAGAGTGTGGGGGATTTAGAGGACGATGTAGCCAGCTGGAAGTTCCCTCCCTCCTCTTGCATTGCACGCGTTGCACGATAGATTGTTCGGTGGATCGTCGTAGCTTGATAGCCTACCGTTGCCGTCAGTACCTTGGCCGCCCTTCCCGTAGAGGCCATCAGCTCTACCCGAAGCCCTGTACGAAGAGCTGCCTCGGTAATGGAACGAAGGAGATAGGTCTTCCCCGTCCCCGCATAGCCACGAAGCAAAAAAAGAGCATAGGGAGAGGGCTCCTCAAGATAGTCGACAAGGGTATGTATAGCTAAGGTTTGATCTTCTGTAAGCGTCTCTGACCGAGTCTCAAGGAGAACACGAGTAAGCTCGTTGTACGGCATGTAATAATAATTTCTATCTTTGTTGCTGTGAAGTTAGTGTTTTCGTGGCATATATGTCTCACGGGAGGGCTGGCGGACTTAATGAAGACGACTAATTAAAATACTACATAATAGCAATGAAGAAAGTTATTCTCCTCGTGGTAGCGCTCGCTGTGGTTGCACTAGCCTATGTCACGATACAAAGCGTGCTGGCACCTGTTAGCTTCGACAAGAAGCAAAAAGAGATCGAGGCAGTGCTACAGAAGCAACTTAAGAAGATCGCTACCTACGAAGATGCTTACAAGAGTGTCTATAACAAGTATGCAAACAAGGAAGAGCTCACCGCTTTCCTTACCAATGGTCGCATCTTCTACATCCGAGCAGAAGGGGACTACACCAGCGACATGCGAGACAAGGGACTAAGCGAAGAGGATGCAGCTCGCCAAGGACTCATCCGTCGTGATACCATCTGGGTGTCTGCTAAAGATTCACTCCTGAAGGATGGCACGGACATCGCAAAGCTCTTCACCATCCCCAACAACCCAGACTCATCCATCCAGGTCGTAGCTAGCTTCATCAAGCAAGAGGTAGGAGATACAGAGATTGAAGTCCCTGTTTTCCAAGCTTCCGCTTCTTACTACAGCTACCTCCTTCCTCTAGGCAACGAACGCCGCATCAAGGAGAAGGTAGAAGCCGCTAATGCAAAGACCAATGCCTTCGCTGGTCTACGTGTTGGCTCCCTCTCTGAGGTGAAGACAAATGGGAACTGGGAGTAATGGCTGATCAGGCACTACGCCCTACCCTCACGGCTGAGGAAGCCGCTTCATATAGTCTGTCCATCCGACCTACGTCGGGTGGACTTGCTTTTTGTATCTGTCCCATCACACGGGATGGGGAGAACTTCTCTACGTTCCTACCCTACTCTTCGTCTGAAGCTCCACTATACAAAATGATTGAGGAGCTCTATTATCAAGACGAACTCCTTAGTCTGCCCTACGCAGCGACCTACCTTTACTATGAGCCTAGTCAGGCCACACTCGTCCCCGAAGAATTACTAGTCTCAGGACAAGAAGCCCTTTGGCTCACTCCTCAGAGAGAAACAGAGGAAGCGGAGAGCGTACAACGAAAAACTACATCCACTCTTGCACTAAGCTACCGCCTCCCAGATGAGACGAAAAGCTTCGTCCTTGCATGGGATCAAGAGGCTTATCATTTCCTTAGGCGTACACTCCTCCTACTCGAGCCTCGCCCTTATTTTGCTCCTACACTAGAGACTCGTAGAGCCTATACGCGACGGACACGAGGCTACGAACTCCTTGTCCAGCTGAGAGAGAAGCACGTAGATTGCTTTCTCCTTCGTGAGGGAGAGCTCGTTGCCTTCAATACCTACGCTATTGTACGGAGCCTAGAGGCTAGGGAGATTGCAGGCGAGGTAATGTACTATATCGTAGCACTCTGGCGGCACTTCTCTTTATCACCCGACACGGATCATATCCATGTAAGTTATCCATGCGAGGGGGCAGAGCAAGTTACCTCACTACTTAAAGCCAGTGCCGAATGCTTACATGATCTACTTGAGGAGCATGTCATCTCCGTCCAAGTCGAGCCATACCAAACTCTAACGCACCAGTAGCCCTATGCGCATCATCGGAGGGAAGTATAAGCGTCGTCGCTTCGATGTCCCCAAGAGCTTCAACGCTCGCCCAACGACAGACTTTGCCAAGGAAAATCTCTTCAACGTACTCCAGCACTACATCGATCTTGAGGGCATCACGGCTCTCGATCTCTTCAGTGGCACAGGAAGCATTTCCGTAGAGCTTCTCTCTCGTGGTGCCTCTCGTGTGGTAGCCTTAGAGCAGAGAAGGGAGCATGCTACATTTATTCACTCTGTTGCCAAGGAATTAGGAGAAGAGAAGCACCTCCAAGTACTACAAGCTGATGTCTTCCGCTTCATTCGTGGGGCGAAGTCTCAGTCATCGCTTTATGACTTTATCTTCGCTGATCCACCATACAAGCTCAGTGAAATAGCTGTACTCCCAGAGCTAATCCTCAGTTCAGGCCTACTGAAGCCTGATGGGTTACTTGTTGTAGAGCATCCACAGCAGTATGACTTCTCTTCGCTCCCTCACTTTGCTGAGCGTCGTGTATATGGCTCTGTGAACTTCTCGCTCTTCTTCCTAGGCGAGGAATCATCTGAATAGATAACCATTCTTCCCCTCAGAGCCTCGTACTGATAAACCTAAACATATTTGTAAGCTGATGAAAGCTCTCGTAATTTACTCTCACACCTACCCCGAGACAAGCAAAGCAGGTAATGCCATCCTCGAAGTGCTTAAGGCTACACCAAACTTCGAAGTCCGCAACATCGATGCACTCTACCCCGACCTAAACAAAATCGATGTTGCAGCCGAGCAGAAGGCACTCATAGAGGCCGATGTCATTATCTTCCAGCACCCCATCTTCTGGTTCAATGTCCCTCACAGCCTCAAGCGATGGATGGATGAGGTCCTTCAGTATGGATTTGCCTACGGGGGTGCTGAAGGGAATAAGCTTCGTGGCAAGAAGTTCATTCATTCCTTTACCACAGGCTTTGAGGAAGACACTTATGCAGGCGAATTAGGTCAGGTTCTCTCTGCTCCTATACTTGCCACTGCTAATTGCTGTGGCATGGAGTATGTCAAGACCTTCCCTCTCTACGGACAGCTTGCCTTGACAAAACCCAATGTAGCACAGGAAGCTAAGGCACACGCTGAGAAACTCGTTGCCTTCGTTCAGTCCCTGTAGTTTCATTCTCTGGTACAACAAAAGGCGTTGCGCTGAGTCACAACTCAGCATAACGCCTTTGTTATTTATCAATAATACAGGGCTTGTGAAAGGGTCACAAAGACTTACCATAACTCCTTATAAAGAGTTACTATAACTCTCTTCAACGACTTACCATAACTCGTAGGAACGAGTTACCACAACTCTTGGATAACGACTTATGGCAACTCGTCACCCCTTGTTGTATCCCTCGTTGTTTTATTCAGCGTAAACTTGGTAGTAAGCTCCCTCTAAATAAGCATGGGAGTTTGTGCCCCAGCATACGGTGCTTGTATATCCTAAGTGCTCATTATCCGTAGGGGAATTTAAGCACATGGAGAATGATATATCAGAAGCATCCTTTCTCCACTCTACAGAGAGGAGCATCCTGCTATCCCTACGGACTAGGCCCACAACCGCAAGGATGATCTACACAGCCAAGGCATCAGTATAGACCTAATCTAGATAATTGTACAATACGCTAAAAACTATTCCAGCATTAGATCAAGGAACTATCAAGCCCTAAGGCCACCCTTGATCTAATGCTGGAATAATTTGATACCATTATCCCCCTCTGCTGTTAGGGGACGAGCTTGGTCTCTTTCGTTTAGTGAGCTAGCATCTCTGCGGTCACTTCAGTAAACTTACCATCCTTGAGATTGCGGTATTCGACCTTGGCATCATCCCAGTAGGTAGGGAATCCACCACGCACAGCACCGATGAAGATGAACTTCACCTTGTGCCAGCCTGCACTGAGAGCACGGCTCTTGTCATGACGGCTAAACTTCGGCACCTCATCTGTATTGTCGATGAAGAGCTCGCCATCAAGGTACATCTGATCTAGATTAGTAGAGAAGACGTAGCATCCATCTTCGGGGATCTTAATGTAGCCTTCACCAATGACCGCCTTGCGCTTAATCTCATCCATGTGGTTTGTCACACGATCGGGGCGCAACTCTTGCGTAGTCTTAGCGACACCCTCTACCCAATTGGTCACAGCAGAGAGCTCTGATGCTCGGTAGTAGTCACCGATAGAGGTCTGCGTACACAGCCCTGGAGTAGGACTAGAGAGTGAAACAGCTGGGCTATAACTCTGCTTGTCGAAGGTAATGGCACGTACACGGCTGAGGCGACCAGAGGGAAGCACAGACGCCACCTTAATGACCTGACTTTCGCTCACCTTGATAGGCGCAGTGTAGCGACTAGACTCTGCCGTTGGTTCACTCCCATCGGTTGTATAGACAATTGTGATGGGGCGTGAGGTCTGCAGAGTAAGCGATGTAGTGTCAGTGAAGGCCACGAAGTTCAGTGAGGCACTCGCCTTGCTCCCTGGTAGAGGCTGCTCTGGTAGCGGGATGTGGTAATTTACCTTATGCTGATCCAGACGGATATAAGCACCGTTCAGACGACGCTCAAAGCTCTTGTAGTCCTTACGATCCTGTGGTGTCCAAGTTGCCTCCGCAAGCGCAATCACTCGGGGGAAGGCACGATACTGCATGATGTCCGTCGTATAGAGATACTCAGCCCACAGGTTAGCTTGAGCTCCCTTGATATGATGACGCTTGTCTGGAGCGATAGCAGCTGGAATTGGGTTATAGGAATACACCTTCTCTAGGGAGGCATAACAGCAAATAGCCACAGGCTCTATCTTCGAGTCTCCTTGATAATGATCAATATAGAGACCTCCACTACCTGGGGTCATAATAACATCATGTCCCATGTTAGCCGCCTTGATTCCTCCATCTTCACCTCGCCAGCTCATGACGGTTGCAGAAGGAGCAAGTCCACCCTCTAGGATTTCGTCCCAACCGATGAGTTTCTTACCATGCTTGGCGAGCATCTTCTGCGCACGGCGAATGGTGTAGCTCTGTAGCTCTTCCTCGTTCTTTAGTCCCTCTTCCTTGATACGACGCTGGCAATCTGGGCATTCTTTCCATCGTATCTTGGGGCATTCATCACCACCGATGTGCACATATTCGCTGGGGAAGAGCGGAAGGACTTCGTCTAGGACGTCTTGGATGAACTTGAAGGTTGTTTCCTTCCCCGGGCAATAAACATCTTGTTCTATCCCCCACAGGTTACGTACCTCATACACACGTCGTTGGGGGAAGCATGTGAGTTCGGGATAGGAAGCTATTGCCCCCATTGCGTGACCCGGTAGCTCGATCTCAGGGATAACAGTGACGAAGCGATCAGAGGCATATTTCACAATGTCTCGTACTTGCTCCTGAGTGTAGAAGCCACCATAGACCGAGCCATCACCTTCGATACGCTTCGAGCCTACGATCGTTAGCCGTGGGTACTTCTTTATCTCTATACGCCAACCTTGATCCTCAGTGAGGTGCCAGTGCATGCGATTGATCTTGAACATGGAGAGCAGGTCAATGTGCTTCTTAACCTCATCTACAGTGAGGAAGTGACGGCATACATCGACTAGAGCCCCTCTATATTCAAAGGTGGGCTCATCCTTAATGCTCACCGCAGGGATACGCCACGTCACCCCTGATATCTTAGTCGAAGACTCAATCGTAGGAGGGAGGAGCTGCAGGAGCGTCTGCATCCCATAGTACAATCCTTGCCCCGTACGACCTGTGACAGTGATCCCCTGAGAACTTGCACTCAGCGTATAGCCTTCTACACCCAGAGGGAGCTTAGGGTCTATTCGTAGGGTGATTGCACCACGACGAGGAGCCTTACTAGCTATTGCCCGCAGATTAAAGCCCGTAGAAGCGTTGAGCTTATCGGCGAAGAAGCGAGCAATCGTAAGGGCTGAATCCCCTTGTGCGAGCAGTGGGGTGCGAGCTGTAAGGGTAAAACTTCCCTGCCCCTCTACTAGCTCCTTAGGCTGGGGAATAATAGAGATGGATGAGGTCGGGCGTATAGTTAAAGCAAGGGCAGATGCCATTGAGCTACAAGCCAACCCCATGAGGCACATCAGACGAAATAAGGACTTTCTCATGCTGTTCGTTGGGATAAATCTATATGAAAAAGTCCGAAGCATCCTCACGTTGAGCGATCGGACGCTTCGGACAGATTATTACTAGGTATTGTCTGAGTAGGTCAGTAGATGAAGACTGGCAATCTCAGGAATAGCCATTAGGATCTAGTAGGCGAAGATAGGGTACTGAAGCATCAGCTCGTTGACCTCCTTACGCACAGCTGCTATCACAGCCTCGTCTTCAGGCGCAGAGAGCACACGATCGATGAGCGAGACGATGTACTCCATCTTATCTTCCTTCACACCACGAGTAGTGATGGCAGGTGTACCCACACGGATCCCCGAGGTCTGGAAGGCAGAGCGACTATCGAAAGGTACCATATTCTTATTGACCGTGATATCGGCAGAGACGAGTGCCTTCTCTGCTACCTTCCCTGTTAGCTCTGGGAACTTACTTCTCAGGTCAATGAGCATACAGTGGTTGTCTGTCCCACCGGAAACGACACCATAGCCCCTGCGTAAGAAAGCCTCAGCCATTGCTTGAGCGTTCTGCTTGACCTGCTTCCCATATTCCTTAAAGGAAGGCTGAAGGGCTTCGTAGAAAGCTACAGCCTTTGCTGCGATGACATGCTCTAGTGGACCACCCTGCACCCCTGGGAATACAGCAGAGTCAAGGAGGGCTGACATCTTCTTGATTTCACCCTTTGGAGTTGTCTTCCCCCATGGGTTATCGAAGTCTTTCCCCATGAGGATGATTCCTCCACGTGGGCCACGGAGTGTCTTGTGTGTCGTTGAGGTAACGATGTGGGCGTATTTCACGGGGTTCTCTAGCAGCCCAGCAGCGATAAGCCCAGCAGGGTGTGCCATATCCACGAGGAAGATTGCCCCAATTTTATCGGCAATCGCACGGATACGTGCATAGTCCCATTCACGAGAGTATGCTGATCCCCCAGCGATGATGAGCTTGGGCTTGTGCTCGAGCGCACGCTGCTCCATCTGATCGTAGTCTACACGACCGTTGTCCTCACGTACATTGTACTCCACGGGGTGGTATAGCAGGCCAGAGCTGTTGACGGGCGACCCATGGGAGAGGTGACCTCCGTGGGCAAGGTTTAGCCCCATGAAGGTATCACCTGGATTAAGGCATGCTAGGAGCACAGCCATGTTTGCCTGTGCACCTGAGTGTGGCTGTACGTTAGCCCATTCAGCGCCGAATAGCTGCTTGATACGGTCGATTGCCAGTTGCTCGGACTGATCGACGACCTCGCAACCGCCGTAGTATCTCTTACCCGGATAGCCTTCGGCGTACTTGTTGGTCATACAGCTACCCATAGCCTTCATGACCTCTTCGCTAACGAAGTTCTCAGAGGCGATGAGTTCGATGCCCTTGAGCTGACGTTGGCGTTCTTCCTCGATGAGGTTAAAGATCGCGGAATCGTTCATAGTTTGTGTGATGTTATTTGTTTGTTGTGGGGTAGCTCCGCTTGCTTTGCTGAGACCACCAAGGCAAAGATAGTAATAGTATCGTGAATTTACTAGCAGTCTAAGCAAGAGGATACTCTAGAGGTATGGTAAGGAACATCACCATCGCCATGAGCGTACAAAAAGGGAGGGCAAGAACAAGGCAAAAGAGGGGAGAAGGTGTAGAAGAAGCCATCGATGAGACGAAGATAAAATAAAGGAAGCCTGATCGGTGTATTGCTACATATCCGATCAGGCCTCTACCGTTTAAGAGCTTGCTTGGCATCCCGAAGATTGTGCCGTGTTACACACTTAGGGCATAACGATCTGCACGAGGGACAGGAGCAAGAGATTTGTGTCTCTCCTTCCCTAATCTCTAGGGTTGGAGGTATTGTTTCGTAGTGCAAAGGTACACCAAATCCCCCACTCTACCTAATAATGGGTAGGCTCAAGCTTACATAGGAAGCAATGAGCCTCCCCTAGGCAAGGCACAAAGACTAAGTGGTGGGAGATCTACGAACCAGATAGGAAGGAGCTGACGAGCTGATACAAATCCTGATAGCAGGTCTCGAGGTCATCGTTGATGAGGACACGATCGAAGCGATCTGCATGGAGGAGTTCCTCTGCTGCCTTAGCCACGCGCTCCTCGATTACCTCTGGGCTATCGGTCGATCGTCCGAGTAGGCGGCGACGAAGCTCCTCTATACTCGGGGGCTTGATGAAGATGCTGAGGGCGGAAGGGCCATAGGCACGCTTGATATTCTGCGCCCCGACATAGTCCACATCAAAGATGACGTTATCCCCAGCCTGGAAGCATCGCTCCACCTCTGAGCGTAGTGTACCATAGTATCTACCGCTATACACTTCTTCGTACTCGAGGAACTCGCCCTGCTTGATCTTAGCCTCAAAGTCTGCTTGAGAGAAGAAGTAGTACTCCACCCCATCACGCTCCTCCCCACGAGGGGGGCGACTTGTCGCCGACACCGAGAAGCGTAGACGCAGGTCGGGATGCTCCGCTCTTAGGCGATTGATGAGGGTACTTTTCCCCGTGCCCGAAGGGGCAGAGATGATGACAAGTTTCCCCATATATCAGTGAAGATTTAGAGGACTATTCATCATCTTCATCCTCATCTTTACCTAGCTTCTTGCGCTTCTTATCCTTGGTAATCGGCCCCTCCTTCATCAGGGCGAAGAGACGTTGGGTTAGCTCCTCCATCAGCTCAGGGTTATCCTCGATGGTCTTCTTGGCGTTTTCCTTTCCTTGCCCAAGTTTCGTATCACCGTAGCTAAACCAGGAGCCGCTCTTCTTGATGATATCTGCAGCCTCAGCCAGATCAATGATTTCGCCTGTACGTGAGATACCTTCCCCGTAGAGGATGTCGAAAAGTGCCATACGGAAGGGAGGAGCGACCTTGTTCTTCACCACCTTAACCCTCGTAGCATTCCCAAAGACTTCATCCCCGTCCTTGAGCTGACCGATACGACGTATGTCTAGTCGGACAGACGAGTAATACTTCAGAGCGTTTCCCCCAGTCGTAGTCTCAGATGGCCCGTAGGAGTTCCCCCCGATCTTCTCGCGAAGCTGGTTAATGAAGATGCAGGTCGTGTTGGACTTACTGATAGCACCCGTGATCTTACGCAGAGCTTGAGACATCAGACGTGCCTGAAGACCGACCTTGGCCTCTCCCATATCACCCTCGATCTCACTCTTCGGTACGAGTGCGGCGACAGAGTCGATAATGACTAGATCCATAGCCCCAGAGCGGATAAGTTGCTCCGCTATATCCAGCGCCTGCTCCCCATTGTCAGGCTGGGAGATGTAGAGGTGAGACATATCTACCCCTAGCGCCTCTGCATACACAGGGTCAAAGGCATGCTCGGCGTCGATGATGGCGGCGAAACCATCCTGCTTCTGCACCTCAGCTATGGCATGGATAGCTAGTGTCGTCTTACCCGAAGACTCTGGTCCGTAGATCTCGACGATACGGCCACGTGGATACCCTCCCACTCCGAGAGCAGCATCAAGGCCTATCGATCCCGTGGGGATGGCAGCCACATCGATGGTAGGGCGCTCTGCCATGTTGAGCACCGAGCCCTTGCCGTGTACCTTCTCGATGTTTGCCAGTGCGATGCTCAGCGACTTACGCCTAGCCTCGTCTACGACTGATGCTTTATCCTTGTCCTTAGCCTTGAGGGCCTTTTCCTTTACTTCTTCGCTCATTCTTCTTATTGTATATGGTGTTATTGCTCCAATATTTGGCGGGCATGCTCCTTGGTATTGACCTCCTTGCCACGGATGATGTGCTCAATCTTCCCCGAGGCACTAATCACGAAGGTCGTACGCTCCGTACCCATGTACTTCCGTCCGTACATACTCTTCTCGATCCAGGTACCAAACAGTTCGTTTAGACGAACATCCGTATCTGCAATCAGGCGGAAGGGCAACTGATACTTCTCCCGAAATCCCTGATGACTCTTAGCCGAATCTCTGCTAACGCCGATAATCTCGTAGCCTGCCTTCCTGAGCTCAGCATACCCATCTCTGAGGCTACAAGCCTCAGCAGTGCAACCTGACGTATTGTCCTTGGGATAAAAATAAAGCACTACCCGACGCTCGGGATAATCACTGAGGCGCACCTCCCGACCATCTTGGTCAAGCCCCAGAAGGTCGGGTACGCTATCTCCTATTTGCAATGCCATGTATCTCTTGTTTACTTACAGTCTCTAGTTATCTACAAATATAATCAATAAGACAAGGACTACACTCTGCCCTGCCCCTGCACGCTCTCCGATCTACCACCTCTCCCCCTTCCCCATCCCCGCCATGAAGGCTCTTTCAGCAAGGCCCTAGGGTTTCCCTCGTAACCTCAAAATAGTTATCCCCGTAACCTCAGAGGAGGTTACGGGGATAACTATTTTGAGGTTACGAGGGTACCTCCTCAACGATAACCCTATTAGCTTTATCCTCCCTACACCGAGGGATGCCCCACCCTACCCATAAATATAATCATCCCCTCTACCCTGTTGATTTCCTCTTCCTCTCGGCATCTCCGCCCCTTCTTTCGATAGAAAATTGACTACCCCATATACAAGACTCGGACCAGAGGCCGTTATTTTGAGTGAAAGGACTCACACCAAGTCTAATTTAACACGAATAAGAACATGAAGAAATTCCTTCCCATGCTACTCATTGCAGGGCTAACCCTCGGAGTAGCATCATGCAAGAAAGACAAGAATGAACCTAAGCCCAGGCCTAACCCACAGAAGCCTGACCCTAAGAAGCCAGGCAAGCCAGACCCAAAGACCTTCACCCTCGAAGGTACGAGCTGGACAGCAGAGACCCTACCCACATCAGCTAAGGAACTGAAATACTCCGCCGCTGCAACTTTCGCCAAGGACGGTACCGTGACGTTCATCATCACCCAGACCTCTACGAAAGATGCTAAGAAGGTAGGCACCATGCCCTATACCCTCAAGTATAGCTACAAGAAGCCTGTCCTCACTCTCACCGACCTGAAGTATCAGAATGGACAAGGGGAGGCTTTCCCAGCAGATCAGATTAAAGAAATCGAAGCATTGCTGAAAAAGCCAGCCGAGGTAGATGAAACGAAGAACACCATCACCATCAACAAGGCTAGCAACGCACCTCTAATCTTCACCATGAAGAAGGGCAAATAGCCCCTCCCCCACCAACAAGTCTAAACAATAAAGAGAGCATCGGGTCGAGTCCACCCGATGCTCTCTTTTTATCTCACCCTTGAGGCTAGTTATTTATGCCTCGACCTGTGCTGCGAGCTCCTGCCAGAGACGATCGCTGGGCAGTGGGGCAATAAGGGATACTGGTAGCTTGCTCACCGGATGAGTGAAGGCGATGCTTCGTGAGAGCAGGCTGATACTGCCATCGGGATTACTTCTCGGTGCTCCGTACTTCAGATCACCACGGATAGGACAGCCGAGATGCGCCAACTGACAGCGTATCTGGTGGTGGCGTCCCGTATGGAGCTCTACCTCCACTAGGTGGTAACGCTCTCCCGAGGCAAGTAGCCGATAGGAGAGGCGTGCGAGCTTGGCACCCTCCCTCATCGGGTCTCGGGTGACATAGCTCTTATTTTGTTGCTCGTTGCGGATGAGGTAGTCCTCTAATGTCCCGGCAGGTTGAGGTGGGGCAGCAGTGACGATTGCCCAATACTTCTTCTGCACCTCTCCGTGACGAAAGAGGTCATTCATCCTCGTCAGTGCCTTGCTGGTCTTGGCGAAGACCACCAGCCCCCCGACAGGACGATCTAGGCGATGGATCACACCGAGGAAGACGTTACCGGGCTTCTGGTACTTCTCCTTCAGCCATAGCTTCAGCGTCTCACTCATAGGTATGTCTCCCGTCTTATCACCCTGGACGATCTCCCCAGGCCGCTTAGCGACACAGAGCAGATGGTTGTCCTCGTAGATGATATTAGGCGTATATGGATGAGCCATAGGAGTGAGTTATTTATTTAGGCTACGTAGGGCACGCTTGGTGATGTATCTTGTCTCAGGGCAGTCATGCTCCCTAAGCCAAGTCTCGCATAGCGTCTTGACAAACTTCGGCTGGGTCTTGGAGGCATCGTTGAGCCAGTTCCCCACACTATTCTGTACGTATCGTGAGGTGTCTCTACTGAGGGGAGTCAGGATAGGTAACCCCAGCTCTGGGGTATCCTTGAGCCGAGTGATATGCTCACACCATACCCCACAGGGGCGGGTAGCTTCGCAGGCAAAGCGACGAATATATTCGTTCTGATCCATAGCCCAATGTGCTAGAGACTGCAGCGCCTCATCTAGCTCATCTATGATATGCTGACGAAGGGAAAACCAAGCAACCTCCCGTACGCCGAAGTGTGCGTCTTGAGCGAAAGGGTATATGTACCTCAGCTCATCCTCTAGGCTAGTATAGGGATGAGCATAGGCAGCCCAGCACCGGAGCATATCAGACCTATGTGAGCCCAACTGCTGGAGCAGAGCTTCGTCATCATGCTGGAGGATGAGTTGTCCGAGGGTACGACCTATCACTCTACACGTGCTGTTGGTAGAGGGTTTCTTTTGGTCACGTATCTGAGCTAAGAGCGTAGGAAGATACTCGTCACGTCCTAGGAGGTGGAACTGATGCTGTAGTAGTGCTACTTGGTCTACTGCTAGCCACTCTGTGAGGTTTGCTGTTTCGAGCTCCCCTCGGTTAATTCGCTCAAGAACCTCGGGTGGGATCTGGGATATAGAACGTGCGCCTACACGCTTTTCTTGGGTCATATATCTTACTTGGATAATGGGCACTTAGTCCCCGATGAAGGTAGCATTGAGTACCTCTCGGTAGTTGTTGAAGATGGCACTCTTGCTGATAAACCCTAGGTAACGTCCCTCGTCATCTACGACGGGCATCTTCCACTCCTTCGTCTCATCAAACAGGCGCATCACCTCCGTCATGGGCATTGAAGACTGAATCTTCACTTCGGGGGCAACCATAATCCGGCGCACCTGATAGCGCTCATAGAGCTCTGGGCGGAACATGATGTTGCGTACGTTGTCAAGCTCTACGATGCCCACTAGGATCCCCGAGGCATTTACCACAGGGAAGGAGTTGCGGTGGCTCACGGAGATTACCTTGACCATCTCCCCAAGCGTCATCTCAGGATGAACTACTTCGAAGTCATGCTCTAGGACATTCTCCAGATTCATTAGCGTCAGTACGGCAGTATCCTTTTTGTGGGTCAGTAGCTTGCCCTGCTCCGCTAGACGTAGCGAATATATGCTGTGAGGCATGAAGATACGTATGGTAGCAAAGGAGGTGAGGGAGACCAGCATCAGCGGGAGGAAGAGATTGTATCCTCCGGAGAGCTCTGCTATGAGGAATACTCCTGTTAGCGGGGCATGCATCACACCAGCCATGAGGCCAGCCATCCCGAGGAGGATATAGTTCTTCGGGGAGATGAAGACGCGCATTGAGGAGAAGTAATTGACGAGATAGGAGAAGAGGAAACCCGTTAGCCCCCCGACAAAGAGCGTAGGAGCGAAGAGACCACCACACCCACCACCTGAGTTGGTGGCTACGGAGGCAAAGACCTTAAATAGTACCGTTAATAGGAAGAAGGCAAAGACGACCCAATAAGAGGAGGAGAAGGCCTCAAAGATACTACCATCCAGTAGCTGCGTGTACTGCCCATCAAGGAGGATATTGACCGAGTCGTACCCTTCCCCATAGAGTGGTGGGAAGAGGAAGATCAGTAGGGATAGGATAGCTGCTGAGATGAGGTAGCGGGTGCGCTGGCTCTTGAGCTTCCTAAATTCCCCCTCGATACGAAACATAGTCTTAGAGAAATAGAGCGAGATAAGCCCACACACAATCCCAAGTAGGATCATCAGTGGGATACGCTCGATATAGTAGGGATCTGTCTGTATGAAGAGGAAGAGGTTTTCCTTGCCTGAGAGCACATAGGCTACGGCAGCAGCCGAGACGGAGCTCACCAGCAGGGGCAGGACAGAAGCCATCGTAAGATCCAGTAGGAGTACCTCGATAACAAAGACTAGGCCTGTGATAGGAGCCTTGAAGATTCCCCCTAGAGCCCCCGCCACACCACAACCGATGAGGAGCATGAGGTTACGCTGCTCGAGGCGGAAGAGACGCCCAAAGTTCGACCCAATGGCAGCCCCAGTAAGTACAATAGGTGACTCCGCTCCCACCGATCCACCAAAGCTAATAGTCAGCGCGCTGGCAAGCAGGGAAGACCAAGTATTGTGGGGCTTGATCCTGCTCTTACGTTGCGAGATCGAGCTCAAGACCTTAGTGACACCATGGCTGATATCGTCACGCACGATGTAGCGCACAAAGAGCAGGGAGAGCAAGATCCCCAGTGCAGGGAAGACTAGGTAGAGGTAGCTTCGCTGCTCAATATGCATGAGCACGAAGCCCTCTATGTGGTGTATGATGAACTTCAGCAGAGCTGCCAAGAGAGCCATCGTCACCCCTATAGAGAGACTGAGCAGGAGGATAAAGTAACGCTCGCTGATATGTTTCTCTCGCCAGAGGATCACCTGATCCTGTAGCTTCCGCCTATCGAAGAGCCGTGCATTCATCATCTATATGTTGTAGCGGTGTCGGTGACTAAGGACGTAAAACCTTCACTTCGCCCCCCGTACCCAGCTGGATAATCTGCGAAGGCTCCCTCGGGGTATTATCCTCCTGAAGATAGCGGACGATATAGTCTACCCCCGAGCGGATCTCCTCGCTAATGCCGGAGAAGAAGAGCGGGGTAGGCTCGCCACTGATGTTGGCAGAGGTGGAGACGATCGGACGGCGAAGCTGTCGGCACAGAGCGGAGGAGAAGGCCTCCTGTGTCTGACGTATCCCTAGGCTACCTCCTTCGCCTATTAGGCTAGGGGCAACCCCCGAAGCTCCCGAGGTGTAGACGATGGTGATCGGTCGCACTGCTAGCTCCATGAGGTCATAGGCTATCTCGGGGACGTCACTGATGAGACGCTCTACCTCATGGGTCTCTGCGACGAGTACGAGCATGCTCTTGCTGTCCTGCCTACGCTTGAGTGCATAGATACGTTGTACGGCCTCTTCGTTGGTAGCGTCACAGCCTATCCCCCAGACCGTATCTGTAGGATAGAGGATGATCCCCCCTTGACGTAGCGTAGCGACGGCCTCATCGAGGTCGGCCTTATCGTAGGAGGGCTGTATGGTCTCTTTTATCTTCATTCTTTCGTTCCTTAGGTGGAGGTTTCTTTATGCCCTCCATAGCAGTATGCTTGTGACCCCTCGTGAGGTAGCCTCGTAACCTCTCAGGAGGTATGCCCGTAACCTCTCGTGAGGTTCCCTCGTAACCTCCGAAGGGGTTATGGGGATACCTATTTTGAGGATGGCGGGAGAGGGGTAATGGCTCTTTGGGGAAGGGGATCCTTAGGAGGCTAGGCTTGCTCTGCCTGCTCTTGGGGCCAACCCTGGGCGATGAGCCGTAGTTCAGTACCATCAGGTGCGACTAGGAAGCAGCCCGCACTAGCCTCGGTGATATGCCCGATGATGCGAATACCCTCGAGCGTACGTAGCTCGTCTAGCTGTGCTAGGGGGACGGTGAAAATAAGTTCGAAGTCCTCCCCTCCATTCAGTGCCACTGTCGTCGTAGACATGTGAAGCTCTTCGGCCATAAGTGCCGTCTCGTGGTCTATGGGAAGGCGATCCTCATATATGCGTACCCCTACACCACTCTCCGTAGCGATGTGTAAGAGCTCTGAGGCAAGCCCGTCCGAACTATCTATCATTGAGGTCGGGCGGATGCCTGCGCCGCGTAGTGCGAGGAGGATGTCCTGCCTAGCCTCGGGCTTGAGTTGTCGCTCTAGGATGTATTCACGCTCGGCGAAGTCGGGGTTGAACCCCTCCTTCTCCCCAGCGAACACGCGCTTCTCCCTCTCGAGTAGCTGGAGACCCATATAGGCCGCCCCTAGGCTCCCACTAACACAAATCAGGTCTGTCGGCTTAGCACCACTGCGTAGGATGGCTTGACCCTTCTCCACCATCCCTAGGCAGGTGATGCTGATGCACAGCCCCGTTAGGCTCGCAGAGGTATCGCCACCTACGAGGTCTACTCCGTAGCGGTCGCAGGCGAGTCTGAGACCAGCATACAGCTCCTCCAGATCCTCGAGAGCGAAGCGAGCAGAGACACCGATAGAGGCGGTCAGCTGCTGAGGATGCCCGCCCATAGCATAGATGTCAGAGAAACTGCCTATGGCAGCCTTGTAGCCCAAGTGCTTGAGGGGAGTATAGGTTAGGTCAAAGTGAATCCCCTCGAGAAGCAAGTCTGTGGTGAGGAGGGTCTGCATCTCGGGTGGATAGGCTACCACGGCGGCATCATCACCGACGCCGAGGATGGTTGTATCGTTGTGCTTGGGCAGCGCCTGCGTAAGATGTTTAATTAGGGCAAACTCGCCGAGTTCTGCTAGTTCTGTTCGTTGCATATATCAAATGGAAGAGCCTCCCTCTGTACTATAAATGAGGGCGAAGGCCAGAAGGTAGCGCCTTAGCTGCTTGGAAGATCATCTTCTTAAAGTCCTCGGGGTTATAAAGGATCTCCGTCGCAATCGGCAGGTAGAAAATACGTGTTATAAGCTCGTCTCCTAGCTGCTGCTTGAGGTCAAAAAGCCGTACCGCATCCTTCTCTGTCGAGATGATGTAGACAGGCTCATCTACCCCCACAATAGCCTGCTCCCGCTGCCACACAGAGCGGATGTGCTCCAAATCCTTGGTACGGAAGTTATGGTGATCCTGAAAGGTAATCCTAGAGACCACCTTATAGTGTCGCTCGAGGTAGTCATAGAAGGGATTCGGAGAAGCAATCCCAGCTAATGCGATGACAGATGTCCCAGAGGGTAGCGTCTGGTGCTGGGGGTCATGTGCCGTATGCTTCGAGTCTCTCACAAGGGACGCAAGAGGGGCAGGATCTCGGTAGATAACCCGAGAGAAGAAGATACGTTGATGGGGATACAGCGCTAGGTTACGCTGCATGATACGCAGGTTGATGGGCTGTAGGTTTGAGGGACATTTAGTTAAGACAATACAATCTGCACGGTAGCGAGCCGATGCAGGCTCCCTCAGTGTCCCGACTGGGAGGAGCGTGTCTTCATGAAGCTCCCTCTGAGCATCCACCAGAAGGATAGAGAAGGAGGGATGCACGTAGCGATGCTGGAACCCATCATCAAGTAGCACGACATCTGGACGCTCTCCCTCAGGCAAACTCATCAAATGTCTCATCGCACGTCTCCTATCGCCATCGACGATAATACGTACATGGGGGTACTTCAGCCCCAGTTGCCTTGGCTCGTCTCCCACCTCAGAGACGGTAGAGGTGCGGGTGACGACTCTCTGCCCATGGCTCTTGCGCTTATACCCTCGTGAGATGATAGCGATCCTATAGCTAGGGCTTAGCAGGCTTACGATGAGCTCTATGTGAGGCGTCTTGCCCGTTCCCCCCACGGTGATATTACCTACACAAATGAGGGGCACGGGGTAGGTCTCCCCCTTCAGCACGCCTTGGTTGAAAAGGAAGTTTCGGAAGCCTACCCCACAGCCATACAGCCACGAGAGGAGATGAAGCAGGGGATTGTTTGTTCGCTTCTGCATCGTGCTGTGTTTCGTTTTCTTGGGAAGACTAGGCTCTAGTAAGCAGTGAGGCCGTAGGGCAGGCGTGCTTGAATGCCCGTGTAGGTAAAGCTCTGACGTAGGAACTGCTGGAGCTTACGCTCCTGATCTGTCATCAGGCGATCCTTCATGCGGGCTACGAAGCCTCCTGAGCTAGAGGAGCTCAATAGCTGCTGCCAGAAGCTATGCGAAGTCTCACCATAGCTTACGTAGTAATTGTTTGACACTCCTGCCAGTTTAGCTGCGAGCCTCACAGCAGTCTCTAGACCACCTAGCTCGTCTACTAGCCCAAGCTCTTTAGCCTTAGCTCCGAGCCAGACACGTCCCTGCCCGATGTGATCTACCGAGTCTACTGAGAGCTTACGTCCCTCTGCGACACGAGAGAGGAAGGTACGGTAGCCTCGCTCAACCATCCCCTGGATGACCGCCTTCTCCTCTGGGGAAAGTCCGTTGATGCCTATCCCTAAAATGCCCCCAAGCTCTAGGTCTGCATAGGGAGAGGTCTTGACGACATCCATACTGAGGCCTAGTCGCTTAGCCAGAGCGGAAGCCTCGGGAACAATCCCAAAGATCCCAATCGACCCCGTCAGCGTCACGGGGCTAGCCACGATTGCATCTGCGGCAGAAGCAATATAATATCCTCCCGAAGCTGCGAGATCACCCATGGAGACAACGACAGGGACCTTTGCCTTCAGCTGTCGTACCTGATGCCATATTTGCTCTGAGAGGAAAGCACTACCCCCAGGCGAATTGATACGTAGCACTACGGCCTTGGTATCCTCATCCTCACCGATCTGCTTCAGTTCACGTGCCAGAGCACTCTGTATCCCCTCCTGCGCATAGGGACTATCCATGATCTCGCCCTCTGCATAGAGTACTGTGATCTTATTCTCCCCTTGTGGCTCAGCTGTATCATCGGGGACATCTACGAGGTCTGCTAGCGTCACTTGTCGAATATCTCGAGCAGAACTTAGCCCCATCTTCCGAGCAATCACTTCCTCCATATCCAGGCGATAGGCCAGGGTATCTACGAGGCCACTAGCGAGGAAGACCTTAGCCTCTCCGAAAGCACGCCCCTCAGAGGCGAACTGGCGGAGACTATCCACAGACACCTTACGTGCGCCTGCTATCCCCTCGAGAATATACTGCCAAGTCCCATCAAGGTAAGCCTGTATCTGCTCCCTATTCGGCTCACTAAGTCGGTCGAGGATGTACGGCTCCACAGCCCCCTTGTAGGTACCGACCTTAAAGACCTCTGCCTTAATCCCGAGCTTCTCCAGCGCCTCATGCATCATGAGACTTCCACTGGCAAGCCCTACAAGGGGTATCGTACCCTCGGGGTTAAGTACCACGCGATCGGCCACGGAGGCTAGGTAATACGCCTTTTGTGAATAGCTGTCGGCATAGGCAATGATGAACTTACCACTTTTCTTGAAATCCCTCAGTGCATCCCGTAGCTCCTCCGTCGAAGCCAGCCCTGCGGAGAGCCCTTCGACATTGAGGTAGATTCCTTTGATATTGGGATTCACCTTCGCCTTACGTATACCCTGCAGTGCTTGGGTCAGCGAAACAGGACGATCAGACTGATTACCAAAGGAGAAGAGACTCTGCCAGTCATCCGTTGTCACGATCTCCTGAAGGCTCGTCACATCGATACGCAGGATGGTATTGTCCCGGATAGTCGTCGCACGATTAGAGGAGAAGACCGCCGATATAACGAGGCTAATGAAGAAGAAGATACTGATTAAGAAGAAAAAGATATGCGCACCAAGGAAACCAAGGAAAGAAGCAAGAACCGTCTTCCAAAAGCCTAGAGGCTGCTTAGGGGGTAAATTATTCTCCATGAGGATGATGTACTGAAAGTTGTGCTGTAGCTTCGACAATTAGTGGGTAGACAGCCTCGGGCTTCCTTGCCTGAGGCTATCCACAAATATACTAAATAGTTTATACTACCTAACCAGCTGGAGTACACCGCAGAGGGTAAAATAGGTATTGAGGAAAACCCTCTGAAGGTATCCCCGTAAACCCAAGAGGGGTATCCCCGTAACCTCCGTACAGTTATCCCCGATACCTGCGGAGAGCTATCGGGGAGAACCTTTTTATAGGGATGACGATAGGTATGAGGTGGGGCTTATTTAGCCTGCTATATAGCGAGCCTATGTATTACCACGAGGAGACAGCACGAAACTCCGTGCGTCTATTCAAAGCATCGCATTGCCTTTGCTGGTCTTCGGTTAGTGTGGCAATAAAGGCTTCATCCAACACCTGCCCCTCTGTGAGGAAGGGATGTTCCTCTGCCACTCGACGGGTTACTACGAAGGGACGAGCCTTACCGTAGCCCTCAGAGCGCAGACGACTCTCTGCGACACCTCGGGAGACAAGCCACTGCAGGAGGGCATGTGCACGCCTCTGTGATAGAGCTACATTATACGCATCTGTACCATGGCGGTCTGCGTGAGCCAAGAGCGTAAGCTGCACCTGAGGGTTGTCCCTCATGAGCTGGAGCAGGCTGTCAAGACTCGGAGTACTCTCAGGTAGGATTTCTGCTGAGTCAAAGGCATAATACACCTCGCGAAGAGGCTCAAGCCTTCCCTCCTGAGCTAGATAAAAGTCCACCGTATAGACCTCGGAGCTATCTGAGGGATCGGTATGTAGGCGTACATACTGATTGAGGTAACCCTGCGCCGAGGCCAGCATCACATAGTCGGTATCAGCGGAGGCTGGGAGGCGGTAGCTCCCTTGTTGGTCTGTTGTCACTACTTGCATCTGCCCCTCACGGCGATTGCCTACGAGGCTTAGGGTTACCCCTGAGAGAGGGTACCCCTCTCGGTCAGAGACAATTCCCTCAATAATGGTCTCGACCTTCTCCAACTCAAAGCGATAGAGATGCGGTACCCCCCTTAGGTCATCACGGGAGGAGGCTAGGAAACCTACCTCTCGGAGGCTCTTCCCTCCAGACAGCTCGTCCACGATGGGAGCTGGGGCAAAGCCATAGTCGTCCGCATGGGTGTTGATGGGATAAGGTAGATGGTGGAGTTCATAGCCTCCATCAGGCAGGAGCGTAGCACGGTAGACATCTAGCCCCCCATAGCCCATCCAGCCCTCTGAAGCGAAGTAGACCACGCTATCGGAGATAGCATAAGGGAAAAGCTCATCCCGTGGACTATTCACTTGCTCACCGAGGTTATAGACGGCCCCTTTCTCTCCATGCTCTAGGCTCATGCGGTAGAGATCCTTGCCTCCCCTACCCCCCGCTACATCAGAGACAAAAAAAAGGATCTTCCCTGAGGGGCTCAACGAAGGATGGGCAACCAGTACCGTACTATCCTCAAAGATGGGAAAAGGTTTTCCTTCGCTCCAAGCCCCATCTTCCCCCTGTGATGCCATATAAATCTGAGCAGTGTGCATCCCCTCTTTCCCCTGCTCCGAGCGTGTATAGTACATCGTTCGCCCATCGGGGGTAAAGGTAGGGGTGCCTATGTCACTCTGGGGCGAAGTCAGCCCTACCAGTGTATCTACCTTACCCGACCAAGAGGCATTCGCTCCCTGATGCAGGGCATAGATACGTCCTAGACCTTCACCCGTGATCGGACTCTGGGTACTAGCCCCTGCCGAGGGGCGCCTATGACTAGTGAAA
The DNA here is from genome assembly GCF_000565015.1 of Porphyromonas catoniae ATCC 51270. Lineage (GTDB taxonomy): Bacteria > Bacteroidota > Bacteroidia > Bacteroidales > Porphyromonadaceae > Porphyromonas > Porphyromonas catoniae. The sequence goes on from NZ_JDFF01000018.1 coordinate 49,412, forward strand.
TAAATCGTTTTCCCCTTAGGCGAATAGGCTACACCATAGTCACTTCGGGAGGAGGACAGGTGGTCCGATCGTGTGACCTTATAGCGTAATGCAGACGGGGAACTGGGATGAGCCATACGGAGGGCAAAGTCAGCACTCTCCTCTAGCAAACGAGCCTCTCGGCTCGCAGAATCATAGCTAAGATAACGCCGAGCGAAGGTCAAAGCCTCCTGATATGCCCCCGTAGCCAAAGCGACCTCCGCAAGACGAATGAGGAGCAGGCTATCGGGATATTGATACTTTAGAGCTGAGTGATAGCTCGTGCGGGCAGAGGCAAAAGCCCTGAGACACCGAGCATTCTCCCCCGAGCGAAACGCTAGGCGTGCCTTCTCTGCCCTTTGCTCCCTAGGTGTACGCTGGTAGAGCTGTTTATACAGCCCCATAGCTTGGTGATATTCCCCACGAGCCTCCGCAGTCTCTGCCTCCCTCAAGAGACGAGACGTACAGGCAGGGAGAAGGAAAGACAGGGTAAGGATAGCAAGGTAAAGGGACAGGGGGAAGCGCATGAGGTCCTAGGGGATATGAATGAGTTTGTGCATCTGGATGCTGAGCCTCCATTCGGGATGCTTGAGGATATAATCCACACAGAGCTCTACGGCAGAGCTATCTACATCTCCCTGAGTCTCCCCTACGAAGATGGGGCTAAGCAGATAGGCCTCCGCAGGCGGAAGGTCACTAATGTTTGGGGGTAAGTCAATATCCTTCCCTATAGGAAAGCGGAACTCATTCACACCATCAGGGAAATTATGGGAGAGCAGGCGCATCGCTTCCCTCTTCGGGCTACACGTGATATAGTCTAGCCCACGAGGGGGACGACGTGTGCCATTGGTCTCAATGGACTGATGGTAGCCAAGAGCCTTGAAGTAAGCCACAATCTCCTCCGTCAGCTGCAGGGTAGGCTCTCCCCCCGTCCAGATAATGCGCTTACCGGGCCACTGGGCTATCCGATCCCTCACCTCCTCCAGCGTCATCTCTACGCCGCTCTCAAACTCTGTATCGCAGAAGCTACAGCTCAAGTTGCATTTACTCAGGCGAATGAATATCGAGGCTCGCCCCATATTCAGTCCCTCTCCCTGTAGACTATAGAATATCTCATTTACTAGCATCTCTTTCCGCTTTATATGGCTACAAAGATACAGCAGAGCGTAGAAGGACAGACGGAGAAGCCCCCACACCTCCCCCTAGACTCGCTAGGGAAGGATGCAGGGGCTACGCACAAATAGCTGAACAGTCTCTTACTTTGCCCCACGCACAAGTGGCATAGTAGAGCAGCGTAGGAGTCCCCCCATCTTTGAGATTTCTTGATAGGGAGCTTCCTCGACGGTCATTCCCCAGGCTGAGCGCAGGAACTGGTTCAGACGGATGAAGTGTTGGTCACTAATAATCGCATCAGGGCCTAGAGAGAAGATATTCGTATTCATGTAATAGGCCTCCTCTGGGGTAACAGCAAAGAGGTTATCACGCCCAAAGACTTCCTCCAAGAGACCTACATCCTTCTTGTGTAAGAATCCCTCCTTATAGATAAGAGCCCTTCCCTTCGATATAGGCTGGAAGGCACAATCAAGATGCAAGACCGACTTACGAGGATCTTGGTCATGTTTCCTCAGCTCTAGTGGGACAATATGCTTACGGGGGAACCGCTCACGCAGGTAGTCAATAGCATAGCGATTGGTGCGGGCAGTCTTGAAGTCAGGATAATCCGGCCCCAAATAGGTCCCCACGAAGAGCACATCATCATAGAGTAGGATATCCCCACCCTCAGTATGCACCTCTTCGGGCAAACGCTCTATATGGTCTTGTGCTATGCGAGGCAAGATCGAAGTAGCAAAGGCATCCGTCTCTAAGGCTCGGTCGGGAATGAGGTTAGAGATGAAGAAGGTATTATCAATCGTGAAGCCCACATCACGGGCAAAAATCTGGTTATAGTTCTCTAGGGGTGCAGGGCGAAGCACCTCTACCCCATAGCGCTGGAGAATAGCAAGCACCTCATTCATCTCATGTATGACGTCGCTCTCTCTCGGATAAAAACCTTTATTAACTGCCTCGTAGCTCTTGGCGTCGTAGGTCTCGGTGAGCTTGGGCACTCCTCCGAGGCTGTGAGGCAGACCGAGTACCACGACCTTCAGAGGGTCGGTCTCGTTGGTGACGTGTGGGATGATCGGTTCCATAATGTCTGTTGTTTTGCTTATCCCCTCGGTAGGTCAAGGGAACAGTGTACGACAAATATACGTAAAGTTCTTTGTAGCCTACTATCAAACAGCGAGATAGTGCACCTAGTACATATCCATAAGAGACGAAAAAGAGTCTAGTCCATCCGCCACATCACCTGTGGCGGATGGACTAGACATCTTATCACCGCTTATTTAGGGGAACGAGTGACTATTTACTGCTCGTACACCGTCTTGGGATACAGGGCATCCCACCACTGGGGCTTATCCTGAAGGTACTTAGCGAACCACGCAAACATGGTCTTCATCCAAATGTCTTTCCGCTCAGGCTCTAGGATATGGTGGTCTTCACCTGTAAACTCGACCAGCTCTACGGTACGACCGAGGATCTTCAGCGAGTTATAGAGCGCCGTACTCTCACTAGGCGGTACATTCACATCGGAGGTACCATGCAAGAGCAGGAGAGGTGTGTGGATCTTATCTGCATTGAAAAGCGGGCTATGCTTCGTATAGAGCTCTGGGTTATTCCACGGATAGCTCCCAGCAGATGCTACCGAGCTGTATGCAATACCCCAGTAGCCTCCTGCCCAGTAGCTCGAGATGGAACTAATGCCAGCGTGACTGATGGCTGCAGCAAAAATATCGGTCTTCGTCTGCAGATACTGCGTCATGAAGCCCCCGTAGCTTGCGCCACAGCACCCGATTTTCTTTTCATCAACGAAGCCATGCTCCTCAGTGAAGGCTTTCACAGCTCCAATGATATCATCTGCAGTCTTTGTGCCCCAGGCATTCAGGTGGTCAGCGGCGAATGCCTGCCCATAGCCAGTACAGCCTCTTGGGTTCAGAGAGAGTGCCACATAGCCCTGAGAGGCAAACATCGCTAAATCGTAGGTTGTCTCCAGCTCACGAGTCAGAGGAATCGTACCGCCATAGTAATAGACAATCATGGGATACTTCTTCTTCGGATCAAAGTTCGGGGGGAGGTAGTACCAGCCATCGATACTAACTTCGTCGGGAGTACGGTAGACAAAGCTCTTAGCTGGAGTAAAACGTACATCACGGAGCTTCTCGCTAGAGAGATCCCAGACAAGGCGACTCTTACCAGGAGCCTCTAGTCGATAGAGACGATCGGCATTGTTGAGGCTCTGCCCTACATACCAGAGTGCATTCCCAGTACTCGAGAGGCTAAAGCTTCGCACAACCTCTTCGCTAGCATTGAGCGGAGTAATCTTATTCGTAGCGATATCTAATCGATAAAGGGATTTACGACTCCCATTATCCGCAGAGAAGTAGAACGCCTTCTGCTTGGCGACATATCCCTTCACATCTGCAATGCTAGGGGCGAAGTCCTTGGTCAGAGGTACTACTTGCTTGGTCTCCATGTTGAAGCGGAGAAGCTCTCGCTCATATCCATTTCCCCACTCCCCTTCTGGCAAGGTACTACCTGCGGAATTAAAGCTATTGGGTGAAGCAGTGATGAGTAACTCCTTCGTCCCCGGGATAAAGGAAACGTCAGCTATCTCTATTTCATCCTTAATCAGCGTGTCTACCCGAGACGTAGCAGGGTTATAGAGTAGGATGGTGGTGTGTCCATAGGGCGTCTTGGTCCAGTCCATCCCGTGTACACCGAGTAGGAGCTTCGAACCATCCTCAGAAATATCATAGATATTATTGCTTCGTACACCATAGGTCAAAGGCGTATATATCCCCGAGGCAATGTCATACTGATAAATCTCTGTGCGATCACGCCAGCCGGGCTGCCTATCATCAGGAGAAATACGGCGTATAGCAAGTGGATTTTTCCCAGGACCCTTACCTTGCTCATAGAAGTAAATCATCTTCTCATCAGGGCTAATCGTATAGCTAGAGCCAGGCAGATTATCGACCCACACACTCTGCTCTCCCGTCACGGGATGGATCTTTAAAAGCTGACGCTTGTTCCCATTCCCTCGCTCTAGGATGAGATAATCCTGCTTTGGCATCCAGCGAGCACCATATAGCCCTTGTGTCGAGCGAAGTACCTTGCCTGATGCATCACGAATATCCACATAGGTCGCACCCTTCTTCGGCACACGATCTGCCCATACCACGAACGCATACTTACCAGAGGGAGATACCGATACTGAGTAAATACGCTTGCCATGTGTAATATACTTCCAGTCGATGAAGTGAGTACCATTCATCGAGGCAACTGAGTCTAGCGAAGCAAACTTCTCCTCTGGCACAAAAACAAGTTTGAAGTCCGCCTGCACGCTATCCTTGGGCATACGAAGCACCTTTACAACCAGCTCCTTATACGTAGCCTCTAGCGTAAGAGGTGCTGTAACAGCCGGAACAGTATCGCTAGACACAGGTGCCTTCTCATTCGAGCTAAGGAGTGCACCATCGGCATAGATCGCATAGCGACCTCGTCCATAGAGACGCAGATTTCCCTTTGTGTATGTAGGAGAAACAGCACTAAATGAGTACACCGAGAGTGAAGCTACACCGGGGTTAGCTCCCTGAGGTACGGCAAATATCCCCTTTGACGAAGCAGCAATGGAGGTAGAGCGCCTTCCTTCAATCTCATAAGGACGTTTGATGAAGCTCGTCAGGTCAAAGCTCGTCTTACTTAGATTGACGGAATCAATGAGGACTGGAGTAGTAAGCGGGTGCGTTCCATAGCTTTTACCTCGGGTCAGTACTTGTGCTTGGGTACACAAGCTCCCCATAAACAAGGCTGCGAGAGTGAAGCAGATAGTAGTTCTTTTCATCCTGATAATGAAGTGTAATATGTTATCACTTTGCCGGGCAGTCTAGAGGGCAAATCACTCTACCCCCAGTGTACCCCCAAGGCAAAGGTACAAAGACCTACCGTGAAAACCATAGCGTAAGGGACACTTTATCCCACTACAAAGTAGCATAAGCCTCGCATTGCTATCCACCTCCCAACTGGGATATTCCCTTCTCTCTTACAGACCTTCACCAACCCTACCCCAATCCATATTCCCCGCTAGCCCTATTCCCAAGACTAAACATTAATAACTAACCTTCAACTCAGTACCTTCGTAATAGCTAGTACAACTGGCACGTATTACAACGTTTTGTTCCCCTGTTGTGATTAGCTTTCAATTCAGAACCTTCGTAATAGCTAGTACAACTAAACATCAGCGTGGAGCATATTGTCTCCGTTGTGATTAGCTTTCAATTCAGTACCTTCGTAATAGCTAGTACAACTAGCAAGGCGTGTGGTGTTACGATACTTGAGTTGTGATTGGCTTTCAATTCAGTACCTTCGTAATAGCTAGTACAACCTGAAGGCAAGGTAAATAAGCAGCAGCAAGGTTGTGATTGGCTTTCAATTCAGTACCTTCGTAATAGCTAGTACAACGCTGGAGAGTAATACGCTTACGCATAGCTGGTTGTGATTGGCTTTCAATTCAGTACCTTCGTAATAGCTAGTACAACAGCGAGACAAGGAGGCAGTGCGCCAAGCACGTTGTGATTGGCTTTCAATTCAGTACCTTCGTAATAGCTAGTACAACTCTTAGCAATAACGTCATTGATTATAGCTTGTTGTGATTGGCTTTCAATTCAGTACCTTCGTAATAGCTAGTACAACTGCCTGCGGGTGGTATATGATGGGCGCTGAGTTGTGATTGGCTTTCAATTCAGTACCTTCGTAATAGCTAGTACAACTCCACGACGGAGAAACGGGAACGGACTACCGTTGTGATTGGCTTTCAATTCAGTACCTTCGTAATAGCTAGTACAACTGACCATAGATATTCAGCTATGCACTAGCTCCTTACGAGGATTTATAGAAAAGAAAAAGCCGATGGTGTTCCATCGGCTTTTTGTATATATCAGAGAAAAGAATTACTTAAAATCCGAATAGATCAAGAGGGGGAGGAGCTACTGGCGGCTTAGTTGGAATATGCGAAGAGAAGTGCTCCATCATCCCAAACTGCTTGTCCGTGATTGTCATAATCACTACATCTCCCTCTTCGGGGAGCATATTCTTCACTCGTCGTACATGCACAGCTGCATTCTCCGCACTCGCACAATGGCGCATGTAGATAGAGTATTGAAACATCGAAAAGCCATCCTTGAGAAGACTTTGGCGAAAGCCTGAGGCAGCTTTACGCTCTAGTGCAGTATAAGTAGGAAGATCAAAGAAGACGAAGACCCACATAACACGATATTCACTTAGTCGACTTGCTTTCATCGAAGTAGGGGATAAGATATCTTACGAATTTCTCCTTGGAAGCAGCGGAGCAAAGAGCTAGCAGTCAGAGAAACAGCTACCATCAAAGGATGGCGCTGTCCATCTATCTCGACATCTAGGGTAGGGATGGAGAGGAGCTGTACCTTCAGCTCCTTTGTAAGTGCCATGGGAATCTCCTCCTCACAGATCTCGACGACCAACTGATCCACATAGGGGCGGTAGGGCTCCATGATATCATCCGCTAGGCAGTAGGCATTGTACTTGTTATGATGGTGGATACCCAGCGTCGGGAGTAGACCGCAGCTGACGAGTGCACGGGCGACGATGGCCCTCAGGATTGCGTAGCCGTAGTTGAGAAGGGCATTGGGAGCCGCCTCCTCACGCTCTCGGACGAAGCCAGGCAGAGAGATGAAGAGGTTGCGCCAATAGAAGGCCGCCGCTCGAGCCTCTAGGTTCTCCGAGTCGCCACTCTTCACCTGCTTGGCCCAGGCAAGTAGGTTCTTCGCAGGTTCCCCAAGGACTTGCCCGAGGAGCGTGGCTTGATTGAGGATCTTAGCCTGCACGGTTTGTTGCCAGAGTTGCTTCCGTAGGGGAAGGGAGGCCTCCAGCTGCGTACGGAAGCGCTCATTCTGGAGCGTGTGCCCATCGAGGGGAAGTAGAAGTCCTGCAGGCAGGTGACTAGGAGAACACGTTACTACGGCGCAGTTATTCTCTAAGAGTGCATGCAGGAGCCCATGGGTGATGGTGATCTGCTGATGGTCGAGTAGGACGACCCCAATATCTTCTATTGGGATCGTCCGTACAAGACGCTTAGCTTCCCCCTCACAGGGCTGACGCACCTCTATCTGCTTATTCCTAAGGGCGAGGTAGGCAGGGCTCCCGAAGTAAAGGGTATGCTTCATCATGATACTAGCCTATTGACTCAGACAAGTGATATTCTCCCTAGGAGGTCTATCTTCACCTTGCGAGGGTTAAGCTTCACATATGCTTTCAAGCTTTGAGCCCTATAAGATTTTGGGATTTCCCCCACGTTATCTTTACCATCAAGTGTTGTCTCCAAGTGATACCTAAATACGTAGTCATGTGTCGCTAGTTTCTGTACCCGATACAGGTGGCGACTCAGCGTAGGATAGTCCTCTCCTTCTATCGCAGCTTGGATTTCCCCATCCTTCATCCCGATCAGGAACATATCATTCATACGTAGCACCTCCATCAGACGTAGATTAGAGGCTGGGAGAGCCCTAAGAACCGATTCTGGGAGCTCTGGGATGGCAAGAGCTTTCTCCATCACCTCTCGTGGATTGACAACTACAATAGGTAGGCCGTAACGGGCTCGCTCGACTGCCTGCCAGAAGGTAACAATCGACTCAACCACATTTCCATCATCATCCTTATATAGGGCTAGGTGATGATTGTTCCCTGGCGCAACAAAGCCCACGGCTTCACCCTCAATATTGTATCTAAGTGGTACGAGCTTAGACTGATCCTTACCCGTAAAACACCGAACACTGCGTACCTCTTGCGTCTTTGCCTCATCTAGATAAAGAGGCTCTGCAAAGGCTTGCTTCTCTCCATATTGTGAGATACGCTCTCTGACCTTTTCGCGTAGTACTTCGTCTACAATGTAGCCAACGTCCTTTGGCTTCAGGCTCTGGAGTGGATATTTGCATACGACCTTATCTACCCCATCGACACTGATTACCCCATAGATAGTCTCCTCGGAGAGTGCACCTCGTGGGATAAGTACCCCCCTCTGCACATCGGTCTTACCCGAACGCTTGTAGATATTACGACCTCGGGATATGGTACGCTTACCTGGGCGGAGTGAGACAAGGATACCTTCAACGTGCTTCGTCACCTCTCCGGTCGTGAAGTGAGGCTGTCTAATGAGCCAATGCTCCAACAGGGAGAGTTTCTCTTTCTTGGAGGGTTTCTGCTCTTGTTGCTCCTTGATGAACGCATCCATCTCCTGACGATCAGCCTCTGCATTCACCCTATTGAGTCGCTGTATGTAGCTCTGCCGAGTACAAGCGACGATAAGGGCATCAACAGCATGGTGGCGATGATCCTTTCGCTTGGACCAATCCTTAATACGCTCATCCGTACGCTCTCCATCCCGATGCTCTACCGTAACGACTTCTGTCTCACCCATAGATCTATATCGCTCTAGGTTGAGGTCTCGCAGGATATTGTCATACCCCCACAGCTGACGAAGCTTAGCAGTGACACCACCCTCGGAGGCACTCACCAGTCGTATCCCCTTACGGAGGATGCCCTGTGCCTCACGAGAGATATACTGAGTGAGACGTAGATGACGCTCAATGAAGTCTTCGGGCAGATTCTCAGGTAGCATCAAGAGGCGCTGACGCTTAGAGTCGGATATCTTCTTACCTTTGAAGAGGGTTTCTATCCGACTGATGTAGTCCTGTTCCCACCCCTTGGTCTGGATGTACACCATTGCAAAGCGATTACCTTTCTCTTGGTTACACGAGCGACAGGCACAGACCTTATTCGACATAGAGTCATCGAAGAGGATTGACCTCGGGATGATATGCTCTACCTCAATCTCCTCACCTCTGAGAAATTGCACAACACCCACAGGATTACCACAATAGATACACCTCCCTCCAGACTCCTCCCACAGACTATACTTTTGGATACGAGCCTTCGTAGGAGTAATGTCTTCCGCTGCTATACGCTTGGCTATAGTCTCGTTTTTTCCCTTTCGTTTACGATTGTTACTTAAGACCTGCTCTCGTTCCTCACGGCTCATCTTTAGTTCACGAGCCAGTTCGACACGCACCTCATCAATCTCGCCATGTTCCCTCTTGAGCGCATTGACGAGGTTGATCATCTGGTTTAGGATCTTCTCGACCACAGGCTGACGTAGGGCATTCTTTTGCAGGAGAGGGATTTCCTCTAGCAGGCTACGCTCATCTCGCTCCTGGGCAGTCATACTATCGGAGTGTCGTACTCCTGCAGCCTCGGCAGCCTCGCTATACATCTTACCCTCCTGGAGGTGAGGAAGGAGCTTACAGATGAACTTGGCTGACTTGTTTCCATAGCCCTGCTTGACAAAGTCGATTTTATAGAGGGCATCCATCAGCCCACTATCTAAGTCCTCGGCCTTAATGCCTAGTTGCCCAATCAAGGCACTGCGCATCTCTTCCCTATCCTCGATGGAATAAAGGATGTGCCAGAGCTTATAGAGAGGTTCGTTCTGATAAGACTCATCAATGATTGGACGAATAACTCCATCCTCATCGACTTCGTGAGAATCCCTTGTCGTTAGATTAAACCTGAGTAGACCCTCATACTGCTCATATCCTTTCAGCACCTTGCGCAAGATAGCAGCAGTTGTATTCCCTGCTATCCCATTCACTAGCAGCTTATCACACCAGAGCTTATCCTTCGGCTTAATTTTAAGCTCCTTGCGAAGCACAGTAAGGCTGAGCTTATCGTTCTCCTGGAGGTAGTCAAAGAGCTTTTGCTTCTCCTCCTGCTCCAGCACTCGCTCTGTGCCATCAGGATGGTAAAGGCGGATGTTATGAATGGATTCCCAGACCTTGCAGACCTGGAAGATTGGGGAAGATTTCGGGGCTACCTTGGGACCAATGGTTATGGTCTTCTCAACAAGCTCCTCGACACCCTCCTTGTTGGTATGCTTTACTCGTATGACCTTCTCCTTCTTCTCAAACTCACAGAAGGAGACCAACTGCTTGCATGACTTCAGAGGACGCTGATAGAAGATGATGCGGTCTCGTATCCTACCGATCAGTGCGTCTGTAAGGAGCTCGGGATAGAACACCCTCTGCGCTGCCATGATGCGGTCATACTCCTCGATGTAGGCCTCACGGGGATAGACCTGCTTCTTGATGCGGTAGGTATAGTAGGTGCCTCTGGGGGCAGTTTGTTGATTAGCTCTTAGCTCCCCAGCGAAGTGTTGACCGATGGTCTGCCCCTTCTCTTTTAGGGCCTGGTAACGTCCTTTGACTTGAGCTACATAGCTCTCCTTTTCCTTCTTGGCCTTGCTCTCGGTCTCAGCCTCGGCAGCTTCATCGGCCTTTGCGTGCTTGTAGCCTCGCTTCTGATTGATGTGGAGTAGCACCCGTCCTAGTTCAGTTAGGCTCAGCTGCTCTCCTGGCGTAGCAGCTCGAGCCCGTAGCTCCCAGAGCTCCAGTAGAGGGAGCTTAATCAGAGCTTCATCGGGGAGCATCCCATGCTCACGGAGCACCTTCTTTAGAGCTTCTCGTCGTAGCTGATAGCGATCCATGCCCTTGCGGATGGTGCGTGCCACCGTGCGCATCTTGTTCTTGGTGATCGCCTTACCCTGGGTGAATTCTGTAGCATCATCCGCAGAGAGGGGCACGATACGGCTCCCCATTCCTAGGATACTCTGTGGTTTCTCATCTTTGTCTAGGGTGATTAGGCACCACCCGATAGACCCGACACCGAGGTCGAGACCAAGTACTTTCTTTCCCATAGTACTCTTATATTTCGTTAGTTAATCATTATTTGGCTACCTTCGTGGTACTGATTTGAAGCTAAGCACAATAAGGATTTCGTTCCGTTGTGAAAACATCCAAGGCGGGGGGCGGAGGTAATAACTCCAAGCCTCGCCTTTCTTTTGTGTTTACATGCCAGCCCATGAGGTACCCTTGTTATGCAGGCTAAGTTACTGACTTTTCGAACAAATAGCAAATAAAAAACACAAGAGAGCAAGGGCAGTATACACACCACAAAGTATAAGGCCACCCAACAGCCAAACAAACGGTATATACACAAGTGAAAATCAACACTTTACAAGAACATAAAACACGATTCCCTTGACCTCCCCTCCATGAGTTACCATAACTCCTTTTTGCGACTTACCATAACTCGCTCTGACGAGTTACCATAACTCTCTAAAACGAGTTACCACAACTCGTTACTAAGACTTATGGTAACTCGTCACACCCCTCCAACTTATAGTAGGTCAACAGGGCTTCTCAAGCATAAAAGTAGACTGAGGCAGAGAGCGATTTAATTAGAAGCTAAGTATCTTTGCAAACGAACTAAACGACAGAACAAGCAACGCTATATGACAGACGCGAGTAATAAGGACAGCTGGATGAATGAAGTCCGTGAACTCGGGCAGGAACTTATTGAGCAGGGTGAAGTCTCCCATACACACGAGGTACTTCCTGCCATCTGTAGTCGCCGATCCATAAGGCAATTTACCGACGCCCCCCTCTCCGGTGAAGATGTCCAGATACTGCTAGAGGCTGGACTGCGGGCTCCCTCATCGCGAGGAGCACATACCACACAGTTTATACTCGTTGAGAGCCGAGAAACCTTGACAGAGCTAAGCTACATGCGCCCCGATGGAGCTGACTTCCTCAGGCAAGTGCCACTCGGCATCGTCATCCTTGGCTCTCCGATGGAGTGCGAGCGTTGGATAGCAGATGCCTCTCTAGCCGCAGGCTATATCCAGCTACAAGCAGAAGCCCTTGGTCTCGGCTCCTGCTGGGCAGATGTCTTCGGGCAAAATACGTCCAATGGGCAAGAGGCTAGTGAGTACGTTCGCAATGTATTAGGCATTCCCTATCAGCTTGAGATCCTATGTATCGTTGCCGTTGGGCATAAAGCTTCCAGCCTTGCTCCACATGCGGTGGAGGAACTGAGGTGGGAGCAGATCCATATCGGGCGCTATCCAGCCCTAGAGGAGGAAGCCTCCCAGAGCTAAACCAATCCCTGTGAAGAAACAAGAGCGAATCGTCCTCCTCGGTGCAGGCAACGTAGCCTGGCACTTAGCTCGCGCCCTCCATCTACTTAATGTAGGGGAGACGGAGTATATCGTCACCGATATATACAGCCCGAGTGGCGTGACAGCATGCGACTTAGCCTCTACCCTTGGCGAAGGAGTTCATAGCACCAACGACCTCAGCTCTCTACCACAAGACGCAGACTGGTACGTCTTCGCCGTCCGAGATGACGCTCTACCCGAGCTTTGGACACAGCTTGCTCACCACACATCAGGCACTTGGCTACACACATCAGGCAGTACCGACCTCTGCTCAATGACGAAATACCATAGCAGTACAGGGGTGCTTTATCCTCTACAAACCTTCAGCAAGGGGAAGGTATTAGACTTCTCCTCCATTCCTCTCTATATCGAGGCCAACAATGAGTCCACACAGGCTCGGATCGAGACCTTAGCACACAGCCTAAGCAACGAGGTACATCATGCCAGCTCTGAGGCACGCATGGCTCTGCATGTAGCCGCAGTCCTCTCATGTAACTTCTCGAATTATCTCATCACGCTCGCTGAGGAACTTCTCTCCGCCCATCAGCTCCCATCTAAGGCTCTCCTCCCACTCTTAGATGAAATGATTGAGAAGCTCCACCACCTCCCTGCCCAAGAGGCACAGACGGGTCCAGCACGAAGGCGCGATCAGATGGTTATTGAGCGGCACCTCAAGCTCCTACACAACACACCCGAGCTGGAGCAGTTATACCGACTACTCTCCGAAGGCATCCGTAAACGGTTTGACTTGGGATAATCAGTGACACAAAGGAGGCATTGTCTTCCCTCCCAAACCTTTTCTCCTCACATTCTTCATCAATCGGCTCAGCAATAAAGCTACTCGTATAAAGGGGGCAAACCATTGGATAGAAGAGATGAGGCACGATACAACAAATCACTCGACCAATCCCAAAGGATTAGCCGAGTGATTACGTTTATTCTACCAGAAAACTTCTTAGACCAGCTCTATTGTCTTATTGTACAGACGAGGAGCTTTTTGCTCCTTCCCTCCCTTTGTGAAGCACCAACTTCTTTCTCAAAGTAATTCTAAGGAGGGGGGATTAAGTCCAATACTTCTTGCTAGAATACACCAAGATTAACCCCAATGGTTAGCTGGAAGGCTGCCTTCAACCCTTCAGCCGAAGGAGCAAGATAAGCGAGGTCGATATTCATGGGCTTGAAACGCAGTCCAGCACCTGCAGAGAAGTGCTTTGCTCCATTACTGTCATAGAAATATCCGAGGCGCAAAGCGTAGGCTTGGCGGAATAGATATTCACCACCAACGTGTAGGGCGGTAGACCGAGTGTTCGATGGATAAAAGAAGTAATCTGCACCGAGAGCAAGGGCAAGATGATGCTCTGCACTGATGCCATAGCCCAACTCACCACCTAAACCAAAGAAAGCTGGAGGGTACGCATCTGACCCTTTACTCGTATAGCGATAACTCCCACCAAGGTTCTGAGCCTTTGCTCCAATGGTGTAGCTAAGTCCCAGATGATCTTCAGCAGGCTGACTTCGGTAGAATGCTCCAACCCCCACCACGAACGTAGAGGCTGACCGCTTGAGGCTTGTCGAGATATAGCTCCCCGTGACATACGCAGACAAAGATGATAACCGAAGGGCATAACCAACATCAATCGTATAGTCCTCGATAGCGTATGTCTTCTTAACCCGCTCAGCTTGGTCAACCTCTTGGAACTTGAGTCCACCTAGGTAGCGTCCACCCAAGAAGAACCCATGATCTCCGAGTCGAGCCCCTAGAGCGAGATTAAACAGGTTACGGGATCCATCAAAGCCCTCAATCTTACCTAAGAAGCGTGCGCTCGCAGAGGCAGAGAGATTGCCTTCATCACTATAGAGTAGCGACGTAGGGTTAGCGTATAGGTACGATGTATGGGATTCACCATAGTGATTCCCCCCTAGTGCGGCTGAGCGTGTATCAACTGCCATCTCGAGGATGGGTAGTGAGCGAGCCTTCGTCGTCTGAGCGGAGAGAGAGGCTACGCTACAAAGAGTCCCAAGTAGCAGGATGGATAACTTGTTCATGGTCTATTCAGAATACTTATTGTTTGACAAACCCCTTCGTATATGTACCCTTAGCAGATTTTACCCTGAGGACATAAGCCCCTGGAGCAATCGTCTTCACAGGCACCTTGATTGAGCCAATACCCTTGACCGTATAGGTCTTATCAAATACCCGTGTACCGAGCGTACTAACAATCTCAACCTGCACCCTATCAAGAGATGGATCCATGACCAGGTTTAGTACTGTAGTAGCAGGGATGGGATAAACCGAATAGACTGCATCAGCTGTACTCGTCACGACACGTACGGGTATGGTCGTCTGTACAGAGGAACTAATACCATCTGAGACCTCCACCTGTACCTGAGTGGTACCGGGCTTATGACCTGTGATAACGAGTTCTCCCGTCTTAGAGATTGATGCCGTAGCAACCGCTCCGTCCACTGCACTAGCAGAATAAGTAAGGTTAATTCCCTCGGTATACGTCAGTATGGAGGCAACATCGAGCTTAATCTGCTGACTGGCACCAACAATCTGATTACCCATCGAAGCAGTGAACTCTGGAGCCTTATATGTGTAGACTTCGAAGGGGATATCCAGCGTGGTCTTTGCCCCGAGCTCATCCGTAGCTGTCACCTTAATACTGTAGTTACCTGCAGGGGCTACTGCTCGCAGTGTAAATTCAATCTTACCATCTAGCACCTGATGGCTGACACCACGCTTCTCTCCGCTGATGTCAATGCTTACAGTCTGCCCATCTGGATCAGAGTACGCCACGGAGAAGGATTGCTTCGATACAGCAGAGACTCGAATCTTGTCTTCACGTGAGAGCTTGAGAAGCGGTGGGTTATTCTTCTTCGTTGTGAAGCTGGAGATGGTTAGACCAGAGCTAAGCCCCCAGCGGTCCACCGCTTCGACTGCGACCGAATATGTCGTGTTCTCTTTCAGGTTTGCTAGTGGGAGGAACAGCTTGTGCCCAGGAGCATACCCCATACCATTAATCGTACGCAGTAGGTAGTTGGCATGATTCGCTTCTGTAATCGCGCTCGTCGAGAGATACGCACGATACTCTACAGGTGTACCATCGTCTTCGTCTGCCACCGCTTGGAAGGAAAGGTCAGCTGTGATAAAGGAAACTTTATCGATGGAGATAGGAGCAATCTTCGCTGGAGCCTTACCCTTATTCGTTGCAAAGGCTGCACTAGCATCTATGTAGCCACGCCCTAATCGACCAGCATATCGAGAGATCGTCTGATCAATACTCTTACTCTTAAGAGAACCAAGTAGGATCTGTTTACATTTCTCACTAGTAAAGCCTTGCCCCCCGAAGTGTGAGACAATCAGAGCTGCTACACCCGAGACATGTGGACAAGCCATAGACGTACCTTGCATACCTCCATACTCATCACCCTTTGTAATCTTTTTGGAGAGTGTACTAATGACCTGCCCTGCATCTCCGAAGTTTACATCACCACCAGGAGCCATTATATCTACCCAGTCACCACGATTGGAGTAGGGAGCATTTGTGAAGGCCGGGTTCATCGAGGACACAGCAACGACAGCCTCATAGGCGCCTGGGTATGATTTGTAGTCACGACCATCATTCCCTGCAGCGAAGATGACAATCCCTCCCTTCATTGGAGCATCTGCCTTTTGATTGCCATTCTTATCACACCCTGCCCATTTGATGAAGTAGTCAATAGCTTCCTTCATAGAGGGAGGAATAACAGTGATATTTGCCGTATAGCGATACCCCCAAGAGTTTTGGCTAATAACAGCTCCGTTATTGGCTGAATAGACAAAGGCACGTGCTGCATCTGCCCCTTCCTTACCAACACCGAAGACTTGACAACTCATCAGCTTCACGCCAGTACCTGCTGTCCCATCACCACCAGCTACACCGCAGACACCGATGCCGTTATTATTACGGGCGGCGACTGTACCTGCTACGTGTGTGCCATGTGAAGCATCATCAGGGTACAGAGTACCATTATTCTTAATGAAGTTGAAGCCATTGATATCATCAACGAAGCCGTTGTTATCATCATCTTTATCCTTCACTCCATTCTTCTCTGCTAGGTTGACATAGAGGTTATCGACGAGGTCTGGATGCTCGACATCAATACCACCATCATTAACAGCAACGATAACGTTTGACTTGCCCACTTCGGTCTCCCATGCTTTGAAGAGACTAATATCGGCACCGGGGACACTACCTCTGATCGACCCAGTATTGTTGTAGTGCCACTGATCCTTCAGCCTTGGGTCATTAAATGAGGATCCTCTCGATTGAGACATCGACGTCTCGGGAAGCGAGGATATCCCCACAGGCTTAGCATTAGGATAAGCTATGGGATATACAGGCTCAGCGTAGTCAACTTCTTTATTATCGAGGAGGGTCTGCATTGCAGCTCTTAGGTCATGCCGCTCATTAAAGCGCACGATAAACCAACGATCAAGCCCCTCTTGACGCATCCGTTCCTCATAGCGAGGATCGATGGGGAACAATGGTTCCATACCACTTGCACCAAGGCTACGGAGTGACGTAGCTAGAGGTGAAGAGAGGGCTTTTAGTTCGATTTCCTTGGGCTCAAAGGTTAGAGCACGAAGGCTTTTCTCTGAGCCTTTCTGTAAGCGGATGTACAAGACACCAAGCTCTGCCCCCTCGGTAGGGAGTAGCTCTCTAGCAGACGAAGAGGTCTCCGCCACTTCGGAGCGAAGCTCGCCACCTCGAGGTTGTGCTTCATCGAAATCCTTCTTACATGAAGAGAGGGCACAGAGCGACAGAAGCGACAGGGTTAGTATAGTCCTTTTCATTGTCGTAATCTAATCAGGTTGATTGCATATTCGTTCATTTGCTCCCCTCGCGTATGCTTCTTTTCCTCTTGGGTGACGAAAGAAATTCATTCTTTCACAAACAGGGTGCTTACCAAGGAGCTGCATGTAGAGAAGGTAGTCTTACTATCCCACCAAAGACCATACTAAAGGGTACAGAGCGGTTAGGGCATTCTACTGTCTCTAGAATATTATTACCATTCACCCCTCTTGCATGGGAGAGAGGCTTAGTAAGCCTTCTCTCCCAAACAAGAATAGGGTTTTGGATTCACTTGATTGGATTGGGAGAGGGCTACTCCTAGCCCTCTCTCAAGGAAAGATTATTGGTACTAGCTACTTGAGTGAGCGAACCTGCCTACGAACGACTTGCTGCACAAGACTACGTACCGTCGCAGCTTCTCCAGCCTTAGCCTTGAGGAAGGCCTTGTAATCAGAAAGGAGCTTAACAGAGAGTTCTCCGCTCTGACTATAAGAATCCTTAATCTTACTTAGATCCTGATAGATGCACTGTATTTCAATAGCAGGCTTACCCTGGAAGGTAGCGACACGGAGGAAATAAGCTTGGTTCTTTGCCTTGTTCAGGAAGACATCTACCCCTTCTTGCTGACCAAAGTAGCGGAACTGGGCATCAGTAAAGAGCGCCTTAACTTCCTTAGTCAGATAGTAGCGTCCCATTGCATCAGACCAGAAGGCTAGGGTTGTATTCGGATAGATAGCTTGGCAAGCCTCTACGACGCCGATATATTCATCATCCTTAGGAATCTTTGCGCTAGGGACAACGTAGAAGTAGCCTCGATGGCTTTCGTTGTCAAACACCTTCCCCTTGGCGATGAAGCGGTCGTAGTTATTCTGAGTGACAGAGGGATCTCGCTCTGCACCCCACGTTTCTTCCTCTATCTTCCGCATTTCTTCTTGCTTCTTACCAGGTAGCTTAAGATCCCGATCACCCATGTACTGTACCTGATCCGTCATAGGTAGAGCCTTGAAGGTAGCGTAATCCTTGTCCTGTCCCTTTGGTGTGTACTCAGCTGTAATTACTGCTCCATTGGCTTCAATGGCAACCTTTAGAGAGAAGAGCACCTCGGTACCCGTATAGGTAATCACCTTCTCATCCTGACTCTTAGTCTTTTTATCAAGACCATTTTCCTTGAGGAAGGCATCAAAGTTTGCGTTATCCTTAACTAAACTCACATCAAGGCAAACAGTAGCTGCAGAGGTATAGCCCTTTGCGGTCTCTGATGCGAAGGAATACTGGATAAAGGGCATCGCAGCACTTTTTGTCAAGAAGCGATAGAAGGTCTTGTTAAAAAGACCATCAGGGATCTTGACCAATGTATGACCACGGCCTACTTCATAAGTACAAACACTGGAGAGGTCTGCAGGGAGCTTCAGAAGGGGAAGTACGTAGAGGCTCGTTGCTTCCTGGGTAACTTCGACTTCTTTGGTTACAGTACCTGCAGTGAGGATAACTTTCACTGAGCGTTTAGCCGTTCCATCGTTAGCCTTAGCTGTGATGGTGAAGCTATTCTTCGTCACCTTATCCAGCGTGAGCCAGTCTACGGCGGAGGCAAGCTCCACCTTCACCTGCTCCGTATTGCTATAGAAGCCTATTTTCTCCGTTCCGCCTGCGACAGGTAGCGTCACCGCTTCCTTATCGAGGTCTATGATTACATCAGCAGCACTCTGCTTGACGGCGATACGGCGCTGTAAGCCACCAGCGTTCACGATCACGGACGCTGTACGTTCTACCCCGAGGTCATTAGCCTTGACCTTAACCTGAAGGCTCGTCCCAACCTGAGTGAGGGTAACCCACCCTTCTTGGGAAGAGAAAGCGTTCCAGCTATCCTTATTTGTCTGCACTGATACGGTCTGTTCAGATGCATTCTTTGCGAAGGTCAGCGAGCTCGTCGAAAGCTCTAGCGTTGGCTCCTCTATATCGTTATTCTGCTTACAGGCTGGAATAAATAGTAAGAGAGCCAATAGCCCAATCGCGTATTTCATTTTCTGTCTCATAAGTTTGATTCTATTTCAGTGTTCACCCTGAGAGGGGTATGGTATTTCCTCCAGAGTCGTGGTGTGTGTGAGCGTGATCTGCCTGAGGCTAAATCTGCCATCGAGGGCGTGATCAGATGCAGGAGAGGTATATACCTCCTGCGTACGACCTTACTTTTCCTGATATAGCTTATGTAGACTGGCCTGGGTCATGCGTTTGTGGTTATGCATATACCCCTGTCCTCTTTAGGTACTATCACGATGGGCGGCCGCCCCCTCGTGTGCTGGTATGAGGGCTAGGAGCGGGTAATCATCTCGTCATGTCTTGTTTTATGATACATTATAACTTTTACTTATTCCTCACAAGGGATTTCCCCTTAATCTTGGGCGAAAGTTAGCAATAGTTTTTCAAACAAGAAACAAGAGAAACAAAATAAATTTCCTTAAAAATAACCTTAACAATGTCTTTTGTCCACCTTATAATACAAATATAAGTCTATAAAACAAGATTGAGAAACGAACAATCCTAGATGAGGGCAGGAAAAACACTCCCCCCTTCAAACACCCTTCACCCCTGCATAACTGTAGCTCAGGGTTAGACCCCTGCAAAATAAAAAACAAAGAAAAAACACGGCGCATCTACTTCACTAGATTAGCATACCAATCTAGTAAAGCGATGCATGACAGAGCATTTTCACCGACCCAATGTGGCAGCAGAAGCAACCCAAAACGATCCTCAGCCACTGATCTCCAACCAGCAGAATAAAAGGCCACAGGACAGCACTCCCAAATACAAACACAACAAACTGATAACAAACAAGATACAAAATGACAAAAGGAAGGAAAAACGACTTACCACAACTCGCTTCGGCGAGTTGTGGTAAGTCGTTTCAAAGAGTTATGGTAACTCGCTATAAAGAGTTATGGCAACTCGTTACAGCGACTTATAGTAACT
>NZ_JDFF01000019.1 GCF_000565015.1 Porphyromonas catoniae ATCC 51270
CCCCCCCCGCATACAGCCTAATCTACCTCTCCACCGGATACAGTACAACATACTAACAAACAGTTAATTACAGACCACAAGCAAAGTACCCTCTACGAGTTATGGTAACTCGCCTCTACGAGTTACAGCAACTCGTTAAAACGAGTTACGGTAAGTCGTTACAGAGAGTTATGGTAACTCGTCAAGACGACTTATGGTAACTTGTCATACGCCCCTCACAAGAGCCTAAAACGAAGGCTATTACGACGGATATTAACTCTGTACATATAGTCACATCCTTCTCTTCACAAAAAAAGGTAGTAGCTCCGTTTCTTCTCCCCCCACTTCTTTCCTTCTCTTTCCCCAAAAGTAGACGAAATGAAACCCTATATCACTTGTGCAAAATCCTTATTATTTTTGTAGGAGAAGAGCACGGGAGGGCACCAGTGATGAGGCCTAGAGACATAAATCTCTTGCCCCCTTCACGTCCTCGGACTAGATTACTACATTGACACTTATGAGTACCGACTGGAAAGAGCATTATACCAGCCACACCACCACAGCCCACGAGGCCGTACGCACCGCTATCAAGAGTGGCGATTACCTCGTTTTCGGACATGCCGTAGCTGCCCCTGTCCAGATCGCGAAAGCATTGTATGACGAACGGGACCACTTCTCGAACCTAAAGGTCTTTCACATGCTCTACTTCGGCGAACCGTGGCACCTTCGCCCCGAGATGAAAGGACATGTACACCCCATCCTTAACTTCCTTGACAAGAATAGTCGCCCAGCCTACACTGAGCGACGCGTGGACTTCCTCCCCTGCTACTTCCACGAGGTACCCGATCTCCTACGCACAGGAGGCTTCCCAATAGATGTAGCCATCGTACAAGTGAGCCGACCCAACGAAGAGGGATACTGCTCTTTCGGTGTCTCGTGTGACTATACGAAGTGTGCAGCCGAGGTCGCTCCGATCGTCATTGCCGAGGTAAACAAACAGATGCCCTTCATCGGTGGCGATAATCTAATCCACGTCTCGAAGCTAGACTACATCATCCCTACAGATGAACCACTCACCGAAATCCCGACAGCCAAGATAGGTCCTACTGAGAAGCGCATCGGCGAAATCTGCGCTGAGCTGATCAACGATGGCGACACCCTACAAATCGGGATTGGAGCTATCCCTGATGCTGTCCTACAGTGCCTGGGAGATAGGAAAGACCTAGGCTTACACACGGAGATGTTCACCGATGGCGTCATGCACATGATGCGCTCAGGTAACATCACTGGGGCAAGGAAGACACTTCACCCCTATAAGGTCGCAAGCTCCATCATCATGGGGTCTCGGGAGCTATATGAGTTCGTTGACAACAACGAGATGATCGAAATGTACCCCGTTGATCACATGAACGATCCCTACATCGTAGGGCAAAATGACAACATGGTCTCCATCAACTCATGCTTGGAAATCGACCTATGTGGTCAGGTTGCCTCCGAAGCAATCGGTCTAGAACAATTCAGTGGGACGGGCGGACAAGTAGACTACCTACGTGGAGTAAAACGCTCGAAGAACGGGCGGTCAATCCTTGCCTTTACATCGACAGCCAAGGAGGGAACGAAATCGCGCATTGTCCCCACCCTCTCAGCGGGAGCCACCGTAACAACAAGTCGTAACGATGTAGACTACATCGCTACTGAATATGGTGCAGTGCGCCTCAAAGGGCTAACCCTTCGTGAGCGTGCTCTAGCACTAGCGAGTATTGCCCACCCTGATTTCCGTCCAGAGCTCCTTTCTGCCATCAAGGAACGTTTCTCCTAGACGGCAGCTGATACCCAACACAACAGCAAACACACAAGTCGTAACATCCCAAGGCTCGACACACCCTAATGTCGAGCCTTGGTCTTTTTAGCACCTCCCCTACCTCACCTCTCTTAATAATCTAGTGTTTATCCCCACTTACGCCCTTCTTCTATGTTGGAGATGTTGTTGTAAAAGCACTACCTTTGCGGTCACGAAACTAGCGGTGTGGTTTTGTGGTCTGCGATAGTGCTTTACGTGGAGAGATCTGGTTGTTTTGAGAGGCAATCTGGGTTGTATTCGGGAGCAGGAGCAATAGACAATTTGCGGATTGTTTTGGTAGTTTAGAAAAAAGCATTACCTTTGCAACCGCAAAAGCGAGGAAGCCTGTTTAGTCAGGAGTTCTAGGGGTGGAAAGCTGGAGACAGTGCCACTTTGACGTATAAGCGATCTTTGAGATAATTGATATTGACAAACAGAAGTGTAGTAACAAACGTTTAGGGAATAAAAGACCTAACCGTCAATTACGGACCTTTACTTAGGTAGAGATACACTAATAGATCTGAAGCAAGAAACATTTCAGAGCAAGACAAACAGAATCAAGTATAATAAAATATTGACAAGGAAGAGTTTGATCCTGGCTCAGGATGAACGCTAGCGATAGGCTTAACACATGCAAGTCGAGGGGCAGCATGGTCTTAGCTTGCTAAGACTGATGGCGACCGGCGCACGGGTGCGTAACGCGTATGCAACTTGCCTCACAGAGGGGGATAACCCGTCGAAAGACGGACTAATACCGCGTACACTCCAGTCTGGGCATCCAGGCTAGAGGAAATGAAATTCGCTGTGAGATAGGCATGCGTCCCATTAGCTAGTTGGTGAGGTAACGGCTCACCAAGGCGACGATGGGTAGGGGAACTGAGAGGTTGAACCCCCACACTGGTACTGAGACACGGACCAGACTCCTACGGGAGGCAGCAGTGAGGAATATTGGTCAATGGGCGAGAGCCTGAACCAGCCAAGTCGCGTGAAGGATGACTGTCTTATGGATTGTAAACTTCTTTTGTAGGGGAATAAAGAATGGTACGTGTACCATAGTGAATGTACCCTACGAATAAGCATCGGCTAACTCCGTGCCAGCAGCCGCGGTAATACGGAGGATGCGAGCGTTATCCGGATTTATTGGGTTTAAAGGGTGCGTAGGCGGCCTGTTAAGTCAGCGGTGAAATCTAGGGGCTTAACTCCTAAATTGCCATTGATACTGGTGGGCTTGAGTGTAGATGAGGTAGGCGGAATGCGTGGTGTAGCGGTGGAATGCATAGATATCACGCAGAACTCCAATTGCGAAGGCAGCTTACTAAGGTACAACTGACGCTGAAGCACGAAAGCGTGGGTATCAAACAGGATTAGATACCCTGGTAGTCCACGCAGTAAACGATGATAACTGGGCGTATGCGATATACAGTATGCTCCTAAGCGAAAGCGTTAAGTTATCCACCTGGGGAGTACGCCGGCAACGGTGAAACTCAAAGGAATTGACGGGGGCCCGCACAAGCGGAGGAACATGTGGTTTAATTCGATGATACGCGAGGAACCTTACCCGGGATTGAAATGTAGACGACGAGCGGTGAAAGTCGCTTTCCCTTCGGGGCTTCTATGTAGGTGCTGCATGGTTGTCGTCAGCTCGTGCCGTGAGGTGTCGGCTTAAGTGCCATAACGAGCGCAACCCCTGTCTACGGTTGCCATCAGGTAATGCTGGGAACTCCGTAGAGACTGCCGTCGTAAGGCGTGAGGAAGGTGGGGATGACGTCAAATCAGCACGGCCCTTACATCCGGGGCGACACACGTGTTACAATGGTGGGGACAAAGGGCAGCTACCTGGCGACAGGATGCGAATCTCCAAACCCCATCACAGTTCGGATCGGAGTCTGCAACTCGACTCCGTGAAGCTGGATTCGCTAGTAATCGCGCATCAGCCATGGCGCGGTGAATACGTTCCCGGGCCTTGTACACACCGCCCGTCAAGCCATGGGAGTCTGGAGTACCTAAAGTCCGTACCTGCGAGGGTCGGCCTAGGGTAATACAGGTGACTGGGGCTAAGTCGTAACAAGGTAGCCGTACCGGAAGGTGCGGCTGGAACACCTCCTTTCTGGAGTTCTGAAAATGGGCTTTAGTATAGTTAGTGTAGTATGTACGTATGCGATGAGTTAGGCTTTCTCTCTTGCGATTGTGCTACCTTCTGATGTCATATCAATCTTATCTCTCCCATAGGGCGGTAGTAGCTGTGCTACTACCGCCCTTTTCACATAAGATATTATCTCTCTCCATCTTCACTAGAATACATATCCCAATGAACCAAGATACCATTCCTGATACCTCCTCTATCTCTTCTCACCACGACAATGAGATTACCTCTGTCGTTGCTTTTATTAACGCAATTAAAGAGGATATAGATGATCCGTTCTCTGAAAATAGAGGGACTGAAGTCTTCTACAGGGGGCATGCTGATGAATCTTGGGATTTGAAGCCTTCAATCGTTAGGTCAGATAAGGGGATAAAGAACGAGCATTTGTTGTTTCGTGATATGGTGGCACATGTGCCACAGGACTTTTCTGAATGCAAGTCTGCATTAGATTACCTTGTCCAGATGCAGCATTATGGCCTGCCTACCCGCCTTCTAGATGTGACAACCAATCCTCTGGTTGCCCTTTACTTTGCCTGTCAGCCAGCTGGTGATACTACTGTCTCTGGCATAGTAAATGCTGCGTTTGATGCTGCTTATGGTATTGCGTTTGATGCTGAAGCCTATGCAGAAAATTATCCAGATGGCTCTTCTATTAGTAGTAATAGTGACCGTTTAGAGGCGATTCTTTCTTCTGTAGGGGTTTTGGCAGGAGTTCTAACTGCAGCTAACACTAAGCATGAAGAGAATCCTATTGGAGCTAGAATGGTTAGCTGTATAGTTGCTTCTCTTATTAAAGAGTTCCCAGATTTAGCAGCTGAGATACAGGCAGGAGTGGATGCAGGGAAAAAGGCTGCGATAGAGGCTGGCCCCAAAGATGGAGCTGTTTATTTATTTTCTGTCCCCGAGAATAGAGTGAAGCATTATGATAGTGAAACGGTCTCTATATTATCTAACCTCGCAAAGTGTGACGATAGCGATATAGATTTCAGTACTAAGCAATCTAGTGATGAGGAAGAGCATAATAGGCTGGAGGAGTTCAATGAGCAACCTAGTATTCAGATTTTACTCCACCAAGTTGAGGAGGAAAAGCCTTACTTTAGCCCGTTAATTGATCCTCATGATTTGGGTAGCGTCTTCCTCGTAAAGGCGAAGTATGGCAACCCAAGGATAACCAATCAAGCAGGAGCATTTTTCCTATTTGGCCTAGGAATTGATCAAGATGATCCACTCGATCTAGAGGAGCAATCTTTAGCAAAAGGAGGGCATGTGGAGATCCCTTCGGATTGGATTAGGCATAAGTTCATTGTCCCGAAGGAGAAGAAAACCAAGATACTTGAGGAGTTGGCACACCTAGGAATAACTGAGTCTTATATCTACCCAGGGATAGAGCAGTATGCTAAGGAGCTGAAGAAGCGGTATAATCTGTAAGTTGGACATTCCCCTCTACCTTTTCCCTTCGGGACTAGCTATACCACAGTGGAGAATCAAAAAGATAGAGATATAAAGGGCGAATAATACCAACAGACATGAACGAGGAGGGAAGATCCCCCCAGAGGCAAACACTGCCTCTAGGGAAATCTTCCCTCCTCGCTTGTGTTTGTGTATTAAGGGAGCGTTGGGCTTTAGGTTCTTTTCGGTTACTAGATCTGCTCCCAAGAAGGTGGGAAGTAGCTGTCCTCGGGATAGGAGATAAGGAGAGGCTTCTTGGGGACAACGACCTTGACTGCATCACCATATTTAGAACACAGAGCACCCCACCAAGAGAATGTGCTATTGGCTAGGACATAGCGCCTAAAGCAAGTCAGGAGAAACAAATCTTGTAGGGGTGTCAATCCCTTGACGAGAACGAGCTGGTAGTTATTGGCCAGTAAACTAAGCTCCTCCCCTATCGCTTCGAAGTCATCAGAGAAGACGAATACCCGCCCAATGGGCTGTTGCTGAGCTTGGAGGGCTAGCCCCTTAGTATAGTGTTCTGCTCCAAAGAGCTGTATGCCCGTATGTTGTAACGCTACGAAATCCCCTCGCCTCAAATGGATAGCAACATCCTCTGGCTGAATCATCGAGGTGTATTCCCTCACAAGGTCAGCAGACGTAGCATGGCGCTCAAGAAATTTACTGACACGCATTCGGAAGTCCGTGCCTACATAGTGGCAGGACTGAAAGTAGCCACTCACCCTGCAAACGAGGGGCAGTGTCCAGCGATGGTTCTCCTGCAGAGGAGGGAGGATATTTTGGAGGTAAATTCCATGCTTGTTTGGCTCCTCTTGATAGTGCTTGATGTGTCGCTCCCATTTCTTGAGCAGACGAAACTCTCGGCTATCAGTATCTACGAACTGAAAGCCAAGGTACGCAATCAGTTCGCTGAAGAGATCACGCCGAGTCCGATCAAGGGACGAAGTGTCAGCCTTCGTTCTCTGAAGTTCATTGAGAAGATAAGGCCGTGTACCCAGCATACGCTGGAGATAGTCTGCATAGGCTAGGATATATAGCTGGTTACCAAGCCCACCGTAGATGGAGAGGTAGATGCGCTTCATTGGGAGAGCGGAGAGATGTCATAATAGATCACTGCTGTACAAATATATGGCTTATCGAGGAATACAGCTAAATAGATTTGGTTCGCCCATTCCAACTTATCGTCATTGATACCTCCTCTCTAGAAGAGGGGAAAAGAAGGCATCAAAACACATTAACTATCAGCAACATACACAAGGGGGACAAAGAGAGGGGAAACGAGTTATAGTAAGTCGTTGTAACGAGTTATGGTAACTCGTCTGAAAGAGTTATGGTAACTCGCGAAAGAGACTTATGGTAAGTCGTTATAACGAGTTATAGTAAGTCATAGAAAAGGACTTTCTCTCTCGGCATTCAACTATATTGGGGGCTAGTCGGTTTTCATTGTGTATTAGCATAATCAAGAAGATATGTCAGACGAAAACGAATACCTCCGCATCGAGGAAGATATAGTCGCTGCACTGCGCACCGTGTATGACCCCGAGATCCCCGTCAATGTCTATGACCTCGGGCTTATCTACTGCGTGGAGCTCACCGATGACAAGTTCGTGACCATCACGATGACCCTTACGGCGCCCAACTGCCCTGCGGCAGACTTCATCCTCGAGGATGTTCGCCTGAAGGTCGAAGATGTCGAGGGCGTAACAGGCGTGGAGATCCAGCTCACCTTTGACCCCGAGTGGAACAAGGATATGATGAGCGAAGAGGCCATGCTGGAGCTTGGCTTCTTGTAGGGCTTACAAGTAAAAGGTAGCACAAACTCTCTGTGAGCAGAGGATAGCTGTGCGATACCCTCGCCCATACAAGTAGCAAAGATAATGGGCGTTTTACCCTACCATCACCTGCTCAGAGCGTAGTACAAGCATCACCTCTTCTCATAGCTCATAAGGCTTCGATAGCTTCACATCGGCATGTAGACTATCTTTGTATCTATATACAAAGCGTTTTAGATATACATGCGGACAAGCGCATGTGTATATCATCCCCAATCAACAATGGAGCAACGGACTAAGGTCTTCTTCACAAGTGATGCCCACCTTGGGTCAGCCTACCACAAGGATCCACGAGCTGTGGAGCAGCGTCTTGTGCGCTGGCTACAGACAATCCAGAGTGAGGCCCGTGCGGTGTACTTCCTCGGTGATATGTTCGACTACTGGTTTGAGTATCGGGCAGTCGTCCCAAGGGGCTATGTGCGCTTCCTCGGACAGGTGGCGATGATGCATGATCAGGGAGTGGAGATTCATTTCTTTGCAGGGAACCATGATGTGTGGTTTAGGGATTACCTGGAGGAAGAGGTGGGAGCCATTATTCATCACCATGCCGAGGTCGTGGAGCTGATGGGTAAGACCTTTCGGTTAGCCCATGGGGATGAAGAGTACTGCATGCAGAAGTTCTCCAACAAATTCCTCTACAAGCTCTTTCGCAACCGTATTGCCCAGGTACTTTATGCCGCAGTGCATCCTCGCTGGACGGTGGGCTTCGCACTCAGTTGCTCGCTTCGTAGCCGCAAACGAGGGATGGCACGAAGGACACTTGGGAATATCCCTCACGCCTACCACAACGATTATTTTAATGTAGAGCAGGAGCTACTCGTGCGCTTTGCCAAGAAGCATAGCGCAGAGCATCCCGAGATCGACTATTACCTATTCGGGCATCGGCATCTTTTGATTGACCTTGCACTGAAGGGAGGCAAAAGGGTCATCGTACTCGGCGATTGGCTGCAATACAACTCCTTCGCTGTATGGGATGGCAAATGCCTTTACATCGATCAGTTCGAGGCCGAATAACAGCAACCCATAAAAGCAAAGTGGCACAAGGAGCATCTACCCCTTGTGCCGCTTAGCATTTATGTCAGTACAGGTCACTACAATTCTCCCACTTGATACGTATTTATCATTTTCCTGATACGGGAATTAGGGTTGTATGGAGGGACTATTATTTTTGTCCCCAGCTACTTCTATCTAGACTTCTGTAATGGATGGCTTCGGCTATATGCTCCTTGCGGATCGCTTCTTCCCCGGCAAGGTCAGCAATCGTTCGGGCAACCTTCAGAATACGGTCATAGGCACGTGCGGAGAGATCTAAACGCTCCATCGCAGCCTTGAGTCGTGCTAGACCCTCGGCATCAGGTCGAGCAAAACGCTGCATCAAGGCTGGGGTCATCTGTGCATTGCAGTGTACATCGGGGAAGGAAGTGAAGCGGGCATTCTGCACCTCACGAGCCGCCATGACACGCCGACGAATAGCCTCACTCCCCTCGGAGGGTCTCATTTCAGAGAGCTTGTCGAAGGGTACAGGGGTGATCTCTACCTGAATATCGATGCGATCAAGCAACGGTCCCGAGACCTTCCCCAGATAACGTTGCACCTGCTGAGGCGTACATTCACAGGGACGAGTCGGATGATTATAGTAACCACAGGGGCAAGGGTTCATAGCCGCCACAAGCATGAAGCCTGCAGGATAGTCCACCGTGAAGCGAGCCCTCGCCACCGTAACCATCCGCTCCTCGAGGGGCTGACGCATGACTTCAAGTACATTACGACTGAACTCTGGGAGTTCGTCAAGAAACAGCACCCCATTGTGCGCTAGACTAATCTCCCCAGGCTGAGGATTGCTACCACCACCAACAAGAGCCACAGGCGAAATAGAATGATGAGGCGCTCGAAAAGGGCGTGTCGCAAGTAGCGTAACATCCCGAGAGAGCTTACCAGCTACAGAATAAATCTTTGTAGTCTCCAACGATTCACGAAGTGTGAAGGGAGGTAAGATCGAAGGGAGGCGCTTGGCCATCATAGACTTCCCACTACCGGGAGCACCAATCATTAGGAGGTTATGCCCACCTGCTGCAGCAACCTCCAGCGCACGCTTCACAGACTCCTGCCCCTTCACCTCTGAGAAATCAAAGACTGATGCCCCCTGTGCTTGATAAAACTCCTCGCGAGTATCCACCTCCACGAGGGGTAGAGACGCTTGACCTGAGAGCATGTCAATGACCCCTCGCAGGCTGTGCGCAGCATGGACGTGGAGCTCATTCACCACGGCAGCCTCACGTGCATTCTCCTCGGGCAAGATAAAGCCCTCAAAGCCTTCTTCTCTGGCTTGTATAGCAATGGGTAAAGCCCCACGAATGGAGCGCACCGTACCATCCAAGGAGAGTTCGCCCATGATCATATACCGCTCCAGCAGGTCATTAGGAATTTGTCCATCGGCCGCTAATATACCGATCGCTAGAGGCAAATCATAAGCTGCCCCCTCCTTCCTCAAATCAGCGGGACTCATATTGATGACAATGCGCTTGCCTGGGAACTTATATCCACTACTCTCAATGGCCGATATAATTCGATCTTGACTCTCCTTAATCGCTGTGTCAGGAAGCCCAACAAGCTGGAAGTATGATCCCGGAGTACAATTCACCTCTATTGTGACTGTACGTGCCTGAATACTCTGCAGAGCTGCAGCATAGGTCTTTATAAGCATGGTTGTGTGTCTATGGTAATAAAAAAGGGAAGGATGCTACTTGATCCTCCCCAGTGTATCGATACGAAAGTGGACTGACTTGGCCTGACCCTCTACTCCAAAAAGCCGACGAGCTTCGCTCACCACGCCCAAACTGTCGGAGAAGACAATCCCATCTAGGCTATCCCTCTTTACCCTTAGACGTGCTGTACTGTCTGAGGTCGTTGGCATGAAGAAGACAGCAATGAGGCTATCGGGCTTTGCCTTCGCACGTAGCTCTCGTATCTCGTGCGAAGGCATTGTGTTTAGCCCCTCAGGAGAGGCAAAGACCACGAGTAAGGGGTGCTTACGATATAAGTCAACAAGATTTCGTTCCTTACCCGAGGCATCTTTTCCGACAAGGTAGGGTGCTTCGGCGGGTAGCTTCATCTTTTGCTCTGGGAAGTTCGTTTGCTCCTTCCATTCCTCCCCTATGAGTTCGAAAAGGCGAACACGCTGACCCGCATCATGCGAGACAAGCACCGAGTGAAAACGAGCTGTGTCAAGATACAGCTCTAGCTTCGTATCAAAATGTGTGAGCGTGTCGGTCATCTGCCCCTCAGGACCTATACAAGTGATGAAAGCAACCGTATCATGACTCGTCTTTGCATCCAGCTGAATCACAAGATGAGAGCCTCGCTGATCTGAGCGACAAGAGCTACCGAACAAGGTAAAAGAGAAAAGAGAGAAAAGCCCAAAGAGAGCTGTGAGTTTATGCATAATCATTTTATAAGAGTTCGTCCTCACGAGTCATAAAGGTAGAGACAGGAAGCCCAGTATCTCCTACCAGATTGGCATCCGTAAACGGCTTCCATCCATAGCGAATAGTAAGTCGCTGCGACCTTATTGACTTCGGAATTGGAATACGTACCACATCACCGAATGCTTCTGCTATAACTGGGTAGATTAACCCATCAGCATCGACTAGCTCAAAGCCTCGAATGGGCTGATGGTCGGAGGTGGTAAGTGTACGCACATCCTTAAAGGAAAGCCTCAGCACCTCTCCCTCATCTGTCTTAACACGGCCTACCCTGCTGATCGATGGACTCCTTGCCGTAAGGGTATCGAAGCCATAGTCGTTATGTAGGGCGAGCAATGCCAAGCGATGCCCAATAGGTTTCTTGTTCTTCGGGTGAACATCATTGGGGTGGCCAAGGTCAGAGGATACCACCATTTCCACTCCATTCTTAGGCTGTTGCATCCTCCTCTGGCTATCACGGAAGTGTGGCCATGTTGGGCGATTAATCGAGGAGAGCTGTACGTAGTAAAAGGAGAGGTTTGACCCAAAGTAATTTTTCCAGCTTGAGGTAAGTAGCGGGAAGAGCTGTTCGTGTGCCTCAACGTTATGCGCATTGGACTCACCTTGATACCATAGTACACCACGTAGACCATAGTGTGCTAAGGGGCGGATACCTGTATCAAAAAGATAGGTGGGCGCATATGGGTGCCGAGCTAGAGGCGTATCCTGTAGCTTCAGGTTTTGCGTTGCTCGCTCTCTGACCCAAGACATGATATAGTCGTTCGTACGCCAATGCCGTAGGATAGCAGGGAGATTTCGTTCAAGAGTCTCTCGATCAATCCATGCCTCTGTGGGAGCTCCCCCTACAGCATTGACGATGATTCCCACTGGGACCTTCAGGCTATCTCGTAGCTCCTTAGCAAAGTGATAGGCAATGGCAGAGGTAGAGGCTACACTATGAGGTGTCGCAGCCTGCCACTGTGCGGGTAAGTAATAATCTAGCCTATTCAGAGAGTCAAGGAACGACACTGGCCAAGGGACAGCATCGGTCACGTGTGCAGGCTTCATGTCGTAGATTCTCAGCTCTGGGTCGTTAGCCTGCTGTGCTAAGTCTTGATCCTTCGTCTCTCGCAGTTGCATAGCCATATTGGACTGACCTGAGCAAAGCCAGACCTCCCCGATGTAGACGGAGTCAAGTTGGATAGTCCGAGACTTTGCTTGAAAGGTCAGCGTATAAGGCCCTCCTGCTTCAGGGGAAGGCAGGGAAACACCCCACGAACCATCGTCTTTTGCCGTAGTGAGAGAT
Source organism: Porphyromonas catoniae ATCC 51270 (assembly GCF_000565015.1). GTDB lineage: Bacteria > Bacteroidota > Bacteroidia > Bacteroidales > Porphyromonadaceae > Porphyromonas > Porphyromonas catoniae. Next base: position 12,014 of record NZ_JDFF01000019.1, read on the forward strand.
GTCAGTCCTCGCTTAGGGTTTATCTTCTGACCTCGCAGGGTAACCTTGACACGCTCCCCAGCGTTCGCCGTACCATTCAGTTGCAGTGGAGCTCCTCGCTGCAGTACCATACCACTCGAATACACACTAGGCAAGCGTAGTCCTCCATAGTCCCCAGTAATGGCTCCATAAACTACCTCAGCTAGGATTCTTGCTCCTTCGGCTGTAGGATGCACGGCATCGGGCAAGTAATGAGGGTAGGGATAGAGTGGTGCGTGCAGGTCAATTAACTGAACACCCGCCCCACGAGCAACACATTCAATCGCCCTTTGTATCTGTCTCTGCCAATCCCGAGTACCCGACTCAAAGCGTGGATGCTCTACGCCAATCGGTGTCGTACGAGCAATGAAGATGCGCATACGTGGGTTTGTACGGCGTAGTGAGTCAATCAGCTGGCGGTAATTGGGTATGAACTCATCTCTATAATTCGGCCAATTACGAGGATCGGTATCGTTCACCCCTAGGTGAATGACAGCAATATCCGCCTTGTATGCCAGGGCCTGCCGATACTCCTCCTGCTCGATGTACGGGCGATGTCCTCTGAAAAGGAGCGTTGCACCAGACTTCCCAAAGTTCGCAACTTCGTACTTCGTACCCAGTAGAGTCTGCAGGACCGCTGGGTATGCCACTCGCTCACGATCCTTCAGTAGATAGCCGTAGGTAATACTATTACCGATACACGCCACGCGTATGGGAGCCTTCCCTTTGGCGTGGGAAACTGCGGGGAAAAAGCTAAAGAGGATAAGAGAGAGAAGGACAGTAAAGAGTCTTTTCATGAGTGAGGAATAGAGAGTTAATACTGGACAAAGCAAGAGGTAAGCGATAAGAGTAGCAGGATGGGGTAAGCGTGATAAATCACAACAGATGATGCTCGGTGAGCTGGATAATACGTTCAATCACTGCGTCCTCCTGATTGTGTAGTGGGTCATAAGGAGACTTGAGGTTTGCCCCTGTGATCCGAGCAAAGATCTGCCAAGTCCACGCCTTAAAGCTCCCGAGGAACGCCTGAACCAATTCGTAGCCCGTCATCCCACACTGTCGATGGATGAGTTTGATGAGAACCTTCCCTTGCCGGAGCGTCAGATCCTTCATCTTCGGTGTCATATCTCGTTTTAGGTCTTTCTCCACCTGTTTCAGGTGTCGCTCTCGCTCCTTCTCGGGCAGGGTCTCCATATACTCGTAGGTCTCGATGATGGTGGCTGCCACATACTTCGCATAGGGATAGGTCTTCTTTACATCCCGAATAAGTCGCCAGAGCTGTTGTCGCTCCTCAGGAGTCAGTGGTCGCAAATTCCGCCGAGCATATACATTGATATCTGGGAGCTCTACCTCGACCAGCGTATCGGCGACGACCTGTGGCTCTGCCACCTGAGGCTCTTGAGCAAATAGAGATATCCCCCCACAAGTGAGGAAGAGAAGGACACTAATGAGCCGAAAGACGAGTGTGGTGCGGAGTCTTGGGGCTGAAAGAGAATCAGGGGAAACATGGTCTATATCAGATATACGTCCATCCTCTGGTATAGCGAAATCACCATACAGCGAGATCCCATGGCCCGTCGCTGAGACACAGCACCCAGCAGGCTGACCACAGACTCCACCAAGCTCCAGCGCATAGCTATCACCTGATCCTCGGCCTACTCCGAATATATGTCGTATGGTATCCATCTACATATTTTGAACGCTTATCTCCCCTATTTATTGGGTACAACTCCACCCCTCATACTCCTCTCAAAAGTACGAAAAAGCTCGACGCCATATACATACTCCACAGGTAATACTCTAAGACGCCAAGCACTTTCCTCATCAAGGGAGACAGACACCCCTAGCCCCAATAAAAGAGTTAGGCTAACTCCCTTACTTGGAGCTAGCCTTAACTCATCTAGTGAATCGCCTGGGGTTCGAACCCAGGACCCCATCCTTAAAAGGGATGTGCTCTGCCAGCTGAGCTAGCGATTCGACCTAAAAGCACTTGACCTCACATAAATCCACTCCTACAATGTCTCTCCCCTTGATGAAAAGCAATCACAACATGAGGCAAAGTGCGGTGCAAAATTAGTGATTTCTCTCGACAAAAGCAACGACGTCCTTATGCCTCTCTCTTATCCCCTCTCCCATAGCCTCACATCTCCTCTCTTCCACCTCTTCACCCTGTGCTTTCTCAATCTATCAACCAGCGGTAACGGTGTAATGAATCTCATCATATCACGAACTTTATCCCCCTCAAACAAGGGAAACAAAAATACAGAAACAACCAGCTTTGATACAACACCTTAGCATTAACAAATCGACCGCCCTTACATCCCTCTTCCACGAGTTACCATAAGTCGTCATCACGAGTTACCATAACTCGTCTCAGCGAGTTACCACAACTTTTTAGGACGACTTACCACAACTCTCTGCAACGAGTTATGGTAAGTCGTCAGAGGGCGATTAGTTACCATAACTCACGCCTCTTTCATCCATGTAAAATCACAGCTTTCCCACCTGGCAGGAGCGCAGTGCAGTTGCAGGAATGAAGAACTTATATTACCTTTGCACCGCAAGACTTGAGAGGCAAACACTCTTCCTTAGCTCAGTTGGTTAGAGCATCTGACTGTTAATCAGAGGGTCCTTGGTTCAAGCCCAAGAGGAAGAGCTTACTCAGTAAGGTTTTTGAGTTTTAGTACACTTGGATGCCCCATAGCAGCATATCGCTATAGGGCATTCATCGTTTTAGTCCCCATCTAATCATGCTACTTATCAGCCTGCTCCAGACCTATCTGCATCCGTGATGATGCGGGGAATAGTTAAAGGGACAGGCAAAGCACACAAGCACACCACGAGAGGTAGGGGACAGATTATCGCATATAGCGTATCTTCGTAGTGTGAAACAAGTTGATTCCCCGCTGAAGGATGGGACATTCCTTCCTCCCCTACTCTACGGATCAGATGATATGCTTGCTCGCCTCGAGCAGGTATTGCCCCCCAAGGCACATACGACAATAGCTGGCCTGCAAGGCTCCTCGGTGGCGTTTATACTCCCCCGCATCCGGAGGGCAGCACCACTCATTGTACTCCTTCGAGACGAAGAGAGAGCAGGCTATCTCTACTCTGACCTAGAGGGGCTGTTGGGTACTGACGCTGTACTCTTCTTCCCTTCGGCTTACCGCCGAGCGATCCGCTATGGGCATCGAGACGAAGCAAGTACGCTCCTTCGCTCCATGGTACTAAGCCAGCTCTACAGCGAAGAGAAGCGTAGCACCTCTCGTCTACCCATCATCGTCACCTACCCCGAGGCTCTGCTGGAGAGCGTACCGAGAGACGAAGAGCAGGCAGCCGACACCTTCATCATACAGAAAGGCGATCTACTGAGCCGAGATGAGCTGAGAGACAAGCTCCTCTCTTGGGGCTTCGAGCGTGTGGACTACGTCTATGAGCCGGGGCAGTTTGCTCTACGTGGTAGTATCTTCGACATCTACTCCTTCACATCGGAGCTACCTTATCGCCTAGACTTCTTCGATGACGAAGTAGAGAGCTTACGCCGCTTCGAGGTGGATAGTCAGCTCTCCATCGAGACACTCAACGAACTCATACTTAGCCCTAATCTAGCCACAACCGAAGGAGTACGGGTCTCACTTCTCTCACTCCTTCCTCAGGGAACACAGCTCGTCATTGAGGGGCGAAATAGCCTAAAGGCACGACTAGAAGCTACGTGGAATGAAGCCCCAATCCTACAAGATGGAGAGGGCTTCGCTGACCTAGAGGCTCTGCGTAAAGCCCTCGTCTCTCCCAGCAATCTACTACTTGAACTTGGTTCTCTTGCTCAATATGAGCTGGTAGCAGATGCTACCCAGGGGGGCATAACCTTCCACACCGAACGACAGCCCTTATTTCATAAGGATTACGATGCCCTCGCTGAGCAGATCCGCACTTGGCAGCGTGAAGGCTTTGCCCTCCATCTATCAGCAAGCTCCGACACAGCCTATGAGCGGGTAACAGATATACTGCATGATCGCTTGCCAGTCGAGTTGATGCCACAGCGCACGCGACTCACTCTGCATGAGGGCTTTGTAGACCTTGACCACCGCTGGGTACTCCTTACCGAGCACGAACTCTTTGATCGTTATCACAAGTACAGCCTACGTAGTGATAAGGCCAGCGCAGGGAAGGTAACACTCTCGCTGAAGGAGCTACAGAGCTTCAATCGTGGAGACCTAGTTGTACATGCCGACCATGGTATCGGGCGTTTCGATGGACTGGTAACGATGGAGCAGCAGGGACGCACCCAAGAGTTCGTCAAGCTCATCTACCGCAACAACGACTCGATCTATGTCAATCTCCATAGCCTGCATAAGCTATCTCACTACCGAACCGGTGGGGAGCAAACGGAGGTCACGCTTAGTGCTGTCGGCTCAGGTGCATGGCAGCGCATCAAGGACAAGACAAAGAAGCGCATCAAGGACATCGCTCGTGACCTCATACGCCTCTATGCCAAGCGTCGGGAGAGCGAGGGCTTTGCCTTCAGTCCCGACAGCTACCTACAGCATGAGCTAGAGGCTTCGTTTGCTTTCGAGGATACTCCTGACCAGGCTGCAGCGACAGTGGCTGTCAAGATGGATATGGAGCGTCCCTACCCGATGGATCGACTCCTCTGCGGGGATGTAGGGTTTGGTAAGACAGAGATTGCGATCAGAGCTGCCTTCAAGGCTGTGACGGATAGCAAGCAGGTAGCGGTACTTGTCCCTACAACGGTTTTGGCCTACCAGCATTATCGCACGTTCACGAAACGCCTTAGAGACTTCCCCGTACGTGTAGATTATATATCTCGCGCACGCACAGCAAAGGAGCTACGAGCCTTACTACAAGACCTCAAGGAGGGGAAGATAGACATCATCATCGGGACTCACCGGCTGACGAGCAAGGATGTCGTATTTCATGATCTAGGACTACTCATTATAGATGAGGAGCAGAAGTTTGGGGTAGCGACGAAGGAGAAACTTCGTCAGCTCCAGGTCAACGTCGATACACTAGCCATGAGTGCCACGCCCATACCTCGTACCCTGCAATTCTCACTCATGGGTGCCCGAGACCTATCTAACCTAAACACCCCACCTGCTAACCGTCGTCCCGTAGAGACTATACTCACAGAGGCCATTCCCTCTGTACTGAGGGAAGCGATAGGCTTTGAGCTCAGCCGAAACGGACAGGTGTATTGTGTGAATAGCCGCATCAACAACATCGAGAACCTTGCTGCTCTCATCCAGCGTGAAGTCCCTGATGCACGTATCGCCGTAGCTCATGGTAGACTTGCACCAAAGGAGATGGAGCAAATCCTCATCGACTTTGGTAACCACGAGTACGATGTGCTTGTAGCGACTAAGATCATCGAGAATGGGATCGACGTACCGAACGCTAATACCATCATGATCCACGATGCCCATCACTACGGGCTGAGTGAGCTACACCAGTTGCGTGGACGTGTAGGGCGAAGTGACCGCAAGGCCTTCTGTTATCTCCTATCCCCTCCTTTAGACAGCCTGAGCGAAGAGTCACGTAGGCGTCTGACAGCCATCGAGAGCTTCAGTGATCTGGGCAGTGGTATCCGCATCGCCCTACAAGACCTTGATCAGCGAGGGGCAGGTAATGTGCTGGGCGTCGAACAGAGTGGGTTCATCGCAGACATGGGCTATGAAACCTACCAGAAGGTATTCACTGAGGCTGTCGAGGAGCTGAAGACAGGGGAGTTTGCCCATATCTATACTGGGGATAGCGAAGGAGAGGGAGCAGGCACCTCGGGGCATTTCGTTGTAGAGACACAGGTAGAGAGTGACCTAGAGCTTTCCTTCCCCAGCACCTATGTACCGCTGGATAGTGAGCGTATCCTCCTCTACCGAGAGCTAGATAGCCTGACAGATGACAAGGCTCTAGAGGCCTTCCGCACACGCATGGAGGACCGCTTCGGTAAGCTCCCCGCCTCTGCCCATGCACTCACCCTCATTCCTCATCTCAGACGCCTGGGGCAGCTGCTCGGTATCGAGAAGGTCGTCTTGAAAGCTGGCTCTATGAGCCTGCACCTCATCGCTGACACAAGTAGTTCCTACTACGCATCAGACGCTTTTGGCCGACTGCTCGACTACGTAGCTCGCAATAACCGTAGCTGTGAGTTCGTTCAACGTACAGGACGCCATATCATCCGTATCAATAACATTCCCACCGTCCCGATGGCCATCTCCACCCTAGAGTACATACTCTCCTCTCGGGGGAAGGACGAAGGGACTAATCTAACAAACAAATGATTTCCAAGAACCTATGCCTCAACGGGCTTGTTCTCTCACTGTGTCTACCTCTGCTCTCTGGGCATGTAGCAGCACAGCAGAAACAATCCATTCATTCGAGCCAAACCTCACAGAAGGCTCTTAATCGTAATAAGACAATGGCAACAGTAACATTCAAGAAGGATCTTACCATCAAGCTCAATGGTGTCCTCCCAGCCGTAGGCTCACAAGCTCCTAACTTCAAGGGCACGAAGACCGACCTCAGCGATGTACATCTCGAGGACTACCGAGGCAAGCGTGTCGTGCTGAACATCTTCCCTAGTGTAGACACAGGCGTATGTGCCGCAAGTGTCCGTCGCTTCAATGCAGAGGCTTCCAAGCTAGAGAATACCGTGGTGCTCTGCATCTCCAAGGACCTCCCCTTCGCTCAAGCACGCTTCTGTGGTGCTGAGGGTCTTGACAAGGTCATCCCTCTCTCTACCTTCCGCTGCAACTGCTTCACCGATGGCTATGGTCTACTACAGACTGATGGCCCTCTCTACGGACTACTAGCCCGTGCTGTCGTAGTCATTGACGAGGCTGGGAAGATCCTCTACACAGAGCTCGTCCCCGAGATCACAAACGAACCCAACTACGAAGCTGCACTCGCTGCACTGAAGTAGTACCAAGGGATACCTCACCCCTCAATAGGGGAATCATCCCTCACCCCTTAGCCCCATCCGACAGTACTGTCCGATGGGGCTTCTCTTTTCCCCATATCCCTTCTCTAAATTACCCTTATAGCACTTCGAGAGAGACCCTTGCAAGGGTCTCGACTGGAACCCATGCATGGGTATCACCCCAAACCCATACATGCATTCCTTACGCACCCCACTGTGGGTATGAAGTACCCCCTGTATAGATCACATGAGGATGCCTAGAGAGATAGGCACGTAGCAATTACAAGGAAAAACGTGGAATAGTCTTGGGAATTGGCTACCTTTGACATGGTGATTTTTCCCAAGCTACTACAAACATTTTGCTTCGTAATATGAAAAGCGTACGTACTACAATCTATGCAGCAGGGATTGCTCTTGCCCTCCTTGCCTCCTCTTCGCATGCCTTCGCCCAGCAGGACTACAAGCCTACGAAGGAGAACCTTCAGGCACGTGAGGCCTTCCGTGACAAGGGCTTTGGGATCTTCCTCCACTGGGGACTCTACAGCACCTTCGCTCAGGGCGAGTGGTATATGACCAATGCCAACATCGACCATGCCGAGTATGCCAAGGCCGCAGCGGGCTTCTATCCCTCTCGCTTCGATGCCGCAGCTTGGGTGAGTGCCATCAAGGCCTCGGGAGCAGGCTACCTGACCATCACCTCACGCCACCACGATAGCTTCTCTATGTGGGACACCAAGCAGAGTGACTACAACATCGTCAAGGCTAGCCCCTTCCGTCGAGACATCCTCGCAGAGCTGAGGGATGAGTGTCGCAAGCAGGGCTTAGGCTTCCATATCTACTACTCCATCCTAGACTGGCACCGTGAGGATTACTACCCCATCGGACGTACAGGACGAGGTACGGGGCGTAAGAGCCACGGTAGCTGGGATACCTACGATGCCTTCATGAACGCGCAGCTCGCCGAACTCGTACGAGACTACGGAGCAGAGGCTATCTGGCTAGACGGAGAGTGGGATCAGGACGAGAACCCAGGCTTCGACTGGCGATATGACAAGATGTACGCCAATATTCATAAGATCAACCCCGCCTGCCTCATCGGGAATAACCACCACAGCACACCGCATCGGGGCGAGGATTTCCAGATGTTTGAGCGAGACGTCCCCGGAGCTAACACCGCAGGACTATCAGGTCAAGACATCAGTAAGCTCCCCCTAGAGACTTGTCAGACGATGAATGGTATGTGGGGCTACAAGATCATCGACCAGAACTACAAGTCCGACACCACCCTCATCCGCCTACTTGTACAGACAGCAGGACGCAATGCTAACCTCCTCCTAAATATCGGCCCAGAACCCTCAGGTGCCCTCCCTGCCCTAGCACTGGATCGCCTAGCCAAGATCGGCTCCTGGATGAAGGTCTATGGCAAGACCGTCAAGGATGGTGTACGTGAGGGACTCCTTCCCCCACAGGAATGGGGAGTGACCACCCAGCGAGGCAAGACGCTCTACCTACACATCCTCGACTGGAAGAGCCGTATGCTCTCGCTTCCTCTGACGGATCGAGTACAGCGTGTCGTCTCCTTCGACACTCAGCGTCCCATCCCCTACACCCAGACCAAGGCGGGGCTGACCCTGACCTTTGACAAGGCTCCTCACGAGCTCAATGCCATCGACTATATCGTCGAGGTTACACTCAAGTAAGGGTGCACATGGACTATCGTATAGAGAACTGTGCTTCCTCTGCCACTAGTGCCCTCAGGGCACAGCAGGGAGGAGCCTACCGAGTAGAGCTCTGTGCAGCCCTACCTGAGGGAGGCACTACCCCGAGCTATGGCGAGATCTGTACCGCCCGTCGCCTCCTAGACATCAAGCTCAACGTCATCATTCGCCCCCGAGGTGGGGACTTCCTATACACTCCGATCGAGCAGGAGATCATGCTCCACGACATCGAGCAGGCTAGACGCATCGGCGTAGATGGAGTGGTCATTGGCTGCCTTACCCCTGAGGGGGAGGTCGATAGACCGCTCATGGCTCGGCTTATCGAGGCAGCTGGTGGGATGAGCGTGACCTTCCATAGAGCGATCGATATGTGCCGGGATAGGGAGGCTGCGCTGGAGACCATCATAGACCTCGGCTGCTCGCACGTACTGACCTCAGGCGGACACAATACCGCCCTAGAGGGAGCCGATGAGCTCGCTCGTATGGTCCGGCAGGCTGCAGGCCGTATCGTCATCATGCCAGGTAGTGGTGTGAACCCGACGAACATAGCTCAGCTAGCTGAGCGTACGGGAGCTAGCGAGTTCCACTTCTCGGCTCGTCGCCCTACTCCTAGTGGTATGCTCTACCGACATGCAGGGGTCTCCATGGGTGGGACAGTCACCATAGACGAGTACAGCCTCCTAGAGACCGATCCCGAGCTGATACGCTCTGCACTCTCTGCACTCAAGCAACTACACTCATAGCAACATAAAGTACCTTCATACAGACAATATGCGCACACGGATGATATTTACCCTCGCCCTTGCCCTCCTACCGACCTTAGGGCAGGCGAAGGTGGTAAAGAAGCCCAGTCGGCAGACCACACAGGTCCAGAGTGACCTAGCGAAGCGAAGGGCAGCCTTCAAGGAAGGCAAGGTCTTCGACATCTTCCAGAGCAAAATGACTCCAGAGGAGCGTGATGCCCTCACCTTCCTCTACGCCTACATGCCGAGCAACGACCTCATCAACCGCTCGGGTCAGTTCTTCCTCGACCACGTACGTAGCTCCCTCAGAGCTCGACAGGAGCTACCCTGGGGTAAGAGTGTACCCCAGCGTGAGTGGCTACACTTCGTGCTCCCGCCACGAGTCAATAACGAAGCCCTTGACTCTGCTCGCCTCGTCCTGTACGATGAGCTGAAGGATCGGGTGAAGGGGCTATCCCTGAAGGAGGCTGTACTGGAGGTCAACCACTGGTGTCACGAGCACGTAGTCTATACCCCAAGTGACTCCCGCACCTCCTCCCCCCTAGCGACCATCCGTACTGCCTACGGGCGTTGTGGTGAGGAGTCCACGCTCCTCGTCGCAGCCCTACGTACCGTGGGTATCCCAGCCCGTCAGGTCTATACCCCACGCTGGGCACATACGGATGATAACCATGCTTGGGTAGAGGCTTGGGTAGATGGGCAGTGGTACTTCCTCGGGGCATGTGAGCCCGAGCCTGTGCTCAACCTAGCTTGGTTCAACGCACCCGTCTCTCGTGCTATGCTCGTACATACTAAGGCCTTCGGACGCTATGATGGCCCCGAGGCTGTCATCAGTCGTACCCCCACCTATACGGAGATCAATGTCATAGATAACTATGCCCACACGGGTAAGATCATCGTAGAGGTCGTAGACGCTAAGGGACAAGTACAGCCCCATACCTCGGTAGACTTCAAGGTGTACAACTACGGAGAATTCCACACCGTAGCTCGCCAGAAGACAGATGCCAAGGGACGTACGACCTTCATAGCCGGTAGAGGGGACATGATCCTGTATGCTAGTCGAGCAGTAGGCAATAGCTTCCGCTATGGGCTGAAGCAGGTGACCTTTGGCAAGGATAGCCTCGTGCGCCTCACCCTTAACCATAGCCCCGAGGAGAAGCTTGACCTAGACTTCACTATCACCCCTCCTAGAGAAGATGCTCGCTATCCCGAGGTTTCCAAGGAGCAGCGTGCCGAGAACGATCGCCGTATGGCTGAGGAGGACTCCATACGAGTGCGCTATGTATCAACCTTCCTCACGAAGCAGCTTGATGGCCTCGATGCACGGGGCAACTGGCAGACGATACGCACCTTCGTAGACACGGCTAAGGATAAGGAGCAGGCTCTAGCGCTCCTACGTGTCATCTCCGTCAAGGACCTAAGGGACGTAGAGCTAGAGGTACTGAGGGATCACCTCACGAATACCAAGCCCCTCGAAGCCTTCGCCTCCGATGCTGCGCTCGTGATGAACTATATCTACAACCCTAGAGTATCAACCGAGCCCCTGACCAGCTACAAGAGCCTATTCCTCTCTACCGTACCTCAGGAGCTACAGAAGGCCTTCCGCAGTAGCCCCGAGGCGCTACGTCAGTGGTGCATCCGCTCCATCACTATAGATGAGGCGAACAACCCGCTCTCCTATCCCATCGAGCCACTAGGTGTATGGCGCACGAGACGAGCTGACCGCCACTCACTGGGCATCTTCTTCGTATCACTCGCCCGTACAATGGGCTGGCCTGCCCGCATTGATGGAGTCACGGGTAAGGTACAGTACTACGAGGGGAAGGCTTGGCACGATGTGACCTTCGAGGCTAGTGCTCACAAGGCTACTGCCCAGCAGGGGACACTACGCCTAAGCTACAAGGACAATGGTATCATCGACAATCCGAAGTACTACTATCAGTTCACCCTATCTAAGTTCGGTAAGGATGGCTCACTCGACCTACTGAGCTATGACGAAGGAGACAATGGTCTAGAGCAAGGCACTTCGTGGGCAAAGACCTTCAAGGATGGCGCCCCCATGGATGCTGGACACTACCTCCTCGTCTCTGGCTCCAGGCTTGCTAGTGGTAGCGTACTCGTCAATGTCAAGACTCTATCGATCTCTGCGGGCAAGACCACAGACGAAGCTCTCGTGATGCGTAGAGACACCACCGCTGTAGCTGTCCTCGGGAGCTTCAACTCGGAGAACCTCTACGGCTACCTCGGAGAGGCTCAGTCCCTGACTAAGACCTCCGACATCACGGCAGCACAGCCTCAGGAGCGCTCGCTCCTCTCTACCACAGGCCGAGGCTACTACATCCTCGGTATCCTCGGAGCTGGCGAAGAGCCTACGAACCATGCCCTAAAGGACATCATCGCCGAGCGTGAAGTCTTCGAGCACTGGGGGCGTAGCCTTGTGCTCCTCTTCAAGGACGAGACCAGCCGCTCACGCTACCGTAGTGAGGACTTCCAGGGTCTACCGAAGGGAACTGTCTTCGGCATCGATGCCACGGGCAAGATACTAGATGAGCTACGTACCTCGATGAAGCTACGCAGTGGCGACCTGCCCATCTTTATCATCGCAGATACCTTCAATCGTGTCGTCTTCGTCTCACAAGGCTACACGATCGGTCTCGGTCGTCAGCTACGCAGTGTAATCACCGCCCTCGAGCAGGAGCAGTGCACCGAGCCTACACGTACCTGCACCCAGCCTTAGAGCACCAGCACAAGAGCGAAACTAGATTAACTGAAACACCTCCCCTAGAGTAGTCGTCTACTCTAGGGGAGGTGTCTTTATTCATCCTAGCACAGAGGTCGTGCTAAGGCATGATATGCATCAGAGCTTACGGATGAGGGAGAGTCCATCACGCATGGGTAGGATCAAGTTCTCTACACGAGGGTCTTGTTGCACCCAGTCATTGAAGGCTAGGATGGCTTGTGTCTGGGCGTCTGTCGGCAGAGGCTCTGCTACCACCTTCCCATCCCAGAGTGTATTGTCTGCAAGGATGATTGCACCTGATGGTAGATGGGGGAGTATTAGCTCGTAGTAATCGATGTACTGACGCTTATTCGCATCGATATACACGAGGTCGAAGGAGTACTTCTCTAGGAGCTTCGGGAGGAGCTCTAGAGCATCACCAAGGTGCAGATGTATGCGGTCTCGGTATGGAGCCTGTGCCACGAACTCTCGGATGAAGTCCTCCATCTCGTCATCGGACTCTAGGGTGTGTACCTCACCATCCTCTGGGAGTGCCTCCGCTAAGCAATGTGCGGCATAGCCCGTGTAGGTACCTATCTCCAGCACCTGATGTGCATGGGTCATTCGGCAAATCATCTGTAGCAGGTTGCCCTGCAGATGCCCCGAGAGCATACGAGCTCGCAATAGGCGCACATGAGCTTCACGGCTGAGGTGCGCTCGCAGCTCACTCTCTGGAGTGGTATGCTCGAGGATGTAAGCCTCTAGTCGGTCGGTGTGATCTGTGGTCATTCCTCTGTAGGCTCGGGCATCCCGAGGAGCTGACGTACACGAGTTGCGACCTCCTCCATCTGCCACATTGGGGTGGAGGTTGCTCCACATATGCCTATCGATTTAGGTAGGGGTGTGAGCATCTCGAGAAGCACATCATCGGGAGAGGAGACAAAGTGGCTTCGCTCATTCCCCTTTTGGCAATAGCCGAAGAGTACCTTACCATTCGAGCTCTTTGACCCTGCGACAAAGAGTGTCAGCTCGTGCTGGGAGGAGAACTCCTGTATGTGAGGCATGCGGTTAGACACCTGCCTACAGATCGAGTCCTGATAGTCGAAGGATGCCCCTCCGATCATACGGCTACTCAAGGTTTGGATGAGTTCATGGAACCCCGTCAGAGACTGTGTCGTCTGAGAGAAAAGGGCTATGGGTCGGGTGAAGTCTATTTGCTCTATGTCCTCGGGGCTTTGTACTACGATGGCCTTACCATCCGTTTGCCCAACCAGTCCATTTACCTCGGCATGTCCCTTCTTGCCATAGATCACGATCTGTCCGCCCAGAGGCTCTAGCTCGGCAAACTTCCGTCGCACCTTTTTCTGTAGAGCCAATACCACAGGGCATGTCGCATCAACAAGCTCAATATTTCGCTCCCGAGCCAGTTGGTAGATTACGGGAGCCTCGCCATGGGCTCGGAAGAGGACACGCTTACCCTCGAGCTTCTTAAACGCCTCATAGTCGATGGTCTGCATACCCTTGGCCTCGAGCCGCTCTACCTCTTGGTTATTGTGGACGATGTCCCCAAGGCAATACAGCTCCTCGCTGCTCTTCTCTAGCTCTCGCTCTGCATGCTTAACGGCGTTGATTACCCCAAAGCAGAAGCCCGACTGTTGGTCTATTTCGATCGTTGGAAACATTGTATAAAGGTCAAGGAATATAATAGTGAGAAGCCCCAGCTATACACACTTCTCCGTGCGAAGGTGTGCAAGGACTGCCTCAAAGGCAAAGCGGAGCATCAGGTCTTGCTCTCGTATGGATAGGAAGGAGTTATCTAGTACCACAGCATCGGGAGCCTGCTTGAGCGGAGCCACGGCACGGTGTGTATCGATGTAGTCACGCTCCTCTAGGTTCGTTAGTACCTCCTCTAGAGTGGTCACCTCATCCCCCTTTGCACGGAGCTCCTTGAGTCGTCGCTCTGCCCTTATCTTGGGATCTGCGGTAAGGAAAACCTTCATCTCTGCCTTGGGGAAGACCGCTGTACCAATATCCCTTCCGTCCATGACGATCCCTTTCTCCTGCCCCATAGCCTGTTGCTCTTTCGTCAGGAAGTCCCTCACGAATGGCAGGGCAGCAATAGGACTCACCTGCGAGGCGACCGCCATAGAGCGAATTTCCTCCGCCACGCAAGCACCATTGAGGTACAGCACAGGCTCCTCCCCTTCACCACTACGTTGGAAGGTCAGGGAAAGCCCCGAGAGACGAGCCCGAAGCCCCGCCTCATCAATCGTACCATCGCCATGGATTAGCCCTTCTCTGAGGGCGAAGAGGGTCACCCCACGATACATGGCCCCCGTGTCGACATAGATGTAGCCGATGTTCCGAGCCAGAGTACGAGCCATAGAGCTCTTACCGCAGGAGCTATAGCCGTCAATAGCGACGACGATTTTGTCTGTCATTGTTCTGTAGATGTCCGTTTGAAGGTGAAATGGAGGACAAAGGTAATACCTACCAATTATCCCAACAAGCCGTACTTGGTGAAGGTTGCGTTCGGGCTAGGACAAGGGTAGGGATACCTAGAGAGATAGATCGTCAGGTGCTACTGGGGATAAAGCAGAAACCCACGAGTGGGTCTCTACGGAAGTGCATGCAAGGGATCAGAGCAAGATGCATGCAAGGGGTCATAAAGCAACCCATGCAAGGGTCTCCTTGGTACCCTAGCATGGGTTTCAAAAGAATCCCTTTTACTCCTCAGTCTCGTCAGATACTAGGGTAGCAGGGAGTGTCTTATTTGTTTTGACGCCCAATTCCTTGAGCTGCTCCACTCGGCGCACTAGATTACCCCTCCCTTCAGAGAGTTGTCCCCGTGCTTGGTCAAAGGCCGAGCTAGCCGATTGGAGCTTCTTACCCACCTCTAGGAATGTCTCTGTAAAGGTGGCAAACTTATCATATAGCCCTGTGGCCTTCTCCAAGATAAGCTGTATGTTCCGCTCCTGTCGCTCTCTCTGCCACATATCCTGCGCCATCCTAAGCGCAGCGATAAGGTTCGTACCATTGATGAGGACTACATTCTTAGCATAAGCCTCTTCCCATAGGTTCGGCTCATGGCTCAAGGCAAGGCTGTAGGCAGGCTCATTAGGGATAAAGAGCATGACGAAATTAGCAGCTCCCGATACATGCTCCTCATACTTCTTCCTCGAGAGCTCGTCGATATGCTTGCGGATGCTCTGTAAATGCTCCCTAAGAGCCATAGCACGCACTTCTTCAGTATCAGCAGACAGGTAGCGACTGTACGCCGTGAGGGAGACCTTACTATCAATCACCATGGCTCCGCTATTGGGATAACGTACGATCACATCTGGACGTAGCCCACCACGATTATCCTCGGTCGTAATCAGCTTGCCCGCCTCATCACGAAGGGTCTCTTGGACGAAGTATTCTTCGCCCTTCCTCAGACCGCTACGCTCAAGGATGCGCTCGAGGATCATCTCTCCCCAATCACCCTGTACCTTGCTATCGCCTCGGAGGGCTTTAGTGAGGTTCGTCGTCTCTTCACTAATCGCTTGGCTACGCTCCACGAGGCTCTTGATTTCATTCTTTAGGGAGAAACGCTCGCGAGACTCCTCTTGGTAGGTCTCAGAGACCTGCTTCCCGAAGCGTTGTAGGTCATCACGCAGAGGCTTCAGAGTCTCCTCTGCACGCTCGTTGAGATCCTTCGTGCGCTCACGGATAATCTCAGTGGCCACCGACTGGAAGCTCTCTCGTAGCTCTTGGGTGAGCTCCGCCTTCTGCTCTCGTAGCTCCTTGAGTTGGGTCTCCAGCGAAGAGAGCTGAGCCTTCATACCCGCCCCATGTAGCAAAGCCTCCTCACGCCCACGCTGTGCTTCGATGAGCTGTGACATGACCTCACTCAAGCGATCCTCGGACTGCTTGCCCCTCGTCTCTGCTTCGGTCAAGAGGCGAAGGGTCGCTTGGTAACGCTGGTAAAGGAGAAAAAGAACGATGAGGGAAAGGACAAGTGCAGCTATAAGAACGTACGTCATGGATGGAATGAAAGAATTAGATAATGAGAGGCAATAGGATTATAGTCCCTCAATCATGCGGATTGCCTCGAGTGAGAGGGGCTGTGTATGGTCAATCTCAATAAGACGCTGATTACTGCTTCCACGAAAGGAGAGTCGAGGATCCAGCAGGGACTCCACAAAGGGTCCATCGACCAGCACATCTATATACTCCAGCGCAGGGCGATGTAGAGGCGAGCGCAAGAGGTACTCTATGGTGAAGCCCGTATAGCACCAGATATTCATCCCCGTCTCCTCCTTGAGTCGGCAGAGGAGCCCCACAAGAGCCTCCGGGTCAAAGAACGGATCACCGCCAGAGACAGTAATGCCATCAAGGAGCGGATTACTACGTATCTCCTCGATGATGTCCTCCAATACTCGTTCGGTAAGGAGGATACCACCATCAGGCGACCAGCTCTCAGGGTTATGACAGCCTGGGCATGCATGACGACAACCAGCCAGATAGATAGAGTATCTCAGGCCTGGGCCATCACTGATGTTCTCCTTATATACGTTGAGTAGACGCATGAGCCATGGAAGAGAAAAGCCCAAGCCCACAGTGAGAAGCCTCTCCTCTCACTGTAGGCTTGGGCTGAACCGCTTCGTAGGGTAGACTAGTGATGCTTCACTCGGTCACGCTCCTCGGCTTGCTTGGCTGAGTTCCAGCTCTCCAGACTACCTGTGAGGTAGCCCGTAATACGCCTGAGGCGAGCGATATGATCGCTCTTACAGACGGGGCATCGGTCATAGATGATTCCTCGGTAGCCACAGCTCTGGCAGGTATCCACGGGGTGATTGATCGAACCATAACCAATCCCCTCATCCTTCATCGTTTTCACGAGCTTGAGGATAACCGACACATTCTTCTTGGCCTCTCCATCTAGCTCTATATAGCTGATGTGTCCACCAAGTGTAATGGCATGGAAGGGGGCTTCACGACGGATCTTCTCAAACATACCGATCTCCTCCTTCACATCCACGTGGAAGGAGTTCACATAGTAGTCGAGGTCATTCACCCCTGGGATAACACCGTATCTCTTTCTATCCATACGGGTGAAACGCCCTGAGAGCCCTTCGGCTGGTGTGGCCAAGACAGAATAGTTCAGATGGTGCTTAGCCTTGTACTCCTGTGCCACTTCGTTCATCACCTGGATGGCATCATAGAGCGTATGCCAAGCCTCATCACTCCTGCCATGACCCTGACCATACATAGCCACCATAGCATTATGACCACCGATGAAACCGATGGCAAGTGTCCCACTACTGAAGACATCCCCAACTTGATCCGTAGGTGCTAGCTTGCTTCCGCCCTTCCATACATCATTACCCATCATGAAGGGGAACTGTCGGGCTAATGCCGAACGCTGGTACAGGTAACGCTCGTAGAGCTGCTCGGCAATGAACGTAGCCTCACGACGTACCGAATCGAGGAAGTGCTTACGAGCCAGCTGACGCACCTCAGCCTTCTCCCCTGCTGGACACTCACTCTCCGCTAGATGCATCGCCTCTATGGCTAGACGTGGGAGGTTCATGGTCGTGAAGGACAGATTTCCACGACCTATCGAGGTCTTCAGTCCATTGATATTTTCAAAGACACGTGTACGACAGCCCATTGTAGCAATCTCATAGTGGTATCGCTTGGGATCATCTTCCTTCCATAGCTCATGCTTATTGAATGGTGTATCCAGGAAGACAAAGTTCGGGAAGAGTGCATGCGAAGTGGTGCGACATGACTCCAGCAAGAGGTCGAAGTTCGGTGCTACAAAGGTGTACTTTCCTTCGAGTGCTCCCTTGAAGTCCTCACTCGCCACAGCATAGTCCTCTTCTGTATAGTTCACACCCTCCTTGACCTTGAAGATCTGTATAGGGAAGATGGGCACCTCTCCCTGACCAAGTCCCTCAACCGTGGCAGAGAGAAGCTCACGTATAACCATACGTCCCTCAGCAGAGGTATCCGTGCCGTAGTTAATGGAGCTAAAGACAACCTGATTCCCCCCTCTGGAGTGCATCGTATTCAGATTATGAATGAAGCCCTCCATCGCCTGGTGTGTATCCCGAGCGGTGCGATCGTAGGCACTACTTAATGCGAGGCGTACAGCCTGCTCGGTGAAGCTCCTTCCCGAGGCTACGAGCTTTGTGTACAACTCCTTTACTTCCTCATCGCCCTTACCTAGGCGAGGTGCTAGACCACGTAGCTCCTCCGTGAAAGACTTACGTTCCTCATCCGTTAGCACGCGCCCTTCGCTCAGCTCTAGGGTATAGAGAAGACGGTCCGACAGATGACGGATAAAGGACTTACGCACACCAGGAGCCATGAAGAAGTCAAAGGCTGGGATCGCTTGCCCTCCGTGCTGCTCATTCTGGTTGGTCTGGAAGACAATAGTGGCTAGCGTAGCATAGCTTTGGATGTTCTGTGGGGTACGGATGCTTCCATTCTTCGTGTGGAAGCCACGTTCAAAGAGGTCAGCAAGGTCATACTGTACACATGTCGCCGTCTTCGTAGGATAGTAGTCAAGGTCGTGAATATGGATGTCACCTGAGGCATGGGCACGAGCATATTGTGGTGCCATGAGGTACTTCATCGCATAGTCCTTAGTAACCTCAGATGCAAAGGTCATCATCTGCCCTGAGGGTGTGTAGGCACTCATGTTCGCATTTCCAAGGTTCACATCGTTCTTCTCAATGCTTACGATGCCATCCATCGTCTTCTTTAACGACGTACGTTTCTCACGCTCGACAGTACGCCATTCACGATAGATGATGTACTTCTTAGCTACCTGAGGGTCAAGATTCATGAGCTCACGCTCGACAAGGTCTTGGATAGCTTCGACAGCAATGCATGCTCCCTCTTGAGCTAACTCTTGGTGGATAGATGCCTCAATCTTGATGGCGTTTTGAGCCTCATCATTTAATCCAACAGCCCGATAAGCTTTGAGAATTGCCTGGCGTATCTTCTCACCATCATAGGGTTGCTGGCTACCATCACGCTTGGTGATAAACAGGGGTACTGCTACCATATCTACTGGATTTTACACATAGTTATACACACGGTTTCACCCCGTCATGAGACACTTATCTCTTTCCAGAGGAGGGTGTTCCCCCCAGAGGGAGACGTAGGTTTTGCACAAATATATATATCTTTATCCGTAGCTGAGTAAAAAAGTTATCCACATCACGATAGACCTAGCCTATCCACCTTATTTCACAGAAATAATTCCCGTCCTTCTTAAGCACAAATTTCCCTCTTTCATCTGCTCCGCTCCCCAAAAACCTCTGCATGCTGCCCCCCTCATGCCCAAGGAATAAGATGGGGAAACTCAATAAAACCTCCTATATACTAAGAGCATACACACAACACACGCATTTACCTCTATTCCCATAGGAGGTCTATTGTATATATCTAGAAGACTTCTCCACACTCATCGCTCTAGGGTTTGGTCAAAAACAAAAAAGGGAGGCAATTGCCTCCCTTTAGTTGTCTCATAAGGACTCGAACCTTAACAAACAGGACCAGAATCTGTTGTGCTACCATTACACCATGAGACAGTGCTTGGTGAACCTTGGCGGACTCGAACCGCCGACCCCTACCCTGTCAAGGTAGTGCTCTAAACCAACTGAGCTAAAGATTCAGCACTGCAAAGGTAGATAAAAGTTTCGAATGTACAAATACCATCGAGTCTTGTGACGCAGTCGAATAGGGCTCAATCTCCTCTATCCCTTCGTTCAAAAAAAGACGAGGATACCAAAGTATCCCCGCCTTGGATGTTTTCACAACGGAATAATCCTTATTGTGATTAGCTTCAAATCAGTACTGCAAAGGTAAGAAACTTATTTACAAGAAACAAATCTGAATCACGGGACAAATAAAATAAGTGCAGAAATCGGAGTGAGATAGCTTTTATTCAACTAGCACCAGAAGTTCAACATCATCAGAGACAAAAGCGAGTACCCCTCGGAGAACAAGTCTCCGAGGGATACTCGTCGTTTATGATTGAGGATTGGGAACGCTTAGGAGAGCTTTTCCTTGAGGGCAGCCAGAGCATCAAGGTCACCGAGGGTAGCCTTCTCCGTGGCAGCATTCGCAGCTGCTACGGCAGCGGCTGCATCCTGCTGACGAGCCTGGCGATCGGCGCGCTCTGCACGTTCGCTTGCACGAGCTTCTGCTCTTGCTTCGTCCTCGAACGTACGGCTGTGAGAGACAATGATACGACGAGTATCCTTATTGAACTCAATAACCTTGAAGGGGAGCGTCTCGCCCTTCGCAGCCTGCGTACCATCAGCCTTCACAAGGTGCTTTGGTGTAGCGAAAGCCTCAATGCCTTCGGGGAGAGAAACGATAGCTCCCTTATCGATGAATTCGCTGATTGTACCTTCGTGAATCGTACCTACACGGAAGTCTGTTTCCAGAGCATCCCAAGGATTTTCTTCGATCTGCTTGTGGCCGAGGCTAAGGCGACGATTCTCCTTGTCAATCTCTAGCACTACGATATCCAGAGGAGCTCCTACTTCGGTAAACTCATTTGGATGCTTGATCTTCTTCGTCCAAGAGAGGTCAGAGATGTGCACGAGGCCATCAATACCCTCTTCGATCTCTACGAAGACACCGAAGTTCGTAAAGTTACGCACCTTAGCTGTATGACGAGAGCCGATGGGGAAACGCTTGTCGATGTTTTCCCATGGATCTTCCTTGAGCTGCTTGAGACCGAGGCTCATCTTGCGCTCTTCGCGGTCTAGCGAGAGGATGACAGCTTCTACCTCATCTCCTACCTTCAGGATATCTTGTGCAGAGCGAATGTGCTGTGTCCAGCTCATTTCGGAGATATGTACAAGACCCTCTACGCCCGGAGCGACTTCGATGAATGCGCCATAGTCAGCAAGGACGACAACCTTACCCTTCACCTTGTCACCAACCTTGAGGTTAGCGTCTAGGCTATCCCATGGATGTGGCTGGAGCTGCTTGAGGCCAAGGGCGATACGCTTCTTAGCTTCGTCGAACTCAAGGATAACGACGTTGAGCGTCTGATCAAGAGCGACAACTTCACTAGGATGTGAGACACGTCCCCATGAGAGGTCGGTGATGTGTACAAGACCATCAATACCACCGAGGTCGATAAAGGCACCATAGGAAGTGATGTTCTTAACCACACCTTCGAGTACCTGACCCTTCTCGAGCTTGCCGATGATTTCAGCCTTCTGGGCTTCAAGTTCGGCTTCGATGAGTACCTTATGTGATACAACGACGTTCTTGAAGTCCTGATTGATCTTGACGATCTTGAACTCCATAGTCTTATCCACATACGCATCGTAGTCGCGGATAGGACGTACGTCAATCTGAGATCCAGGGAGGAAGGCTTCGATACCGAAGATATCCACGATCATACCGCCCTTTGTACGGCACTTCACGTAACCACGTACCACTTCGTCCTTCTCGAGGGCTTCGTTGATACGATCCCAAGAGCGTGCCACACGTGCCTGACGATGTGAAAGGACGAGCTGTCCACGCTTATCTTCTTGTGACTCGATGAATACCTCTACCTTGTCCCCAACCTTAAGGTCAGGATTGTAGCGAAACTCTGCAGCATTGATGCGACCAGAGCTCTTGAAGCCGATGTCTACGAGTACATCTCGCTTGTTGATCTCTGTCACAGTCCCCACGACGACTTCCTGATCCTTGACGTTAGTCATGGTCTTGTCGTAGGCAGCTTCTTGTTCCTTGTGGGAAGCGGTGCTAGCGGCTTCTCCCTGCTCAAACTCATCCCAGTTGAAGTCTGCGATGGGCTTGATCTCTTTTAAATTTTCCATTTGTTAAACTTACTATGAATTACACACGAGCGTCTCTCGTAGGAGAGGTACGCATGACTTGCTGACCTAAATAAGCGGACATCAAGCGATGCTCTCCTACAAAAGTCGGGTACAAAGATAAGAAAAAGACCTATATCCTACCCACTCTCAGCGACTTTACCACCCCATCCCGATGCAAACGCTCATGATACGCATCATCGTCTCCCGACAAAGCCCAAGCACAGCCTTAGGATAGAGGACTTAGATCGCTGTGACAGGGATAAAAAGACACCCTAAGCATCCCTAACGAGATGCCTCCCTGATTCGTTTCACCTTAGAGAGAAACTCTGGCTACCTTAACCTAAGGGCGTTGGGATGGGCGCCCAGGTTTAGGAGGGGGACCTCCACCTGGGTTATTGTACTCGCCTCGGTATGGCGGGTTCCAGTCCGCAGGCCTCGGTGGAACTCGACTTGTCCGATGGAGAACCCAATGCTCCTTCGCTCTGGGCATAAACTCAGGAGCCCAACCAGAACCATCCAAAACAATTGCACTATAATAGGCAAGCGAGAGAGTCCCCAAATCATTGCTAAGTGTGCCCTGAAGGAAGTATCCGGTATAGCCGTACGTAAATTGAAACTTATAAGACTCTTCGACAATCGCCCCCATAGGGTTTGGAGCCAGCCTCTTCACTTGCAAATCATCTCCACCTCCTTCACCCTCGATTACCTTAGAGATGAAAGGTACAGCTTTTCCCGATCGATCGAAGATCCGAACCTGCATCAGTAGCCTATCTTGAAAAACTGGGGGATTTTCCTGCACTTGATACTTCTTCTGTTGGGAGATTTTCGCCTTAATCTTATACTCCTTAAAGGTCCCCTCCCATGTACCTGTGTACTTATCAAGGCGACAGCCGGTATCCTCCATGTAAATACCCTGCGAAACATCAGGTCGGTCAAGTACATGATAAAGGGTCATATTCTCGAGAGAAATAACCTTCTGTGCAAAGACTCTTTCTTGCACTGCTAGTCCCAATACCAGCAGTAGGCATAATACGTATCTATTCATTGCGGTAAGCTTATAATGAATTGCATGTGTTAGCAATCTTTGGCCGTAGTCCTAGGTAAAGAACTTCCTAGATGTGCCAAGGGATTGAGTATAATCATCCGCCCAAACCATTTTTCATTCTGTGATTGAGCAAACAGGAACAGACTGAAATTAGAATCCAAGCCGGGATAGGTATCTTTCATACGGTTTAACATATACTGCCGCTCAAAGTCAACAAGGTCCTGACCCTCAGACTTTGCTTTCACCAGAAGCCCTACATATCTATTGTATTCTCTACTCAAATCTGAAGGAGAAGGATTTTTAGGAGAGGCATTTAGCTTCCCAAGAAGTTTAAATGCTTCAGAAGGTGTAATCCGTCCTTTACCTTGGAGGTAATAAACCCCAGATCTCGTCACAACACCTAGATAACACTGTGAGAGATCATAAGTAGAGGACTCAGGAAGTCGACTTGCACGAATCAGAGCATTCCGCATAAGGACAACGAACTGCTGTATATCCTGAGGAGAGAATCCCCTGGTTATATACTCGGCTGTTACCCCATCAGGATCCCCATGGGTATGTATAATTCCACGCACATTCCTTTGATCAACCTCTCCAAAATCTAGGTTATTCTGACCTTGCTTCCCAACACCATCCTTTTCTAGCTTCAAAGCTACCATCTGTCATCTCTGCATAGCCTCGCTCCCTACGATTATCGGTTGGATCTGCATTGAGATAGTTAGTTAGGTCTTGTACCTTATCACCTAGGTCACCCCCCATCTTTAAGGTCATCTGATCACAAGGAGGGACAGGAGGATCTATAGGTGCAGGGGGGGAGGTAGGAGGGACGGGGGGAAGTGGAGGGAAAGTAGGGAATCTACAGAAAGGTGGAGGACCTGTCACCCCTGGACCTGGAGGGGGTGCATCTGGGCGACGGGGTCCTGGCCCCAGAGAAGGTGGTCCTGGGACTAAAAAGCACTTTGTACCCTTATAGTCAAGCAATCTCGGCGTAGAGATACTTGCACTTCTTTCTCTCCTAGGTATTTCTGCCCCAGCATAAGTATTTACACAATAATAGAGGCCGTCATCTTCCCTTTTATAGAATCCCCGTAGCTCGTTCTCTGGAGTTCTAGTAAAAGATAGACCACTTTTGGGTTTTTCCTTTAGGGTAAACTGTGTGAAGTAGTCAAATATCCAACGATCCTCTTTAGGTACTGATTCTGGAGTTAAGAATTCTGACCAAGTCCCTATCCTTGGGTGAGTACTAATGCGCCAAACCCATAAGATTTCCTTTAGACCCGCGTAAACGACAGGCACATATAAAGTTTCAACATCACCTGGGACACCGACTCGTATAGCGTCATTCCATTTAGGAGTAGCACCACGCTCTACGAATCGACTAACAATATCTGCTGAGTCTTGAATTACACGTACTTGACTGATTACGGAGTGCACAAGAGAATCCGTTCCTCCATACTGAAAGAATAACTCCTCACTTCCAAGTTGAGAACTCTTTCCACCAGACAGAGGCGTCCTATCTGTCAGCTCTTCTTGTTTACAACCTACTACTATTAGAGTCAGCAACCCTAAAAGAGTAAGAGAAACATTCTTCCATTGAATTGTAGTCATCTCATTTTCATTTAGTCTTTATTTAGCCCGTTACTATATCACAAGGGACTGTCACTGCTATCCCAGAGCAAAGATAGAAATATTCCTTACGGAAACAAATACACTTTAATCTATCTGCTTAGCGACTTGCCGAAGCACACCCACCTTATCCTCCCCGAGAGATATACGACTCATTAGCACTAGGGACAACACTGTTAAATTTTGATAGGAGCAAGGGCGGATACTCTACCTTCACAAATGTGCGTATCTAGGGCATTCGAGGAGGGGGAACGATGAGTTACCATAACTCGCTGAGGCGAGTTACCGCAACTCGGCAAATTGAGTTATGGTAACTCATCAAGAAAAGTTATGGTAACTCGTAAGAGCGAGTTACCACAACTCGCAGGAGGGAGACTTATAGTAAGTCTTCGCCCTTTGATTACATACCATTACACACCCTCTGCTCAAAAGTGTTTCTCCCTTAAAAATAGAAGAAGGGGAGAGTACGAGGGAGAAGGTAATAAGAAACTAGAGGAAGCGGAAACAACAAGAGACCATGTACCCCATCGGCAGAAGCAAGGGTGCATGGTCTCTCGTTGAAAAACAGGGGTAAAATGCGTGGCTAGAGCCCTGTATAATTATGTGGAGTGATGCGACGCATTTCGTCCTTCACCTCTTGGCTAACGGAGAGCGTTTCGATGAAGTCATGAATCGACTGCTCAGTAATATGCTCATTCGTGCGAGTCAGGGCCTTGAGTGCCTCGTAGGGCTTAGGATACCCTTCCCGACGAAGAATGGTCTGAAGTGCCTCAGCGACCACAGCCCAGTTACTATCTAGATCTGCATGCAGAGCCTCTTCGTTAAGGAGGATTTTACCCAGCCCCTTGCGCAGGCTCTTGAGTGCAATCATACTATGCGCTAGAGGAACTCCAACGTTACGTAGCACCGTGGAGTCAGTAAGATCTCGCTGCAAACGGGAAATCGGGAGCTTGCGAGCGAGGAAGCCAAAGATTGCATTGGCCAAACCAAGGTTTCCCTCCGCATTCTCAAAGTCAATTGGGTTTACCTTATGAGGCATTGCAGAGGAACCCACCTCACCTGGTCGTATCTGTTGCTTGAAGTACTCCATGGAGATATACATCCAAAAGTCTCGTGCTAGGTCGATCAAGATAACGTTGATGCGGGTCAAGACATCGAAGAGCGCTGCGAGCTGATCATAATTGGAAATCTGGGTAGTGAATGCCTCACGCTTTAGCCCCAGACTATAGACAAACTCCGTGGCGAAGTGCTTCCAGTCATGATCAGGATAAGCCACTGCATGGGCATTAAAATTCCCCGTTGCGCCACCGAACTTCGCCGTATGTGGTATCGCCTCAAGCACCTTAATCTGTTCCTCCAAACGATAGACATAGACCTCCAGCTCTTTCCCCAAACGTGTGGGTGAGGCAGGCTGTCCATGTGTGCGGGCAAGCATAGGCACATGCACCCACTGGTCAGCGTAGAACTTCAATTGGTCTACTAGGCCACCGAGCTCGGGTAGATACACATGCTCCACCGCCTCACGTATCATCAGTGGGAACGAGGTATTGTTAATGTCCTGAGAGGTCAAGCCAAAGTGAATGAACTCCTTCTCATCCGAAAGCCCCAGTTCGTCAAACCGCTCTTTGAGGAAGTATTCCACCGCCTTCACGTCATGGTTTGTCGTACGCTCAATCTCCTTAATGCGTAGAGCGTCTTGGCTAGAGAAGCTGAGGTAGAGGTCGTGCAGTCGCTCACGACGCTCTTCACCCAATACGTGGCGAAGCGATGGGAGTTCCTCCGAGAGCGCAATGAAGTACAACACCTCTATCCGCACACGATAGCGGATAAGAGCCTCTTCAGAGAAATAGGAGGCCAACGCCTCGACTTGGGCACGATAACGGCCATCAACAGGAGAAATAGCTTGAAGCGAATCGAACTGCATGACTAGAGAAAGATTAAGTAAGAGCGAGGGAAACAAAGAAGCGAAGCCTAGCTAACCTCCCCGTGAGGGAGCTGAGCTAGACTTCGCTAATGGGTCTAAAGAGGCATCGGCATCTGTCGAGGCTACCTAAGGCGATTGGAGGTGCGGATGAGCATCTCATCGTAGATCATCCTGCGAGCAGCTAGATAGAGCAAGGGCAGGCAGATGATCGGCAGTGCCAGTGGGAAGCGTATCCCAAAACTTGCATCGTTGGCGGAGCAGAATCTCCAGCTAACGAAGGCAATATACATCAGCTCTCCCACTATGAGGAAGAGCAGTAGAACCGTGAAGCGCATCTGAACCATCCGCCTCTTATATAAGAAGACCAGCCTTAGAGCAAGTACGGCCGAGACGATACTCAGCGCACCTATACCCCAGACATTATGTTGCCCTACACCATCGGTGCCATTATATATATGCCAATTATCCAGGAAGCAGAAAGTCCCACCTGGCAGTGTAAAGACGGCGATATCCTGAAAAGCAAAGACGGCCATCAGAAGGGCTACTAAGACGAGCCAGACAGTCTGTATTCGTTGCCACATAGTAGCTTAAAACGAAAGGAAATGGATTATTTCTTAGTGCTACCTGCGATGTTGTAGTACAAGTCGCCATCCTCATATTCTTTCGCTGCGATGAGGGTTGGCTTAGGCATGCGCTCATACTGACGGGATAGCTCGATCTGCTCTTGGTTCTCAAAGATCTCCTGAGCATCGTCACTAAATACAGCGAACTCCTGCAAGCGTGTCTCCAGCTCTTGCTTGGTCTCAGCAGCAATCTGATTAGCACGTTTCGCGATAATCATCACCGTTTCGTAGATGTTCTCCGTATCTTGGCTGAGACGAACCATGTCTCGGCTAATCGTATTGGTTGGTACGTTCTTTTTGTACTTGGGCATATCTGTTACTGTCTATATATTCAGGAGGGGGAGGAGAGATGGTTAGTCGTTCACCTTACGACTATTCATACGCTGATAGATGCGCTGTGCCTGCTTTAAATACTTCCCCTCGGGAAAGTCATTCACATAGGCATAATAGGCATCAATGGCATCACGGAGACGCTCTTGGAGCCTCTCAGGTACACTCAGATCTGCTTGATCTTGCTTAGCCTTGAGGATGAGGAAGTAAATATCTTCCTTATGCTTTGTGTAGGGGTAATCCTTGAGTGCGTTTTGAGCAGTGATGACACACGACTCATAGTTATTCCCAAGGTAAAGCCCAAGGTCATAATAGAGCTTGGCTGCGAGGTACTCCTTGTAGGCAAGCTTATCCTGAAGGTCAAAGAGCATCAGCTGTACATCATTGACATGTACCCCCTTGGGATAGAGGTCGAGGTAAGTCTGAAGCTCCTTTATTGCCCCCAACGTCGCCGACTGGTCAAGCCGAGCATCGGGAGAAGCCTTGTAGAGGCAATAGCCTGCCTTATAATGTGCTTCCTCAGCCATGGGAGCCTTGGGATAGCTGGTATAATAGTTCTGGAAATAGCGTGAGGCATCTGACTCTTGTCCCTCATTGAAATAGGAGTCAGCTAGAAGGTAGGTACTCTGAGGCCCCTCTGTCGTCCCAACTAAAGAGGGGACGACATCCTCCAGCAAGCTGATCACACGACCATATTTCTTCTCGTTATAGCTCTTCTTGGCAAACGAATACCGCTCAGCCACATCTGTAGACTTCTGCACACGATAGTACTCTCCGCACGAAGTGAGGAGCACGATCCCAAGGTAAGCCAAACAAAGTCTCTTAATCATACTATATTGTCTCATCACAGCTCAGAGCAGAGCGCTGAGCCTCGCAAAGATACTACTTTCCTATATAACGTAGTGATGATGCTTTATATGCTCCCTGCGATCATGGTACGAGGTAGGTGTGCTACAAGGGTGTAGCGAAGCGGTGAGTGAAGCCATCACAGCCAGAGAAACAAGGGGTCAGTAGCTAAGGCAAACCCGACGAGACAAAGAGCATAGGTGGCACGGCGGCTAAAGACTCTCCCCCCCATGAGGGAGTGAGCTTTAGACCGATCCATGCACCTCTGACATGCTGTACGCTTTTCCTCCCTCTGGCTACACAAGTCATACCGAGGAGGCTCAAGGACGAAGCGCGAAGGGGCGGCTTTGGATAGGTTGGAGGAACATGAAGAATACCCCTTCTTAGCGCCTCCTAGTCCTAGCCTTGGCGTAGGAACTCATGTCCTACTTGTCCCAAGCAAGCACGCCTGAAGGCATAGCAATGCCCTAGGCGTAGCCGAGAAATCTCTGTTACCGTAAGTAATATAGGATTCTCCTCGAGGAAGCTACTAAGCCCTCCGGGAAACCCGAAGGGAGATGCACAGCATGATGTCATCATCTTGGAAGCCAATGCACACCCGAGGTTCTGTGGCGGAAAGACGTCCTTCTGTATCACATCTTGCATCAGAAGGTGCACTCATCGAGGAGACAGTCTGTAGTGTTACCCTACTTGTCTCATGGATAGTCTTCCCAATCTTATTCCCGAGATTGTTACACTTGGATCTTATAAGCAGGTCTCCTGGCTTATCATCCTGACATCTTCTTCCTTGCTGACCTTCCCAAGATCTGGTCTCAGTGGCAGAGCCGTAGCCCCTAGCGGAGAAAGAAGCCCACAGATCGTATTACGATTGTAGGGGATGACTTACAGTAGCGGGCACTGCGTCGGACTCACACCGACTTCCCTTGCTGGCTCTCCTTCCTTAGCGAAGTACTCCTTACTCCCCTCTTACGAAAGAGCCATACTTGTAAGACACCACAAAGGTACGACAAAAAATACAAATAAAAGAAGGAGCTGGGAGGTATAAGAATGAAAGGGCTCAGCCCCTCTGCTCTTACCAGCCTTTAGTTATCATGCCACTGCCGAAGCAGATATGGTGGTTTTCATCGTAGAGGACAGCGTACTGCCCTGGGGCAATGCCCTGAATATCCTCCTCGCTATCTATGCGGTAGCCCTCTTTCGGGTCGTAATAAAGCGACCCTCGAGCAAACTCTGGTGTATGTCGGATCTTAAAAGTAATCGGTAGGGGCTGACGCTCCGCCTCCCCGACGGGGCGATCCTCGCCTTCTCGCACGAGGGCATCGTAGCTCCATGGGTCGAGGCTAATGAAGTCACACCGATCCATGGCTATGTGTCTCCCATACTGGTCTCTGGGGTCATAGCCCTGGGAGACGAGGATGATGTTTCGGCGAATATTCTTCTTCACCACGAACCACGGCCCACCACTAAGCCCAAGCCCCTTCCTCTGGCCAATGGTATGGAACCAGTACCCTTTGTGCCGACCCAGTACCTTGCCTGTCTCACGCTCGATGATGAGGCCTTCCTTCTGCCCCAACGCCCGCTCAATGAACTCATTATAATTCACCTTCCCTAGGAAGCATATCCCTTGGCTATCCCTGCGTTTAGCACTGACCAAGTGTGCCTCCTCCGCCACTGCCCTGACCTCGCTCTTGAGCAAATGCCCTGTGGGAAAGAGGAGCTTCCTCACCTGAGCAAAATTAATTTGCGCCAGGAAGTCTGTCTGGTCTTTTATCGGATCTGGTGCGGTAGAGAGGAAAAGATGATCCCCCACAAACGTTGTCGTGGCATAGTGTCCCGTAGCAATAAAATCAAAGTCCTTCCCCCACTTCTCTTCAAAGCAGCCGAACTTAATGAGCTTATTGCACATCATATCTGGATTCGGGGTCAGCCCTGCTCGGACTGTATCGATCGTGTACTGTACGACACTCGCCCAATACTCCTCATGTAGCGAGACCACCTGTAGCGGACAATCGTACTGCCGGCTTAGATGACGCACTACCTCTAGATCATCCTCCCATGAGCAATCCGTGAAGCCCTTCTCCTCCATCCCAATTTGGATATAGAAGAGTGTCGGCCTATAGCCTGCCGAGCAAATCAGATGAACGACCACAGAGCTATCCACCCCACCCGACACCAGCACAGCAATCCGGGGTGAGGAGATGCCACTACGGGCGATGCGCTCCTTCAGCGGAGCAGTAAGCGAAGCAATATCCATACACTCATCCAACAATCCCTCCACGAGGAAGGATTTCCACCGCAAAGATAGTGAAGCAGTAGGGAGTGGACGGCAAACGGGGTAAAGTATAACGTGGTGGTACCTGCTTCACACAGGATTTCACCCCGCCTAGTAGACCGAGATAGCCTAGCGACCCAAGACGCCCCTCTCTCTGCATACTCTCCTCCTCTACCCCACCACCCTACAATAGGTATCCTCGTAACCTATGAGGAGGTACCGAGGATACCTCACGAGACGTTACGGGGATACCTCCTCAGGGTTTCCCTCGGCACCTATTTGGGGATAACAAAACCTATGGTATCAGGAGGCTGGAGATAGCCTGTCTAAGGAAACAGAGCCGTCTCGATCTACTCCTTGTAGAGAGGCCAATTAAGGTAGGAGCAGAAGCCCGCTTCCCGACCCTTTGGGCGCTACCCTCTCCCCACACCTAAAATTACGTACCTTTGCAGGCGAAGGTAGCTTGACAGAATGAAACTTACCTGCATAGTCCATTACCGCACCCTCTGGGGCGAGACGCTCTACATCTCTGGGGACAGCCCTACCTTAGGCTCTTGGGATGAAGCAAAGGCACGCCCACTCACGTACACCCCCGATGATCAATGGCTCATTGAGCTGGAGCTCCCCGAGCCTTCCCCCAATGCTCTTTCCTATCAGTACCTTGTCCGAGATGCGGAGGACAGGATAAGTCGCCGCGAAGGCCTACTACATCATCACATCACCCTACGAAGGGACGTAGATCGCACCTATGCCTTCGATAGCTGGCTGGATACACCTCCAGATGCCCCGAGCTTCAGCGTTGCCTTGCTCGACGTACTCAAGGGGCATTCCCCCGAGGCTCCAATCCTCCTTTCCCCCGACACGCCTCAAATAACCTTCCAAGTCTTCACCGCAGCCGTCCCGAGGGGTGCGCAGCTCCTCCTCTCGGGGAGCAGTGATACGCTAGGGGCATGGAGTAGGGAGCGTATGCAGAGGATGCACCACCTCGGCGGAGGACGCTGGGCGGTCACCCTACCTTACCATATAGAGCAAGGAGAGGAAAGATACTGGGAATATAAGTTCGTCATCCAAGGTATAAGCGAAGAGACACTCCAATGGGAAGAGGGGGAGAATAGAGTCGTTACCTTCACCGAGGAAGCACAGGGACAAGACATCACGATTACCGATGGTCTGGCACACTTCTCCTCAGAGCCTCTTCGTCTCTCGGGCTGTGTCGTCCCCCTATTTGCTCTCAGAGGGGAGCAGGACTTCGGCATTGGAGACTTTGGGACACTTCGAGGGATGATTGATCTGGCTCATGAGGCAGGGATGAATGCCCTACAACTACTCCCAATCAATGACACCACCTTCACCCGTGGGGAGCGAGACTCCTATCCCTACAATGCGATTTCCGTAGATGCTCTTCACCCGATTTATATCAACCTCACTCAGCTCTCCCCGCTACATAATGTAGAGCTAAGAGCAAAGCTCGAAGAAGTAGGCAAGACACTCCGAGGGAAGGAGACCATAGACTATCCACAGGTGATCCGCCTGAAAGAAGAGTATCTTCGTGCGCTCTTCGATCAGGAGGAGCCAGGGCAACAACTCGACGACAGCTTTGCTACCTTCCTCAGAGAAGAGGAACGCTGGCTGGAGCCTTATGCCTATTATTGTCTCCTCAGAGACAAGCATGAGGGACTCCCCCCTACGGCATGGGGTGATGATCGGCACTACGACCTACGGCGATTACGTACCACCTACAGTAGCGTGGCGGATACTAAGACTCTGCTCTACCATAAATGGGTGCAGTACCTCCTACATACCCAGCTCACCGAGGTGCGGGACTACGCACGCAGCCGGGGGATCTTCCTCAAGGGAGACTTGCCCATTGGCGTCGCTCCTCATGGCGTAGAGGTATGGATAGCTCCCGAGCTTTTTCACCTAGAGCAGAGTGCGGGTGCGCCACCTGATGACTTCGCCGTAGACGGGCAAAACTGGGGCTTCCCCACCTACAACTGGGAGGCAATGGCAGGGGATCGATTCCTCTGGTGGCGGAGACGTCTGGAGCGACTCTCCCGTTACTTCGATGCGCTACGTATAGATCATGTGCTGGGCTTTTTCCGTATATGGGAGGTACCCCGTAGTGAGGTATCGGGTCTGCTGGGACACTTTCATCCTACCTTACCCTACACCCTAGAGCAGTGGCAAGATTTCCTCGGAGAAACACCACTTATCCCCCTACTTACCCACCCCCTTATCCACCAAGAAGACCTACAAAGCCTCCTGGGAAGGGAGACCCTAGATGACCTCGTAAGCCAGGGGATCATTTACCCGACATCCGAGGACAAGCTCTACACGCTACGTCATACAAGTCAGCAAGCCTACGAGGATAAGACCATCATTGAGGCCGTAGGGGGAGAAGCCACAGCAAGGCTACTCAGTCAGCTCTGCACCGAGACGGCTCTCATCCGTGATCCCTACAGCGAGCGATACCATCCACGTATCTCTTGGGAGCGAAGCCTCCTTTTCCAGCATTGGGAGCCTTCCCTCCAAGAGGCTTGGCTCAAGGTAAGCCAAGACTTCTACTACGTCCGTCATAATGCCCTCTTCAGAGACACAGGGTACTCACGCCTTTCGGCCCTTGTCGAGCAAACAGGGATGCTCCTCTGTGCCGAAGACTTAGGCATGATTCCCTCGACCGTACCCGAGGTGCTCCACCAGCTCCAGATCCTCTCCCTCGAGCTCGAGCGTATGCCGAAGGACTTCACCCCACACGGATGGGCAAGTCCTCAGCTCTTCCCCTACCACAGCATCGCCACAACCTCCACCCACGATATGCCTTCGCTTAGGGGCTGGTGGCACAGCCTACCCAAGGATAAGAGGCAAGCCTACCTCATCGAGGAGCTTGGGCGAAGCAGGGAAGAGGTACCCGCACTCCTTGCCCAAGAGACACTGGTCTACCGCCTCATCCTTCAGCACTATCTTACGTCTCCTGCGCTGGGGGTGCTTCTCCCTCTCTCCGACTGGATGTCCATCGAGGGCAACCTTGCCAAGCAAAGTCCCGAAGAGGAGCAAATCAATCACCCCGAGCAGGCAGACCATTACTGGGCTTACCGCCTCCCCTTCAGTGCAGAGACTCTACTAAGGGATTACCCTCACTGGGTACAATTCATCCAACAATACATGCATCACTCAAATAGATCACACCGCCTATGATGGAGCGACTTTACGTCTTAGAGGAGGCCGACATACAGGAGTTCGTCGGTGTCAATCACGCCAATCTCGTGACGCTGGCAAACCTCTTCCCTAAGACGAAGCTACGCATACACCAAAACGTAATTAAAGTGCTTGGTGAGCCTCAGGCTGCCGAGGATTTACTCCAGATCCTTGCCCAGCTCGAGGCCGTATGCACTCGGTATAACCAGCTTACAGAGAGCCAGATCATCGAGGTTGTTCAAGCCTACCGCTCCCCCAAAGCCTCCCCTAAGACCCCAGCTGAGACCAGCGATGTACTGATCTATGGGGTACACGGCAAGGCCATCCAACCTCGAGGGGAAAACCAACGGCGCATGGTGAGGGAATTTACCTCAAAGGACCTCTGCTTCGCCACTGGGCCTGCAGGTAGTGGTAAGACCTTCGTTGCTATTTGTCTTGCCGTAAAGGCACTGAAGGCAAAGCAGGTGAGGCGCATCATCCTCTCCCGTCCAGCTGTCGAGGCTGGTGAGAAGCTGGGCTTCCTACCAGGTGAGATGAAGGATAAGCTCGACCCCTATCTACAACCCCTGTACGATGCTCTCGGGGAACTGATACCTGCTCCGAAGCTCAAGGACTTCATCGACACAGGTGTCATACAGATTGCCCCACTGGCCTTCATGCGTGGACGTACGCTGAATGATGCTGTCATCATCCTCGACGAAGCACAGAACACCACCCCTCAGCAAATGAAGATGTTCCTGACTCGCCTTGGGGCAAACTCCAAGATGATTATCACGGGAGACTTCACCCAGATAGACCTGCCCCGTGGCATACGCTCTGGGCTAAGTGATGCACTGGATAAGCTACATAGTCTCTCGAGCATTAGCTTCATCCATTTCGATCGTTGTGACATCGTCCGCCACCCCTTAGTCTCAGAGATTGTAGAGGTGTATGATCGTAAAGAGACCAATGAAAGCAAGGATAGTTAGCCCCCATTCCAAGAGGTATTTAATCCCTGTTTTAAGCGGTATCTAATTCTAGTTTCAAGAGCTATTTAATCCCAGCTCTAGAGGGAAGCCAATTCTAGAGACAAAGGGTGGCTCTCCTTAGCTTTACAAGAAGATTAACTCCAATTTCACTCAAATACATAAGCTTGATTATGGCACAGACTCTGACGCAAACTGACCTACACCTACCCGGACAAGACCATGTATATCATGGCAAGGTACGCGATGTATATTTCCTCAAGGATGGACGTATCGTAATGGTCGCTACCGACCGTATCTCCGCCTTTGATGTCGTACTCCCTGAGGGTATTCCCTACAAGGGGCAGGTACTTAACCAAATCGCTACCTACTTCCTAGAAGCGACGAAAGATATTGTCCCGAACTGGTTAATCTCCTCCCCCGATCCTATGGTATCCCTCGGGAGACGTTGCAAGCCTTTCCGTGTAGAGATGGTGATACGAGGTTACCTAACGGGCTCGGCATGGCGTGCCTATCGTGCTGGGGAGCGTATCCTCTGCGGAGTAGAGCTACCTGAGGGGATGAAGGAGAACGAAGCCTTCGCAAGCCCCATCATTACCCCTACAACGAAGGAGGATGAAGGTCATGATGAGAACATCTCTAAAGAGGAGATCATCCGTACGGGTCTCGTCAGTAAAGAAGACTATGAGCAACTAGAGGCTTATACCTATGCCCTCTTCAGACGTGGGCAGGAGATGGCACGTGAGCGAGGCCTCATTCTTGTAGACACGAAGTATGAGTTCGGCAAGGGTGAGGACGGCACAATCTATCTCATCGATGAGATACATACCCCAGACTCCTCTCGCTACTTCTATGCCGAGGGCTACGAAGAGCGCTTCCAGAAGGGAGAGGAACAAAAGCAACTCTCGAAGGAGTTTGTCCGCCAGTGGCTCATCAAGCATGGCTTCCAGGGGCGTGCAGGCGAAGTCATCCCTACGATGACCCCAGAGTACTGCAGAGAGGTCTCAGATCGCTACATCGAGCTTTACGAGCTGGTCACGGGGCGTCCCTTCGTCAAGGAGCCCACTGACGACCTCACCTCTCGCATTGAGCATAACCTGCTCGCTGCACTGCGCTAAGCACTGAAGTTCCCTACATGTCATTAGCCCTATGGGTCTTGCTTCCCCCAGAGTGTGGGGAGGAGCAAGACCCATAGGGCTAATATACTTTCAGAGCAGATGTAAGGGGAGCCCCCTCCGTTACTTCCCCCGACTAACGCCTAGAGAGGTCATCATGAGTGGTCTGTAAAAGGGCTCGACCTCTCCGCACTCGCTCCTCAGAGGGGGCAGGGTGCTCCTCGAGGATGTTCGCCCCTACGTTCTCCATCACTGTAACGCCTGTCGAATCAATGAAGCCAAAGCCATCATTAAACGTATAGTAGGCGAAGGGATAGGTATAGTTCCCCGCTAAGATATTCCGACTAAAGGGGAAAGCTCGGTAAGACAAGCCCAGCTGAGCCAGGAGGGTTGCAGCCAAATCACTCTGGGTCATCAGACGGTCAATCACCCGATGCTCCTTCACAGCCCCACCGAACCAAAGCATGGGGATGTGGTGGATGTACGAGGTATGCCGCCCCTTACCTTCTCCCGTAAAGTAGCCATGATCCGCCACACAAATCACAAGTAGGTTGTCCCATGCCTTCGTCTTACGTAGCCTATCTGCCAGCTGACCGATACAGTCATCTACGTAGGCAAAGGCATTGGGTACCTCCTCCTTAAACTTCTGGTAAGGTACGATGAATGGCTCATGGCTACTGAGGGTGAGGAAAGCTGTGTGCCAAGGCTCTCCCTCCCCCCGCTTCATGATCTCATTGTAGAGGTAATCAAACGTAGCATGATCCTGTACCCCCCAGCTCTGTCTCGGTAGATCTCGAGCGAGGGTAGCGTCGTCGGTCACACGCTGGTAGCCCGTCGAGAGGAGATAACCCTTCATGTTCGTGAAGTTCGCATCTCCCCCGTAGAGGAAATCGGTCTTATACCCTACCCCCTGCAGAGCTTGTGCTATCCCCGAGAGCGAACGACTCTTGGCAGGCATCTTCATGACCGAGTGCTGAGGGAAACTAGGATAACCGCTCAGGGTAGACAGGACACCACGGTCGGTGCGGTAGCTATTGGCATAGCACTCCGAGAAGACTACCCCCTCACGTGCCAGACGGTCTAGGTTAGGTGTAATACCGGGCATGCCCCCGAAGCTCGCTATATATTTTGCGCCAAAGCTCTCGAGGATGATGACGAGGACATTGGGGCGTTTGCTCCTGAGGAGCTCCTCTGCGGCTGGGGCCTCCTGAGGATACAATCCTTCGACCAGCTTCGCCCGTTCCTCCTCGCTAAAGAAGTTATATTCAGCATCAAAGTCCTCGGCCTTATCCATCGAAGAGACGAGGCTGAAGAGCGGATTAACCGCAGCATGATTCAAGAACTGGCTTTGGCTAAAATACACCTGCCCTACATTCGTCGTAGACCGTCCAACGCCCCCACGGATTACGAGGAACGTGAGAGGAAACATCACCAGAGTCAGTCCCAACCCAACCAGAGGTCTTTGCCCTCGCTCCCAACTCTTCCCTACCGCTCTTTGCAGGAGGAAGAAGAGTCCACCTGCCCAGAGTACAGCCATGAGGATACCAATACAAAGAAAGAGGAGCGACACACTAGCAAAGGCATTCTGTGGCGAGTCTAGGTACTGGAAGATCGTAGCATCAAGCTTAAAGCCCCAAAAGGGATAAAGCCCCGTATCCCCTATAAATACCAGTGACAAGACAACGGCAATCAGGGCATGGTAGATAAGGAAGACCCTACGAGCAGGGAATGAGCTGAAGGCATAGCTCACCAACACCAACACCAGTGGTAGGGCGATGAGGTAACCCACGACCGCAAAGTCCAAGCTCAACCCATGCCATAGCACCGCCAAGTAGTCCGAGCAGGACATGCTGCCTATCAGCTGATAGTTATAAAGGATGAAGATGGTCTTCTGTAATAAGAAGCTCCCCATAATAAGGGCAACGAACCGCCCCAAATACGCCAACCGATCTTTCATTGTTCCCTGTATTTCTCCCACAAAAGTACAGCAAATGCTCTGCTCCCACCCCTTCTGTGAACATCCCCTCTCCCCTCGTACCCCTAAGGCAAGATTCTCGACCTTGTGGCGAAAGCTACAACACTCCTACCCGAGACATCGCCTCAAATCTCCCAAGATAAGGGGCTGGTCTGTATGGTCCATTCCCTATCAGTATGTATCTCTACAGTACTGTGGCACCTTGGGACTTTTTGCGGTGGAAGGTGAGGGGGATCTTCCCCCCTTGCTTGAGCGTCAGGATATCGTTCTTCACGCTAGCGTCATAACTATAGTTTATCTCCAAAGGAGTCCCGATCTGTCTGCGGACGTCTTCCTCAACTAACTCTTTTAGCTGCTCCGTTACTGTATCGTAGGCTCTTTGAAAGGCTGCTTCACCTTCCCCCTCAACATCCCGGGCAACTACATCTTTATAATTCTTGCCGTTGATAAGGCATTCAAGGATCTCGACTTGGACAGAATCCTTATCGAACTTGAAGGAAAGCCCATCACCATAGACGTTGTAGATAATCGGAACTACGATAGCTACACGTAAGTACACCTCCTCTTCCTCCTCCCGCATAGTGAGCGTTTTCCCAACCTTGATCAATCCTCGACTCCCGTTATCAAACTTCCAGTCAAAGGCATAAACCTTAGCTTGCCCTCCTCCCATCCATTCTAGGTCCTTCAAGATCTTAGGGTCGCCCACCCACTCCCCAAGGATATCCTTGCTAAGTGTGGATTCGCTACAAGAGCCGAGTCCCACGAGGGCTAGGAGCAAGCATAGGATGCTTACAAGACTTCGTCGTTTCATTACTTCCTGATTATTTCGTGTTCGTATTGGTTTACATGCACAAAAGTAGCGAACTTGGGCTTACAGACTGTATACAACAGAGGGCGTATAGGTACTGGGGGAACCTCCTCAATCACCTATCATAGGTGGCAACCTTCACCTATCATAGGTGACACCAACCACCTATGATAGGTGATTAAAAAGGAAACAATACAACCTGCACAAGGGAAAAAGATCCCATTGGGCACCCTCAAAAGGTGCGCCCACAAAGGGGTTAGACCACTAATACACAGAGAGAAAAGGGGACGTCAAAGAGGGGGTATCAGACAATCTGCCGAGAATTTTCCGCTGAGGTAGTAGATACTTTATATTAAATATGTACTTTTGCTATAAGGTTAGATTAGTTAGGAATATGGAAGCAAAACGCATCGAGCGTGTACGCCTAATGGAATCAGCTCTAAACCGCTGGATCGAACTCGGCAACGAGGGCGAAAAGCTACTCTTTGCCATGCAAGAAGCCACTCCTCAGCTCGAGGATCTCATCACCTATTATAGCTCTACCGACTGGTTCATTGACAAGGAAAGCAGTGACCGCAATGAGTCCCCAGAGGATTTACTCTGCGGGGTGCTCAGCGAGGACGCAGTCTTCGATGTACTGACCCAGCTGCACGGACTCCTACAGATGACCCGCGAGATAGAGGCTCACATGCGAGACGTACCACGAACGAACACCCTGCCCCCTATCCCCGACTGACCAACCTACGCAAGCAAACTCTACATACAAATCAAACTATTCACAACGAACTATGGAGTACATCCTAAACCCTATCACACGGGCCATAGGGAAGCAGCCCGAAGCCTTCACCAAGGCCGACATCATCAAGTATATCGTGGATCAAGATATCCATGCCGTGAACTTCCGCTACACCGGTGGTGATGGTCACCTCAAGGAACTCAACTTCATTATCCAAGACCTTGAATACCTTGACGAGGTACTCTCCTCAGGAGAACGCGTAGATGGCTCGAGCCTCTTCCCCGGAGTCATGGAGGCAGGCTCCTCCGACTTGTACGTCGTACCTCAGTTCTCATCGGCCTTCATGGACCCCTTCACAGCTGAGCCTACGATTAGCTTCTTCTGTGCGTACATGGACAAGGATGGTCAGCCCCTTTCCTCCGCCCCAGACCAGATACTTCACCGTGCAGCCAAGGCCTTCCGTGAAGTAACAGGTGGACTGGAGTTCCACGCTATGGGCGAACTCGAATACTACGTCATCAGCCCCAAGGAAGAGAACTATGCTGCGGTCGATCAGCGTGGCTACCATGAGATGTCTCCCTTCAGCAAGCAGATCGAGTTCCGCACACAAGCTATCCGACTGATCGCCGAGTGTGGCGGACATATTAAGTACGCTCATGGTGAGGTGGGTAACTTTAGTACTGAGGAGTACAACTACGAGCAGAACGAGATCGAATTCCTGCCCGTCCCCGTAGAGCGTGCAGCACAAGACCTACAGCTCGGTAAGTGGATCCTCTTCGAGCTCGGCTGGCGTATGGGACTCAACGTCACCTTTGCTCCTAAGATCATCGTGGGTAAGGCAGGTAGCGGCATGCACGTGCATACCAAGATCGTAGATAAGGAAGGAAATAACTGCTACGTACACGCAGACGGCTCCCTAACCGACATCGCACACAAGGCTGTGGCTGGCATGATGAGTCTTGCCTCTTCCCTCACTGCCTTCGGGAACACCAACCCCACATCCTACCTCCGACTAGTGCCACACCAGGAGGCACCTACCACCGTATGCTGGGGTGACCGTAACCGCTCAGCCCTCGTACGTGTGCCCCTAGGATGGAGCGCAAAGGTCGATATGTGCAGCATCGTCAATCCCCTAGAAAAGCCAGAGAACAAGCGATATACAGGCAAGCAGACCATCGAGTTCCGTGCTCCAGACGGATCAGCGAATATCTACCTGCTTCTAGCTGGTATCACCACCGCAGCTCGCCATGGCTTCGAGCTCCCCGATGCACTAGAGCTTGCTAAGAAGACCTATGTATCAATGAACATACATAAGAGTGAATTCGCCGACAAGCTTGCGCACCTCGACAGCCTACCAGCCTCTTGTATCGCCTCAGCCGATCGCCTAGAGAAGGATCGCGCTATCTACGAGGCCCTCGGCGTCTTTGACCCGCTGACCATCGATGGCATGATCCGTCATCTACGCAGCTATCAGGACGGAGACCTCCGAGACAAGGCACAGGCAGACCCTGTCTTCCTCAAAGAGCTCGTTGATCGCTTCTTCTACTGCTAAGCCCACGAGGCTAGCCAAAGGAAATCCCCCTCAGGACCAAGTCGTCCTGAGGGGGATTTTCCGTTGCTACTTCACCGAAACTCGGGGGCTAAGCCTCCTTATGCTTCTCTAGCTTGCGTTTGAGGACATCGATACAAAGGTCGATCGCTTCCTCGAAGGAGTTGCCTATCTTCTCTACGTAGAAGTCGGGGCCACTTACCTTGAGTTTGATCGATGCTTCCTTGTTGTTAGATACTTCGGGTTTCGTCACCTTGAGGATAACCTCTGCTCCCTGGATGTCGTCAGCGAACCGATTGAGCTTCTCCAGCTTCTTATGGATAAACTCCTTGAGCTGTACTGTGGCTTCGAAATGCAGGGCCTGAATTCTGATGTCCATAGTTCCTTGTTATTTATGCTTCTCCTTTGCTGGGGGAAGCGGTGAGACACATAGAATGTAGTCGGAGGAAGGTTGCCCCGAGGGGCTAACTTCCCTCACCTCAAAGTTAGAGAAAAAGATTCTTCAAAGCAAGCTCCCTCTTTACTGAGTATCTCCCCTCCAGCTATCCAAGCTACGTCTATCCAACTACTGAGGCACCTCTCGCTTAGCTATCCAGCCTACCTCGCCAATCACCTATGATAGGTGAAGGTCGCCACCTATCATAGATGGACACCTCCACCTATCATAGGTGACTGGAGGGTTTACGAGGAAAACCAAACGCAGGGAGCTGGTGCCAGCGAACAGAGGTAGAAAAAGAGATGAAGCACAAGGAGCAAGCACAACCAAGTACTGGAAGAAATAGCAATCAAACGCAGGACGCCAAAGGAAGCAAACGCCGGGAGAGAAATCAATCTCCCTCATGCTCCGAGCGAGCATGAGGGGGATTGTCCATTGTGTATAAAGAGGGGTATAAGGAGCCTCCCTCTCTACTAGTCTAAGGGGACGAGGTGTAGGAGGCGAAGCCCATCCGAGGGGACCTCTAGGCGAAGTGGAGCCCAGGGAGTGAGGCTGACAACCAACTCTTGCCCCGTGAGCTTATCCACAGCTTTATACACATCCTCCCCCGATCTTAGGCCAGAGGTAGAGAAGAAGCTATCAGGGAGAGGCAATGCAACCTCCCTCACATCATCAGCAAGGTTAGCCACAACGAGGAACAGCTCCTTCCCCCAGTAGCGCACATAGCTCAGCACTTGATCAGCTCTACCCTCCGCCTCGGGGCTTAGTCCAAAGTATCCCCCATGCTGGATTACTGGTAGATGGCACAACTCCCCGGTGGTTCGGTAGAGGCTCAGCAGGGTTTGCTCGTGAAGTGTAAGGTATTTCGTGCTGTAACCTCCTTCCTCCAGCCGTTGTAACTTCTCCAGCGACCAATAGTCAAAGATCGAGGTACGACCATCACATCCACTGAAGCCTTCCTCTGCCATCCCCTCTTCACCCAGCTCCTGAGCGAAGTAGAGGAGGAAGGGATTCGTCCCACTCAGTGCCCCCACAGCCGAGAGCACAGCACCCTTCATTGCATCGCCGAGAGCAAAGGGAGAAGCCAATCGCTGTTCATCGTGATTCTCCATGAAGTAACACATCTTCCCTTGGCTCGCTCCTACGGCATCCCTTACCCAAGTGAACTCAGGTGTAGCAGAGACCTTCCCCTGTCCAATCTGGATCAGTCTATCGTATACCCCCACCTTGTCATAGAGATAATCAAACCCTGCCTCTAGGTATGCCTCATAGCGGTAAGGCTGGTACACTTCGGCTAGGAACAACAGATCATACCCCTCCTCTCTGAGTGAGGTAATACACCAGCTCCAGAAGCTCTCAGGGACCAGCTCCGCCATATCACAGCGGAAGCCATCCACACCACGTGCCGCCCAATAGCGGAGGATGTCACGCATCTTCAGCCATGTATCTGGGATCGGATCTGTGTAGGCAGTCCCTCCGTGCAGGTAGTCAATCCCATAGTTCAGCTTCACCGTCTCATACCAGTCGTTTACGCTGGGTGTGCTGGTGAAGCAATCATTGCCCGTAGCCCGAGCTGGTACCTCCACATAGAGCGAAGTATCAGGGGTATGATGGGGGAGGAGGAGCGAAGAGTCGGGAAGGTAATAGAAGTTATTTGCAGGAGAGAAGCTCAGGTGCTTGTCATCTCCTTCCCCCAGATCCTCGGTACCCTCAGGCTTGGCATCAGAGTGGTAGCATCGAGCGACGTGGTTCGGCACAAAGTCCATAAGCACCTTGAGACCTGCCTCATGCGTCCGCCGAAGGAGCGCATCAAACTCCTCCTGCCTCCTCGTTGGATCCTCCGCCAGGTCGGGGTCAATATCGTAGTAGTCCTTCACAGCATAGGGTGATCCAGCCTCCCCCTTCACCGTATCGGGATGGTCGGGCTGGATGCCGATGGAGCTGTAATTGGTCTTCGTGGCATGCTCCAGCACTCCTATGTACCAGACATGGGTAGTGCCTAAGCTACTGATGTAGGCGAGGGCCTCCTTGGTGAACGAGGAGAACTTCCCCGAGCCATTCTCTGCAAGTGTCCCCGAGGGACGAGGATGCTTACTCTTATTTCCCCACAGACGTGTGAGGACAGAATAAATAACGATCTTATCCGATTTCATTCGCTTCTCCTTGTGTCGTGCTACCAGTGGCAAGAGAGGCTAATTCCTTGCTCGCCAGCTCATATCCTATCGTAACCAGAGCAGAGGCAGCACTGACCTCAAACATACTATACTTCGTCACCTCCATCGTCTCCAAGAGGTAATCGCACGCCTCTCTGTCGGGGACGGTATTCTGACGAAAAACCAGCTCCCAAGCACGGTTAGCAATAGCAGTCATAGAGTGTTGCACCTTCTCCTCGGAGACTGGCCCAAGGTTCATCCCGATGAGGGTCTCACAATCCTCTCGGATGATAGTTGCAGGGAAGTTGCGGAAGAGTCCCCCATCTACATACGTCTCACCATCGATCACAACAGGGGTGAAGAGGATAGGGATACTGCACGAGGCTAGCACGATATCCGCCAGCCTCCCCTCGGTGAAGACATGCTGCTCGCCTCGGTCAAGGTCTGTAGCCACGATACGTAGAGGTAGAGGGAGGTCTTCGAGCTTCTTGTAGCGGAGATTTCGTTTAAGGTGTCGATGGAAGTTGGTAGCACTGAAGAGTCCTCCACCTCGCATCGTGAGCGTGGTCATCTTCAGGAAGCCATTGGAGGAGAGAAGCTCAAGCACCTCATCGATGCTATAACCACAGGCATAGAATGCCCCCACGAGGGCACCTGCACTTGTCCCAGCAAGTATCTCTGGGTGGAGGTTATTCTCCTCAAGCCACTTGAGGACACCGAGGTGGGCGAACCCCTTAATACTGCCACCACTTAGAGCGAGCCCAATCTTATATTTTGACATAGTATGAGTAGTAAGAGAAGAATGTAGAGGGGAAAGAGCCAAGAGGTAAAAGGGTGGAGTACCAGAGTAGCTAGCCCCCTAAGGGTTACTGGAGTAGCTAGGTAGGCACCCACGCACTGACTCTCCCGAAGAGAACTAATGGACACGCGCGACCTACCGCAAATGCCAGAGCAGCGCCACTACCGGTAGCCCCAGAGAGGTACACCCGTAAACCCTCGGGAGGTATCCCCGTAACCTCCGAGGAGGTACCGAGGATACCTCATGGTAGGTTACGGGGATACCTCTGAAGGGTTTCCCCCGATACCTACCAAGCACTATCCCCAACGAGACATCCTCACCTGCAAAGATAGATAAGGAAAAGAAAAACAGCAGACCCCACCGAAGAGCCCCCAGAGCTGGGGGACTTCGGCAGGGTCATCCTGTCTGTAGCCCGAGGGACTAGCTTAGTTTACTTCT
Organism: Porphyromonas catoniae ATCC 51270; assembly: GCF_000565015.1. Classification (GTDB taxonomy): domain Bacteria; phylum Bacteroidota; class Bacteroidia; order Bacteroidales; family Porphyromonadaceae; genus Porphyromonas; species Porphyromonas catoniae. Next base: position 56,826 of record NZ_JDFF01000019.1, read on the forward strand.
TGATGAAGCGTTGTGTAGAGCCTCCCGCACGCACAAGGTACACACCTGGGGCATAGTCGCTGATGGAGATGCGACTACCACGGGTATAGTTCGTAGTGCGGTAGATGAGTGCCCCCGAGAGGGCATAGATCTCAACCTTGCCCTCTGCCGTGAGGGTGATGTACTCAGTGGCTGGGTTGGGGAGGACACGTAGGTCGGTGATGCTTAGCGTAGGATCTACGGGTCGGGGTTCGCCGAGTGCTAGGGGGACTCTCAGGTAGACCGAAGCACCACGAGCTGTCGCCTTCACTAGGAGGTTTGTTTCTCCCTTCACCTTCCCGACGACTTGTAGCTTCCCATCCACCACACTCGCTGTGGCTAATGTAGCCTCTGGAGCTTCCACAAGGGTGTAGGTAGTGGTAGCTCCAGCCTTCTTCGGTAGAGACGTAGAGGCAAAGAGTTTCGCTAGGTCAAAGGACTCTGTGGAGCCTGGGCGGACAGTGATGCTGCTACTCTTCTCCTCCATCACCTTGCCCCCCACATTGTCGAGAGCGAAGTAGAATGGGATCGTTGAGCCGAACTGATTCGCCCGTGTCCCTGCCGCATTGAAGCGAATAGAAGACACTTCACCCAAAGCAGAGAGGTCAAGCCACTGCCAAGAGTCGATCACGTAATGGTCAGCAGGATTATCACTGCGGAAGTCCACGAGGTAGAAGTCAATCTTCTTCGTCTCATCATCGTTAGACACTGCAGTGATCTTATAGTAATCTCCCTTCTTGAACGGGGTATTCGCATCTGGTCCCATCCCCGTACCATGCTCGGTGACATGCTTGACCCATGCGGTGTTCGTCACGTACATCCCTGAGAGGACAGCCTTCGGAGCGTGGGTCACAGAGATCTTCGTGCTCCCCCCGAGGAGGTAGGCAATCCCATAGTTCTTTGACCCCGCTACACCATGCCCCACGGCGCTGTTATATTGGTCAGGGTCCCAAGTAGCAAAGCTCGTAGATGTCCTATTAGAATAGGCATAACCTCCCCACGTAGACCACTTCTTGATGTAAGTATTGGCAAACCCATAGGATCCACTGTAGAAGGTGGTCTCGTATGCCTCGTCTCCCTTGGTATTGTCCCCCGTCCAATGGCTCTCGGGTGCAAGGGATAGGTCATCAAAGGTTGCCACCGCAGACTCACCCGAGACCTTCAGGGTCTTATGGGCAGAGATCACTTGATCCCAAGCATCCTTGACCTCCACACGATAGAGCTGGGTATGGGTAGCCTTCACTCGGAGAGTTGCCTCTCGAGAGACCTCCTTGCCCAGCGCATCCTTCCACAGGTAGCTGTAGGGGAGGACTCCACCCTTAGGGGCAACGCTCAGCGTCTTTACCTCACCACTGGCAGCAGACTCCTCACTGTCATCAAGGACAAGAGGAGCGGGTGTACCACTGAAGTCATCGATGTACGCCTCACCGAGGGTCGTGAGGGAGAGGGAATGGAGCTTGCCCAGCTCACGAAGATTGATGTACAACCATTCCTCACCTGTGGCTTCGAGGGTCTTGCTCTTCCCCTCTACTCCATCCTTATCCTTAGTCTTCAGGATAACGCTTTTATTGCTCTTGAGCCAGAAGCCATCGAGGAGGAGGTTACCCCTACTATTGGTAATCGTGACCTCTGCAGGAGAATTAACCTTAGCAATGTGCTTGCTCCCTGCCTTTGCCCCTGCTGGGACTTCCTCCACAGTGAAGCCATCGAAGTGGGCAGTACCGTCATCAAAGTTCTCTGTCCCCTTCGCTACAGCCTCAAACGTAGAGACTGCCGTAGGTGCATGCGTAGTAGTGAAGGCTATCGGAGTAAACGCATCGGTATAGACACCATTCAGCCCCAGGAGGAGACCATAGAGCTTATACTCGGTCTCTGACGTGAGTCCTGTGAGGGTCTTACCTTGCTCGGTATTCTTGCTGAAGGTGAGCTTATCGGTAGAGGCCTTCAGTTCGTCTAGTGTGGGTGCGGCAGCAGTGCTGGGCAAGACCTTGTAGAGGAGCTTACCAAACTCCGTCGCTTTCACTAGGAGCTTAGCTGTCGTAACACCTACCTCACTCACCTTAGGATAACCCGAGGTAAGGGCAGGTGTCTCATGCTCTGTCACCTCATAAGCCCCTGCCGTCACCAGGCTAGACGGACGCTCAGCTCCCGTGATATCATGAGTAACCTCTGCCTGACGAGGGGCAAAGCGTAGAGAGCCAACCGCACGAGGCAGGAGCGAGGACTCTTCATCAAAGAACTGCACATCCTCTACAATGGAAGTGGCATCTCCTGTCAGCTCCTTCCACTTATCCCTTGTGAGATTCTCACCCACCTTGGCATAGTGTGTACCCGAGGAGAAGGTAGCATTGTGCGAGAAGGTAATACCCGTCTTAAATGCCTCCTTCTGCATGTAGTAAACATAGCCACCAGCATGGTTCTGGAAGAGGTTATTGCGGATATTTAAGCTCTTTGCCACGTTGCTACCTCTCCCGATGATCGCTAGAGGGGCCGAGTTTTGCTTAGCTGTAGGATTCGTAATCGAGACAGAGTTGTGTAAGATATCAAGATCCTCTAGGTTGGGGTCTGAGAAGACTATACCATACGCCGCATCTGCCCCATTATCCGCCGTGATACGTAGCTCATTGTTGTATATAAGATTCCTACCAGAGGGTGTATCGGAAGTGCTACGTGTGTGACGCAGGTAAAGGGCATTAATATCTCTCCGTTTCCCTTGCAAGCCATGTACCTCTACCTTATTGTTACGTATGACAGTATTGCCCATGAGGGTAATATCAAGAGCCTTGTAAGGGTTTGCCACTTCCCCTCGGCCATAGATCGTGTTTCCCTCATAGAGGGCATCATGCTCAAGTGTAGCGTAAATCCCTACGGAGCCTTGACCAATGAAGACGTTATCCTTTAGATGGGCTCCCTTCTGCTTAGGTAGGGCAATATGACCAGTACCATCTATGTATGCACCCTGGTACCCACCTTCGACTGTCGAGGAGACAAGTGTCAGGTAGTCGTTGTTTTGATAAGGCTCGTTCTTCGCACTTGTTTTAAGGACCGCAATGTTACCCGTCAGATAGTCTAAAGCGAGAGGAGCCCAGAGGTAGCAATCGCGGATGGTCACATGTTCGCTCTTATTGCGTACAAGGACAACTGCTGGAGCCTTCTTGTCATATCCCTTGATGGTCAATGCTTCAAGCGTCAGATAGTCTGCACCATCTATGGTGAAATGCCCAGGCTTGTCCTCCCCAACAGTCTTATAGGGCTTTATATCGAAGACTACATCGGAGCGTTTCCCACTCTGTGAGCGGATCGTCAGGGTATTCATAGAGGAGAGCCCCTCGATAGCTGGTATAGAGACCATGTCGGTGTAGACACCGCTCTCCAGCAGAAGAGTAACAGGGCCATCCACACCAGCAGCACTCAAGGCATCGGTAGCATCCTTGAGGCTCTTGTACTTAGCCGTAGAGGAAGGCCCCACGAGGTACTCACCATGCATCCCTGCCTTCACCTCTCGCTTGGCTTCCTTGCTATCGGTAGGTGCGACGGCGGGTTTATCCTTGGAGCGTACCTCCTTGAGGCTCACAGCGACCTCTGTGCCTGCAGCTACAGAGGTAGCGATGTCCCCTGTGAGCCAATAGTGATAAGACCCCGGCTTGATGAACGTCTCCGACCCTGTAAACGTAGTTGTGGAGGCATCCTCCGTGCTAGCGAAGAGCTTCGTGGTGGTTAGGCTTGCATCTGCACCAGAGCTATAGAGGCAACGCTTGACAAGGGCCTTCTTACTCGCCTCTGTTAGTCCTGCCAACTCAAAGCCCGTGACCTCCAGAGCCCCCTTATCACCCTCTACCTTCAAAGTGATATGAAGGAACGGCTCGTTCTTTGCTCCAGCAAGTAGCTTCGCCTCACTAGCGACCTCCGTCGTAACGGATGCTATGGAGAGAGGCTGAGGCACGATGGACTCTACCTCAATCTCCCAGTCTGACTCACCGTAGCCCTTGGTGTATTGCACCGTGACAGAGCCATCATCTGCGAGCGAGACAATCGATGGATACTGCTGATCACTACCGCTCACATCGAGGAGCTGATCCTTGGCCTCCGTGGACTGACCACTATAGAACCTCAGGTGCTGTGTCCGTGTAAGGCCTGCCGATACGACTCGACAACGAATGACCTCGCCCGCCTTGGGAACAAAGCGTACCGAGCCACTAGCTGTACCGTTGGGAGCCTTACGATCTACCCCTCCAGCATCGTAGAAGGTAATGGGAGACGTGACCTGCACAGTCTCATCCTTCCCCCCTTGGAAGATATGCTGGGAGCGGCTCTTACGTACGCCGTCGGGGTCTGGGGTGGTAATGACATGTATTGCACCGGAGACTATGAGTTCGGTGAACGAAGCATCGTAAGTAATACCCGCTGGTGCATCACTCTTGGGGTCGTAGGCAATATAGTAATAGCTCGTCCCCTCGGCTAGCTGTCGAGACTCATTAGGCGTAAGGGTGATGGTGCTACCAAGGGGTGCGGATGCCTCGGCAACAAGATCATTGGCACTAAACTCTTTCTTATCTGCCGTGGCGTATAAGGCTACTCGGGCTAGATGCCTTTCACTGCCCTTGAGGTTGATGCTTAGTTTGTCTAGAGTCAAGGGGTTAAGGAAACCCTCCGCCTGGAGCTCCAAGCCTAGGATCGCTTGCTTAACAGAGCCTGTGGGAATAGCCTCTGTAGAGGCTTGGAAGCCGATGGCTTTAGCTAGAGCCATGGACTTGGGGGTAACAGAGCGCACCGATGCACTCCACCCTTTCTCCGTATAGCTACTACTCGTTTCGTTGGGGTTGAAGACAATCGTCAAGGCACCGTCAGCAGAGGTTGAGCGCAAGAGCTTAGGACCAACGTCATGGTTACCCAAGTTAGCACTCCAGAGAGGAGTCCCAGATGCTGTTGCTCCGTTATACACGATGAACTTTGCCTTGGGCTGATAGCTAGCCTTGCCGTAGTAGACCTTGAAGTACTCAAAGTCTAGCTCTACGACCTCCCCAGACTTGCTGGGCAGAAGGGTTGTCATCTGATCCACCCTACCCCCAGCGTACTTATTGAATGTCATCGTGGGTAGGAACTTCCATTCCCCGTAGATCTTGTACGTATTATGCCCCTCAGAGCTATGGATGGTATTTTGGATGGGTCGACTCCCAGGGACTGCTGTATCGCTTGGCTTCTCCTCTTTGCCTGAGAGCAGGACAGAGACTAGGGAAGCATCTACTTGTCCCCCCGTCTGAGCTGTCTCTGCGATGTCGTAGTAGAGTACGAAGGCGTTGTCGCCATCCATGAGGGTATAGGGAGAGGAAAGGGTAACAGTGCATGTCTTGCCGATGCTTGTTACCTCTCCGAGCTTACGTGCTGGAGCCATCACACCCCGATCCTTTGTCCAGAGCTCGGCTGCACTGAGTACCCCCTCGGTGCTACCCTCTGTGCTGAATGTGAAGGAAGTGGCTGTTAGGGGCTGGAGGACATCCTTTGCTTGGATATTCACCTCTAGGATTTCTTGCTTCTTCGCCCCAGCCATTACAGGCTTATTACTCTCGAGCTGTGTCTGCTTGATCCCATCGAGTGCCATGGCCTGAGGGACAAACTCTGTGACGACAGCCTCGAAGCCGCTCTTAGTCACGCCCGTGGTACTCTTGAGAGTCACGGTCAGCGCCCCATCCTCTGATGCCGAGAGCAGTACTACTGGGGTCTTGTCTGAGAGGAGTGTACGCAGATGCTTCTCTGCCTTTGCTTCCCTCCCGTTGTAGATGTGTAGCTGGTCATTCCTCAGGGGATTGGTATTGAAGAGGTCAAGCTTGTTGAAGGTAATGCGTACACGCCGACCAGCAGTTTTGGGGGTGAAGGTAATAGAGCCCTCGAAGTTCTCCGTTATCTTCCCCTCCTTACCTCCATCATCATAGAAGTTCAGAGGGGTATCACCGACCTCCACCGTGCGGTGTGTACGACCGATCTTGACAATATCTTTGGGCTCTTCGGGAGCCTTAGGGTCGTCAGCAGTACGAGGGCTACTCTTCACCTTCGCTACCCAGCCCTTACCTATGCCATTAGCGTTTACGAAGACTACGGTCAGCTTCCCATCAGGGCTCTGGGAGCGGATGACCTTTGGCTCCATCTTATTCCCCGTGTAGGAGTAGCGGGCAGGTACACTAGGCTTTTGGTATTCATCATCTTCGTCCTCGTCTGCTGCAGGAATCTTAACTAGGGGGACCTTACCGTCATAGAAGTATAAGGTAGCTGCACTGAGCTGTACTTCCTCAAAGGTAATCTCAATCATCTCCCCAGGCTTGGGAACGAAGGTAATAGCGTTTACACGCTGTGTCGCTTGGTTACCACTAGGGCCTCCACTGTCGTAGAAGAACTTCTCCACCGTAATGGTCTCGACCTTCTCCGCTCCGTCCTCCCGAGGCATCAGGATCTGAGCATTGAGCCCGAGAGAGACAAAGCAGAGTAGCCATAAACTGAGTAGAATTCGTCTCATAGGTTGGTTATATTTTAGGATATTGTACTTATATCATAGCAAGAGCCACGCTCCATCCACGGCAGAAGCGAGGTAAAGACCACCATAGGCTAAGGTGCCACAGGAAGGGATGAATATCGGGGAAGCCAATAATACTCTGTAAAGGGAGTGCATAGCTAAGTCGTTGGTCGACGATCCGTGAGACAAAAATAAGGATAATGTATGAAATCGGATGCACCCTACATAGTCCCATTCCTACATCCTCCTACGAGGCTCTCCACCTCCCCCTATTTCCCAAGGAGACAAGCACATGACACACATGAGGGGGAGAGCTCCTAATGGAGGTCATCAAACCCATGCAAGGGTCTCGGGGGAAACCCTTGCATGCATTTGCCCCGAGACCCTTGCAAGGATTTCCTCACAACCCCACCCATGGGTTTGCTCATAGCTCCTTCACAACCTACCCAAGGTCTGCCCCGATACAACCAACAGAATATATTTGTATATTTGCCCCCAAGAAAGCAATATCCGCACCCCAAGGTGCTTGTCGTACTAACTCAAACTAGTGTAGCAGTATGGAAATCAAGAAATCAGCAAAGGCCGACCTCGAACGAGGTAAGGGTCTCTCGCTCCTGCTCGGGTTATTGGTTGCTCTCTCTGTAGTATTCGTTGGCTTGGAGTGGCGCAGTGCTGTCACACAAGCTCAAGCACAGGAGAAGGCATTCAACACCCAGGATGTCGAGGATGTAATGAATATCGAAGACCAACAGAAGCCTGATGAGCCTGAGCCCGAACCCCAGCAAGCTCAGCAGACTGAAGTACAGCTCCCTGACGAACTGAAGGTCGTAAGTAACGATAGAGAGGTCATCAAGCCCTCCTTCGTCTCCGTAGACCAGGATAAGCCTCTTCCTCCCCCTAACATCCCCCTCGGGACGAAGAACGTACAGGTCGACGAAGAAGTAGACCAAGCGATCTTCGAGGTAGTAGAGGAGCAACCCGAGTTCCCAGGTGGTATGGAGGCTCTGCTCAAGTACCTCGCTAAGAACATCAATTACCCCGAGAGCGCTGTCGATAATGGTATTCAGGGTAAGGTCATGGTACGCTTCGTCGTAGAGCGTGATGGATCTGTCTCCGCTGTCGAAACATACAAGAGCGTAGACCCTGCTCTCGACAAGGAAGCTGTACGTGTCGTCAAGACCCTCCCCAAGTGGAAGCCCGGTCGTCAGCAAGGTAAGGCTGTACGTACACGATACATCGTACCCGTAGTCTTCCGCCTACAATAAGCTCCCCAAGGGACACTGCAACAGTCGTTCCCACGACGTTGCATCTGATTTATAGCTACCCCGAGCATACCGCTTGGGGTAGCTTCTTTTATGCCCTCTCTCATCAGGGCTTTATCCATCAGGGCTGGAGTGCGCCTATGTCCGAAGTTTTTGTATATTTGAGGTCAAAATAAAATACTTTACTAAGTACATTCTACACAACACGGCCTCGCATGGCACATAACAAAGCTAATCTCGATCCACAGGCTTTTACTGCCCAGGTGGATGGCAAGGAGGTTCGCCTCTACACGCTCCGTAACACTCAGGGAGCAGAAGCACACTTCATCAACCAAGGCGCTAAGCTCGTTTCCCTTGTCGTCCCCAGTCGCTCAGGCTGGACGGATGTCGTCATCGGACACGACAGCCTACAAGAGTACCTCGACAGCGAAGAGGCTTACTTCGGAGCCATCTGTGGTAGGTATGCCAACCGTGTGGCACGTGGGAAGTTCTCCCTCGATGGCATAGAGTATTCCCTCCCTATTAATAATGGTCCGAATGCACTGCATGGAGGGCTAAAAGGCTTCAATGCCGTAATCTGGGATGCGGAGCAACTTGCAGAGAACAAGCTAGCCCTCTGCTACGTCTCCAAGGACGGCGAGGAGGGGTATCCCGGGGAGCTATGTGTACGTGTCGTCTATACCCTCACCGAGGATAACGAGCTGACCATCGAATACACAGCGACCACTACCCGTCCTACGATCGTGAACCTCACCAACCATAGCTACTTCAATCTCTCTGGTGATGGTGATGCCTCAGTGCATGATCACATCCTACAGATCAATGCCAGTACCTACCTCCCCACGGATGATACGGCTATCCCCTACGGAGCACCTGAGGCTGTAGCCGGTACGCCTATGGACTTTACCCAGCCCACCGAGGTAGGTGCTCGCATCGATACACCTACCGATCAGCTCGTCTGGGCACGTGGCTACGACCACACCTATATCTTGGATAAGCCCCTCGGCAAGCTCGGGTTTGCTGCCCGATGCACCTCACCCAAGACGGGAATCACTATGGAGGTCTACACCGATCAGCCAGGGGTACAGCTCTACACGGGCAACTGGATGAGTGGCAACATGCGTGGTAAGCACGGACATCGCTACCCAGCACGTGCTGCCCTCTGCCTAGAGACGCAGCACTACCCCGACAGCCCTAACCATCCCGAGTACCCAACGACACGTCTTAACCCTGGGGAGACCTTCCACTCAGTGACAGCGTTTCGCTTCACCGTAGGGTAGCCCATCCAAGGCTTCCCATCCGACAGCAAACAGAACAACTCACATAATCCAATAACGAAACAGATGACACAACAGAAACAGGCGCAGAGTTACCTTGTGCCATTCATCATCATGGTCGTGCTGATGTCTCTCGTGGGGCTCATCACAAACCTGAATGGGCAGTTCCAAGCTCCAATGAAGGCAGCCTTCCTACTGATGGCAGGCGCACAGACCAACACACTCACCACCCTACTTACCTTCGCCTTCTTCTTTGGCTACCTTGCCATGGGCGTACCAAGTGCTAAGTACATCGAGAGAAACGGCTATAAGAAGACCCTCATCTTCGGTCTCTTTGGTTTGATTGCAGCCTTTGGACTCTATGAGCTCTCTGCCTATATCTTTGAAACGGTAGACCTAGCGACCTTCGAGCCAGCAATTGACGCTGCACGTGCAGCAGGCGAAGGCTACAAGTATGAGGGAGCCGTTGTCATTCCTATCGCCTACTATATCTTCCTTGTCGCTGCCTTCGTAGCAGGGTCTGCACTGACCTTCCTACAGGCAGTCCTCAATCCCTACATCGTAGCTTGTAGCGTCAAGGGTACAACCGGTGTCACACGTCAGTCTATCGCTGGGACGGGTAACTCCTCCATGGCTACCATCGCTCCCCTTCTCGTAGCTCACGTGATTTTCGCTGGCAAGACTGGGCTGGATATCCAAATCAGCTCGCTCTACATCCCCTTCCTCGTACTGATTGTACTCGTTGGTGGTCTGATCGTCGCTCTGACACAGATCAACCTACCTACCATCGCTAGCGCAGAGAAGAAGGAAGGCGAAGTGCTCGAGAAGAGTGTATGGAGCTTCAGCCACCTAGCTCTCGGTGTCGTCGCTATCTTCATGTACGTAGGTGTTGAGGTCTGCGTAGGGAATAACATCAACCTCTATGCAGAGAACAAGGGGCTATCTGACCCTGCACTCCTGGCTACCCTCTACTGGGGGCTCATGCTCGTAGGCCGTCTCTGTGGTAGCTTCCTCAGTAGCATCAGTGCGAGCAAGCAGCTAGCCTTCACCTCCGCTATCGCTGGTATCCTTGTCATCGTTGCGATGGTACTTGACAATCCTTACTTCCTCATCGGTGCGGGTCTCTTCCACTCCATCATGTGGGGAGCTATCTTCGCACTAGCCATTGATAAGCTCGGCAAGTATACCGCCGCAGGCTCAGGTGCTCTGATGATGGGTATCGTGGGTGGAGCTATCCTCCCACTACTGCAGGGCTTCCTCGCAGATACCTTCCATGGCTGGCAGTGGACATGGGGCATCGTCGCCATCGGCGAAGCCTATCTGCTCTACTATGCCCTCGCAGGACACAAGGTGCGTCAGCTCCCTTAGTCATCACTCCTCATCCCCTCGCTTGGCTTACCCCTTGCGAGGGGATGTGTTTTTATACACATCATATATAAGTACTACAGATGAACACAGCTAGCATTCGCAGCAAATTCCAAGAGCTCTACGGAGCAGAAGGTATCCTCTTCACCTCCCCAGGCCGTATCAACCTCATCGGCGAACACACAGACTACAATGGAGCCTTCGTATTCCCAGGTGCAGTCGATAAGGCTATGGTCGCTGAGATTCGCCTCAATGGCACCGACCGAGTACGCACCTATGCGCTAGACCTAGGTGAACATGCAGAGTTCGGGCTCAACGAAGAGGATGCACCTCAGCAAGCCTGGGCACGCTATATCTTCGGTGTCTGCCGTGAGATCCAGAAGCGAGGCAAAAAGATTACGGGCTTCGACACCGTATTCGCTGGGGACGTTCCCCTAGGAGCAGGTATGTCCTCCTCCGCAGCACTGGAGAGCACCTTTGCCTTTGCCCTCAACGACCTCCTCTCTCTAGGCATCGACAAGTTTGAGCTAGCTAAGATTGGTCAAGCCACCGAACACAACTATATCGGGGTGAAGTGTGGGATCATGGACCAGTTCGCCTCCGTCTTCGGTAAGGCGGGTCACCTCATCCGTCTTGACTGCAAGAGCCTCGAATACGAATACTTCCCCTTTGATCCCAAGTCCAAGGGCTATCGTCTCCTCCTCGTAGACAGTGTCGTCAAGCACGAGCTAGCCTCCTCAGCCTACAACAAGCGTCGTGAGAGCTGTGAGCGTGCAGTGGCTGCTATTGCCAAGCGTCACCCCGAGGTGAAGTTCCTACGTGACGCCTCCATGGCGATGCTCAATGAAGTACGTAGCGAAATCACCGAAGAGGACTACAAGCGTGCCGAGTACGTCATCGGCGAAGTAGATCGTGTGCTAGCAGTCTGCGAAGCCCTCGGTCGTGGAGACTACGACACCGTGGGCAAGAAGATGTACGAGACACACCACGGTATGAGCAAGCTCTACGAGGTGAGCTGTGAGGAACTTGACTTCCTCAACGACCTAGCCAAAGAACTAGGCGTAACAGGCTCTCGAGTGATGGGTGGTGGCTTCGGAGGCTGTACCATCAACCTCCTCAAGGAAGAGCTACACGATAGCTTCGTAGACGAAGTACGTCGTCGCTACCAGGCCAAGTATGGTCATGCCCCGAAGTTCTACGACGTCGTCATCTCCGATGGCTCACGCCGCCTCTAGTCGCCCCTATTAGCGACTTCCTCCCCCAAAAGGTAAGCTCCGCCACGAAGGGTTTCATCCCTTTGTGGCGGAGCTCTTTTATAGCGAAGGGATCTGCCTAAGTATCCTTCACACATGCCACCGAGGAGGTAAAATAATTACCACCTCGGTGGTAATTTTCTTAGCACCTCGGTGGTAAATAATTTACTACCGAGGTGGTGATTTTTTTACCACCGAGGTGGGTATTCAACTTTCCCTCTTGGTAGTGAATTCTTTACCTACGAGTGAGCATCCTAGAGCCTAGTGGATCCAACCGACCGAGTCCCTTCAGTAGCTCTAGCTGAATCTTGGGTTAGATCACCTAGAGCGACTAAGATAACCTATGGCTACCGGGTGCGAGAGGAAAAAGCTATTAGGTGCTTTGCTGGAGATAAGGGGGGGAAGGGCTAGATCCCGACACCATCCCCTGGCTTAGAGGGATTGGGCATAGTAGAGCGTTTGCCCCTTT
>NZ_JDFF01000020.1 GCF_000565015.1 Porphyromonas catoniae ATCC 51270
GGGGGGGGGTAAAATTACATTAAATATAAAGCTGCAATCGGAAAGAGGGAGGCGCTGAGAAGCATTGCTCCCCAGCGTCTTTATCTCTATATACTCCTGACTACTAGTCATCACACTTAACCAAATCTTACAACTGCAAAGATAAGGAAATAATTAGAAACACCTACGGCTCCGTTTCGGGAATCCTACGTGTTAGTGGCGACGCTCACCACGCTCGGGGCGAGGACGACGCTCTGGCTCCTTGTAGCCTTCGGGCTTGGGTAGGAGGGCACGACGACTGAGCTTAAACTTGCCCGTCTTCGGATCTATGTCGATGAGCTTGACCTCTACCTGCTGACCTTCCTGCAGATCGGTATCTTCGATCTTCTCGTAGCGCTTCCAGTCAATCTCCGAGATATGCAGTAGACCATCCTTACCAGGAAGGAACTCAACGAAGCACCCATAAGGCATCACCGAAGAAATCTTACCCTGATAGACTTCCCCTACCTCTGGCATAGCAACAATGCCCTTGATCATACCAACGGCAGCATCAATTGCATCCTTGTTTGAAGCACTGATCTCGACGACACCTACGCCATCTACCTCTTCGATGCTTATGGTAGCACCGCTCTTCTCTTGCATCCCTTGGATGATCTTACCACCAGGGCCAATGACAGCACCGATGAACTCCTTGCCGATGCGAAGCGTAACAATACGTGGAGCATGAGGCTTGAGGTCTTCTCGGGTCTGGGGCTGAGCCTCTAGGATCTTACCTAGGATGTGCAAGCGTCCCTCACGAGCTTGTGCAAGTGCTCGCTCGAGAATCTCGTAGCTCAATCCATCTACCTTGATATCCATCTGTGTGGCAGTGATACCATCAGCGGTACCCGTCACCTTGAAGTCCATATCCCCAAGGTGGTCTTCGTCCCCAAGGATATCAGAGAGGATAGCGTAGTTCGTTCCCTTATTCTCGGAGATAAGTCCCATCGCAATCCCTGAGACGGGCTTAGAGATAGGTACCCCAGCATCACGTAGAGCCAGTGTACCGGCACACACGGTAGCCATAGAAGAGGATCCATTGGACTCGAGGATATCTGATACTACACGAACGACATAGGGATAGTCGGGAGGGAGGACACGCTTGAGCGCACGGTGTGCAAGGTTCCCGTGACCGATCTCACGACGGCCTACCCCACGCTGTGGACGAGCCTCACCCGTAGAGAAAGGAGGGAAGTTGTAGTGAAGGAGGAAACGCTCCTTCCCGTAGTTCAGCACATCATCTACGAGCTTCTCGTCATTCTTTGTACCAAGAGTAACGGTCGTGAGTGACTGAGTCTCTCCACGAGTGAAGACGGCTGAGCCGTGAGGGCCTGGCAGGTAATCTGTCTCAATCCATATAGGGCGGATCTCCGTTGTCTTACGGCCATCCAGACGCTTACCTTCGTCGAGAATGGCACGGCGCATAGCCTCCTTCTCTACATCATGATAATAGCGATCGATGAGGGGGGCTTTAGTTTCAAGTTCTTCCTCTGTGAACTTAGCCTTAAACTCCTCTACGATGGCCTCGAAGGCCTCTGCACGGGCATGCTTGTCTGTACCTGAAGTAGCGACGGCATAGGCCTTAGCGTAGCAGCTCTCGTGTACATCCTTGCGGAGGTCTTCATCATTCTCCTCGTGGCAGTATGTACGCTTCTCGAGCTTACCTACGGCAGCCGACAGCTCTAGCTGAGCCTGACATTGTACCTTGATGGCTTCGTGGGCGACCTTGATAGCTTCGAGCATCTCAGCCTCCTGTACTTCCTGCATTTCCCCTTCGACCATCATGATGTTATCGAGGGTAGCACCGACCATCAGCTCGATGTCCGCACGCTTGAGTTCCTCGAAGGTTGGGTTGATGATGAACTGTCCGTCCACTCGTGCTACACGCACTTCGCTGATTGGGCCGTTGAAGGGGATATCCGATACTGCTAGAGCTGATGAAGCAGCAAGTCCAGCCAATGCGTCGGGCATATCTACCCCATCAGTAGAGAAGAGGATTACGTTTACGAATACCTCTGCATGGTAATCATCTGGGAAGAGGGGACGAAGGGCACGGTCTACAAGTCGGCAGGTGAGGATCTCGTAGTCAGAGGCCTTACCTTCACGGCGTGTGAAGCCACCAGGGAAGCGACCAAATGAGGCATACTTCTCTTTGTATTCGACTTGAAGTGGCATGAAGTCCACCCCAGGGTTAGCGTCCTTCGCTGCGCAAACGGTAGCTAGGAGGACGGTGTTTCCCATGCGTAGCGTCACCGATCCATCGGCTTGCTTGGCTAGCTTGCCTGTCTCGATGACAATCTCTCTACCATCAGGGAGGATGATAGTCTTGCTAATTGGCTGTAGCATTATCTCTTAAATTGATTTACTGATATATCCTTATAATCGGGCGCAAAGTTAGTCAAATAAACGTGATGATGCCTCATCATCTTCGTCTCTCCATGCGCCACACCCCTATTTGAGGGCACTTCTCCCCTCAAGGGAAGGTACTCTCTACACGAGGCTACCCCTTATGAAGTCGCTGGTTTACCTTGTCCATCAAGACACGCATTGCCCAACGAGCATAAAAGAAGTAATGTAGGTAGTGTGTGTATCGCTCTGAGCCGTTGAGTGAGACGGCAGCGAGCTGATTATGGTAATTGGATAGCTTCTTCCGATGGGCAAATGCCCCAGCATCATCATAGATGGAGATACGCCCACTCAGCACCTCGATGGAGCGAATGTGTCGGTATTGCTCTTCGGGTAGCTTCCTCTTGGCCTCCTCAATGGTGAGCGAATACATAATAGGCCCCGTCGTCCTAAGTACCCCCAGTAGCCCCACACCCGTAGTGAAGGGATTATAGCGGTCTAGTCGGCACATCGCCTCCGCAATCACAGCGTGTAAAATCGGGTGCTTAGCCCTACCGATGACAAAGCCCTGATGGTACTCCCCATACGGGAACTCCGTAAGAGGCAGATCCTTAAAGAACCCAAAGCCCTTATAGCATCCCTCCCCCTCATTATCCCAATGATAGAGGATGAACTGATCCCGCTCCGTGAGGACTTCGTCCAGGGGTTTATAGAAGGTCGACTTCACATCTAGATACACACCCCCAAAGTGGTATATGAGGAGATAGCGTACGAAGTCCGACTGAGCAGCCCGATAATTTGGCGAGATCATCTTGTAGTAGTGATACACGCCCTCTCCATAGACTTCCTTAACAAACGTCTCAATGGCTTGCTCATCCCACAGTCGATACTCCCACTCGGGATTAAGCTCACGCAGGTGCTGGATATTTGCCTGCATCTCAGGGGCTAGCTCATGAGCCGATCGCCCGATATAAATCTGATGGATGCGCTTGGGGATGGGGGCTAGCTCAAGGCTAGGCTGAGGTAGAAGTCCCTCGTAATAACTTTTGGGTTTCATAGGGCAATCGAGCAAAGCACAGCTGTGAGACACCGCCAGCCCCTACTCGAAGACATCAAATAGTAGTTGTTTATACCTTCTCAAAGGTACTAAGGAAAAATGAAACGATGTTTAGAGAAGCCCCCCTTCCCGAAGCATGGAGAAGGTAGATTAAGACCACAATATAGGCTAGGGCAGGATCATAGGGCGTGGCACATACACTTCCTTCCCGGCTAAGAAGCTAGTAGCCCCAGACGCCCCTAACGAGCTAGCCTCATAAACGGGCAAGCACCGTACCCAAAGCACTACAATCGCAGTGAGACAGGCGCAACAATGCGCTCCTCACTTAGTGCAAATAGTTATCCCCGTAATCTCGGGGGAGGTACCGAGGATACCTTCTCCGAGGTTACGGGGATAACTGCTTTGGGTTTCCCTCAGTACCTATCTCGGGATAATGAAACGAGGTCTACTAGGCTATCTCGTTAGGGGCTTTTTACTGGCGCAAGGAAAGGGACTAGGGGCAACTGGACAGGCTGTACATAGGCTGTCTTGGCAGTCGTAGCTCAGTGCTAGAGCCCCCCTCAGGATTGTAACTCTGGTGCTTAGCGAGCAGATAGCTCGAGGCGATCTCCAGCCTTCATCGGAGGCAGGTACAGACGCCCCCCCTTGAGCAACGTACTGGGAATGAGCATGCGACCATTCAGGCGAAGCTGATAGCTGGTGAGCCCCTCAGGCAGAGATAGGATATGGCTATAAGGGGCATGCGCCTCGAGCAGGAAATGAGTGAGTTTCCCCGGTTGCGACTGATCCCATTCAAGCGAGCAGGTAGCATTGCCTATGACTTTTAGTCCAGTGATTGCCCCCTCTCCCCAAGCCTTCGGTAGGGCAGGGAGCGGTGTAATGCTACCCGTTTCACTCTGCAAAAGCATTTCCATAATGCCTGCTGCCCCCCCGAAGTTACCATCGATCTGGAAGGGAGGATGCGAGCTAAACAGATTATTATTCGTCCCGCTGCCATAGGGCTTGTGTGACTGAGGATCAAGCGCGGCTACTGGGCGTAGGAGCATATTCAGCACGTCGTAGGCCTCCTCAGCATCCCCGAGGCGAGCCCGCAGGTTTACCTTCCATGCCATGGACCAACTTGTACTACTCGCTCCTCGGGCATCTAGGCTTTTCCGTGCAGCCGCAATTAGGTCTGGCGTTTTCTCCCTTGTGATTTCATTGCCTGGGAAGAGACCGTAAAGGTGCGAGACATGTCGATGGTGTGGCTCGGTCTCCTTATAATTGCTGAGCCACTCCATGATGCGCCCATCGGGGGCAATGGTAGTTGGCATAAGTTCGGAGAGGGTACGGACAAGGGAGTCTGCAAATACTCGTTCTCCCAGAGCCAGGGCAGAGGTACGGGTATTGGTGAAGAGCTCTCGGATAATTTGGTTATCCATCGTCGAGCCTGCACTGACGGCCACGACAGAGCCATCGGGAGCCAGGTAATGGTTCTCAGGCGAGGTTGTCGGAGCTGTGACCAAATAGCCGTTATTGGGGTCTCGGACGAGGGTAGAGAGGAAGAACTGTGAGGCTCCCTTCAGAATCGGGTAAATGCGCCTAAGATATTCCCTATCCTGAGTGTAGAGGTAATGATTAAAGAGGTGCTGGCAGAGCCACGCAGCACCCGTATTCGTAGCCCCCCAGCTGGGATGCTCACCTGGAGCAGTGAAGCCCCAGACATTCCCTAGGATATGTGTCACCCAACCTTTCCCTCCATAGAAGGCACGAGCTGTCTCACGACCCGAGGGGAGAAGCCCCTCAACCCATGAGGTAAGTGGCAGGACCGTCTCGGAGAGATTTCCCTTCTCTGAAGGCCAGTAATTCATCTGAAGATTGATATTCAGATGGTAGTCGCTATTCCAGGGAGCTTGGATGAGATTCGTCCATATCCCCTGAAGATTGGGTGGGAGAGCCCCCTTACGGGTGCTAGAGAGCAGGAGATAGCGACCAAACTGCATGTAGAGCGATGCTAGATTGGGATCGCTCTGGGGATCCTTGTGGTACGCCTCGAGGCGTTTATCAATAGGAAGGTTCTCGACCTTGGCATTACCCTTGCCAATACGCATCGAGACACGCCCCATCTGGCTAGAGAAGGCAGCTCGGTGATCTCGCTCTAGGATTGCCGAGGTAATCCCCGCAGCCTTGATGATCTGCTCCACGCCGTGAGCTGTGGGGGAGAGCTGAGGATTGTAGTAGTTGGTATTATGAGCTATCAGGATTTGGATCACGGAGGCATTCACAATCAACAGCTCATTCCCCCGAGAGATTACCTTCCCACCATGGAGGAGGTAGGGTTTCGCAACAATAGCATAGTGCAGCCCCTTCCCTCCCTTTCCATTGGGTAGGTCTCCCGAGAGCATCAGTAGCCCGTCTGAGACAGTGGAGGTACCATTCTCTGGTCGACTTAGGGAGAGGCGAAGTGTATCGGTACGCGCACTTATCGCTTGGTTGTAGATGGTGATGACATTGACATCATGGGTATAGGAGGTATAATAGGTCTTCATGCGGTAGGGCTGTCCCCACGTCTCAATAGTCTCTGTACTGATGCCATAGGTAAGGTCGAGGCTACGCTTATAGCTCGGGTTAGGGATGTCTCTTCCCCAATCAAGGTGCAGGAAGCCCCCAACCTCATAGCTACCATACGGGACCTTCGATCCCTCACCATGCCCACTTCCCTTGCCTCCACAGACAAAGGTTTTGTAGATAAGTGCCTCTGCATCTTTATGCCGACCAGCGAAGAGGAGTTCGCGGATCTTCGGCAGATGCTTGGCCGCATCTCTATTGAGGGCTAGGGAGTCGATGCTCCCACTCCACATGGAGCTTTCGTTAAGGGTTACCCTCTGATGTCTCAGGGCACCATCGCTGAGCATCCCGAGGCGTCCATTGCCTAGAGGTAGCTCCTCCATCATGCTCTCGGCAGGACGATCGAAGTAATAGCTATTGGAGGGATAATACTTCTGCTCCATGGCTGGCCGAGGAGCAGTATCAGTGCGTTTTTCCCTCTGACCCCAAGAGGGCGTCATGAGCAATAGCAAG
Source organism: Porphyromonas catoniae ATCC 51270 (assembly GCF_000565015.1). Taxonomy (GTDB): domain Bacteria; phylum Bacteroidota; class Bacteroidia; order Bacteroidales; family Porphyromonadaceae; genus Porphyromonas; species Porphyromonas catoniae. The sequence continues at coordinate 6,482 of NZ_JDFF01000020.1, forward strand.
AGTGAGGCACAAGCAATGAGCCGTGTCTGTGTCATAAGGTGGATAAAGAAATGAGATAGAAAAGCCCCTAGCCCTCCCGTACAGAAGGACTAGGGGGTGTATAAGTATTGCTCTAGGGAGCTGTCACTGGCGTCTCCTCAGGCTCTCCCTCAAAGACCTCCACAGCCTCTACATCACCAGCATCAGCACATGGTGAGAAGCCAATAGGCATCTTGAAGGGTGTCCCTATGCTATAGCCAAGACGTTTATCTGCGTAGACCTTCTTAATGAACTTCCCAAAGACAGGTAGGGCGGCAGCGGCACCTTGCCCGAAGGACATGGTGTTGAAGCGGACACTTCGCTCCTCACCCCCTACCCAGCAACCTGCTACAACATCTGGAGTGAAGCCCATGAACCACGTATCACTATTGCGCTGCGTGGTACCCGTCTTACCCCCAAGGGGCATCTGCAACCCAAAGGAAGAGCGGAGTCTACCCCCTGTGCCACCACTGACGACGTTCTGGAGCATGTAGAGCATCTTATTCGCTGCATCTGCGGTCAAGACTTCGGTCATCTGTGGGGTGAAGGTCGCTACGATATTGCCGTGCATGTCCTCTATCTGTGTCACCATGAGTGGATCGATACGCACACCATCGTTCACGAAGGTTGTGTAGCCCGACACCATCTCTCCTACGGTTGCCTCTGGCGTACCAAGGGACATAGCCATCGTTGCCTCTATGGGACCACGTAGCCCGTAGCTCTCGAGTAGTCGCTTGAAGGTAATAGGGGAGGTACGGCTCATCAGCTCAGCTGTGACCCAGTTATCAGAGTTCTGTAGTCCCCATTGGATGGAGACTAGCTCACCTACACGTCTATGATTCGAGTTTCGGGGGGTCCATACCTGTCCGTTGTCTAGGCGGTAGGACTGCTGCACATGGAGTACTTCGTCGCAGGGGGAAGCTCCATCAATCATAGCCAACGAGTAGAGGTATGGCTTGATGATCGAGCCTGTCTGTCGTCTACCATCGGAGACCATGTCGTACTGGAACTGTGAGAAATTGATATCCCCCACATAGGCTAAGACATGTCCGTTATGCGGATCCATGGCCATGAAGCCAGAGCGAAGGATACCCTTCATATAGCGGATAGAGTCAATCGGCGTCATGACTGTATCTCGCATGCCTCGCCAAGACCATACCTGCATCTTTGTCTTCTTGTAGAACTGTGCCTTGATCTCTTGTTCAGACAGGCCATCCTCCTTGCTCAGTCGCCATCGTTCACTCTGACGCATTGCACGGGAGAGGATTGCCTCTCTCTGATCCTTGGATATGGAGGTACTGAAGGGATCACCACCACGAGCTCTGCGCTCTCTGTCGAAGGTTGGCTGTAGATATTGCCCTACATGCTCCTCGACAGCCTCCTCTGCATAGCGTTGCATGGCAGGGACGATCGTGGTGTAGATCTTTAGCCCGTCGGTGTAGATGTTGTAGGGTGAGCCATCCGCCTTATGATTCTTATTACACCAGCCATAGAGTGGGTTGGTCTCCCACTGGATGCTATCACTACGGAAGCGGTCGTACTGCCAAGAGGCATAGTCACCACGCTCGGGCTTGTCCGCCATCATGATCTTACGCAGGTGCTCACGGAAGTATGGGGCGGTACCCTGCTTATGGTCCATCTTGTGGAAGGAGGTGGTAATAGGGAGGCGCGAGAGGGAGTCAGCCTCTGCCTCGGTGAGGTAACCAGCCTTGACCATCTGCTGGAAGACGGTATTGCGACGCTCCAGTGGTAGGGGACTATTCCTGCGTAGTACGGGGTTGTAGACGGAGGGGTTTTTGCACATCCCGACCAGTACGGCAGCCTCTTCGACGGAGAGGGCATCAGGAGTCTTACCGAAGTAGGTGTAGGCAGCGGACTTGATCCCTACAGCGTTGTAGAGGAAGTCGAATTGGTTAAGGTACATCGAGATGATCTCCTCCTTCGTATAATAGCGTTCGAGCTTAGCAGCGATGACCCATTCAACGGGCTTCTTCATCATGCGAGTAAAGAAGTTCGAGGACGGAGGGGAGTAGAGCATCTTCGCTAGCTGTTGGGTGATGGTGCTACCCCCACCACCGCTCTTCTGCTGGAGTATTCCAGTCTTGACGACGGCACGTGCTAGTCCTCGGAAGTCAATCCCTGAATGGCTCTCGAAGCGTATATCTTCGGTTGCCACCAGAGCCTTAATTAGGTTGGGGGAAATATCCTTGTACTCCACAAAAACACGGTTCGTCCCGCTGTGGGCAAAGGAGCCAATGATCTCTCCATCGGCAGCTATGAGCTGAGAGGCGTACTTGTCTATAGGGTTCTGCAACTGCTCGATGGGAGGGAGGTATCCAATCCATCCCATGGAGATAGCGAAGAGCCCGCTGAAGATAGCTAGCCAAACGAGGGCAAAGCCTAGCCAGAGCCACGCCTTAATCTTATTCTTCATCCTATTTATATCTGTCATTCGCTGCTCTCGAGGGGGAGGGTGTCACCCCATCACACCTCAAGAGGAGGTCGCACAGCATGTCTGAGTACATACGATGCACGAGGCAAAGTTATTAACTTTTATTCACTCAGCTGACATCCCAAGGCTGGGGCGAAAGAAACCCTTGCTAGGATTTCCCTCCCGACCCTTGCAAGCACTCCATAGGAAACCCATGCTAGGGTTTGAGAGCAAATGCTAGCAAGGGTATCTCATCAGCCCCTTCGAGGCTCCTCCGTTATACCATCGGTAGGATAAATAGGTTGATTACAATAGACTCCCCCCTCAGAACAAGGGGAAGAGACCCGACAGATGACTGCGGAATCCAATCTCGGAGTATGCTCGTCCTTGGCTCTAATCCACCCTCGATCTTACTTTCAGTTCATTTTGTATCTTTGGCAGACAAAGTAATTCTAATCAGGCATTCGTAACCACAATGAAGCGAATAAAAGCATTTTGCCGACCCCTGGTCCTCAGCCTAGCCCTTGCACTAGGAGGCCTCACACTCTCGGCTCAAGTCTCAACGCTCCGTACGGGGAAGCTCCCCAACGGTCTTACCTACTATATAAGCAAGGATGCAGGTGCCTCAGAGGGTACTGCCCACTTCTATCTCCTGCAGAATGTCGGGGCCATCCTCGAGCAGGATCATCAGGATGGTCTAGCACACTATTTGGAGCACATGGCCTTCAATGCGACACAGCATTTCCCTCAGGGCGTGATGCAGTTCCTACGTGGACATGGTCTCTACAGCTTCGATGCTCGTACAGGGACAGATGAGACCCGTTATAGCGTCATGGATGTACCTACGAAGGAGAAGGGGCTGACCGACTCCGTCCTACTCATCCTAAGGGACTGGTGCGGAGGCATCAGCATTACCGAGAAGGACACCGAGAAGGAGCGAGGCATCATCATCGAGGAGTGGCGACAGCGTAATACCCTAGATAAGCGACTCAGTGATAGTATCGCTGGTGTGATCTACAATGGGTCACAGTATGCCAAGCGCAACGTCATCGGTAGCCTAGATGTCCTACAGACCTTCCGCTACAAGGATATACAGGCCTTCTACAAAGCTTGGTATCGCCCAGACCTGCAGTGTGTAATCATCGTCGGGGACATCGACCCTGAGGCCTACGAAGCAAAGGTAAAGAACCTCTTTGCTAGCCTCCCTAGCCCCAAGAAGGCAGAGCCACGGCCGACCTCCCTCATTGCGGATAATGCACAGCCTCTTTATTATCGCTTCATCGACAAGGAGAACCCATCACATTCCTTCGGTCTCTACCAGCGTGTGGCTACCCCCACAGCCCTAGGTAGTGAGGAGGCCACACGAGACTTCCTCCTTGGCCAGATATTCAATGCCATTGCCCCCCAGTACTTCGCTCGCCTACGCAACCGAGGCATAGAGGGCTATATCGCAGCTTCGGTGAGCTATTCTCCCCTGGTGCGTGGCTACGGGCAGTTCGCCTGGGACATGGTCCCCTACAAGGATCAAGATGAGCGTGCGCTCAGACAACTACTATACAGCCGAACGGTACTCTGTGAATCCGGTATTGACAAGGTTGATTTCGACACCGAGAAACAGAAGCTATACGATGGGATGAAGGAGGTACTCGGCGATGACAAGGGACTCGGTACGCCTCAAAACTTCATGGATACATACCGCAATAACTACCTCTATGGTACACCTATGCGGGAGTTTAAGGAGCAGATACAGGCCAACCTAGATATCCTCGTCGAGCTGGAGGCCGATGACCTCTGGCGGTGGGTGAAGGAGCGCATCGGGAACAAGAGTAATCTCGCCTTCGTGACCTACACTGCTAGCCCTAGCGAGGATGCCATCTCTGAGCTTACCTTCCTAGATAACCTAGAGAAGTACAGCAAGCTCATGAAGCCCGAGCAGGAGAGCGAGAAGCCCATTGAGACCCTTATCGACTTCAAGCTCCAGCCTGGGAAGATCGTAGCTGAGAAGAAAATCCCCAGCCTAGGGGCTACCGAATGGCAGCTATCCAATGGCATGCGCATACTCTATAAGAACCTAGCCAAAGACCTCAAGGGGGAAGTCCTCTTCCTTGCCTCTGCTCGTGGCGGACAGTCTATTGTGGCACCCAAGGATATTCCTTCCTTCGCTGCCATGCAGGGTCTTATCATGCAGTCAGGCTTGTACAAGTACAACCGCAATCAGCTCGCTGAGTGGCTTCGCCTCCGTCCCCTCGAGGTCGATCTATCCATCACGGAGTACATGGACGGGATGCAGGCACGTAGCAAGGTACAGGGAGCCGATGACCTATTCAGCTACCTCTACCTCGTGCTTAATCGCCAGAACTTCGACTCAAAGATTTTCAGCAAGTACGTAGAGCGTCAGCGCTACATCACAGCCTCCAAGCCAAAGGGTGGACGTACGGCCGTAGACGAAGAGATACAAAGCCTGCTCTACCCTACCACGGAGTACAACCCTAAGAAGGATGATAGCTACTACGACCAGATGCGCTACGATGATCTGGCACGCCTCTACAAGGAGCACTTCGGTGATGCCTCACAGTTCGCAGGCTGCATCGTAGGAGACCTCTCCGAGGCAGAGGCTAAGAGGCTCGTAACAACCTATCTCGGTGCTCTGCCAGGCAACCCCAAGAGCAAGAAGCGTGACTACATCGTACGAGATCAGGCTGCGAGTGACAAGGATATTGTACGGGAGTTCTCAGCGGACATCGAGGGGAACATCGGGGAGGTAGAGCTTTCCTTCCTAGGAAGTAAGACCCTCAGCGAGCGTGAAGCTCTTGCCCTCAGTCTCCTCGAGCCACTGCTCCAAAACCGTTTATTCGACGAGCTCCGTGAGCGTGAGCAGGGTACATACAGCATCGCTGTCAAGACAAACTACACCGCAGAGCCACGTCCCAGCGAAAGCCTATCCATACACTTCGTGACCGAACGTACGAAGGCTGATCGCCTCAAGGCTCGTACCTATGAGCTCCTCCACGAGCTAGCCTCAGGTAAGATCTCACAGGACGAATTTAAGAAGGTGCATATACCCTTCGTCCTCGATGAGCAGGAGCAGCTCAAGCAAGGTGATGAACTAGGTCTGGGTAGCTGGATAGCACTGCTAAGTGCCTATGCAGAGACAGGTAAGACACCCGACCCTAAGGCGAACAAGGCTAAGAATGAGGTACGTATCGCTGATATTACAGCCAAGGATGTCTCTGCCGTCCTCAGCAAGCTCCTAGATGGTGCTAAGCGTAGGGATATCGTCGTCAAGAGCCTAGCTCCAGAGGATAAGAAGTGGGAGCATTAGCCCCCGAAGCCTTCTAGCAGTTGCCCCCAAGACAATGAGGGACAACTAAGATGGCACAAGCTTTGTTGGTAGAGTGAAGTGGAGAGGGGCTTTCTTTGCCCCTCTCCCTCCACTTACTACGAACGAATAACAAGGTAAATGATACAAAGCAACGGAAAAAAGCCTGGCAAGTTCTTTCGCTTCAATGAGCTATGGATATATGCCCTCATCATTGGAGTGCTTGGCGGTCTCTTCCTCTGGGATGGAGGCTTCGGAGAGACCAAAGCACTTAGCTGGGATGAGTTCCAGCGTATAGCACGAAACAACGCCTTTACCAAGATTACAGTCGATCGAGGAGATAAGACCGCCGTGGGGATACTGACAAAGCAAGCAGCTGACAGTATATTCTCACACGAATCGCTGATCTTGGGGCGTAGCCAGGACAAGGCAGAGCGCACATTGACTACCGAGATACCGACTGTGGATCGCTTCTCTGAGTTTTATGACACGAGTGGCATCACCGCACATGTCGTCTACAAGGAGTCACGCAATGGCTTCATGAGCTTCGTATTCAGCTTTGCTCCTATCCTCCTACTGATTGTCTTCTGGATGTTCATGATGCGCCGTGCTGGTGGTGCTGGCGGTGGAGGAGGTATGACTGGTGGTGGAGGTATCTTCAGCATCGGCAAGAGCAAGGCACAGCTCTATGAGAAGGAGAGCACATCCGTTACCTTCAAGGACGTAGCAGGTCTACACGAAGCAAAGGTAGAGGTAGAGGAGATTGTCCACTTCCTCAAGAATCCTACGAAGTACACCCAACTAGGGGGGAAGATCCCCAAGGGAGCACTCCTCGTAGGTCCTCCGGGTACGGGTAAGACCCTGCTGGCTAAGGCCGTAGCAGGCGAAGCACATGTACCCTTCTTCTCGCTGGCAGGCTCAGACTTCGTTGAGATGTTTGTAGGGGTAGGAGCGTCACGCGTGCGAGACCTATTCCAAAAGGCTAAGGAGAAAGCTCCCTGTATCATATTCATCGATGAGATTGATGCCGTAGGGCGTGCCCGTGGTAAGAATAATAACCTCGGAGGAAATGACGAACGGGAGAATACCCTCAATCAGCTCCTCACCGAGATGGATGGCTTCAGTACCAATAGCGGTATCATCGTACTAGCAGCAACCAACAGAGCAGATATACTTGACTCCGCCCTCCTACGTGCAGGTCGCTTTGACCGTCAGATATACGTCGACATACCCGATGTAAACGATCGCAAGGAGATCTTCCTCGTACATCTTCGCCCACTCAAGATAGACGAGAGTGTAGATGTTGATCTCCTGGCTCGCCGTACCCCAGGCTTCTCTGGAGCTGACATTGCTAATATCTGTAATGAAGCTGCTCTAATCGCTGCTCGTGCGGAGAAGGAGTTCGTCTCTCGTGAAGACTTCATGAATGCGATCGATCGCGTAGTAGGTGGTCTAGAGAAAAAGAACAAGATTACGACCGAAGAGGAGCGACAGAGCATTGCCATACACGAGGCAGGACATGCCACGGTTAGCTGGTTCCTGCAGTACGCCAACCCCCTAGTGAAGGTGACAATCGTCCCTCGTGGTAAGGCTCTAGGTGCAGCTTGGTATCTCCCAGAGGAGAGACAGATTACCACCACACAGGCCTTGCTCGATCAGATGTGTGCTACCCTAGCAGGGCGTGCATCAGAGGAGGTATTCCTCGGTCGTATATCAACAGGGGCAGCTAACGACCTAGAGCATACGACTAAGATTGCCTATGCTATGGTAGCCTACTATGGGATGAGTGAACAGCTCCCCCATATCAACTACTACGACATGCAGAGCGATGGCTATGGACTGACGAAGCCCTATAGTGATAAGACTGCCGAGCTCATAGATAAAGAAGCTACCGAAATCGTACGTATCCAGTACGAGCGAGCAAAGGAGCTACTCAAGGAGCATGCTGATGGGCTAAAGGAGCTCGCTCAGCTACTCCTTGATCGGGAGGTCATATATACTGAGGATGTAGAGCATATCTTCGGGAAACGTCAGTGGCTCAGTCGTACTGACGAAATCATCAAAGCAAATGAAGTCTTGGCCGTGACACCTCACGAAGAGGCTTCGACCGAGGCACTCCAACCTGCCTCTACAGATACTCCCCATGAGGAGTCTACAGACACGTCTAACGAACATTCATCACATGAGTAATCTTATCAAGCGTGCCATCTTCGGTGGGCTCTACGTGGGGCTTATCCTCGCAGCACTACTCCTCGGAAGCCATACGCTCTATATGGTAGTCTTTGGGATAATCGTATTCTTAGGCACCTGGGAATGGTCTAATCTCGTCTCCACACACCGCATTTATCCGCTACGCCGCATCGTGGATGCCTCAGCTGGAGTGTACCTCTTCTGGGTAACACATACGATAGCAGATGGAGGACCTAACTACCTGATGTTCCTTCTCCCCTATGCTGGCTATCTGCTCTACCTCCTCGTCCGAAGCATCTATAGCGAGCGAGAGCTCATGCCCGGAGATTTGGCTAAGGTATTCTTTGGGCAGATTTATGTAGCGGGCTTCATGAGTATAGCCAATATCTACTATACGAGTACTACGACACCACTCTTATTGCTTACGGTCTTCGTTGCCATTTGGGCAAACGACACCGGAGCTTACCTTGCAGGCTCAACCTTCGGCAAGCATAAACTCTTCCCCAGCGTCTCCCCAAAGAAGAGCTGGGAGGGTTTCTTCGGAGGCTTTATTGCCTCTGTTATTGCAGCGGGTCTGCTCCTGGGATGGAAGCCTTCATCCCTTGTCTTTGGAGCCGTCATATCCATCGCAGCCACATGGGGAGATCTCTTTGAATCCATGATCAAGCGTCAAGTTGGTGTCAAGGACTCAGGCAATATCATCCCTGGGCATGGGGGCATCCTTGATCGTATCGATAGCCTCCTGCTTGTCTTGCCTTTCGTCGCACTAGTCGAATGGGCTATACATATCTACCAAGAGCTACACCTGCTCTAGTGCATTATCCTCCATCAAGCATAATGAAACAAAACCATACCCTCTTTGCACCAAAAGGCATCGCCATAGCGTGCCTTTTGGTGCTTCTCTTTATCTCCTCTTGCGGTGTACGGCGTGGAAGGAAGGGCACAAGTGATGACCCTCGTGAGCCACTCAAGCGAGAGTTTAGAGCAACTTGGCTCCCAACGATCTTCCGCAGTGACTATGCACGGCGTACCCGAGAAGAGGTACGTGAGCTACTTACTAAACGTATTGAGCTCCTCAAGCAAACTGGATGTAATGTATTGATCTTCCAGATACGTGCTGAGGGTGACGCTTGGTATCCCAGCGAACTAGAGCCATGGAGTAGATACCTCACTGGAGCACAAGGACAAGCTCCAGAACCTAGCTGGGATCCACTAGGCTTCGTTATCAATGAGTGCCACACGAGAGGCATTGAGGTACACGCTTGGATGAACCCTTATCGTGGAGCAGCTAATGCAGACCAAGAGCTGGACAGCAAACATCCTGCGCGTCGCTTCCCCGAGCTATATGTTCGCTATGGCAAACAACTAGTGATGGATCCTGGGCATCCACAGAGTGTTCGATATATCACCTCTGTTGTACGTGACGTGGTGGATCGCTATGATGTGGATGCTATCCATTTCGACGACTACTTCTACCCTTACCCAAAGGATGGGATGCGTTTCGATGACGAAGCTACCTTCGAGAAGTATGGGCTGAGAGCTGGCTACTATCCTGAGGAGAAAGACCGATGGCGTAGGGATAATGTTGATCGCCTCATCTCCGAGGTACGCAAGACAATCCTTAACCTCAAGCCTTGGGTTCGCTTCGGGGTTAGCCCCTTCGGTATTTATAGGAATGAGACGAGTGACCCCAAGGGAAGCAGAACCTCTGGTTTACAAACGTATGACGACCTACACGCTGATGTTTTGTATTGGTGCGATAAGGGTTGGATAGATTATGTCATTCCTCAGATCTATTGGAACATTGGGAACCCTGTGGCAGACTACTACGAGCTAGTCGAATGGTGGGGCAAGCAGCTCCGCAAGAGTAAGGTACAGCTCTGTATCGGTCAGCATGCACAGCGTACGATGGATGCAGATCAGCTAACGATGAAGCTCGCACTCTCTCGGCGCAACGCAGAGGGCAACGCTTGGTGGTCAGCCGAGGATATACTGAAGAATTACAAGGGGCTTGGAGACAGTCTTCAGACCAATTACCAGCGTTATCGTGCTTTCCTACCTGAATATCAAGGCTCACTAGGGGCAACCAAGGCTCCTCTCCCTGTACAAGACATCATGGAGGATCGAAACGAGGACGGACATATGCTCCTCTGGCCGGACTACCGTAACCCCACTGACCCCGAGAAGCCCTATTACTATGCGGTATATGCTTTCCCTGATGGGGTAAAGGTAGACATCACGGATCCACGCCATTTGGTCAGTATCTCGACCAATGCCTACTATCTCCTACCTACTGCCCGCCCAGGGATGAAGTACACCTATGCAATCACTGCAATCAATCGCTTCTGGCAGGAGAGTAAGCCCTCGAAGATAACAATCCGCTACTAGTCCAAGGACATTCAATAAGAATAGGCGACACATCCCAATTGGGATGTGCCGCCTATTCTTGTTAGGGCTTCTTTAGCCCCCTTCAGAGTGCACGCTCGATTAGTCTCGGCTAACTCATTTCCGTGCCACAGTACTCGCTCCCGTGACGGAGGATGAGCCTACGACGGGGGATCCCTGATAACTCAGTGTGGAGGCTCCTGATACACTATAGGAGATACTATCCACAGTGCTGATAGAGGCTTGTGACGCCCCTGAGATCAAGAACTCTGTGCTGCGAGCCGTGAAAGCCTTTGCATTGCAGTCACTGGCGCCACTGACAGAGATTTGAGCTGAAAGGGAAGACCCTCCCAGCTGTACATGTGAGGCACCAGATGCTAGGACAAGCAATGCCTCTGAGCCTGTCACATTTGCTTCAATCTGACTTGCCCCGGAGGCAGAGAGTGCAACAGAGTCACTCTGTAACACCAACCCCATGATCCTTGAGGCTCCACTTGCCATGGCACTAAACTCTTTTACCTTGAGGCTATCAGCGACCTTGATCAAAGAAGCATGTGTGGACTCCAGACCTCGGAGCGAAGGGAGATAAACATCAATCTTGAGGTTCATCCGTTGATGTTTCCGTCCCAAAAGAATAGACTCACTGTTGCCCTTCGAGGCCACAAGCAACATATCATCCTTAGTCAAGATCTCAATATCATCCCGAACATCTTTAGGGAAATCTTCCGGGAAGACAATCCGCGTCTTCTCTCCTAGATGGATTGTCGCATCAATAGGAAAGTCGAGTAAAAAGAAGCTGCACTCAGGTAATTGATTGGGATTCTCTACGGCAGTGAAGCCCTTACGAGAGACTTCCGTACCGTCACACCCTAAGGTCACAAGGCTGAAGAAGCCGAGTGTAAGGGCGAAGATAAAGGAACGAATGCGTGTCATTTGTGCGTAGGTGTTTGTGAGTAATTATGTTTCCCAAAGGTAGCAATAAAGTCGAGAGTGTGAGGGGCAGCTATTTCAGCCCTTCCCACCAATCATCTCGGGTAAGTGTGGAGTCGAGGTAGTGGGTGATATGCCCAATGCGGGGCATAAGGATGGGGAACCCCTCCTCGTCACGCAGTCGTTTGGCATGCTCTAGAGGCTCTTTCCACGGGTGCATAGCGAGTGCGAACTTGGCGTGGTGCACGGTGAGAAAACGCTTTGCACCAAGCGCACGCATGGTCGCCGCCGTGTACTTAGGCAACATGTGGATGTCACTCCACCGCTCGTTGTGCTGCCCATTCTCGAGTATCGCGAGATCAATCTTAGGGAATCGCTTCCCGATCGCTTCATAATGCTTACCAAAGCCTCCATCTCCACCAATGTAAACGGAGTGCTCTCTCCCCTCTACGAGAAAGGAAGCCCACAATGATTGCCCAGATGTCAATCCACGCCCAGAGAAGTGTTGTGTCGGGAGGCAATGGATATGACCTCCCTCGCTCAGTGGAGCACTCTCATTCCAATCTAGCTCTACGATTTGCTCTGGTCGGTATCCCCACCGCTCAAAGTGAGCACCTACACCTAGCCCCATGTAAGCCTTCTTGACTCGAGATTGTAGCGCCTTCACGACATCGTAATCAAGGTGATCCCAATGGTCATGGCTGATAATGAGGTAGTCAATATCGGGCATGTCCTCGGCATGGTAGGCCTTAGTTCCCTTGAAGAAGCTATTACCGATACCAAGCGGTGCACCAGACTCAAAGACAGGGTCAACCAAGTAGCGCACACCGTCTACCTGCAGGAGATAACCCGAATGCCCAAACCACACGATGAGGTTCTCTGACTTGTCCAGTAGCGAGAGATCATGACGCTCTACTGGGATGCTATCCTGAGGTCTGATATCCTTAGGGCGAGCAAAGACAAATCGCCACAGGATCTTTAGCTTATCGCCTAGTGAAAGGTTCTGCATCCGCTCAGACGTTGCAGGATCGAGATTCTGAAATCTTCCATCCCGATAGTTTGGGGACGCCTTCACACGCTCCAGACGCTCCCCTTCTGGCAGAGCTCCAAAGGAAGGACTATTCAGAATAAGGCAAGCCGCAGTAAAGAGTACCAGGGCAAGCCCCACCACAGTGAGGACAAAGATCATAAGCCGACGCTTGAGTTTAGTCATATAGTGCTATTTATCGCTAGGGAAGCAGATATATAAAAGAGGGGCGACACCATTTAGCTGGGAGGTGTCCTCCATAGCCAAAGTATGTCGCCCACAGTATGAGTATAACTGGCTTACACGCCAGATGGTTTGCTAGCGATTAATCCGATAGCTCAGTCCAAGATTCAGAAAGACATTGCGTAGCGAATAAGGCATAACTTGAAAGCTCGATTCAAAGAGCTTGGGTAGCCCAACGTTCACACGTCCAGTCACCGCCCACTTGCTATCTATCTTGTAGTCCGCTCCGAAGCGTACCCCGACGTCATTACGCACGATAAATTCCCCAAGGCTAAAAGAGAGGATGACACCAGGCTGATAGGGTCGCCCATCAATCTCTCCATCTCCATCCAGCTTGGCGATAAACTTACGTCTCAGTGCATGCGAATAGTAGCCCCCAACATAGAAGCGGAAGCCCCCACGAGGCATATCGAAGGTGAGCCCCAGCGGTATCGTTAGATAGCGGTTACTCATATCTACACTCTGTAGCCCTGAATAACGCTGCTCGGTGAAGTCCGAGCTCTGATAACGAATCGGCATATCCTTAGCACGAACCGTCGCATAGAAGCCCTTCCCCTCATACTCAATCCCTGTCACAAGACTAAAGGGACTCGTGCGAGAGAGGCGATAGGAGAAATCAATCCCAATGTTAGGTGCAGCACCGAGGTTGAAGTGCATGACTTTCTCTACGGGCTTGGGCACTGTCGGGGGAAGTGCTCCCCCGAGGTTGAAACCTAGATGTATCCCCACACCGAGAGGGGAGAGAGGCTGATCCTCTGACGCATTAGCGGTAAAGCTCCCAAGTGGGAGTAAGCACAGCGCAAGGCTAGCAAGCAGCTTTTTGCTATTCATCACTATATATTGATGGCGTAGGTTAGTTATTCTTTTTCGGGCGATCCTTGATTACAACTTCCTTCAGGCGCAATTCACTGCCCACAGCCCCAATGTACTCTGCTCCACGGAAGCTAGAGGAAAAGACCAGCGCAAGGCGATACTTCCTCGTCTTGAGGTCGATGGCATCGTAGCGTGTTTGATCTGTGGGTTGTAGTTTAAGTTTGTAAGTCGTCCACTTTCCCTCCTCAGTAGGCTCAAGCTCTACGTACCCTCGGGCTAGGATGCGACCATCCGTATGGAGGTTTGTCCCATTGAGGTAGTGCTCATCCTCCGTCACATCGTAGAAGATAGCCGCAGCAGTCCCCTTATCTGTGGCAGGTAGAGGGATATTTCGCTTTCCTTGCCCATGGATTACCTTCTCTCCAGCCTTATACTGGTAGATGAACTCCATCTCATCGGGGACTCCTGCTGTATAGGGCTGACCAAACTCCGTAGACTCTAGTGGCTTACTGACCAAGCTAGCGCGGTTCACTCGCCCAGAGTAGAGCGCACCAGCTATGACATTTGTCCCCATACCAAAGAAGTAAAACCCTTTGATGGAGCGGATAAGTGCGCCCACGGTCTCAGCACCTTCCTTCAAGGGGATGACGGGGTAGCTATCCACACCTTGTGCAAGGAGGCTATAGCCGTCATTGCTCGCCGAAGCCCAGAAGGTATTCTCGCCTGTCTCTTCGTCATTGATGCTCGGAAGGAGGAAGGAATCCTTTGACTTCTCGATCCACTTGGTGAAGGTAAAGCGTTGGCTCGTGGTATGTACACCTCCATTATTCCGCTGGGAGGCTGTCTGCTGGATGAACCGCTCACGTTCGGCCATTGGGTCGTCACAAGAGACGATGCCTACACCTACGAGGGTGAGGAGTGCTAGTGGTAGTATTCGTTGGATTGTATTCATTACGCTATCCTTGTACTTTTAGATTCTAATATATTCATGTATAAAGAAATAGCCTCACTACTGTTTAAGCGGTAGTGAGGCTAAGATCTTGTCCTCGTCGTGAGGCGGTACCTACTTCTCGATAGCTACGCGACGCTCCTTGATACGAGCCTTCTTACCTGTGAGAGCACGAAGGTAGTAGAGCTTCGCACGGCGTACCTTACCGAGCTTCTCGACGGTGATCTTTTCGATGAAGGGGCTCTCAAGCGTGAAGATACGCTCTACGCCTACCCCCTCAGAGATCTTACGTACTGTGAAATGCTTCTTCTCACCGTGACCACTGATACGGATGACCACGCCACGATAGCGCTGGATACGCTCCTTACCACCTTCGCTGATGCGATAGTCTACAGTGATGGTGTCTCCGCTGCGGAAAGAAGGATGGCTCTTGCCTGTAGCGAAAGCCTCGTTGACGATCTTAATAAAGTCCATTTGTCTTTGTCCTTTAGCTTATTTGATTAGTACTACACCAAACGCAATGTAACAGGCCACACAAGACTTTCCTGACAGAGATTGCGCAAAGCGTCGCAAAGATACGAAAAAAGTAGCAACCCACACCATCCCTCCACTAGCTCGCTTGCCACACACCTCTACTCCCGGTATCTCAGCATACCGATTATCCGAGGTGCATTATGCCTATCTACCGAATACCTACACTTATACTCCTCCTCTTCGTTCGCTCGCCTCTAGCTACTCGAGGTAAACAGCCTCTCTCAGAAGTCTTTTACTCCCTCCTGAAATTTCCCTCAACGAGTTACCATAAGTCGTCACAACGAGTTATGGTAACTCGCTTAAACAAGTTGTGGTAACTCGTCCAAGAGAGTTATGGTAACTCGTCCAAGAGAGTTATGGTAACTCGTCGCGACGACTTACCACAACTCGTTACCTCCTCTCTCAAATACCTTTATATAGGGCATTTAGAAGCCCGAACAAGAAGGCTCTTGCTCGGGCTAATTTACCCCCTCGAGGGATACGGACGACTCTGTACGTTAGCGCAGGCCGTTGAGGTAGGCAGAGGCGGACATCGCCTTCTTGGCTGGGGGTTGTAGCGTCTTGATGGCTAAGAAGCCATCCGCCGTAGCGACCCAGAGCTGACCCTTGGGGCGAATAAGGATAGTCCCTGGCTCGGGGCGCAAAGTAAGATCGTCGGAGGATAAAATCGGCTCCGTCTCAAGGATCTTGAAGACAAGAGGCTCGTGCCCCTCAATGGCAAGTGTTGCCCAAGCCGCAGGATAGGGTGCGAGGCCTCGCACCTGGTTGTGTAGCACTTCGGTCGGACGATTCCATAGGAGCTCGGTATTCTCCTTCGTGAGCTTGGGTGCTGGCGTTGGTGCTTCTTCATAATCCTCTTGCGCTCGTCCTTTTGGCTCTTCTTCCTGAAGGAAAAGATCAACCGTGCGTAGCAGAGTTTTCGCTCCAAGTAGCATCAGACGATCATGCACCTTGCCGACATTATCATCGGGAGCGATCGGTAGGCGATCCTGCAGGAGTACATCCCCTGTATCCAGCTCGTGTCGGAGACGGAAGGTCGTCACCCCTGTCTCTGTGTCTCCATTCATGATTGCCCAGTGGATTGGAGCCGCACCACGATAACGAGGCAAGAGTGAGCCGTGCAGGTTAATCGTGCCTAACCGTGGGAGCATCCAGACTACCTCGGGAAGCATTCGGAAAGCAACCACGATGCCTAGGTCAGGCTGTAACTCATGTAGCCGAGCCACGAACTCCTCATCCCTAAGACGAACAGGCTGTAGCACCTCAAGCCCCTGACTCACTGCGTAGGTCTTGATGTTACTCTCCTTGAGTTTGTGCCCTCGCCCCATAGGCTTATCAGGCATCGTCACGACAGCCACGACATTATAGCCACCCTCGACAAGTGCCTTGAGCGAAGGCAGTGCGAAGTCAGCTGTTGCCATATATACAATCCGCAGTTGGTCTTTCGTCATTTTCTCTATTTATAAATACGTTACACGCACAAAAGTACGAAGATAAGGGCTTAGCAAAAAGGTATCTCCCTCAGCCTGAGCTGTCGGGACAATCAAACCATACAGCCTCTTGGCTGACTTGGGCTATGCGTAAGGAGAGAGAAGAAAAAGGGTTAAGGGATGGGGAGATCGTATAGGTAGGTCAAGTAAGGCTTTGCTAGAGAGGGTCGACATCAAAGAGGATTGTGACGCGACGGCTCTCAGGGAGTGTGGTGTGCAGTTGCGCCAGAGAGGCACGGAAAGCAACCCGCTCCTCTCGGTACGATGTACCAAGCGGACGACGCACGAGGATACGTTGGATGTACTTCCCATCAACACGACCCACCTCAGGAGAGAGTGCTTCACTCACTTGCTCAGAAGGAAGGAGTGCTCTAAGGTAACGCACCAAATGAAGCCCAACCAGCCCCAAGAGACGTGCATCCTTCCCTTTCAAATAGATATAGGTCATCCGACAGAAGGGTGGATAATGCAGTGCTTCACGATCAGAGAGCGTCTTGCGAATGAAGGCTTCATAGTCCCCTTCCTCTAGGACGGAGAGGAAGGTATTCTCAGCGTCGTTGGTCTGAATCAGGAACTCGGGCTTTCCTCCCTTTTGCTCCGCTCCTCGCAGACGCAGCTGAGTGAGCAGCTGGAAGGCTCGCTCGTACGAACGGAAGTCTGGGTAGCCCAGCACGGCGTCCAGTTGCACGACACCGATTAGTCCCACCTCACCCCATACCGATTGACCCTTGATGAGCTGTGTCCCAACCAATATATCTGCCCCTTCGCTCTCTAGGCGTGCTTGTAGCTCCAGTTGCTTCTTCCTCGAGGCAAGGCTATCGCTATCAATGCGTACAACCGACTGCTCCGGGAAGAGACGCTGTACCTCTTCCTCCACCCGCTCCACGCCATAGCCCACCTGACGTAGGGCTGGGATACGCCCTCGCTTCGTCTCCACCTCCGTTGCTCCACAGTGAGGGCAAGCCTCGGGAAGCAATTCCGTATAGCCACAATAATGACACAAAAGCATCCCTCGAGCTTGGTGATAAGAAAGGCTCACATCGCAGTGAGGACAGAGGATACGTGCATTACAAGCATTGCAGAGCAGGTATGGCGCGTATCCCCTTCTGTTTTGCAAGAGTAGGACAGCTTTCCCCTCAGCTAGCACAGCCTTCATCCGATCATAGATATAGGGGGAGAGGGCGTAGCCATAGGGCATGTCCTTCGAGCGACGAAGTCCCTTTAGGTCAATTAGAGTAAAGCGAGGAAGAGATGCCGTGGGAATTACTTCTTCTCTCTCGTCTCTTACCAGAGCATACTTCCCCCTCAGTGCATGAAAGACCACTTCGGCAGAGGGTGTAGTAGAAGCAAGAAGCACCTTTGCCCCACACTGGTTTGCTCGCCACAGAGCAACATCTCGAGCATGATAAAGAGGCTGGTTGATCTGCTGTTTGTAGAGGTACTCTTGCTCCTCATCCAACACAACAAGACTAAGCCGAGGGAGAGGGAGAAAGACAGCAGCACGTGTCCCGATGACCAGAGCAGGCTCCGTGAATGATGAGAGTCGGGTGAAGGTCTCCACTCGAAGTGCCTCACTTAGGAGACTGTGGTAGGTGTACGTCTGTCCTGCAGAGAGACGCATGAGACGACTTAGGAAGGAGAAGCTCGAAGGTGTGGGGTTAACCGTATGTGTGAGGAACAGCACTTGTCCCCCAGCCTGCAGTGTTTGCTTCACTTGGGCAAGGAGATATTCCTCCTTAGCACGGATCGTCTTAGCCCAATAGAGACTCACAGGCTTCTCTAGTGGAGGCACAGAGGGAAGCGACTGAGTTATTTCTTCATCTTCCCTCATCTCTAGACGACTCTTCGGAGCTAGTACCTCCTTCAGTATTCCCTTATCGATGAGTGCTCGTAGCGGTGCCGTACTCTGTGGGAGATGCTCTAGGAGCAAAGAGCGATGCAAGCTACCTGAATGAGACTGCCCACTCTGCTCCAAAAGCCGAAGGAAGGTCTCAAGAACCATAGCCTGCTTGGGTGCACGGGTAAGCCCTGCATAAACCTCAGAGAGGGCAGTCTCATCCTCCTGCAATCTCTGCTCTAAACTCAAGTAGCGCACGAGCCGAGGGCGGTAGCTATGCTGTAGCTCCTCCTCCGTTATAACTGCTCCTAATGCGACTAGATGTAGGATGGGGGTTGTTAGGCGTCTCCCGAGGAGCTTCTCTAGACGATCAACAAGAACTGCCCGACCACCAAGCGAGGAGAGTGTGTCGAGAACTTGAAGCTCCGTTGCTGTAAGTGGTGCGTCTGAACTAAAATTGGGATTGAGGCTGAGTGTCGTCTTGCTCTCAGGAAGGAGTCCAGAGGGAAGTGCCACACGGAGTACCGAACCTAAAGGGCAAACATAATAATAGCTCAACCAGTCCCAGAGCCCCAGCACCTCTGCGGAGACTAAGGGACGAGCATCAAGGATTTGCTCTACGCTCTTGACCTTCCTTGGCTCTCCTTCCTCCACCAAGCTTCGTACAACACCTGTATAGTATCGTTTCGAACCAAAGGGAACCACCACGCGACAGCCTGGGGCAAGCTCGGGGCAATTCACACGTAAAGCCTCAGGTACTTCATACGAGTAAGTACCCTCGACAGCAAGAGGAATGATGACTTCGGCTAGGAGCATAGATAGGGGGAGGGATAGGTAGTTCCGTTAGCGTTTCCTACGGCGCAAAGTACGTTGTTTGGCCTTGCCTCGCTTTGCAACTTTACCCCTGTGGTATTTGGCAGGAGGTGGTGCAACGAAAAGCTCGCTAACAAAACGAGCAAAAGAGACCCTTGCCTCGGAGGTGTCCCTCAGTCCCCCAGCCATGAAGACAAGGCTATACCAATGTTCCTTCCACCGAACGTACCCAGCATAGCCTCGCACCCCTCGGATCGAACCGCTCTTCATATAGGCGGTGATACTGGGATGGATCTGCAGGCGACGCACTGTACCTTCCTTGCCCACCTCAGGCAGTGAAGCGAGAAAGGGTGCATGAAGCTCTTTATCCTCCCACAGCGCACGTAGCACTAGGCTTAATGCTTGAGAAGAAAGGCGTCCATGGGGACTCAGCCCAGAGCCATCCATCGGAGTGAACTGACTCTCGGGGAGCTGAAGACGCTTCTGCCAGTAGTCACGTACCGCCACGGGGAGCGAACTCTTACGCTGCAGACTGTCATTCAGCACGTAGGCCATGGCCTCAGCATAGACATTAGCACTTCGGCAGTTTGTAATCCGTATCAGAGTATCTGCCCTCAGTGAGGAGTACACTCCGAGTGTATCAATAGGACCTCCGAGGCTGTCTCGTAGCAGGGTGGTAGGTACGAGCACCTCTATCCCTTGCTTGCGAAGCCCTTCCCTAAGCCATAGCCCTAGATAGAGAGGTGGATCGACAAAAGGCATACGGCGATGACGCATATCTAATCCCTCTCGCACCGCTCCCGAGACAAGGAGGCTATCCTCATGGGAAGTGAGGTCAAGGCTCAGCTGGGTAGAGGTGGAGACAAAAGCGTCTGTCGCTGTCGGGATCTCAAGGGAGGCAATGAAGCCCTCTGCCTGAAGGGTGTCTGCCGAAGACGTCAGATAGAGATCTGCATAGTTATCTGCGACATTCATACCCGAGACAGTAGCCCCATAGTACTCATTCAGGTCCTCATCGGGCCAATATTCACCGAGGGAGGGTGTGGGGAAGCCTTGCAAGTCAAGAGCTATTCCTCCCGTTACCCTACGGATACCCCACCGCTGGAGCAAGGAGGCAATCTCACTAACCAGCCGCCCCCGATGCTCAATGTAGTGAGACGCTAGAGAAGGGTCACCAGAAGCCCCGAGCACCAGTTGACCATGGAGCGTATCTCCCGAGAGCTGTCCTCGGATACCAATGGGAGTTTGGAAACGATAATCAGCCCCCTTCAGAGCAAGGAACGCCCCCGTCGTGGGGATCTTCATCAGAGAGGCTGGACAAAAGGACTCCTCACTTCGGTAACGAATAATCGGAGTCTGTGTCTCAAGGTCTGTAAGGAGTACTGTTACTCGTGCGCCCTGCTTCTTCTCCAAGAGACGCAGTACCTCCAGAGCCTTAGGATAAGGCTGTGCCTGCCCCGCGTAAGGGAGGAGCAGGAAGGAGAAGAATAGCGCAAGGAAGAGCTGAGAGCGCAAGGTCACAGGATAATTTACGGGGGAAAGTAAAGGAAGAGAGGCCGCTCCAAGCCTAAGCAGGGAGCGGCCTCTTGTATAGGGAAATAGTCCGTGGACTTACTTAGCAGCACCCTTAGCCATAGCACCACGTGTAGCACGGGTAAGCTTAACGGCACATACCACAGCGTTCTTAGCGTTGGTAATTTCAAGTCCATCGAAATTGAGAGCACCGACCTGGATTGTCTTGCCTAGGCCAAGCTCCGTGACATCGATGAAGAGCTGTTCAGGGATTTCGTTGTAAGGAGCACGCACCTTGAGCTTACGCATCTCGAGGCTGAGCTTACCCCCAGCCTTCACACCCTCGGCGTGACCTGTCAGCACAACAGGTACCTCCATGACAATGGGCTTACCAGCCTCTACCTCGAGGAAGTCTAGGTGAAGGATTGCGTCCGTTACGGGATGGAACTGTAGGTCCTTGAGGACGGCCTTTACTTTCTTACCTGCGATATCTAGGTCAATAACAAAGATATCTGGCGAATAAACCAGATTACGTACTGCCTCCTGGCTCACGGTGAAGTGTACCACGTCGTTACCGCCGTAGAGGACAGCGGGGATGAGGTCACCTGCACGTAGACCCTTAGAGGCCTTCTTGCCAAGATCGGGGCGAGGTTGCCCTGCTAGTTGGAATGTCTTCATTCTTGTTTCTAATAGTTGTGTTACTCAAAATTAGTGTTATCTAATTTCCCATCACACGAGTCCTTATGCCCGAAGCACAAGGGCCATCTCGGGGGAGAGACAATCGTCAAACGCCCACAAAGATACGATAAATCTTTGGCAAGGAGATACAGCCTTCTCCTCTTGACACTCCATAAATTATATAGAGAGGCCTTGCCTAAGCCCTTGAGAAGCCTTTGAGTAGGGAGCAACATCGTTTTACCTACCTTTGTTGTACACTTAAAAAGGCTAAATACAGACCGATAAACGATATGTACAGCTTAGAAGATATAAGAAAAGAGTTCCCTATACTAGGTAAGGAGGTACACGGCAAGCCCCTTATCTACCTCGATAATGCAGCCACGACCCAAAAGCCCCTATGCGTAGTAGAGGCCATCAACCAAGCCTACTACTCAGCCAATGCCAACGTGCATCGGGGGGTACACTATCTCAGCCAGCTCGCCACAGAGCACCACGAGGAGGCCCGTCGGCGTGTCGCTCGCTTCATCGGAGCCCCTTCCCCTGAAGGGCTCATCTTCACACGAGGTACAACCGAGGCTATTAACCTCGTTGCCTACTCCGCAGGTGAAGCCTTCTTCCTGAGCGAAGGCGATGAGATCCTCATCAGCACGATGGAGCATCATTCTAACATCGTCCCTTGGCAACTCCTCGCAGCTCGGCGTGGTGCCAAGCTCAAGGTCATACCGCTGACCCCCGATGGACAGCTCGATATGTCCGCCTACCGAAGCCTACTCTCCCCACGTACACGCCTTGTCTCAGTCGCCCATGTCAGCAATGTCCTCGGCACGGTCAATCCCGTAGAGGAGGTCACACATCTAGCCCACGAGGTGGGTGCACTTGTCCTCATTGATGGGGCGCAGGCTGTGGCACATACTCGGGTGAATGTAGAGGAGATTGGGGCAGACTTCTACGCATTCAGTGCGCACAAGATCTACGGCCCTGTGGGTATCGGTGCCCTCTGGGGTCGCCCCGAGGTACTGAAGCAGATGCCCCCATATATGGGAGGGGGAGAGATGATCGAAAAAGTAAGTTTCGAGAAGACGACATACAATGTACTCCCCTTCAAGTTCGAGGCAGGCACACCAGACTATGTCGGGTCTACCGCCTTCTCTGCTGCCCTAGACTTCGTCGAACGGCTAGGGATAGAGGCCATCGCTCATCACGAGGAGGAGCTTCTAGCCTATGCGACAGAGCGACTACTGAGTGAGTTCCCAGAGAGCTACATCCTTGGCACTGCTCCCCACAAGGGGGGGATACTATCCTTTGGGATCGGGAAGATACACCCCTTCGATCTAGGTACACTCCTTGATCACATGGGGGTAGCCATACGCACGGGGCATCACTGCGCCGAGCCCCTCCTGCACAGTTACGGGTACGAGGCTGTGGCACGTGCTTCGTTTGGGCTGTATAACACTCGGGAGGAAGTAGATTACTTCTTCGAAGCACTCCATCGGGTCGTCCCGATGCTCCTCTAGGTGTATGGCTAGGCAAGCAAAGGCACACGCCCCCCTACTCCCTACCTTCAGCCAAGAGGGACTCATCGAGTGTGGCTGTGACGAAGCTGGTCGTGGCTGTCTGGCAGGGCCCGTGGTGGCTGCTGCAGTGATTCTCCCCGAGGGCTTCTCTCATCCCCTACTCAACGACTCCAAGCAGCTGACAGAGCGACAGCGAGAACTTCTACGACCCATTATCGAGCAGGAGGCACTGGCATGGGGCGTAGGAAGTGTATCTCCTGAGGAGATCGACCAGATCAATATCCTGCGGGCTTCCTTCCTAGCGATGCACCGAGCTATCGACGACCTCATCCTTCGCCCCCAGCTCCTACTCATTGATGGTAATCGCTTCACCCCTTACTCGGATATTCCCCACAAGTGTATCGTAGGAGGTGATGGCAAGTATACCAGTATTGCTGCCGCCTCGGTACTAGCTAAGACCCACCGAGATGCCCTAATGCTTCGCCTAGCCACCGAATACCCCGGCTACGCGCTAGAGGTGCACAAGGGTTACCCAACCCCAGCACACAAGGAAGCTATCCGTACGCTTGGCCTTACCCCCATTCACCGCAAGACCTTCACCATTCGCTAGGCAGTCCCCTGCCTAAATAGCAGTGCCCCCTATCGACCTCGGTCGATAGGGGGCACTGCTATTTATGGATATAGCGTCTAGCTCGGTTAACTCACTCCGTGAGACCTAGGATGCGACGAGCCTTTTGCTTGGCATCCTGGAAGTCAAAGTACTCGATGAGCTTGTACGTATTGAAGCCATCCCTTATACGAGGGGCTACAGCCTCTAGCACAGGGAGCCTCTCGTTATCCCAAGTAAAGAGCTTCAAGAGACGTATGACCTGCTGTACGGTAAACGAGTTGCGCTGCGCTGCATCTCGGATATAATTTATCTTATCCTTATCCCAAGTCTGCCGCTCCACGGCACGGACGAAGTCCTCGAAGCTCTCCTGCTCCTCCATCTGCCCCATACTGCGTGGGTCATAGTCCCAAGGTATAGGGGGATTAGCCTCCAGTATCTGCCGTGCTCGTTCCTTGCCAGAGCCGTAACTAAAGAGATCGATTAGGCGGAAGGCATTGTATCCGTCTCTAAGGCGTGGGGTGAGGGCTTCGAGGATGGTTAGTCGCTGTTCGTCCCATCGGAAGGGAGCGATGAGGCGTGAGGCCTGCTCTACGGTGAAGAGGCTACGCCGAGCAACGGAGCAAATGAAACCTATACGTTCGTCATCGAAGGGGATACGGCGAACATCCTCCAGAAAAAGCTCAAAGGCACGAGCCTCTTCCTCATATACTCTGGAGTCGATATAGCCTCGGCCTCTCGTAGCAGGTGGGATATGCCCTTGAGGGGGAATGGCGGGAGGCGTAGTAACAATCACGGGGGACTGGTTGTCCCGATGATCATGGTCCGTCCTATGGCTATCATACTTCGTCACCCGATCATTAAAAAAGGTCACGCTCACCCGAAGATGTCGGTCAAGCAAGTCCATATAGGAGAAATCCCAAGTCTCGGAGCCATCCTCCTGCACGCTCTTGTTACGTGGAGCACCCAAGAGAGCTGTCACCTGATCCTTAGTCATGCCTCGCTCGAGCTGGTTGACTGCACTCTGTCGCTTCCCTACTCCGCCACATGAGGAGAGGAAGGTGAGGACAAGAGCCACGAGGGCTAGAGCATACTTTTTCATGAGTAGCTATTGTTATAGGTGGATGTTATCGAGACAGGCCAAGGATACGCCGTGCCTTATCCTTTGCATCGGAGAAGGTAAAGTATTCGATGAGCTTATAGGCGTTATGCCCATCACGTAGACGGGGACCCACGGCCTCGAGCACCTGTAGCTTCTCCTTATCCCATGTAAACTGGTTCAAGAGACGCGCTGCCTGTGCCACAGTGAAGACATTACGGCGAGCAGCATCACGGATGAAGAGGATCTTATCCTTGGTAAACGTCTGACGCTCCACCGCCCTTAGGAAGTCTTCGAAGCTCTCGTTCTGCTCGTGCTCGTCATATCGTGGCTGTGAGGGGTAGTTGGGATAACGGGGATAGCTGGGATACTGGGGATAGCTAGGATCAGAGCGACGACGCTCCCAATCCTCAGAGCTATAGGAATCCGTACGTACCACACGATCTTCGTAGAAGGTAACCACGACTACCGAGGTCTCCCCGACAATATTTGTCCGGCGATACTCCCAGTCCTCCGACCCATCAGCTGCTAGACGGCGATAGGAGGGATTGCCTAGGATGCGTGTCACTTCGCGCTTACTCATACCTCGCTCTATTCGGTTGGTCTCCCCCCGGTTAGTGAGCATGGATAAATCGCAAGAGGTCAGGCTGAGTCCAAGGACTACAGCACAGATGCTAAGGAATGTCTTCATAACCATATCCTGATTGAGTAGTGGTGAGATGTAGAGCCAGAGGCAAATGCACCAATGCGCTACCTCTCTTTGGTGTAAAGTTACAGTTTTTTTCTATTGCTCGTATCGCCGATCTTGAAGCCCTTTCACTATCCCCATAGAGGTATCCCCGTAACCCCATCAATCACCTATGATAGATTAATGCATCCACCTATGATAGGTGGCGACCATCACCTATCATAGGTGATTTCTCTAGTACCGAAGAAAACCATATAGAGGAATCGGTAGAGAGCCTTCAGAGGGGCAATTGAATAGCGTTTATAGATCGAGCGTAAATAGCCCTGACATAAACCCATCGCCCCATTCTCTCTAGCCCCCTTCATCCCCTAGAGCATCCAAGTAGACGTACCACCTACCCTACCCTTCAGCACCGCCTACTATCACAAGAGACTTATCACTCACTCCTCTCTGCTTCTCGCCCCTACTTTCCCCTCCTGGGTGTTGCCCAATCCCCCATCTACTCGCTTGAGCTATCCCAAGCATTCCTCCCCAACTTCACACCTCTATCTGCCTTGGACTAGAGGATAACCCTCCCTTCGGATTCCCCCACCTTTCAAAAGAATTTTCGGAAGTATTTGGTCAGATAAAAAACTTGCGCTACCTTTGCAGAGCAAAAGGGAAAGGCAAACCACCCTCCAGCAAGACTTACATTAGGCGGAAGTAGCTCAGTTGGTAGAGCATAACCTTGCCAAGGTTAGGGTCGCGGGTTCGAGTCCCGTCTTCCGCTCCAGTAAAGGTTTCCATAGTTTTGATGTGTATTTGTTTGATGAGGCATTCTGAGATTCACCTATTAGAATCTTAGGATGTTTCCTCTTTTATACCCCTTCCCTTTACCCACCTTCACCCCACAAACCTTCGATTTGCTGTATCTTTGCCTGCGATGAACAGGTACTCACCCCTCATATATCGACTACTTTGATCGTCTGTATCGCGGAGAAGCCAAGTGTGGCAAGAGACATAGCATCCATCCTCGGGGCTACCCAACGAAAGGTAGACCAGGGCATCGGCTATATCGAGGGTAATGGGTATGCCGTCACCTGGACCTTCGGTCACCTCTGTACCCTCAAGGAGCCTCACGACTATCGACTTGAGTGGAAGGCATGGAGCCTCTCCTCTCTCCCTATGATCCCCGATCGCTTCGGTATCAAGGCCATCGAGATAGAGCACTACCAGCGACAGCTCGCCGTCATAGAGCGGCTCGTCTCAGAGGCAGAGCTAGTCATCAACTGCGGCGATGCTGGGCAAGAGGGCGAACTCATCCAGCGATGGGTACTGCAGAAGGCAGGCTGTCGTGTCCCCATCAAACGCCTCTGGATCTCCTCCCTTACTGACGAGGCCATCCGTGAGGGTTTTGAGCATCTTCGGGACGAGCAAGACTACCAATCCCTCTACGAGGCTGGGCTAGCCCGCGCCATCGGAGACTGGCTGCTTGGTATGAATGCTACCCGACTCTACACCCTGCGCTACGGGCAGAGGGAGCGCAAGCAACCCCTCTCCATCGGTCGGGTACAAACCCCTACCCTCGCCCTCATTGTAGAGCGTCAGCAGGCCATCGAGCAGTTCAAGCCTGAGACCTATTGGGAGTTGAAAACCTCCTATCGTGACGTTGTCTTCAGCGCAGACAAGGGCAAGTACACTGACCACCAGAAGGCCCAGCAAGCCCTCACCTCCATACTCGGCAAGCCCTTCGAGATTACCTGCATAAAGAAGAAGGACGGCAAGGAACTCCCTCCCCGACTCTTCGACTTAACGAGCCTACAAGTAGCGTGTAATAAGAAGTTCGGGATGAGCGCAGAGGAGACCCTAGCTACGATACAAAGTCTCTACGAGAAGAAGCTCACCACCTATCCACGTGTTGATACAACCTACCTCAGCGAAGACCTCTATCCCAAGGTCAAGAGCATCCTGAGCGACCTAGTTACACCCTATCCTACCCTCGTCCCACCCCTACTGAATGGTGGCACCATTCGCAAGAGTAAGAAGGTCTTTGACAACACCAAAGTCACTGACCACCATGCCATTATACCTACGGGTATACGTGCCTCGGGACTTGCCGAGAGAGAGGCTCAGGTCTATGACCTCATCGTACGGCACTTCATCGCCTCGTTTTACCCAGATTGTAAGGTAAGCACCACCAGCGTGGAGGGACGAGTAGAGCGTGTTACCTTCAAGGTATCAGGCAAGGAAATCCTTGAGCCCGGCTGGCGTATCGTCTTCTCAGGTGAGGCAGAGATACCCGATGAGAACAAGAGCGAAGGAGACAAAGACACCTCCGAGACCAACGAGGCGATCCTCCCGAACTTCACCCTCGGAGAGCAGGGCGACCACACCCCCGAAATCAAGGAAAAGCAGACCCAACCACCCAAGTATTATACCGAGGCTACCCTCCTAAGAGCGATGGAGACTGCTGGGAAATTCGTCGAGGATGAAGAGCTGAGAGAGGCAATGAAGGAGAATGGTATCGGTCGCCCCTCCACACGGGCAAACATCATCGAGACACTCTTCAAACGTGGCTATATTGAGAAGGTCAAGCGCAGTCAAATCCACGCCACAGAGACAGGCAAACAACTGATATCACTTATCAACTACGAGCTCCTAAAAAGCGCCTCACTTACCGGGCAATGGGAGTATAAGCTTCGCCAGATAGAGCGTAAGGAGCTACCGACGCAAACCTTCATCAACGAACTCAAAGACCTACTCGTACAGCTCACGCATTCCGTCCTCACAGCACCCTCTACTCCTGCATCTCCTTCCCCCAGTCTTTCCACAGGCATTACCTGCCCATACTGCCAGAGGGGTACCCTACTACGTGGTCGTACCGCCTACGGCTGCTCGGACTATCAAGCAGGGTGTACCTACCGCATCCCCTTCGAGGAATGTCCCGCAGATGCTACGGCAGAGGAGCTCCAAACCTACCTCCATAAACAACGAACTGCATCCCTCACTCCCTCACCAATCGATAACGTATAAAATGGACAATACTAGAATGAGCCGTATCAATCGGCTTATCCAGAAAGAGATCAGCGACCTCTTCCGCCAGCAGACCCAGAGCCTACCTGGTACACTCATCACCGTTACCTCGGTAACCGTAAGCCCTGACCTCGGCATCGCCCGTGTACGTCTGAGCATCTTCCCCTCTGAGAAAGCGGAGGAACTGCTTGCCTCGATACGAGCCAATACCAAGGCAATCCGCTATGATCTTGGGGGAAGGGTAGGCAAGCAACTGCGTAAGCTCCCCGAGCTGACCTTCTTCATCGATGACTCATTGGATTATCTGGAGCGCATAGACAGCCTCCTTGGTCTCAAAGAGTAATATCCTAGCCCCTTCCCCTCGTGCTCAGCTTCCGACTTGCCCTACGCTACCTCTTCAGTAAGACACGGCTCCACGCCGTCAATTACGTCACAGCCGTCTCCGCCCTTGCCCTTGCGGTGGTCTCGATGGCTCTGGTATGCGTCCTCTCTGTCTACAACGGCTACGTAGAGCTGATCCTAGAGGGAACGGAGCAGACCGATGCAGAGATCCTACTTCGCCCCAGCGAGGGGACAATCCTTGATCTAGCGAAGCTACCTCAGCTGGAGCCTAGCCTAAAGTCTGCAGGCGTAGCGAGCTACACCCTCCTCCTAGAGAGCAAGGGACTCCTGCGTGCTCATGACCAACAGTGGGTCGTGGATGTACTGGGCATTGACCACCATTTCTCCAAGGTCTTTGCCATGGCCGATAGCATTGCCTCTGGGAAGGTACTGACGGAAGCAGAAACAGGTCTGCTTAGCGATGGAGACACCATCCCTGTCAATATCGGGGCAGGCATTAACCTCTCTCTTGCCTCTAGCCACCGCTCTAGCCCTGCGCCTGATACGGAGCTACTCTTCCCTCGTCGCCTTGGGTTCATCAATCCTCTAGCTCCCAGTAGCGCCTTCACCTCTCTCTCGGTGCAGGTCGTAGGGCAATATGCCTCGCTGAGCCTCGAGACTGACCATACCCTTTATTTGCCTCTACCTGCCCTTCGCTCGGCGCTAGACTACAGTCCCAACGAAGTCTCTGCCATCGGCCTTCGCTTCCCCTCGGGGACAAACCTAAGCTCGATACAGGCCAAGCTCGCCAAAGACCTCGGGGCAAGCATCCGTGTGCTTAGCCGTGAAGAGCAACACCCCGACCTGTCTTACCTCATCCGGATGGAGAAGGTGATGACCTACCTGATTTTACTTTTCATTCTCCTGCTTGCCGCCTTCAACGTCGCTAGCTCGCTGACAATGCTCCTGCTAGAGAAACAAGAGGACACGCGTATACTCACCTCGCTCGGAGCAAAGCCCTCTATGGTGGGGGCTATCTTCCGCCGTGTAGGCTTCTTGATCTCAGTCCTTGGCTCAGCCTCAGGGTTGGTGCTGGGGCTCATCGTCTGCGTGCTCCAGCAGAAGTTCGGGCTCATCACCGCAGGCGTCGGGCTTAGCCTTCAACCCCTCCCCATAGCCATCCATTGGGATGACCTCCTCTTAACCTTTCTCACCGTCACACTGATCTCTTACCTCATCTCGCTCTACCCCACTCGGCTCTTCCTGCGCCGACGCTAAAGGCACAAAGGCTCTCACCCCAAAAGGGAACCTTCCCAAAGCAGACGAAAGTAGGATCCTCGAGGGAAAAGCCGAGCTCTCGCTAGAGAAAGAAGAGTTATCTACCCGAGGTAAGCATACTCCCTCCCAAGTAGATATGGCGCTATAAGTCGTAGAGAGAAAGAGAAACCACAGACATATTTCACAGCAAAAAGCCCACACCTTGCTTGAGGTGTGGGCTTTTCATTTCTTGTCTTAAAAAGAAGGACTAAGGCTTGGTGGGCTTGCTATTCTTACTAAGGAAAAACAGTAGCCCCAGCAGGTTCACCAGCCCTAGGCCAGCTCCCATGCCAACGATCATGCGCTGCGCCTCGTTCAGGAAGGGTAACGACACTACTGCCGCCACGACAACGAGTACCATCAGCACCAAGATTACCTTCTTGATTACCTTTATATTCATCTCTTCTTGCGTTTGTCTTTGGGTACAGAGCGAGCCAAACTTCCTCTGCATTCGGAGGCTCACCCTTGGGCAAAGGTACGGAATTTCCTCTCGTAAAAGACCGAGCAATATCTGGTGCTCATAGAGGCGTACATCCCATGTCCCTAGAAGTAGCACCCCGAGACCCTAGGAGTAAAGAGCCAAAAGCTACAACGACACACCTTCCCCACACGATGAATATCCCCTTACCTTAGTCCTCTCTGAAAATTAGAGTATCACCTGCATGGAGTTTCTCTCGCAACCTCATCCACCACCTATGATAGGTGGCGACCATCACCTATGATAGGTCTACATCGTCACCTATCATAGGTGATTCTATGAGTTCCCTCACAAGTGGTACAGAGGTACTTATTCAGCTCGTACACCCCTTGACTAAGAGCCTATCCCTCGCCTTCAGTCTACAACTGATGAGGTAGGCTAAGCTGGGGGCAAGCGAAAAGCAAAGGGGGCTAGAGGTGGAGGCTAAGGCATACAGACCTGAGATAGGCGGCAAGGAGGTGTTTTGTTATCTAAAAAAGTCTTCCTATCTTTGCACTGCTTCTGACGGAAACGTCTAGGCAACATGGTGGTTGTAGCTCAGTTGGTTAGAGCACTGGATTGTGGTTCCAGGTGTCGTGGGTTCGAATCCCATCTTCCACCCAAGGAAGCAGGCTGACTTGCTTCAGAGAAGACTTAAATAAAAGATGAGGGTAATGGGCGTTTGATCATAAGATTGGATGCCCTTTGCTTATCCTATCTACCCCACAAAGACAGACACAATGCACGTACGACTAGAGGAAAGCTGGAGGGAGGCACTCGCCCCTGAGTTTGAGAAGCTCTACTTCTCGATCCTGACGGATCGTGTACGGGCGGAGTACCAATCGGGCTATCCTATTTACCCGCCTGCTGGACAGATCTTCCGAGCACTAGACCTTTGCCCCTTACCTCAGGTGCGGGTCGTGATCCTCGGGCAAGACCCCTACCATGGAGCAGGGCAAGCAGAGGGGCTTTCCTTCTCTGTCCCCGAGGGAGTCGCTGTGCCTCCCAGCCTTCAGAATATGAAGACAGAGATCCAGAGCGATCTAGGACGCCCCTCCATCATCCGTGAGGGGAACCTCCTGCCGTGGGTGCAGCAAGGTGTCCTCCTACTGAACGCAACCCTGACGGTACGTGCGGGGCAAGCAGGTTCGCACCAGAGCCTAGGGTGGGAGACCTTTACCGATGAAATCATCTCAACGATCAACCGCAGGCGAGAGCATGTTGTCTTCCTTCTCTGGGGGACGCCAGCCCGCAGGAAGGCTGCGATGATTGAGCGTAACCGCCACCTCATCCTCGAGGCTCCCCATCCTTCGCCTCTCTCAGCCCATCGAGGCTTCTTCGGCTGTCGCCATTTCTCCACCTGCAACGCCTACCTCAGAGAGCATCACCTTAACCCCATAGAATGGTAACTACACTTACCATAGATAACGTCTATGGGTATATATACAAAACCTTCAATTGGAGCAGGGAAATAGTCTTATCTTTGTGAAAATAATTGTACAAGGGTAACTTATAAACAGCATACACTATGGACGTGCTACAGATACAGAAGGACCTGATCGGGATGCAGGACTATATGAAGAACTTCGCTCGTACGCTCACCAAGGATGAAGCAGACGCCGAAGATCTCATGCAGGACACAACGCTGCGTGTGCTCAACAACTATGATAAGTTCGTCGACAACGTCAACTTCAAGGGTTGGGTGCTCAAGATCATGCGTAACATCTTCATCAACAACTACCATAAACTCGTCCGTACGCAAGGCATCATCGACCCCAACGTAGATGCTTATAACGTCCCTCTCCTGAGCGAGGGCGGAGAGAACACGCCAGAGGGTTCTATGGATATCAAGGAGATCACACAGGCTATTGCCTCGCTCCAACCTTCCTTGAAAGAGCCTTTCTCCATGTTCGTCTCGGGCTATAAGTACAACGAGATCGCTGAGACACTAGGCATCCCCCTCGGGACAGTCAAGAGCCGCATATTCTTTGCACGTCAGGAGCTGCAGAGGAAGCTCCGTGATATGCGTTAACCCGATACATCTTTTCACTTTACCTTTTAACCACTAAGGCTTTACTTATGAGCAGAGAACATCGCAGATGCCTAATCATTGGCTCTGGACCCGCAGGATACACCGCAGCGATCTACGCTTCGCGTGCAAACCTTTCCCCACTCTTGTATGAGGGGCTTCAGCCTGGAGGCCAGCTGACACAGACAACAGAAGTAGAGAACTTCCCTGGGTATCCCCAGGGCGTGACTGGCACTGCACTCATTCAGGACCTTCGCCTACAAGCAGAGCGCTTCGGCACAGAAATCCGCTCGGGACTTGCTACCGCCGTTGATTTATCGAAGGCTCCATATCTTGTTACCTTCAGCGACGGCAAAGAGGTTGAGGCTGACACCGTAATCATCTCAACGGGGGCTACAGCAAAGTACCTCGGGCTACCCGATGAAGAGAAGTACGCTGGTATGGGCGTCTCTGCTTGTGCTACCTGTGATGGGTTCTTCTATCGAGGTAAGAAGGTCGCCGTGGTAGGCGGTGGAGACACAGCCTGCGAAGAAGCACTATATCTAGCTAGCCTTGCTTCGCACGTCTACATGATCGTGCGCAAGAACTACCTTAGAGCCTCCGATATCATGCGTCAGCGTGTCGAAGCTAACCCCAAGATTACCATCCTCTATGAGCACAATACGGTTGGGCTATACGGTGAGGAAGGTGTCGAGGGAGCCCACCTCATCAAGCGCAAGGGAGAGCCAGACGAAGAGCAGGTAGACCTTGCCATAGATGGCTTCTTCTTGGCTATCGGACACCACCCCAACTCTGAGCTATTCGCCCCCTACATCGACACCGATGAAGTAGGCTATATCCTCACCGAAGGAGCTACACCACGCACCAAGGTCCCTGGGGTATTCGCTGCTGGAGACGTGGCAGATCCATTCTACAGGCAAGCTATCACCGCTGCTGCCTCTGGCTGTAAAGCCGCCCTTGAGGCTGAGCGTTACCTCGGAGAACACGGGCTGTAGTAAGCACCTTTTACTCCCAACAATGCAACCCAAGCACCGACATGAGATCGATGCTTGGGTTGTTTCTTTTTCTGCTAGAGGGATCGGGGGAGAGGAGAGGAGAGTAGACTAGCAACCTGAGCCATCGAGGCTACAGGCTCCTCCTGCGGGGGATGAGAGGGAATGTAGCCCTGCATCCTCGGGGCTAAGCGTCACCGTGCCATCCTCAAGCACGAAGCACGGGATACCTGCTGCCCCTCGAGCCTTCGCCGTCGTGAAGGCAGGGCTGTGATCCCTTAGCTTCAAAAACGCCTTGAGGTCACGCACATGAAGTCCAATATCAATCACTTCGTAGCCCTCCTTGCCCTTGACCTGCTCCCAGACATGGGTGCAGTCAGGGCAGCTACTCATTCCATAGATCTTAATCATTACGGGTTATCGTTACTGTTTCTAAATACTTGTCAGCGGACGGTAGGGAGCCCCAGCTCCTGCCAGTGTAGTATCCCGCCCTGCATATCCACTACACGGAAGCCCTCTGCCTGCATCAAGCTCGTGGCAGCATGGCTACGCTTCCCACTACGGCAATAGACGTAGTAGGTACGGGACTTATCTAGATGCGAAAGTCCCTCGAGGAAAGACTCCGTGCTCTGCCAATCCAAGAGGATTGCTCCCTCGAGATGGCCACTCTCATACTCGACGAGGCGACGTACATCGAGCAGGACAGCTGTGCTATCCGCCTCAGCTGCAGCGATAAACTCCCTAGGCGAGAGCACACGGATGGGATCTTGATTACCATCCCCTTGGGGAGAATTGGGGGTAAATGTTGGTTGTTCCACTAGTTGTCTGAAGATAAAATTGCTCTTACAAAGGTAATGTTCCTTAGGGGAAGACCGAGCATGTTGAGTAAGAGCTAGGGCAAGGAGAGTGCCAATACTCCTATCCCAGCTCGTCCAGCCCCCCCTTACACTGTCAGAGAGCCCCTTGCATGCATCGCTTAGTCACCCTTGCAAGGGTCTCCGAGGGAACCCTAGCAAGGACTCTGCCGAGACCCTTGCTAGGATCACAAAGAAGCCCCTCTACACCCCTATCCCAAAAGCGACGAGGCCGTACCATGGAGATCCATAGTACAGCCTCGTTGTAGCCCATGAAGGCTCATAGAGTCAGTGCTTAGCGGGATGCCAGCTCCTTGTCTAGGAAGATAATGGCATGGTCTGAGGCTAGGCGCACCCGATCCACAATATTGGAGGCAGTTGCTTCCTCCTCTACCTGCTCACGGATGTACTTCCAGAAGAAGTCCTGCGAAGGCATATCAGCTTCAGCAGACGCTAGACGTACTAGTTCCTCGATCTTCTCCGAGACTAGGCACTCATGTGCATAGGCCTTCTCAGCGACCTCCAGTGCAGAGGCGAACTCCGTCTCCACCGCAGGGATAGACTGGATCTTCACCTTCCCACCGCGCTGGATGATGTAGTGCATCATATCCTCGGCATGCTCTAGCTCCTCCTTGTACTGCTGATGGTACCAGTGAGCGAACCCATCTAGCCCCTGCTGTGCGAAGTATGCTGACATAGAGAGGTAGATGTTGGCAGACCACATCTCAAGCGCAATCTGGGCGTTGATGGCAGTCTGCATCTTTTCTGTAAACTTCATAAGAGTAGTGATTAAATCTTAATGTTAAGTGATAAAACCGTTCACATGTAATACAGCTCAGGGAAAGCTTTTGTTCCCTAAACCTCAAGGAACGAGAAATCCAGCTCCGTCACAGAGCCGAAGGGTGGGATCGTAGCGTATGCATCCTCCAGCTGACAGAGACCAGCCAGTGTACGGGCACAGTTGATTACCCCTCCGTGGCAGAAGATAAGTACCTCTTGGTACCCCGCAGCCTGCTTCTCCATCAAGAAGCTACGCACACGATCATACTGCATCCTCAGGGACTCGCCCCCAGGGGTAGGGTGATCAATGTAGCGAAGGAAGAACTCCTGAGTGCCCTGATCTATGATGATATCAGACCAGAGCTTACCCTCCCATTCCCCGAAGTTCATCTCCTTCAGTCGATCATCGACTATGGGATCAGGATAGCCACAGAAGGTAGCGAGCTTACGGGCACGCCTCAGAGGGCTAGAGAAAACCCCGTCAAAGGATAACCCCTCAAGGGCCTGACGAGTAAGGGTGGCTTCTTCTCGAAAGGTCGGGCGAACATCTATGTCAGAGAAGCCGTAGCAGACATGGTTCCCATCAAGGACAACGGATGTATGGCGGACGATGTAAACTTTCATTCAATTAAAACTAGAGCTGGCGGGACTAATCCTCCCAGTCGTTATTCTTGCGTCCTCTCGGACGTAGAGTGGGCTGCGAGGTGCGCTGTGCACCACGTCGGCCGCTATTCCTATGACGAAGCAGATGCTCATCCAGCTCGGGCTCATCATCAGACCAGCCCTGGGTACGAGCCTTATGCCTCTGGCGGTTCTCGGGGTTATTCTTACTCCCCTTCCTTAGGGCAGCGCTCTTGGGTGCAGCTTGTAGACGCTGGCTCTCAGCACGCTCACTGCGTCTATCCTTCGAGCGAGGACGATTCGTGGCCTTCTGCTCTCGCTCTTGGAGCTTCTCCTCGGCGATATGGTCACGGATCAGCTCCTTCACAGGTAGATCCACCTCATCGAAGAACACGGTGTCTTCCTCTGAAACCATATCTCCGAGATGAGCAACACGGCCATTGATCTTGACCCGACCCCGTTTGATATATTCCTCGACATCCCTTCGGGAGCCAAGGCCAGCATCACTAATGAGTTTATTAATTCGTAACTTCATGAATGGGATGAAGGTATTTATTAGTTGGAGGTAAACCCATCAGCCAGCTCTAGGAGTGGCTGTGTAAGGGCATCGGGTGACATCGACCTAGAGCAAAGGAAATTATCCCCCGAGTGGCAACGCTTATTATCACCAAAGATGCTACATGGACGCCTATCTAGTCCCTCGGGCTGGAGACAGTCCTCCCAACGCTGACCGATACCAAGGAATCCAGCGGCAGGGTGTGTACAGCACCAGACAGAGAGGACCCGAGTGCCCACAAGCGAAGCAAGATGCATATTGGCACTATCCATCGAGACCACAGCATCAAGTGTAGACAAGAGGATCAGCTCCTCAGAGAAGTCTAGCTTCCCCGCAATGGAGTGCACTCCCTCGAACTCCTGTTCCCATGAACTTAGGGTTTCAGCCTCCTTACCCTTCCCCCCGAGGAGCAAGATCTCAAAGCGTCCATCCTCTACTAGGGTACGGATGGCTTGCTTCATCAACTCTGGGGAATAGGTCTTGGCAGGCGTAGAGGCGAAGGGAGCCACCCCCAAGCGCACCTTGCTACCACGATGCAAGAGTAGCTCAGGGTGCAGTCGCTCGAAGCTCTGCATGAGTAGTGGATGGATGTCTATGGGAGGAATGCTCTCAGGGACACTAAGCCCAGCCTCGATGAAGACCTGACGATAGAGCTGCCACATAGGGGGCAGAGGCGTGAGGTCCTTGTCGGGGCTATTCTGTACGAGTCTACGACGCTCCTGTCGAGGCTTCTTTAGGTGCTTGGTTGGTATGCCAAAGAGATGTAGGTAGGAGCGCAAGAACTTCGTCCTAAGGACGTCATGTAGATCAAGCACGGCATCAAACCGCTCCAGTCTCAAACGACGTGCATAGCGCATCAGCCCCAGCACACCACGCTCCTCACGACGGACATCAATAGCCATCGCCTCGACGTTATCGGGAGGGTCGAGGAGCAACTCTGTCATGAAGGGCTGGGTAAGCAGGACAAAGTCGTGCTGCTCGTTGGTGCGTGCCACCGAGTAGAGCAGCTGTATGAGCATCGCCACATCTCCTATAGCGGAGAGGCGTATGACTAAGTAGCGTGCCAAGGAAAGGGATAAGGGGGATTAAAGGCTTTGCCCTTTGAGCATCGGATTGAGCTCTGGATCGTTGTACATCTTCATCTGCTTATAGACCTTCATGTACTTACGCCCTTGGGCTATGTCCTCGAGTAGCTCATCAATCGCCTGCATCAGGTCTCGCTCCTGCTCGAGCAGGACATGGAGCTTGTCACTGCATTTCTTACGTAGGGCTTCATCCTGACCTGCCGTATGTACAGCCTTGTCCATATTATAGATCTTCAGCTCAAGGATAGAGAGACGATCAATGGCCCAGGCCGGGCTCTCTGTATTGATCTTAGCATCACTTTGGGGCTGTACCGATGCATACTGCTGAAGGAAAAAGCTATCAATGAGTTCGACTAAATCGGTACGCTCTTGATTACTCTTATCTATACGCCTCTTGATAATGAGTGCTTGCACAGGGTCAATCTCAGGATCTCGGATGATATCCTCTAGACACCACTGGGCGTTGTCAATCCAGTTCTTTCGGAAGAGATCATGCTCAATCGTATGCGGTTGGTAGGGATTGATTGGAGGGGTATCGATACTTCCCTCTCGCTCATAGACGGCAATGGCCTCCTTGAATATGCGTGTCGCTAGATGACTAAACTGCTCCATAACTCATTTCCTATGCCTCCTGGCGAGGCGTTATATTCTGAACCAAAGATAACCAAAAAGCGCAAACATCAAGGAGTTAGGGCTTACTACACAACCCTATTTTCGTGCAAACCGCTTCAGACGGTCAGCAATGTTCTTATCCAGTAGTGGTGAGAGGACAATAATCGTCACAGCACTCAGGATCAGTATTACACCCAGTAGCATCGCAGACGACACCTCTTCACCCAAGAAGAGTACCCCAATGACAATAGCTGTCAGAGGCTCCATTGCCCCCAGGACCGAGGTGAGCGTCGAGCCAATGCTCTTAATCGCTCTGACCAAAGCCAAATTAGAAACAAGTGTGGGTAGGAGTGCAAGTAGGAGGACTTTCAGCATAGCCCCCTTACTCGGGATGGGTTGCAACCCTCCCGTGAGCAATGTGTCAAGGAGGAAGAACACTCCGCTAAAGAAGATGGCATAGAAGGTTAACTTGAGATTATCCATCGAGCGGAGAACCTTCACATTATTCACCGTCACAAGGTAGATCGCATAGCTAAGCCCAGATAGTAGCACGAGGATTACACCTGTCAATGAGCTCGTCTGCCCTACACCTCCACGCAGGCTAAGCAAAGCAACCCCCGACAAGCCTAGAGCAATAGCGATGACCGTATATATCGAGGTCTTCTGCCGAAAGACAATGGCCATAATCAGTGTCGTCCCAATGGGATAGAGGAAATGCAGTGTAGTGGCCATTCCACTGCTCATGGAGTAGTAGCCCTGGAACAACAGTGCTGCTGATCCGTAATAAAAGAAGCCCAAGAAGGCAAACCACTTCAGCTCCCTAAGGTTGGTACGTAGCGGCACGCCCCGCACTCGCATTAGAATCATCACTAAGAGGCACGCCAAGAACATTCGGTAAGTCAAGATACTATCCGTCCCAAGCCCCTCAGCCATCATCGGCAAAGTAAACAATGGGATGAGACCAAAGGTCGAGGAGGCAATCATCCCAAAGAGAAAGCCCTTAAATCTATCCATCGTTATCTATCGTTCTGTTATCTGCATCTCATACCCTCCCTCAGGTTGCCTTCACTTCTGAATAGAGCATATCCATCTCCTTCGAACAAGCATGCATAAAGTATTGCCGACCTTTGGGAAAACATGCTGCTCTTCTTCACTTGGAATATTTTCCTGCACCACCCTGCTAGCTCTACCTCAGCCTTACCTCGCAAGCTACAGGTGAACCACATGGTCACACTGAGCAGCGACCTCAGGATGATGCGTGATGAAGAGTATCAGACGATCGCTTGCCTGTCCTTTGAGGTAGGCGAGGAACTGCCTCTCGGTCTCTTGGTCAAGGGCCGAAGTCGCTTCATCAAGGAGCAGTATTTTACCAGGTCTAAG
Source organism: Porphyromonas catoniae ATCC 51270 (assembly GCF_000565015.1). Classification (GTDB taxonomy): domain Bacteria; phylum Bacteroidota; class Bacteroidia; order Bacteroidales; family Porphyromonadaceae; genus Porphyromonas; species Porphyromonas catoniae. The sequence continues at coordinate 45,575 of NZ_JDFF01000020.1, forward strand.
TAGGGCACGAGCAATCGCCAGACGTTGCGCCTGACCCTCCGAGAGTCCTAAGCCTCGCTCTCCGATCACAGTGTCTAGTCCCTTCGGGAGCTCAAAGACAAAGTCTGCCACTGCTAGTCTTAGCACCTCATTTAACCTATCGTCCGTGGCTCGCTCATCTCCAATGAGGAGGTTCTCACGAATTGTCCCACTAAACAGTGAGCCACCCTGAGGAACATAGACAAAGTTACTCCGTGTCTCTTCGCTCACACGGTAGACCTTCCCAGCTCCATCAGACAGCTGAATAGTCCCATCGCTGGGAGTAATCAATCCAAGTAGCAGGCGAAGCAGAGTTGTCTTCCCTGCCCCTGTACGCCCCATGAGAGCCACCATGTCTCCTGTGCTTGCCTTCAGCGAGAAGTCTTGGTACACCCAGTCTTCATCTTCACTATATCGGAAGCCTAGATCCTTCACCTCAAGAGTAACATGCCCAGTAAGGTAAATATGCCTTCCCATCTGCTCGGTCTTAAACTCAAGCAGGCTCACCAAACGATCCAGCGAAGACTTCGAAGAGATAAGTAGCGGAAGATTAGCAATGAGTGTTGTCAGAGGAGACTGGATCCTAGCTACGAGCTGTAGGAAAGACGTCATCAGACCAAAGGTAATCGCTCCTCCATACAGCTCTCGAGCACTCCATAGGAACGCTACGATATAACCACCAGAGAAAGCAGCCTGCATGATGAGATTGGCAAACACCGAGACGAAGGTTTGCCTCTTGACCGCCTTTAGATAAAGTGCCTGCAGGAAGGTGAGGTGATCAACAGCTGCTCCCTGACGCTCAAACGTACGGATCACAGTCTGGTTCAGCAGTGTCTCTTGTATCTGTGCTGTTATCTCGCTCTCATGTTGCTTTATCTCATCCGTATAGCGACGCATACGCTTGTAGTAGAGCTTACCAAAGGCTGCCAAGAAGGGCATCCCAACACCCAGGATAAGTGCTAATGTCGGACTGAAATAGTAAAGTAAACAAAGCGCACCAACCAACTGAGCTAGAGAGATGATGCTTGAGGGGAGCGTAGTCACAAAGAAGGAAACAACGCTATCCGTATCCTTGAGCATGCGCACAACCATGTCTCCACTATGCATCTTACCCAGACTTACCCAGCGTGTATAGAGCAAGTGAGAGAAGACCTTCGTCTGCACAGCATTGCTCATACGTGCAGCAGTATAACTCGAGAGCCGAACCGAACCGATGCGACAAAGCACTTGGATAGCCAGAGTCGTGACTAGTGCTGCGGCATAAGCATGTATTGATCCTCCTCGCTGATGAGATGCTATGTCGATGACACACTTGGACAGCCAGATGAAGACGAGATTGGTCGTCACTGTCCCGAGACCGAGTAGGAGGATTAAGAGGATGCTCCACTTATGTCCCCGAAGGATGAAGCGAATGAGTTCGAGCATCAGAGCTTACGTAAGCGGAGCATTAAGTGCCCAATGATCGATCCCCAAATAATCCGGGAGGCATGCGTTGGGGCGATAGCATGTAGTCGGTAAGAGCGACGTGCCTTAAAGAGCAACTTCCTAAGATCTGTCATGAGGCGACTACGAGCTCGCTCGGGTCGTTGGCTGAAACCAAAGTTCCCACTACGCAAAACATCCCGAACGATCTGATCCGAATAAGGATCATGTCCCTCAAGCCGAGAGAAGGGGAAGACCTCTGGGGCAACATGTAGATATTCCTCCGCAGCTTGAGCAAAGAGCTGCATTGGATAGAGGATATCCAGAGCACCAGCGATTCGCTCAATCTCCTTTGTATCCACCTGTCCTTTCAGCTGGGTCATCAGCCGTATCCAGTCGCAGTACTGTCGAAAACCGACCCCCCAATGTAGCCAGTGGAAGAACATGTGGATGAACGTATAGACGATATTCAGCTCGTGAGGAAGAGTCTTAAACGTATATCCCTCGTATGTGATGGTCAGGAAGGCATCCGACTGCGCAGCTTCCCAGACGAGGTCATCAAAGAACTGATTGTATTTCTTGTGATCAAAGAAGACTGCTCTAGCATGGTTCTCTACGACCGTCCGTCCATAGGTGAAGGCTGTATGACCATAGCGCACCTCCGAATCATCATGTAGGTAATAGCCCTCAGCCTCCAGCAGGGCATTGGCACGCTCGTAATCCCCTGATCGGTAGAAAAGCGTATCCAAATCTCCGCCTGTACGGAGCGTAGGATCGGGATAAAAGAGTGACAGTCCTAAGCCCTTGAGCAGGACGAAGGGAAGGTCATGAGCTTGGTAGAGAGCGGAGAGTTGCTCAAGTGCTTTGGTTAGGTAACGATTTCCCCGCTTAGTCATCTCAATCTCTGAGAAGATTGTCAGGCGAAGGGTACGGCAGGGCAGGGCTTCTTTAGGCAAAAGTAAGACACGGTCCCCTACGAAAGCGGGGACTGCATGTGCTACCATGAGCCTATGGATCTGTGTCCACACAGCATCATCAAGCCCTACAAAAGGTGTAGGATCGGGAATATCCCCATGAATGGCAGAGGCCAGTAGCTCTAGGAAAAGGTGCTCCTGCTGAGACAAGGAGTGTGTCGTACTCAATCTATTACGTTTGCCTCTTTGAGCATCTGGACGAGGAGCTCTATATCTGCGGAGGCTTGCTCTCGGCTCACATCGTACCGCTCGGTAAGGAGATCAACCCAGTCCTCCTGCGTAAAGTCTTCGTCCCGAACCTGCTCGATGAGGTACGCCGCACTATCGTTGAGGCTCACAGCTTGTGTATAATCCAAACTATCCTCTGAGCCTACGATCATGATGTACTCATCTGCTATCTTGCGAAGAGAGATCTGGTCTTTTATTCTCATATTCCATTTGTCTAATATCAACTTAATCTACTATAGCACTTTGAGACAACCCCACGCTAATCCCACTCCTCATCCCAATCAAAAATCTCTATCCCCTCGGGAAGCTCCTCTGCAAATTGATCCAGATCTCGTCGGTCCTTCTTCGTCGGTCTCCCCAACCCTTTAGCTCGATCCACAAAGCCCGACACTCGTTGTAGCTCTAGGAGTTCGTACTGCTCACGGGGGGTGACATTCTGCATGAACTCCTCTACACGCTTTGCCCCAACCCTTGATCCAAGGAGCTGGATAACACGAAAGGAATATTCAATCGGAGGCTTACGCACGGAGACAATATCCCCGACATGTATCATTCGTGAGGGTTTAACAACAGTTCCCCCAACGGCGACTCGCCCCTTCTTGCAGGCATCGGTTGCGATTGATCGGGTTTTGAAGATACGTACCGCCCACAGCCATTTATCTACTCGAGCCTCCTCCATCTACATCCTACACTATAATAATCTATGCTACAAATGTACGTAAATATTAAGTAATCCCATAGATCTCTATCAAGCCCATACCTCAGCCTACACCCCCTCATTCCATTAGCCTTACGACCCACTGTCCCTAGCTCTTTGCCCACCGCTCCGTAGTCTCGAGCTCCCATACAGTTCAATCACCACACGCTCTTGTACAAAAGACCTCTATGCCCCATCTGGACATCCTCTCCTAGACAGCTATAAAACAGGTATTTACAATACTGCTAAATTACCTCCTCACGAGTTACCATAAGTCGTTGTGACGAGTTATGGTAACTCTTCCAAACGAGTTATAGTAAGTCTCTAAAACGAGTTATGGTAAGTCGTTGTGACGACTTACCATAACTCATTTCTCCTCTTCTCAAAGCGTCCTATTTCCAGGCCCTTATGAGAGGACATATAATTTAAATATGGGTCGCGGAGGCCACCTCCCCAAACTTCACCATTTAAGGATATCAAAAACTCTACACTCACGAAGCACACAGAGGTACCCCTCCCTACATACTAGAGAATTCCATTTATACAATGAGAGAAGTCGGTTGAGAAGCTTAACCCACAATCGTACGATCACCGAGCAGGTTGGAGAGACGCCTCTTCTCGGCATTCAGGTCTGCTAGGCTAGACATCAGAGAAAGGACTTCACTAGCATCTGAGGCTCTCTGGGCTGCTTTTAGTTCATCATGCAGCTGATGCATGTAGCGGACGAGTAGAGCCATCTTATAGCTATTACAGGCTCGGATGGCAAGCGAACCCAAATAACGCTCCTCTCGCTTGATATCTTCCTCTTCATCGTCTGCCGAAGACAGACTTCCACCGACACCTTTATTTGAGGTAGGGAGGTCAAGCAGGTATTGAGGCAGATCGACCATATCAGGACGAAACTCCAGAAGGTCACTCTCGGCAGCTAGCTCCGTGGTGAGCTTCCTCAGAGCAGCATCTTCGTGATTGGTAAAGTATGATATTGGGGCAAATGTCCCTTCCTCATTCTTTACCCGAAGTTCATGAATAAAGCGAGCAAAAAGAGGCGAATACATCTCCTCTACATTATCTATCTCTAGCTCCCGATACACGAAGTCAATCAGGCGATAGCGTGCAGGTGTGGCAGGGAATGCTACACCTTGCACCTCAGGCGTACCCATTCCTGTAGGGATATGAATAGTATGATCATAGTAAAGGAGTAAGAGCTGCATCAATTCACGCTCAAAAGGCTCAATGCTTCCTTCATCAACCAGAGGGGAAGGGCTGGTGACTGCTATCTGCTCTTCTTGAGCGGAATCCACCTCAGGCTCTTCGGGCGGCGTAGCAGGGGTAGGAGTAGGATTACTAGGAACATAATGCCCCGAAGCTGTAATACCACGCCTGCGAAGCTTATTCACCTCCGAGGCAAGGAGCTGCTCATCCATACGGAGAATCCCTGCGGAGCTCTGGATAAGCACAGCTCGCTGTATGGAGTCAGGAATGAGAGCAATGCTACCCATAATATCTGTAATCAGTTCGGCACGTCGTAGGGGATCACGTGCCATCTCCTCACGGAAGAGGTCGATCTTGAAGTGGATGAAGTCCGTCTCTTGTTCATCCAAGAAACTCTGGAGTTCGCTACTGCTATGGCTCCGTGCGAAGGAGTCTGGGTCTTCCCCATCGGGTAGCAATACCACCTTGATACGAAAGCCCTCTTCGAGCAAGAGATCAATCCCACGGAGAGCGGCCTTAATCCCCGCTTGGTCACCATCGTAGAGTACCGTGATGTCGGTCGTAAAGCGACGAATCAGTCGGATTTGATCCAGCGTAAGGGCTGTACCCGAGGATGAGACAACATTCTCTATCCCGGACTGGTGCATCGAGAGGACATCCGTATAGCCCTCAACGAGATAGCATTTACCAGCCTTAGCTATCGCACTCTTTGCCCAGTAGAGACCATATAGCTCACGACTCTTGGAATAGATTAGGCTCTCGGGTGAGTTAAGATATTTGGCTGTCTTATCCCGCTTGCCCATGATACGTCCCCCGAAGGCAACATAACGACCACTGAGGTTACGCACAGGGAAGATCACACGTCCACGGAAGCGGTCAATCCCACTCTGATGCTCCTCGTGCTGGATCGTTAGCCCAACCTCGACCAAGCGTTTAAGCGGGAAGCCGGCATGCACTGCTGCTTGGGTCAGCACACTCTTCCCCTCTGGTGAGTAGCCCAGACCGAACTTCTCAATGGTCTCTGGGCGAATACCTCGCTCACGGAAGTACGCCATCCCGACACTCCGTCCCTCCTCAGTCTCTAGGAGCTGCTCACGAAAGAACTTTGCAGCGAAGTCATTAACGACGAAGAGCGATTCGCGTTCGTTGTTTCGCTGCTTCTCCTCCTCTGTTTCCTCACGCTCTATGACCTCGATGTTGTACTTCTTCGCCAGGTACTTCAGCGCCTCAGCATAGGAGAGCTGCTCGTGCTTCATGATGAAGTTTAGGGGTGTACCACCCTCACCGCACGAGAAACACTTACAGATGTTCTTGGCGGGATTAACGTAGAAGGATGGATTGCGGTCACTATGGAATGGGCACAGCCCCACGTAGTTCACTCCCTGCCTTCTTAGGCTAATGAAGTCACTAACTACATCAAGGATCTGTGCTGTATCAATGATCCGCTGTCGGGTCTGTTGGTCTATCAACGAGCAGAGAGTCTAAGGGATTAATGTCGTGATATGAGCTAGGTCCTCGGGCGTATCCACTCCGATGGTTGCCTCATCGGTGAGCTGGACTTGGATCTGGAGGCCTGCAGAGAGCCAGCGCAGTTGTTCCAAGCTCTCCCCTTGCTCTAGTGGTGAGGGAGGGAGGCTCTGTAACCGCTGCAAGAGACTCGTGCGAAAGGCATAAAGCCCGATATGCTTCAGATATTCATGCTTGCTGGCCCATGGCTCCTCCATACCTCTTAGGTAAGGGATGACCGAGCGACTGAAGTAGAGTGCACGACCCGATGTAGCACGGACAACCTTCACTGCATTAGGGTTGGCTAAGTCTTCATTCGTAGCCTCCTTCGGGAAGGGCTGTGCTAACGTCGCTATCTCTACACTTGGATCATCGAAGGCATCTATGAGTAAGCGAATGTGAGCCTCCGATATAAATGGCTCATCTCCCTGCAGGTTAATCAGCACATCCGCCTCTCGCCCTAGTCGCTCATAGGCCTCTAGGCAACGGGACGTACCCGAGGTATGCACCCCCGAGGTCATGATAGCCTCATACCCTTGCTGGACGACGACTGAACGAATGCGCTCATCATCTGTCGCAACGACGACATCGGGTGTAAGGCGTAAGGCTCGCTCCACGACATGTAGAATCATAGGACGTCCTTGGATCAGAGCCAAGGGCTTCCCAGGGAAACGTGTCGAGGCATACCGAGCAGGAATGATTGTGAGGATACGCATCTATTGCAGCTGATTTACATTGCTTTTATACCCCGAAAGATACGACAATTCACCCACACCTCGGTGCCTCTCCCTCCTAATGCGTGAAGCCCAACAGCTCAACATCACCATGATTTAGAACATATTAACACTACCCCTCTCCAGCCGAAGGCAATGAACAACTGAGCAAAAAATCTTGGAAGTTATAGGTTATCCCAGAGCTAAGATCAGGCCAAGACAAGGGCTATGATTAACAAAAAAATCGCTGCAAGACCATGATCTCACAACGACTATAGCTATCCAGAGTGCCTCACCAACCGCCACATCGCTGTAGCTAGGAAGCCTATTTGCGGAGAGGCGGGAAATGAACGAATCCCACCTATGTTGTTGTATGACAGGTTCTATCTAATCTAGTCAAGCGGGGAGTGTAGCAAAAGTGTAGCAGTTTTCTGACTGACTCTTGACGGCTCTTCTGAATGGCTATTGAAAGTAAAACATCTCTCTTTTTCGGTTGACAAAGGCACAGAAAAACGAACGATAAGCAAAGCTTCTCTTTTATAGGTGTTTACGTAGATCCTTGCTACACAGTCTAGTGCACGGTGCAAGCCCTATATATAAGGGGCTTGCACCGTGCACCTGTGTCACCTGTGTGGCTGGGCAAAAATGACGTGTTCTCTTGAAGGAAAATTTCCTATCTCTATCTTATATCAGCCCCATTGCAGCCCCGATAGACATCTATATTGCATCTGATGCAAGACCTCTTGCATTGGGCGCATGAACTTGCACGAAACGGGTTGGTTGAGCTCGGATGCGTTTATAACTTTGAGTATATGGAAAAACTACTCGAGCTCCTGAGAGCTACTCGCCTGAAGAATGGAATTTCGCAAGACTATCTTGCTGTAAAGCAGGGAGTTTCCTCAAGCTCTGTCTCGAGCTGGGAATCCAAAGGTAACTTCCCCAGTGTCGATAAGTTCTTTGAGTATGCAAAGCTTTTGGGGTTCACTCTTCAAGAGGTTCTTGCACTCAGTGCAAATGCTCCTATTGAAGTCCCCAAGCCAGTGGGTAAGATTGAGATCTCGGCCTATGATAAAGCGAGCTTCAAACGTCTTGTTGTGCAACAGCTTGAAGAGGAGGATGGCCAGATTGAATTTGTCACAACGCATCTGAAATAATAGAAGTAATCTCTATGGAGAGCAGTGTCTATCAGGATTTGATAGACCGGCTTAATCGAATTGAGTAGTATGTAGAGCGTACCACCCACCTCCTGCAAGACATCGATGATGAGCTCGAGATGTCTACGAAGGATCTCATAGAGACGTTGAATGTCTCTGAGTCGACCCTGTATCGTTGGCGTAAGAAGAACCTGGTTCGCTTTCGCTATACGGAGAGCGGGGATGTGCGCTACTTCTATAAGTCTCTGCTTATCTGCGCTCGCTGTCACCGCTTGCGTATCTCGGGTATGCGTAATGACGAGCTTCTGGATCGTCTTTTGCGCTATAAGGATAAGCTTATCCTCTCGAGTTGTCTCGCTTCAGAACGATGATCCCCATCATGATAGAGAAAGAGCAGGTACTAGCCTTGACGGATCAAGGCCTCACTATCTTTAGTCACTATCTGGGGTTTGAGGTCAATCTGCATCGTAATTTCCGGAGTCCGTTCTATGATGACAGGCGAGCTTCTTGTCATATCTACTACGACAAGAAATCGCCGACCTATAAGTACTACGACCATGACATCCCTCCTATGCGGGGGATTGCTTTTGGTTTGTAGCACAGTTACGAGGCATCGATCTG
>NZ_JDFF01000021.1 GCF_000565015.1 Porphyromonas catoniae ATCC 51270
CGCCTACCTCGGGCAAATCCAGGAGTTCAGCACCTTTCTCCCTGTCTTTGACAAGTTCATCGATGACATCCGTCAGCGCGTGGGGCACACCATCAGCAAGGAGAGCTTACAGAAGTACTGCGTCTTGCGTAGACACTTCTTCGAGTTCCTAGTGCACCGGTATAAGCGTAAGGACATCGGACTGATGGAATTCACGCCTGCCATCATCCAAGACTTCGAGCTATACCTCACGACAGTGGCCTCATGTGCCTACAATACCGCTAAAGGATTGAGATTCATGTCACTCTGCATTTGAACTTGACATTATGACATGTTACGTATGCCTGGCACAAATATTGCCATGCTAAGGTGAATATTTTAAGACCCCAGCTAAGGACTGGAAATCAAGTATTATGGGAATTAAACCAGGGCCTAAAAGAATTGCGAAAAGCACGGACCAGCCAGATCGAAGACAGCGCGACAATAAGAGCACGCCAGGCAATACGCCGTCTCTCAAGCCCCATATTCACAAGAAGGGGGATTGACAACAACTTGATCCAGCTAGTATAGACTCGTCTATACTAGCTGGATTTATATTGATTTAAGCTAAAAGATCTACTAATGAAAAATCAACTTCTACTATTCCTACGCAAGAGTATATCATTCCTGAGCAAACACATTCTTGTCATAGTAGTCCTAGCCACAGTAGGTATATTTGCTCTCCTATTTGCACAACGCAGAACATATGACCTAGCACAACCTTGTGATGGAGAGCTATTCGGTAATTACGGGGATTTCATCGGGGGGCTACTATCAGTTGTCAGCATCTATTTACTTGTAGAGACTCTTAAGGAGCAGAGAGCTACTAGTAAAGAGCAACGAGTTTTTACCGAGAAGCAACAGAAAAGCACCAATGACCAACAAACGGGTACCTTATTCTTCCATCTCCTAAAACACTTACAAAGAGAAGTCTCCGACCTAAATATTACGACAGAAGATGGTCGATACACAAATAAAGATTTCTTTGAGGAGCTCCGAAGGGAATTACAAGAAGGCTTTATCTCAACCGGCTCCTATAAGAAGGATGTTACCCAGGCTCTGAGCTCCTATTTCAAACTTTATGCGAAGCATCCTAGGCTTGGCTCGTATTTTCGGATACTTTATCGTATTTGTGAAGTTATCGATCAATCGAGACTAGACGGAATAGATAAAGCAAAGTACATCAAAATACTACGAGCTCAGCTAACCAATAGTGAGTTACTCCTATTGAGGTACAATGCTCAGACTCCACATGGTAAGAAATTCAAGCACTATATCAATGAATACAACCTACTCAAACACCTCCCCATCTTTGAACTTTTGGAATTTAAACGTTGGTGGGGTGATCTGGAAGATAAACCTGTGGATAGACTTCGAGTAAGTGTTTTTTGCGACGATTTAAAACACGAGATAAAAAAGCTCCTGGAAGGTTCAGAACAAAGTAGATCCCTCTGGGGAGGAGGTGGATGGAAATGCAATATTACGAAACGTAGTGATATTAGGATTGAGATCAAGATCGATAAACCTAGAATCATTCAAACATATGATCCCTTCAGCGGGTTCAACAGCGAGGATCAGAAGGAGCTATTTAAGAGCATCCTTATAGATATCTTCTCTTACTCTAATTTTGGTCGCAAACGAAAGATGGGGTCTTTAAGCATAATAAGCCTATTTGACAATGCTACTAGCTCAATATATAGTTCAGTTGAGGCTACCGACGGATGTTCACTCTACTGTAGCTTCTTGAGATTAAGTGAATTCCAAAGATTAGATTAGCTCTTAGGCAAACTTAGCATAGCTAAGTGTAAGGCCAAGGATAGACAATGGCCAAGCCCTCGGATGTGGTGCTATCCACATCATACCAGCGGGCTTCGTTACTCAATGTTGGAGCAGAGTTTAGGTTCGGAGTTACTGGCTATACTACTTAAGCTAGAGGAGAAGGGATGTTGCCACCAGAGGGAGGCGAATCACCACCGTATTCATCAGGCTCTTTGTCATCCATATTCATTGCGGGCTTGATTATCATGCGTTCGTAGCTGACTTCCTCGGGACGAAGACGGAAGTACGTGGCATTGGGACGAAGGTTCACACGGGGCTCGGTGATATGCACGTTGGCATTGAACTCGCTCCCGACGGGCACGACCTTGCTCTTGAGCGAAGGCGAAAGCGTCCCCAGACGCCCGAAGTCCACGACGTCGCCCTTGGCTACGACTTCACGCGCCATATCAGCAGCGAGGTTCAAGACGCTCTGCTCTTCCATGTAATTGAGGGTCGTGTCTTTGGCCACCAACTCGCAGAAGCGCTCGAAGCTCATACGATGACGGCCCAAAGGCGTGGCTTGGATGACCACTTTGCCTTTGTTTGGCCCGACACCCACCTTGTGCTGGCCGAGGATGTAACCAATGGGTTTGTTTTTCTTACTCATAATATTTAAGGTGTCTCCAGCTGGTTTTCCTTGCTCCTGTCTGAGACGTTACACAGGGGCAAGGTAAGGTGTGTTTTTCTTCTTCTTCTGAAAGCCTCTCCGCCTGAGAGGTAAAGCTACTCCCAACGAAAGATGTAGCTCCCCCAAAAAAAGGAATAGCCGAAGCGACGTCGTCGCTTCAGCTATTGCATGGACTCGTGCCATGGGTTACGGATAGTTCTTTCGTGCTATCGGACGTGAAGGAGGATCCGATATTGTAGGAGTCTAAAGCCAAGCATAAGTAATACCGCAGAGGAAACAATGTAAATTTTAGGATATACGCCATAGTATGGATGTTGTATCGCTTTCCTTGTAAAAAGACTAATATATCCTGTCCAGCAACAAGAATCCAAAAGGATCGTAACAGGAACGGAATACTAACTTCTCACAGCTAATAAATGAGTTAGCTGAAGCAGTAAGATGACGAGGGCTATTGCATAAAAGGTTAGCCCTTGCCTGCTCGTTAAGAACTGAATAGTGGCATCAAATAGACTCAAACTCCACTCATGATAGTGAGAGGAACTAATAAACAAGCCATGAGCTACCTTAAACTCGAGACCATCTAACAGTCTAAATCCTTGGGATATCCGCTCTTCCCAATACGTATGATATGCGAAGGTATTGAGCATAGTCACATAGACCAATATGATTAAAAGCGATGAATAATATAGATTTCGCATAAGCACGCTACGTCTTATCTCTCTATTGCTATTGACTCTCATCTATCATCTAGTGTATTGATTTTCCCAGTTTCCCCAAGGTTTACTTATGAGGTAAGGTGATTCTCAGAGAAGCATCATCTGCGACTTGCTTTTCCTCGCTTCTCAAGTGTGAGATACACCAGGGGGCGTTGCTGGGGCACTTGGATTGGCGCTACAAGGGTAATTCTTTCGACTTCTTATACGCTGGAGATTGTGTGAAAACCAGCAGTAAGGATTAAAGGAGGCAAATGCCATAGGGGATCTTCCCCCTCTAGGTTGAAAGAGCTTGTTCCTATCCTTTATGCTTAAAATGTATGTGTTTTCAAGAATATCCTATATGTCTTGTTCGCCAAAGCTGTATGTTAGATCGGTACATCACCTATGTTTACCCGTTTAGTCGGATGATGTGTACAGAGAGTATTGACCGGGATGTGACATGATTTGGATTTGCTGTGTAGATAGCTAGGAAAGGCTTAACTTTAAGCATCCAGATTCGTCCCAAGAGCTCTCTAAGAGATTTATGTCCTATGCAAGGCTCTCAGGGGTTCAAGGATAATTCTGGTACAACCTCCTATGGAGAGATCTCATGATTGTCAATATACATCCATCAAGTAGTGTAAGCGTATGACCACCGAAGAACTAAAAGAGAGAGTTAATAAAAAAGCCGAAGAGTTTGGCTTAAAAGAGGTCAAAGGAAATACATCTAACGCTGTGGTTCGGTCCAATATCACAGCTGAAAGCTTTGATAAGGGAGGTGCCTACTTTGGTTATATAAGACCAGAAGAAGATCTTACAGGGTCTTACCATGATGTATCCTTTGTCGTCTTTCCTCAAAAGAGTGGACCTTGTGTTATTGCTATAGCTGTAGGATCCTCTGGGTTTCAACGAGACTATGATCTAGTCTCGATCCCATGGCTTAGACGACTTTATAGAAAGTTGATGAATCCAGATCGACGTTCCTTTCTCAAAAATGACTTTAGCAATATAGAGTCAGCTATTCCTGAATTGCTAGAAATGATAGAGAACGAGGATAGTCTTCGAGATCTTAAGGCAACCATCAAACGATACGATAAATTCATTTTAACAGCACGCATTGTTGACCCTGACGAAGACTTTCATGTGATCTCAGCGTGGCTAGCACAGTATGTGAAGCTCAGAGGATGGCGGACAAATCAGACGCAACGAGCCGAACAGGAGAAAGCTATAGAGTATCTTCTCAAAAAGTAGCAACCTGTAGACATAGAAGGGGACATCAAAGGACTTCTAAAGCGTAAGCGGTTTGTTGTGGTCCAAGGTGCTCCAGGTGTGGGAAAAACATACAATGCTCTTATACAGAGAGCTACTTAATCCAATTTCATGCAGAGACTTCCTATGCTGATTTTGTAGGAGGTATCCGACCAGACCTATCATCTCAACAGCTGATATATAAGGCCTGCGATGGTATATTAGTAGAGGCTATCAAAGCGGCTGAGCGAGTAAAAGACTCAGGTGAACGTGTCCTACTAATTATCGATGAAATTAACAGAGCCAGCCTGCCTAATGTCTTGGGGCCTGTATTCTTCCTTTTCGAGAGCCATACAGGAGAAAGAAATACTATGCTACAGGTAGGCACTCGGAGTGTGCCTCGACTACCCGACAATTTAGATGTTATTGCAACTATGAATACCGCGGATAGGAGCCTTGTCGTAGTAGACTTTGCTCTTCGTCGCAGATTTGCATGGTATACTATACGCCCGCAAAGTATAAGCCCGAGGGAAGGAGAATACTTTGATGAGGAATTATTCCATAAGTTCTGCGATATTTTTGAGCGATATGCTTCAGATGAAGAGCTCAATCTCCAGCCAGGTCCCAGCTATTTCTTGGCCGAACAAGATGATGAGAAGATTATGAAGGAGAGATTGATTTATGAGCTCATGCCACTTATCAAAGAATACCTAGCAGAAGGACTCATGCAGAAGGCTGCAGATAGTTTCTCTCAACTATTCTACACAGAGGCTGGCGTATATTTGTTTGAATAGTCCTGCTATGCCTAGATAGTTATGCGAAAGCTTTGTACTCTGGAGGAGCTCTCAATTTCATATGAAGAATTGAATTCAGTATGGAAATGTGACAAGCGCTATGGGGCTGATATACTCAAGCACTTTATAGCATTGAATGAAGCAGCCTTTGATTTTATGGGGATTCGAGCAAACATTGAAGTCTCTTTGGGTAATAAAGCTCGGTTGCAACTAATAACGTCTCACTATGCTGGCACAGTACCTCTATTATCGCCTAGGAATGGTAAACCCTATGCAGATCTAATTATCCGAGGAAGATTTGGAGAGAGTATATCAGGACTTCTTACGGCCGTACAGGATAGTTTATTACCTGAGTATAATGTTAGTTTACCTGACATTCAGGACTCTACCGTAGAGCCTCCTTTCTACTTTGAGTGCTGTAGATTTATTGATTTCTGGTAGCGTATAGAACGGTCTCAATGGTGTAAGTTTGAGGTAATGGATCGTGAGCGAGATTCCCCAACTAGTGGCACTCGATGGGAAGAGTATGCCCGAAGAAGCTTTTCTCCTGAGATGATGCTGAAGTATCCTACTAGGGAGAATAAACTGTCAAAATCACATGGGGAGTTTAGACAACTGGTCTTAGTTCTTCTGTTGGCTATATCGGAAGTCCAGAGAATACAAACACCCATTGCTGTGAGGGCTAGGTATCTCAATAAAATAGCGAGGTTGAGCTCTCGCTATGAAGGGATGCCGAAGCCAAGAATGTGCGATAGGCTTGTTGAGTGCGCTTCTGACTCGATAATTATCAGAGAAGCTAAAAGGTTAGCGAATGTCATCCTTCAAAATCAACGAACAAGGAGGCGTCCTTGGAGAGTAGACTATTCGGCTCTATTTGAGCACTACGTACAGCACCTCTTCAAGGAGGTAGCCTTGAAGAAAAGCTACGCCATAGTCTGCAACCCTCATTATTCCATATCAGGGAGAGCCCCTGCTTGAGCTCTGAGGTATCTTGAGCCAGATCTCGTGATCTACAAAGGTGACTGCCAGTATGTCATCGATGCAAAGTATAAAAGTCACATGTTCAATCAAGAGAGAATAACTGAGGATCTGAAGGAAATATTCAGGTATGATCTGCACCAGATACTGGCGTACAGCTCATTTGGGACAGCTCTTAATAAACGGGCGATCTTGGTCTATCCAGCCTCCCATTTCATGAGTAGGGAACTACATATCTCCAATCCGCTGACGAGGGCCATTACTTATGTGTGTCTAGTGGGTATACCCCTGGATGTAGCCTCTATAGGTCATACTAAGTTTAAGTTGGATGAGCTCATTGAGAGACTACAGCGTTCTCAATCTCCCGACCAGTAGTCTCCCGCGTACTTTCTGCTTATCTCGCGCTAGCTCTACCAGACTCCTCTATAAGATAGAGCCTGATATCTAGTGTGCTGTTCCTATTTCTCCAATTATTTTCATCTCCTCAAAGCATCTCCGCGTGAGAGGTAAAGCCTCCGGCTATAAAACGTATATGTTTTTATGGAAAGACGTATACGTTTTGCTCGCAGTAGGTATACACTCTACTCTGGAGGGCTGTGTTTCTAGTCTCTACGCTCTCAAAGTTAGCCTTTTTAGCCGAATATGCTACCTGAGATAATTCTCTATGTGTACAGAGGATAACTCCTTGTGGATAAGCTAGGAGGGTCTATGGGGTAAGCCATTTCCTCCTATTGAATGTTAGGTCTGAGCTTTATTCTACTACAAAGATTGCCTTGTCCCTGTGCATGAGGACAGGAGCCTGCTTCATCAAAAGTATGGATGGAGCTATATTGAGCTCATTGCTTGAATGGAGAACCTCTGTGTATGAGCTTGCCAGAAGGGATACCCTTGCTTCAAGCACGGGTTCATCACCTTTTGGTTTGAAGTATTGTTGATATGATAAAAACCATTACCTTTGTAAATATTACATGTGTTATATTACATCAGTTATCAGTTTGGTTTTGTGCCGAAATTAACAACAATAACTCAAGAAGCAATTATAGATACGGCTTTTGAGATGGTACGTAAAGAAGGGTTTGGGGTGCTTTCTGCTCGGAGTATTGCTAAGCAGATAGGTTGCTCTACACAGCCTATTTACTGCTGCTATAAGAATATGGGTGATCTCAAAGCTGAACTCTGCCAAAGAGCCCTCCCGTACCTTCAAAACATAATGCTTCATTGCTCGAAGACGGGTAATGTCCTTCTTGATATGGGACTAGGCTATGTGCGAATGGCATATACCGAACCAGCTTTATTTAAAGCATTCTATATGGACAACATTATGAATGTAAAGCTTACTGATATTTTCCCTGAAAGTCGGCAGGCAGTAGAGATAATGAAGGATAGTGAGGAATACCAACATCTATCTGAAGAAGAGGTAAAGAGTGGCATTGCTAAGGCTTGGATGTTGGCACACGGTATTGCTTCGCTGGTAGCCGTGGGCATGCTTGTCTATGACGAAGAGAAGATTTTAGAGATATTGAATAACCCTTAGCTTGGGAGGGATGTGCCTGGCTCTTGCTGTGGGGTACCCAACAAGTAAATCGGTAAGCAATCAGTAAGTGGCGAAAGGTAAGCAATCAGTATAATCAAGAACATCAATAATATGAGACCTAATATAAGGACGCTTCGGAATGTTGCCCTATTTAGCTTTGTGGCTA
Source organism: Porphyromonas catoniae ATCC 51270 (assembly GCF_000565015.1). Taxonomy (GTDB): domain Bacteria; phylum Bacteroidota; class Bacteroidia; order Bacteroidales; family Porphyromonadaceae; genus Porphyromonas; species Porphyromonas catoniae. The sequence goes on from NZ_JDFF01000021.1 coordinate 7,880, forward strand.
TAACCTGCGGATGGATAGGGGTTGGAGTAGACAAGTTGCTTGGGGAACCCTCAAACTTGAAGTCCCTCGGGGCATTGATTTTCATCAGTACACCAATTGTGAGTATGATATTGCTTCGCTTCTTTGGTGGCGATGGATGGAAGGATCTTCCATTGAAACCTAGATTTAAGCAAAATACTCGGTGGTATTTGTTTGCCATCGCTGTCTATCCAGTGGTTATCAGCATAACGCTACTTATCGGCAACCTATTCGGTTGGGTGGATGTAAGCAAGTTTAGCTTTATGGCGTATCTCCCTGTCCTCGCGACGGCTTTCCTTCCTGAGTTTCTCAAGAATTGCTTTGAAGAATCGGTTTGGCGAGGCTACCTTACGGTCAAGATGGATCAGCTCACCAAAAACGAATGGTTAGTTTATTTGGTCGTGGCACTCGTGTGGCAAGTGTGGCATCTACCATACTATCTGGTATTCTTAGATGACGCTTATTTAGCAACGTTCTTCCCTTATGGTGATGTGCTGTTTGTCATAGTAAGCTCCATCGTTATTGGTGTCTGGACGATCATGTACACCGAGATCTTCTTCCTGTCACGCTCTCTTCTGTTGGTGATCCTGATGCACTCGATGGAAGATGCCCTCAATCCTCTGATTTCTCAAGGCTTTGCCGTTATCTCACCTGACAAGGCACTGCTGGTATCTCCTAGTTTCGGTATCATCCCGCTACTCATCTATCTGGGAATAGGCTTGTATTTAAGAAGAATACGGAAAAGTAAAGAGCGTCTTAGCTTATAATGAATCGTAAAACTAAAATAAGTAATTATGAACACAAATAAAGAAATGTCTGTAGGTGTAAGTGGTTGGGACAAGATCTTCCCACCAAGCGATAAGGTAGAGCATAAGAAGGTTTCGTTCAAGAACCGCTATGGTATCACCCTAGTTGGTGATTTGTATACCCCGAAGAACTGGAATGGACAAAAGCTCGCTGCCCTAGCTGTTTGCGGAGGCTTTGGAGCGGTGAAGGAACAAGCCTCAGGGTTTTATGCCCAAACGATGGCAGAGAGAGGTTTTGTGACGCTAGCCTTTGATCCTTCATATACAGGTGAAAGTAGCGGCGAACCTCGTCATGTCGCATCGCCTGACATCAATACCGAAGACTTCTCGGCTGCAGTCGATTGCTTGGGACTACAATCCTTTGTGGATAGAGAGAAGATCGGGATTATCGGTATCTGCGGTTGGGGTGGATTTGCCCTAAATGCGACGGCTATTGACACGCGTATAAAGGCTGTGGCAACGATGGTCATGTACGATATGTCACGTGTCTTCAGCCAAGGATATTTTGACAGTAACACGCCGGAAATACGTCGAGAAATGAAGCGTTCACTCAATGCCGTCCGTTGGACGGACGCTGAGACAGGAACTCCTACCCCTGGCTATCCTATGCCCGATACCCCTTCGGATGAAGTACCTCAATTCTTGAATGACTATATCGAGTTCTATAAGACACCACGAGGCTTCCATGAGCGTTCGGTATCCAATCATGTTTGGACAGCTACTACGCTGCTTTCATTCATGAACTTCCCTCTACTTGCATACGCTAATGAGATTGATGTCCCAACCCTTATGGTTGCAGGAGAAAATGCCCATTCACGCTATATGAGTGAGGATGCCTACAAATCCGTAGAGACCGACAAGAAGGAGCTACTCATCGTACCCAATGCTCGGCACACGGACTTCTATGATAATCAGGCAGGAGCAATTCCATTTGATAAGCTGGAGTCATTCTTTAAGGAAAACCTTCAATAAGGTAATGCCCCAGAAGGCATTGATCTGAAACTCTTATTAAAGGGATTCCCTACGTACTTACCAATCACTCCACCCGAGGCAGATAGCTTGGGGTGGAGTTTTTTATCGCTTGTAAGTTAATCAGCGATAGAAAGGGCTTAGAAGCATCAATACATAGCCTGTATCGCGAGATGTGCCACTCTTGAAGCTGTATATTTGCTACCTTTACAAGGCATTCTTGTCATATTCACCCACATTATAACGTGTATCCAATGAAACAATTACTAAGGAAGGGCTTACTCTTCGCTGCGGCTTCCCTAGCTTTATCTATACAGATGAAGGCAGATAAGGGGATGTGGCTCCTCAATGAGCTGACAAAGGAGAATATTGCCCAGATGAAGGGGCTTGGTTTCCGTCTGCCCATTGATTCTCTCTACAGCTTAGATAAGCCCAGCGTGGCAAACTCTGTCGTCATCTTTGGCCGTGGCTGTACGGGGGTTACTGTCTCGGGTAAGGGGCTGGTCTTCACTAATCACCACTGTGGCTTTGATGCTATTCAGTCTCAGAGCTCAGTTGATCATGACTACCTACGTGATGGCTTCGTCTCTCAGAGTTTCCAAGAAGAGCTCCCGATCGAAGGACTCACAGTGAGCTACCTCTCTAGCATTACAGATGTAACGAAACAAGTACTCTCAGGGGTAAAGAAGCCTAAGGATGAGCTGGATCGTCTCTCACAGATACAGAAGATCTGTCAGCAGATCGAAGTCACAGAGCTTCGTCGCCATAAAGGGGATCACAAGAGGGTAGAGGTGCGTCCTTATTACTCTAATAACAAATACTACCTCCTTACGTATGACGTATTCCCTGATGTGCGTCTTGTCTTTGCCCCTCCGGGCTCTGTGGGGAAGTTTGGTGGAGATACGGATAACTGGATGTGGCCACGTCATACGGGAGACTTCTCTGTCTTTCGTGTCTATGCTGGCAAGGATAATCAGCCAGCTGAATATAGCAAGGAGAATGTCCCCTTCCAGCCCAAGTACTTTGCTACGATCTCAACGGAAGGCTATGAAAAGGGTGACTTCGCTATGACTATTGGCTTCCCAGGCTCTACCTCTCGTTACATCCCATCCTTTGCCATTGAGAATAGGATGAAGGATCAGAATGAGCCTCGTATCGAGGTGAGAGGCATCAAGCAGGCTATTTGGAGCAAGGCAATGAATGCTGACCAAGCTACACGTATCAAGTATGCCTCTAAGTATGCCCGTAGCTCCAACTACTGGAAGAACTCCATTGGCATGAATAAAGCACTCGTTAAGCTCGATGTGCTAGGACAGAAACGTGTCGAGGAAGCAGCCTTCGAGATGTGGGCTAACGAAGGAGGTAAGCGAACCAAGCAGTATCAGGGTATCCTCTCCGAGATGGAGGCTGCCTATAAGATACTCGGGGGACTGCAGCGTGAGGCTATGTATCTCAATGAGGCATTTAATGGTGCGGAGATCATAGCCCTTGCCTATGGTCTAAAGGATGTGACGTACAAGGATATGCAGAGCAATGGAGAGAAGATTCGGTCTGGCATCGAGGATGTCTACAAGGACTATATACCCACGCTTGATGAAGAAGTCCTCCCAGCTATGCTAGATGTCGTTCGTCTGCGTGTGTCTCGTGATCGTATCGCTCCGATATTTGATCTTATAGACAAGGAGTATGGTGGAGATACAAAGGCTTATGCTAAAGATCTCTTTGTGAAGAGCATTGTCCCCTACAAGGAGAAGGTACTCGCTGCTGCACAACGCCCTGATTTCGCTGAGGTGTTGGCTAATGATCCTGCCTACAAGCTATCCCAACTTGTTCGTGGTATACTCTCTCCGCTACAGCTGGCTATGAAGCCCCTTACAGAGCCTATACAGCGTGGTAATCGTCTTTACTTCGCTGGACGAAAGGAGATGAATCCAAGTCAGCCCATGCCAAGCGATGCGAACTCTACCATGCGTATGAGCTATGGCTCAATCAAGGGCTATAGCCCAGCTGATGCTGTAACGTATGATTATTTCACCACTACACGTGGTCTTCTGGAGAAGTATACACCAGGCTCGCCCGAGTTTGATATCCTACCTTCGTTCCTTGACCTAGTGAGGGAGGGTAGCTGGGGACGCTGGGCAGATAAGGATGGTAAGCTCCATATTGCCTTCATCTCGAACAATGATATCACCGGTGGAAACTCCGGTAGCCCTGTCTTTGATAAGAATGGGCGTGTCTTTGGTCTAGCCTTCGATGGCAACTGGGAGGCCATGAGTGGAGACATCGAGTTCGAGCATCAGTTGCAGCGCACGATCGTTGTTGACATCCGCTACGTGCTCTTTGCTATTGATGTTTGGGGGCGTTGTCCACGCCTTATCGAGGAGCTTAGCCTACGCTAAGTTTTTACTCTCTGTGTGTGGCGTATATTATTATTTCCTTACCTTTGCGACCGTAGGATTTAGTTAAGAGCGATGGCAGACGGTCAGAAATATAACAGTAAAGTAGGGGCACTGGGCAGTAATGCTTCCCAGCGTCTCTCTATTGCTGACTATAGCTCTTCTTTTAACTTAATTTTACCCCCCCC
>NZ_JDFF01000022.1 GCF_000565015.1 Porphyromonas catoniae ATCC 51270
CTGACTAAACAGGCTTCCTCGCTTTTGCGGTTGCAAAGGTAATGCTTTTTTCTAAACTACCAAAACAATCCGCAAATTGTCTAATGCGTCTCCAGCTAAAGACTAATCAGTCTGCCTCCCAAAAATGGCTACTCGCAATAGAGAATCCCAGCAGACACCTCTAACAACCCGCCAGCAAGATCGTGACGGCAAAGGTAGTGCTTTTACAACAACATCTCCAAATAGAAGAAGGGACAAGGGCAAGCAAATAGATACTACTGGCTTTATGAAGAGGTATACCCCTTATATAATAATGAGTAGAGACGAGTTGCCATAAGTCCATGCACTCCACGAATAGGAGAAGGACGATACACCTATGGCATACACGACTCCCGTCTGACACTACCTTTTTCCCTCCCGAACAACATAAACACAAAAAAAACTAATAATCAAACGATTACAAGCAACCCAAAAGCACTCACCACGAGTTACCATAACTCGTCTCGGAGACTTACCATAACTCTTCACAACGACTTACCGTAACTCGTCTGAGCGACTTACCATAACTCGTTAAAGCGAGTTACCACAACTCGTAATCACCTCTTTGGGAGAGCTGGACAACCGATTGACTACAAGCCAAATATAAAACCCTTAGCAAAAGAAAAAATGAGGGTGTCACATGGCGAGCTAAGCATTACAATTAGATACAAGGGATAGATACAAGGGAGCTAATTAAAGCACTATAAGGGGCTTTTCGTACATTTGTAGCCTAATTAAGGGTATCCCTACATTATTATATATAGACACGAGGAGACGAATGAATATATCCTACGACCTACTACGAAGCTATGTGTCGACAGACCTTACCCCCGAGGAAGTCGCCGCCGCACTAACCTCTATCGGACTAGAGACCGGTAGTATCGAACAGGTGGAATCCATCCCTGGCGGGCTCAAAGGACTTGTCATCGGGAAGGTCCTCACCTGTGACGTACATGAGAATTCCGATCACCTGCACGTCACGACAGTGGACATCGGAGCTGATGCTCCTCTACAGATTGTCTGTGGCGCACCCAATGTCGCAGCAGGCAAGGGCGTCGTTGTAGCAACCCTAGGTACTATCCTTCACTCGGGTGACGAAACCTTCACCATCAAGAAAAGCAAGATACGAGGCGTGGAGAGCTTCGGGATGCTCTGCAGTGAGGTGGAGATTGGTATAGGGAAAGACAATAGCGGGATCATACTCCTTGATGCCAATGAAATCACCGTTGGCATGCCTGCAGCTGAGCACTTTGGCGTCACCTCTGACTATGTACTCGAGGTGGACATTACCCCCAACCGAGTAGATGCAACCTCACACTATGGCGTAGCTCGAGACCTAGCCGCTTACCTCTCGGTACAGACAAAGCAGGCCGTCCAAGCAACACGTCCCGAGATATTAGCACGCCCATCAGGGGCTTGTCCCGTAGCCGTACAAGTAGATGTTACGAAGGAGCTCTGCCCTCGCTTCGAAGGGGTAGTCATCAGGGGCGTTCGGGTTACAGAGAGCCCAGAGTGGCTTCGTCGTCGACTAGAGACCTTGGGGCTAAAGCCTATTAACAATGTAGTAGACGTCACAAACTTTGTGCTACACGAGTTCGGTCAGCCTCTACACGCCTATGACCTTAATAAAGTGGGGAAGGACGGGCTACGTGTATGCCTAGCAAGCGAGGGGAAGGTAACACTCCTCGACCACAGCGAGGCAAGCCTCACCGGAGATGATCTCATCATCGCCTCTGCTAGCGACCATACTCCGCTCTGCGTGGCAGGTGTCATGGGGGCCCTCAACTCAGGTACGACAGAAGCAACAACAGATATATTCCTAGAGTCCGCGAACTTCAATGCCTCATCTGTGCGCAAGACGGCACGTCGCCTCGGGGTTAGTAGTGATTCTTCCTTCCGCTTCGAGCGTGGCCTTGATCCGAACAATACAGAGTGGGCACTCCTTCGTGCAAGCAAACTCATTCTAGACCTTTGTCCTGGTAGCTATGTCGATGGCGGGGTATTTGACCACTATCCCACGGTAGCGAAGCCCTATGAGGTGGAGCTAAGCCTAGACAGGATGACACGTCTACTCGGGCTAGCGATCCCAGTAGAGGACGTCAAACGCATCCTCAATCAGCTGGAGATCGAAATCGTGAAGCAAGAGGGTGACCTCTGGCAACTACGTGTACCTCGCTACCGCATAGATGTCACACGCGAGGTCGATGTAATCGAAGATATCCTACGCATCTACGGCTACAACCGTGTGGAGCTCAGCGGATACATCCATGCCAACCTCAGTGCGCAGAGCGAGGTAGACAGAGCGTACAACCGACGCCTCTTGCTCTCTGAGCAGCTCACGGGTGCAGGCTTCAACGAGCTACTCAACAACTCCCTTTCCTCAGAGAGCTACTACGAAGGGCTTACCTCCTTCCCTAAGGAAAAGCTCGTTCAGCTACTCAACCCGCTTAGTGGAGAACTAAACGTCCTACGTCAGACACTCCTCTTCGGCGGGCTATCCACCATCAGCCGTAATCTACGCCGTCAGCAAAAGAGCTTCTACTACTATGAGTGGGGGAATTGCTACACGGCAGACTCCAGCATCCCTGCCTCTACCAAGACGCTTGCTGGCTATAGAGAGACCGAGACCCTCGGGCTGTGGCTCGCAGGGGAACACATACAGAATAGCTGGGCGCACCCTGATGAGACGGCCTCGCCCTTCGAGCTAAAGGCGCATGTGCTTCACCTCTTCGATCGACTGGGGATAAGCCCTTCATCCCTAAAGGTTGCTTTCTCTGAAGAAGACATCTTCGCAGGGAAGGCACTCACGTGGACGACACACGACGGCAAGCAGATTGCTATCCTTGGACGTGTTGCACAGAGTCTCGTGGAGCGCTGGGAGATCGACCTACCCGTTTACTTCGCCTCAATCGACTGGACAGCTCTCAGTCGCCTTGCGGAGCGAGTGAAGACCGTCATCAGCGACCTACCGAAGTTCCCCATCGTGCGCCGTGACCTCTCGTTGCTCATCGGCAAGGAAGTGACCTTCGCCGAGCTGGCAGAGGTGGCACGCCGAGCAGAGAAGAAACTGCTGAAGGACGTTACCCTCTTCGACGTATACGAAGGGAAGAACTTGCCCGAGGGGAAAAAGAGCTACGCCCTCACCTTCTCCCTGCAGGACACCGAGCGCACGATGAGCGATAAGCAAATCGACGCCATCATGGCAAAGATCCAAACGTCCCTCAAGGACACGTTCGGGGCGGAGCTACGATAACGACAAGAATTACCAATTGTAACTACAATATTAAACATGGGAAGAGCATTTGAATACCGCAAGGCGCGCAAGATGAAGCGTTGGGGGAATATGGCACGAGTCTTCACGAAGCTCGGCAAGGAAATCACCATCGCTGTCAAGGCCGGTGGAGCAGAGCCTGAGACCAACCCTCGTCTGCGTGTGCTCATGCAGACTGCGAAGAAGGAGAATATGCCCAAGGAGAACGTCGAGCGTGCCATCAAGAAGGCAACATCCAAAGACTTCTCCGACTACAAGGAAATGAACTACGAGGGTTACGGCCCCTTTGGCATCGCCATCTTCGTCGAAACAGCCACCGACAACACCACCCGCACCGTGGCCAACGTCCGTAGCTACTTCAATAAGTTCGGGGGCAGTCTCGGCACCTCAGGAAGCCTCGAATTCCTCTTCGACCACAAGTGCATCTTCCACATCACCAAGAAGGAAGGCATGGACCTCGAGGAGCTCGAACTCGAACTCATCGACTACGGCGTAGACGAGCTGGAGGAAGACGACAACGAGATCATCCTCTACGGTGCATTCTCCGCCAACGCCCAGATCCAGTCCTACCTAGAGAGTGCCGGCTACGAGATTACCTCGGCCGAGTTCGTCCGTCTGCCGAACGACACCAAGCCTGTCACCGCCGAGCAGCGTGAGACGCTCACCAAGCTCATCGACAAGCTCGAGGAGGACGAGGACGTGCAGAATGTCTTCACCAATATGCAGGAGGAAGAAGACGAAGCCTAACGCTTTTCTCAAAGAAATCTGCGCCCCCTACTAGCCACGTGCTGGTAGGGGGCGCAATGCATTTAATGAGGATGGCTTTCCTCTATTTAGGCTGAATTTCACACCATTCACTTCCTTGCTGGGCGGGTGAAACACATGCTAAAAACTAGGCTCATCAATCCTACTTTTTGCAAGGTATATACGGTGCAGTTGCACCCTATATTGGGTGCGTTTGCACCGTATATACCTTGCATTCGCGACCAATATACCTCGCGTTTGCGACCAATATACCTCGCAAATGCGAGGTATATTGGTCGCGAATGGATGCCTTGAGCTTAAAGTTTGAACCCTTAATTAAAGGCTTTGGGAGAAGGCTTCTCTCCAGACTTTTATGTGGAGAAAGCCTTCCGTAAGTATTAGGTTTTTCACAAGCAAACCAGCTAGCCTTCCGCTTCCCAGCACGAGCGGAGCAGGGGAAGCGTTTCTGCTAGCTCCGTCATCGAGCGGAAGACGAGGCTTGCACCTTCATCCAAGAGCGCCGTATCGGGTAGTAGCCCCGTATTGACGGCGAGCGTGAAGATACCAGCCCCGACAGCCGAGCGCACACCCATCGGTGCATTCTCTACGACCCAAGTCTCGGAGGCAGAGACGCCCGCCAGCTTCAGCCCCATGAGATAAGGCTCGGGATCTGGTTTGCCCTTGCTTACGTCCTTGCCCGTGACCGTCAGTTCGGGCGTGAATGTATTGGGGAAGGCAACGTCTAGGCGATCCAGTAGCGAGGCTTGCGAAGAGCCCGTGACGACTAACCGCTTTAAGTCCCGGACACCCTCCAGCACCAGCCCCACATCAGGAAGCACCGCCCCAGAGTCGTAGGCGACAAAGAGCTCGGTCTTGCGCGCATAGAGGTACTTTCGCTCCTCTTCGGTGGCCTTCCTTCCGAACGTTCGCTCGTAAAGGAGATTGATAGTATAGCCTCCTGTCTGCCCCTCGAACCAGTAGACATCCTCCGAGGACATCCGCAACCCAACCTCACGAGCAGCCTCCGTCCACGAGCGAACATGCGCAGGCATCGAGTCGAAAAGGACGCCATCCATATCGAAGAGCACCGCACGCAGAGGTTGCACCCCAGCCAGGTGATGCCTCGTGCGGTAGGCGTGTATAGCTTCTTGTATTTTGTTTGGTTGATTCATTTAGCTTGCTTTTACTTCTTCCTCCCAGAGAGCCTATCCACGACCATTGCGATTGCCCCATCACCCGTGACGTTGCACGCTGTACCGAAGCTGTCCATCGCTATGTACAGTGAGATCATCAGTGCGAGCTGAGGGTCGTCGAAGCCCAGTGTCCCCTTCAGGATAGGCAACGCCGCCATGATTGCGCCACCAGGTACGCCAGGAGCTGCCACCATCGTGATGCCCAGCATGAGGATGAACTCCGTGAAAAGCGACACATCGTACCCCAATCCCGTCATAACCATCAGCGCAAGGGCGCACGAGACGATCTTCAGCATGCTCCCCGAGAGATGAATCGTAGCGCACAGAGGGATAACAAAGGAGGCGACCTCTTCGCTCACACCGTTCTTCTGAGCTTGTGCTAGCGTAACGGGTATGGTTGCGGCCGAGGACGCCGTCCCCAAGGCGGTAAAGTAAGCAGGGAGCATCCTCCCGAGGCTACGGAAGGGATTCTTCCCCGCTATCACACCAGCCAGCACGTACTGCAACACCAGCAGGAAGACGTGCAGAATGAAAATCACTCCAATTACCTTCGCAAACGACACGAGCGTATCCAGCACCCGTGTGTCTGCCGTCATCCCTAGGAATACGCCGAAGATATACAGCGGCAAAAGCGGTATAATCACGTACTCAATGATGTCGGTGATGATGTTCTTCACATCTACGATCAGCCCGCGTAGCGTCTCCGCCCTACCCCGTGCCACACCCAGCCCGAGGATAAAGGCAAGGATAAGGGCCGTCGTCACCCCCATCACAGGGGGCATATCGATCGTGAAATAAGGGCTCAGCATAGCCGAAGCTCCCTCCATCTGCGCACTCGGCTCTGGAGTAATGAGCCGAGGGAAAACAGCACTTCCCGTCAAGAAGGCCAAGTAACCCGAGAAGACCGTTGAGCCATAAGCAATCGCTAAGGTGATGAGGAGCATCCTACCCGCCTTCATCCCAATACTCCCAATTGCCTCTGCCACGAGTGCGAGGATGACCAGCGGGATAACGAAGCCCAAGAACTGGGCAAAGATGGCATTAAACGTCAGGAAACATCGTGTAATGAAGCTCGGAATAGTAAGTCCTACCCATGCTGGCATCGCATAGCCCAAGAGCAGAGCAAGGATAATCGCAATAGCTATGCGCCCCAGGAGACTGATCTTAATCCTTTTCATCGGAACTAGTAGTTTTCATTTAGTGTAGTCTTTGTGGCTCTAAGGTAGCTATTTCTACCTATCCCATCCAAGCATTTATAGAAGATCGGCACACATACCCTTCGAGGTATGTGTGCCGATTCTATACTGACCTCTTAGCTCAAGATACTCGGACTCAGCTCTGGTAGCTCCTTGCAAAGAATATCCTTCAGATGCCGTAGAGTTGCCTCGTTGTAATAGGACATCTTATGTAGATGTAGCTTCGTCAGAATCTCTGAGAAACTGTATCGATTGTAGCTCGGAGATGAGAGCTTCTTCTGCACGACATGCGGGAAGCAGTCGCTGACGATTGGGCAGTTCTCCGCTCGAAGAGGTCCCTCTTGCACCAGTTCATAGAAAAGGATTTGGAAGAAGAAGTAGTCCAGGATATCCTCTTCATGTTCCCAATAGTACAAGAGCAGATCCAGCATTGCATCTATGACACGACTACCCTTCTTAGCGAAGAGGATACTATTTAGAAGTCGCACTCGGTATCCCCTACCCCATCCATAATAGGAATAGTAGGTACTGCGCCACAGAGCCTTGTCCCTCTCGGCATCGTCACGCTGAAAAGCGAAGAAATCCATCTCTAGGTACTCCCTTGGGAGGTCACCTGAGAGTAGCACCGTTGCATCCAGCCAAACGCCCCCATACGTATGGAGCAACATCAGGCGAAGAAGGTCAGAGAAGAACGTACGCGTGAAAGCATCATTTCCCTTTAGCTTCTCCCATACAAACTCGGGGACATCAAGGTACTCCCCAATGGTATCATCTGAGAGACGAATCACCTGATACTCCCCACGATAGCGATCGACAGAGGCAAAGCATAGCTTCACCACTTCGGGCAGACTATCCTCTGCGATGCCCTGCCCCCAGTATTGCCAAATCACTTTATCTCTTGGCAAGTCTTTCTTGGGAGTTAGCTCATAGTGCGGGAGCCTCCCCTCTTGCCATTTAGCGATGAGGGGTTGCCAGTAGCGAGCCACTCGCTCATGCTGCTTTATAATGGGTCTCTGGCGAAGGTTAAGCCAAAGGGTCTGGGGAAGCACCCGTTGCAGGGCACGAATGAAGAGAGACGCCATGGGATAGTTAGTTCAGCTGTGTATTGAGATTTCCTTAGCTCTGCCGGCTCTGACGCTTGCGCTCGGTCTCATCGAGGATGATCTTGCGCATGCGCATCGACTGCGGAGTGATCTCGACGTATTCATCTGGGCGAATGTACTCCAGCGCATCCTCTAGACTGAAGACTACGGGCGGAGCAAGCGATACCTTGTCATCACTACCAGAGGCACGCATGTTCGTTAGCTTCTTGCTCTTACATACATTCACTGCTAGGTCGCCCTCCTTGGTATGCTCACCGATCACCTGACCGGCATACACCTCCTCTTGTGGCGAGATAAAGAAGCGACCACGGCTCTGTAGATTATTCAGGGCGTAGGCGTAGGCAGTCCCTGTCTCTAGCGCAATGATGGAGCCATTGCTTCTGCGCTCAATATCCCCCTTCCAAGGCTGGTACTCTAGGAAACGATGTGCCAGCACCGCTTCCCCAGCAGAAGCAGTAAGTACATAGTTGTTTAGTCCTATAATCCCTCGAGAAGGAATGGTAAACTCGAGGAAGACACGGTCTCCCTTGGTCTCCATCATCGTCATCTCACCCTTGCGACGTGTGACGATATCGATGATCTTGCTTGCGGACTCCTCGGGCAGGTTCACCGTCAGTAGCTCCACGGGTTCGTGGCGTACGCCATCCACCTCATGCAGGATCACCTGTGGCTGACCTACCTGTAACTCATACCCCTCACGACGCATGGTCTCGATGAGGACGGAGAGGTGCAAGACTCCTCGACCATATACGATCCAGCTATCGGCAGATTCGGCGGGCTCTACACGCAGGGCAAGGTTCTTGTCCAGCTCACGCATCAGGCGATCGTGGATATGGCGTGAGGTGACGAACTTCCCCTCCCTCCCGTAGAAAGGCGAGTTATTTATCGTGAAAAGCATGCTCATGGTTGGTTCATCCACGGCGATGGTCTCGAGAGCTTCTGGGCAGGAGCTATCGGCAATCGTCTCTCCAATCTCAAAGCCCTCTATGCCAACCAAAGCACAGATGTCTCCCGAAGAAACACGCTCCACCTTCGTACGCCCAAGCCCCTCAAAGATATTGACTTCCTTAATGCGCATCTTCGTCGTCGAGCCGTCACGCTTGCAGAGGGCAACCTCTTGACCCTCGCAGAACGTCCCCCGGTGCACACGCCCCACAGCTATACGTCCCACATACGAGGAGTAGTCGAGTGAGGTGATGAGCATCTGGGCTGGCCCCTCAATCTGTGTCGGGGCAGGTATATGCTGGATAATGGTGTCGAGTAGGATCGTTATATCCTCTGTCGGGTGATTGTAGTCCGTACTCATCCAGCCTTGTTTAGCTGAGCCGTAGATCGTTGGGAAACCCAATTGCTCCTCCGTAGCACCGAGGCTAAACATGAGGTCGAAGACCATATCCTCTACCTCGGCAGGACGGCAATTAGGTTTATCGACCTTGTTAATCACCACGATTGGCTTCAAGCCCATCTCAATGGCCTTTTGCAGGACAAAGCGGGTCTGAGGCATCGGCCCCTCAAAGGCGTCTACGAGGAGAAGGCACCCGTCGGCAAGGTTAAGCACACGCTCTACCTCACCGCCGAAGTCAGCGTGACCTGGCGTATCGATGATGTTGATCTTTACGTCCTTGTATCGGATACTTACGTTCTTGGATAGGATGGTAATTCCTCGTTCACGTTCGAGGTCGTTATTATCGAGGTAGGTATCCACTTCGGCAGCTTTATCATCCCTGAATAGCTTGCCAGCTAGGAGCATTTTATCGACAAGGGTGGTCTTACCATGATCCACATGTGCGATAATCGCTATATTGCGAATGTCTTGCATTTTCTTCTCTAAAAGTCATCTATTTTACGAGCGCAAAGGTAGTCAAATATGCGCACTCCTTTCGCCCGAGCACCCCAACCTTTTCCCCTAGCTTACCCCTACCAGGCCTCGCCTTCCTCCCTGATTGCCACCCAATAGGTTACGGGGAAACCTCCCTCAAGGTACCCTCGTAACCTCAGATGAGTTTCCCTCGTAACCTCTCGGGAGGTATCGAGGGTACCTCCCGAGACATAGTGGCACCCCCTATCAGGACGTAGGCTGAAAAAGGCAATAAAGAGAGCTTAGATAAGCGGGGAAAAGAAAAAGCAAAATAACAAACAAAGACCCTAAGGGAACCCAAGTAGAGCAGGAGAAGCACTCTCAGATAAGCAAAGTGTTATGATTTGCTTTATTTGTTAGAAAAAGCTACCTTTGCTGGTAAGAAAAAGTATAGAGCCACGGTGTCGATAGGGAAACTCATCGTACAATTATAGAAAACCGAGACAAACCGAGGTACTAATGGCGGGCTATAACGAGAGCCTCGGCTCTCGCTCCCTCACACGCTGAGGGATACAGTAGATTACAAAGGTATCAAGGCGCTCAAATCCTATTCATAGGAGTTTTCGCTTTATCCGCTCGTGGCTCCCCCAATAGGGTAGGTCATGCTTCCTCAGATGAGATGAGAGGCATGACCTACTTGCTTTTCGCTCCTTTGCCACGCATACGGAGCGTACCTCCCCAAGAGAGGCGAAATGAGGAGAGGCAGGAAAGGGAAGGGAAGACACCCCATTCATCTTGTGCAGCTTTACCCAAATAGGCTTTGCTCTCAAAAGGAGAGAAAACACCGAGCTTATCCCCTAAAATGTAGGGACTTGGGCGTTTCTTTTGTATCTTTGTGCTAAACGATAATATACAGAGGTGTAAAATGAAATTATACTTCATCGGCATCGGTGGGATCGGCATGAGTGCCTTGGTACGTTACTTCCTCAGCAAGGGCGACCAAGTAGCAGGATATGACCTCACCCCCTCCCCCCTTATCGATGCTCTCGTACAAGAGGGAGCAAGCGTACACTTTGAGGATGACCCTCAGAGCATCCCTACCGCCTTCCGCTCTCCTGATGTGCTGGTGGTCTATACACCTGCCGTACCCCAAGACCACAAAGAGCTACGCTTCTTCCGAGAGCAAGGGAATCGGGTCATCAAGCGTGCCGAGCTACTGGGTGAACTGACACGTCGCGAGCGGGGGCTCTGTGTCGCAGGGACACACGGCAAGACAACCACCTCGACCCTACTAGCACACCTCCTACGACAGAGCCACGTAGACTGCCATGCCTTCCTCGGCGGGATCTCCAATAATTACAAGACAAACTTCCTCCTCTCTGAGCATAGCGACTACGCTGTCATAGAGGCGGACGAGTTCGACCGCTCCTTCCACCACCTCTCCCCCTTCATCGCCATCATCACCTCGGCAGACCCCGACCATCTGGATATATACCATACGGCAGTGGCCTATCGGGAGAGCTTCGAGCACTTCTCCTCGCTCATCTCCCCTGAGGGAGCATTGGTGATGAAGAAGGGCATCCCCATGACGCCCCGATTGCAACCAGGTACACGCCTCTACACCTATGCACTAGAGGACAAGGAAGCCGACTTTAGGGCGACAGATATCCATGTAGCAGAGGGGAAGCTCTTCTTCACTTGGCATTACCCAGCACTTGAGGGGCGACCAGCAGGACAGCTCCGTGTAGAGCTCGGTGTACCCCTACTGGTAAATGTGGAGAATGCTGTGGCGGCTATGGCCGTAGCCTTCCTCGTAGGGGCTACCGAAGAGGAGCTACAGGCAGGCGTAGCCTCGTTCCGTGGGGTACACCGCCGCTTCGACCGAGTCATCGATACCCCCCAGTGTGTACTTATCGATGACTACGCCCACCATCCACACGAGCTAGCCCCGAGCATTCGCTCTGTGAAGGAGCTTTACCCTGGTAGGCACATCCTCGGGGTCTTCCAGCCACACCTCTACAGCAGGACGCAGGACTTCTATCGGGAATTTGCCGAGGCACTTGACACACTAGATGAGGTCATCCTGCTGGACATCTATCCTGCCCGAGAGCGCCCCATCCCAGGGGTCACATCCGAGCTAATCGCAGGGGAAATGCATCGGGCGAAGGTGCAAGTCTTGTCCAAGGCTGACCTACTTCCCTTCCTCAAAGAGCAGAGTAAACTACCCGAAGTGATCCTCATGGTCGGGGCAGGCGACATCGATAGACTTGTTCCCCAGGTAGCAGAGTGGATACGCACCAGACTATGAGGAAGGCACGGCTCATCAAAAACAGCATCATCGGGATACTCGCCCTCGTAACCCTCCTTGCCCTCGTGTACTTCATGCTCAGTACTCCACGAGGAGAGGGCTCCGGGGTGCGCTGTCAGCGTGTGGACATACACATAGAGGCGCGAGGAGGTGGTGAACCGCTCTTCCTCCCTCCAGAAGGGGTGCTGGATGAACTCACCCACCACGGAGTCCTGCTCAAGGGCAAACGACTCGACTCCATCGACCTACGCCGTGTAGAGCGTGTACTGCGAGCCGTACCCGTCTATGAGCGTGTCGAGGCCTTCGTCTCTCCCGCTTCGGCATCGGTGCAGATTCGCCTTCGGGAAAAACATCCTCTATTCATCGTGCAGGATCGGAAGGGGCAAAGCCACTACGTCACCGAGGGTAGAGGGACAATCCCCGTACGGGTAGGCTTCGCAACCTACCTACCCATTGCCTCAGGAGACCTCGACCTCCCCTACGCCACCACAGCGGTCTATGACCTCGTGGAGACCCTAAGGCGAGACAGCTACTTCGCTGACTACTTCGGGCAGATCTATGTAGACGCCACACAGGGGGTCATCCTCATTCCTCGGGTAGGGACGACTCGTGTTATCATGGGTAAAAGCCCAAACTGGGCAGAGAAACTTCATAAATGGAGGCTCTTTAGCGAAGCTGTGCTTCCCAAGCGAGGCTTGAACGCTTTTGCCTACGTAAACCTCGACTACGAAGGGCAAGTAGTGGCACGGGATCGCCACGGCATCCAGGGCTTTGCTCGAGATGAAGACGGAGAGCTGGTACGCCTCAGCAGTGACGAGGCCTATCCACAGCCCAGCACAGCTCCTGCTCCAACATCCCCTCGGGAGGTATCCCCAGCACCTCAAGAGAGGTATCCCCGTAACCCCAAGGGAGGTACACCCGTAACCTCACGAGAGGTTTCCCCGAAACCTCCAAGCTCCTCCCCCAAGAAGCCCTCCAAGCCCACGCCTAAGCCTGCCCCCGAGGCACGCCCCAAGCCTAAGAAGGGCACCACCTCCACCCCTGCCCCAGCAAGGGACAGTAAGAAGCCCGAGTCCACGAAGCAAAAAACCAATCAGACAAAGAAGAAATGAACGAACGAAGGGACAGCATCTACGCCGTCATTAACCTCGGTAGCTCCTACCTCTCTGGCCTGCTGGCCTACAAGGGGTCAGATGGGAGAGTAGAGCCCATCACAGCACATCGTATCCCGACGCATGGGTGCATCCGTCAGGGCTGTATCCACAACATCGAGGAGGCGGCACGTCTGATTAGTCTACTCATCGACAGGCTCTCCGAGTCCCTACCCGATGGAGCCTCCATCACAGGGGTCTATGTAGGGCTGGAGTGTAGGTCCATGCATGCAGAGACCTACCTCGCCTCCATACAGCTTGGCGAGGATGGCCGTATCGTGACACAAGATGACCTCAAGGCCCTAGAGGACGAAGTCAACCAAGCCAAATACTCGGGGATGGAGATTCTCTCGGTCACCGACCCTCGCTACCGTGCCGATGGTAAGCGCGAATACACCCCTCGAGGCGTACGTTGCAGACAGCTGGAGGCTACCTACCAACTCGTCGTAGCTCGGCAGAATATCATAACAAACGTAGAGGAGACCATCACGAAGCGTCTTGGTCTTCGCCTACTCGGCATCATCCCCACCCCTATCGCTGAGGCTGTGGCAACCCTCACCACAGAGGAGAGTGCCTTAGGCTGTGCCTACGTCAATATAGGCGGGGGGACAACCTCTATTGCCATCTATCAGGAGCGGCTCCTCTCGGCTCTTTATATCCTACCCCTCGGGGGGGATAATATTACCCGTGATCTGACCCACCTGAATACCCGCCTCCTGGAGAGCGATGCAGAGCTACTCAAACTGCAGCATGGCTCGATGAATACATCCGTCTCCAAGACGCTCCAGATTGAGGCAACCTCCACCACAGGCGGACAATCCAAGACGTTCTCCCAGCTGGACATCAACCGCTACATCGATGCTCGGGTGCGAGAGATTCTGAAGAATGTCATCAGCATCATCGATGAGGCAGGCTTCGGGGCAAATGTCCCCAAGGGGCTCATACTGGCTGGTGGCGTTACTCGGACGGATTATTTCTATGAGACCCTAAGGAAGCTCCGCTTTGAGTTCCGCGAAGCCCGCCTAAGGCGTGACGTATACGCAGAGGGAGTTAGCCCAGAGTTTGTGGAGGAATATGCCTCAGTCATTGCCCTAGCTTGGGGAGCAAAGAAGGAAGGTGTGTCGTATGAAGTCCTTCCTTTGGAAACCCTAATGGAGGAGAGACCAGAGCCAGCCTTCTCCACCATAGAGCCCTCACGCCCTTCTCCCTCGACTACGAGCGGAGAGCGACTCGAGGGTGGCTATACCTTCCACAACCAAACAGACCCTCTGCCCGAGGAGTATGCAGGCGAAGAGGAAGAAAGTCGCGAGGAAAGCCGTGTGCAACGTCCCTCATGGATCTCTCGGGTGAAGGACCAGCTCACCGAAATCTTTGACACGGGAGAAGATGATTAGTCCACACCACTAATTAAGGATAGAAAACAATGGAACGAGGAAGTCTGGACTTTCAATACAGTGAGACCGAAGCCCCACAACTCATCAAGGTCGTAGGCGTAGGTGGTGGCGGTGGGAATGCCGTAAACAAGATGTGCACGATGGGAACTGTCCCAGGCGTATCTTTCCTACTTTGTAACACCGATGCTCAGGCTCTCAGCAAGAGTGCTGTCCCCGAGCGTATCGTCATCGGCCCCAGCGTAACACAGGGCTTGGGTGCAGGAAATAAACCCGAGCGAGCCCGGGCAGCCGCCGAGGAGAGCCACGAGGTCATCCAAGAGGCACTTACCAAGGGCGACACCCGAATGGTCTTCATCACCGCAGGGATGGGAGGCGGTACAGGTACAGGGGCCGCTCCCGTCATCGGTCGTATCGCTATGCAGGCAGGGCTCCTGACCATCGGCATTGTAACGATCCCCTTTCTCTTCGAGGGAAAGAGGAAGATTTTGCAGGCTCTCGATGGGGTGAAGCAGATGAGACAAAGTGTGGATGCCCTCCTTGTCGTCAACAACCAACGCCTCATAGAGATCTATGCGGACTACACGATGGATAACGCCTTCGAGAAGGCTGACGACACGCTCAGCAATGCCGCACGTGGCATCTCGGACATGGTGAATGCTGCGGGGAAGATTAACCTCGACTTCGCCGATGTAGAGACCACACTGAGAGGCGGAGGTGTGGCGGTAATCAACACAGGCTACGGCGAAGGCCCTGGTCGTGTGATGACCGCCATCAACGACGCTCTGAACTCGCCTCTGCTGAACAACAACAGCATCAACCAAGCTCGGCACCTACTCATCAATGTCTACCAGAGTACCGAAGAACCTCTGACGACGAAGGAGCTAAGCGAACTCTCGGAGTTCACCGAGACCTTCACCAACGATGTAGAGACCATCTTCGGCTATGCCTACCGAGAAGACCTCGGCCCTAAGGTCGCAGTCACAATCCTAGCCTCGGGCTTTGACTTCGAGGAAGAAGACTTTCGTCCTGGCATTTCCAAGCCTCAAGACCCCCTCGAACGTATCCACAGAGAGGGAAGGCGAAATGCAGAGGACGATCTCATTCGTCGCACCTATGGTGACTCCGCCCTCATCCGTCCTAAGGTCGAGCCGATAGCACTACTCATCGACGAGCTTGACGATGAAGAGCTACTGCTTCTGCTCGAGGAGACACCCTCTATCCAGCGTAACAGCCAGCTATTCTATACCAAGCGTGCCGAGCGGTCATCACAGCGCACAGTCCGCATTGCCCCCCTTGGCTCTCGACAGCCCTCCGAGGGGAGTCACCTCAGCTCGAAGGCAGACAGATTCTCCCTCAATAGCTCTTCCAGCTTCTCCTCTCCCTCCCCACAGAGGCCTCAGCCTTCTCCAGAGCCAGTATCTCCTGCCTATGTACCCAATGGCACAGAGACAGGGGAAGAGCCTAACGATGAGGAATCGAAGGCAGAGGTCATCCACTTCTCTAACTTCTAAGGACAAGAGGCTCCAAAAAACGAATGACTATAGCCGTAGACTTTGATGGCACGATTGTACGCCATCGCTATCCAAAGATCGGGGAGGAAATCCCCTTCGCTACCGATACGCTCCGCATGCTCATCAGCGAGCGTCATCGACTGATTCTGTGGACTGTCCGTGAGGGTAGGCTGCTGGATGAGGCTATCGAGTGGTGCAAGGCTCGTGGCGTAGAGTTCTACGCTGTTAACCGAGACTTCCCAGAGGAGGATGCCACGGGCTCAGGCTTCTCACGTAAGATCAAGGCTGACCTCTTCATCGACGATCGCAACTTCGGTGGCTTGCCCGACTGGGGGACGATCTATCACCGCATACGTGCAGGGAAAGCGCTTGAGAGCGATTGGTCACACCTGGCCTATGAGGATGATGAAGAGGGCGAACGGAAGGGTTTTCTCTCTCGGCTTTTTGGCAAGCGTTAGCAGATGCTTGTGTGGTCTCCTTTTCTTTGACTTCCCTATATCAATATTCTATTCTATGACATCGAGAATGCTGGCCATCCTTGGCTTCTCTTTGCTTCCCCTTGTCGCTTGTCGTGAGACAAAGACCACAACGAAAGTAAATGCAACGCCCATTCACCGCACGGACTCCACCACCGTACAGGGTAGCGACACCACACTCGTTGGGAAGCGTCTGTACCTAGAGTTTGAGTCAAATATCTCCGTCGTGGAGTATCTCTCGGACCAACATCTCTTCTGGCTCTCTCGTGACTCCATTCATGGCACAAAGGAGGGAAAAGACTTCTACAACTCTCTACACATCGAGCCCCATGTCTTCTTTGTGAATTGGGTGGAGCGTGATGGTACGACAGTGAGCCAGGTACTCGATCTAAGGGCACGCACCTGCCAAGCCTTCCTGACATCGAATATCTATTCGCCCAACAAGGACAAACGAGTCACAGTCGTCCTCTCAGGCAAGATTTCTCGCATCGAGGACAGTACACATATCCTCTTCGAGTAGCCCTTCCCGCCAAACGATTACCGCCCCAGCTCCTCTCGAGGAACTGGGGCGGTAATCGTTTGGAGTTTATGGGGAAGTGGGGACTACACCTCACAGCTTCTAGGGAGAAGCCACCGAGTACTTACCCCTTATATCTACTGACCAAATAGCTCGTGGAGTGCGTCAAAGCGACGGAGTACATCATCGCCATGCTTGGCAAAGCCACTGCGTACCTTTTCGAGGCTTTTGCGCTGACCGAGCTTTGTCTTTGAGTAGAACTTATCCGCATAGCAAATGAGCTTCTCCTCAAGGCTCTGTGGCGTATAAATCCCCGGAGGCAGACCAATCCCTCTCGCTCGTATCTCCTCATCCGTCAGCCCACTCCCAGTGTGACGCTCCGCCACGAATGCATGGCGAGGCAAACCGAGTTCTCTTAGTAGCTCCGCCCCAAGGTAGCCATGCAAAATATAAGGCGCATCACCTACACAGTATATATCTGGAGCGTTGGTCTTGAATATCCCGATATCATGAAGCATCGCAGCCTCAGCTATGAACGCTCGGTCAAGCTCCATCTCAGGGTGTCGGTCTGCTAGCTCAAGGGCCAGCCCTGTGACATCCTTACTGTGCATACGCAGGACACGCTCTATATCACTCCCCTCGGGATAATAACGATGGATAAGCTCTAGTGGATTCATCGTTCCTTCTTCTTGGGAGAGGGAGCAGGTGTAGTCTCTTGTGGCTCCTCCTTTTCGCCACCGAAAAGCAATGTTTTGGCCACACGAATATCCTCGACAGCATGAATGAGCTTGGGGTAGAGCATGGAGCGCTGACGTACACTTGGAGGTGCTGAGTTGGAGGAATTGTAAGGTGGTGTGGGGAATATTCCCTCAAAGAGCAAACAGCCATAGCCCATCAGGTAAACACCCACCAGTAGCCCAAGGAGTAGGCCGAGGAGCTTATCTATCACCCAGAGGAATGTCCCTTTGGTAAGGGACGAAAACCACTTGCCCAAAGAGCGAATCACGAAATACACTATCGTGAACGAGACCAGCGGTATGAGGAAACCCCATCCGCCAAGGGGGTGCCCTACAAAGCCTTCGATGAGGCTCTCAATCCAAGGTGTGATACGCCACGACTCACGGAATGCAATGACGAGAGCAGCTACCTGCACCACTCGGTACACCGCACCCCCGAAAAGACCTCCTAGGGTGAAGAGTAGCACGACACCGCCCAGGAATATATCTAGTTGGTTCATCTTGTTTCCTTACCTAATTACAGAGCTCAAAGGTACTTCTTATCTACCACATACACAAGGATGTAGAGACCTCCAAAACCTCCTGTTCACGAGTTATGGTAACTCGTTGTGACGACTTACCATAACTCTCTGTGGCGACTTACCACAACTCTTTAAAACGAGTTACCATAAGTCGTCGCAACGACTTATGGTAACTCGACGAGAGGATTTGTAAGACACTGATCTTCAGAGGTGTTTAAGAGGGAGTTTGTTTCTACCCATACGGCTATCCACTAAGTCTGCTAGGGGTGCTAAAAGGTTTGGGGTAGCGGGTGGAGAAACCTAGGGCAACGCCCTGCGACAACAAGCAAGAGAGCATAGGTGGTTTTAGTTAGTCTATATCTCTCAACAGACCGAGTAATCTAGAAGGCCAGATCTGCTAGCCTCCCAGAAGAAGCAATGGGCACTAGGGGATGTAACTAGTGGGGCGTAGGCTCTGCTAGAGACTACTCATCGGCAACGTGAGCAGCATAGGTGCGCCAACGATCCAGCAGGGCAGAGAGATCGGAGGGGAGCTTGCTGTCAAAGAGAAGCTCTTCGCCCGTCTCGGGGTGGACGAAGCCTAAGGTCTTGGCATGAAGTGCTTGACGAGGACAGAGGGCAAAACAGTTTTGGACGAACTGCTTATAGCGAGAGAACTGATTTCCCCAGAGTATCTTGTCGCCCCCATAGCGCACATCAGCGAAGAGAGGATGCCCGATATGCTTCATGTGAGCACGTATCTGATGGGTGCGCCCCGTCTCTAGCCTACACTCCACCCAGCTGACATAGGTGAGTTCTTCGAGCACTTCGTAGTGGGTCACAGCGTGCTTACCCCGCTCACTTCCCTCGGGATAGACAGCCATCTGCAGGCGGTCTCGTTCATCCCGTCCAATGTTGCCTATAATGGTACCTTGAGGCTCAGTAAAGCGTCCCCATACCAATGCACGATAGGAGCGATGGGTCGTCTTTTCAAAGAATTGTCGAGCTAGATGTGTCTTGGTCTCTGGTCGTTTGGCTACGACAAGCAGCCCACTCGTATCCTTATCGATACGATGCACAAGCCCTACACGAGGGTCTGCAGGATCATAGTGAGGATCGTCCTTGAGGTAATAAGCAAGGGCATTGACGAGCGTACCAGAGTAATTCCCATGCCCAGGGTGAACGACCAGCCCAGCAGGCTTATTCACCACGAGCAGGTATGGGTCTTCGTAAACAATCTCCAGTGGGATATCCTCGGGGATAATCTCTAGTGTGTGCTTAGGGCGTCGTAGCTGGAGCGTGACGACATCCTGTGGCTTGATGCGGTAATTGGCCTTGACAGCTACTCCATTGACGAAGACGTAGCCACCATCCAACGCCTGCTGGATACGACTGCGTGAAGAGCCTGTCATACGTGAGGCGAGGAACTTGTCTACCCTCAGCAGTGCTTGCCCCTTATCGGCAATGACACGATAGTGCTCATAGAGCGGTGAGCTATCGGCATGCTGTATATAGGATACAGCTTCCTCTGGGGAGAGAACTTCTACACCAAGGTCTTCCTCCGACCCGAGAAGGTCCTCTTCGTCAGCCCATATCTCCCCCTCGTCGAAGAGCTCGACACTCATCTCGCTACCACCAGTCATTGCTGACGCTACTGTCTCGCTTCTGCTGGTTAGGGTTAGGGGGAAGCATCGTGCTATCCATCCGTCCCTCTTGTCCGTAGCCCTCTATTAAGCGATCCAACCCGAGCGTATCTACCTTCTGACCAGAGACCAATAGGATGAGTTTGGTGTCGATCGAGACTTGTGCTCCTGGCTCTATGCTACGCCCATCTGGGGTTTGTAGACCCACGACAGAGCCAATATACCCACCGGGGACGACACGTTGCTCGACAGACTCAAAGCCAAGCCCCCGTAGTAGAGCAAGGATCTGTCGGGCAGATTGATCCTTATAGATAGGGATGGTCTGCTTACGAGGTGAAAAGCCATTGATGGAGATGAAGAGGATACGTCCTGCCTTCACTCTGCTACCAGGGGAGGGGACGACATCACGTATCGTCCCAGGACGAGCTGTCTTGGAGAACGTAGAGTCGTTGATTTCAAAGTCCAGATCCGCTTCCTTGAGGATGGCTCGTGCCTCCTCAAGTGTCTTACCACGCAGGTCTGGCACAACAATAGAATTCCCATGCTTCGTATAGAGATCTAGCCCGAAGGTCAGGAGTAAAATGAAGACAATAGAGATAAGCACCATCACAAGTACGTGTGTGAGGAGCGAGTCTTTGCGGAAGAGCTTATTCTTGAGGTTGGTCATAGCTCGATCGGTTTGTTAGAGACGTCCAGCATTGATGAAGTGTACAACACTCTCGGGGAGGTTCGGCTGGGAGAGATCAGCACTCGTGCCTTCCCACTCCTTGATTCCGTGGTGGATATAGATAATCTTATCCCCGATAGCGTGGACAGAATTCATGTCATGCGTATTGACGATGGTGGTAATATTATACTCCTTGGTGATCTCGTAAATGAGTTGGTCGATCACCGTAGAGGTCTTGGGGTCGAGCCCTGAGTTTGGCTCATCGCAGAAGAGGTACTTCGGATTAAGAGCTATGGCTCGTGCGATGGCGGTACGCTTCATCATCCCACCACTTATCTCGGCAGGGTACTTATCCGCTGCATCGGCAAGGCCGACACGATCCAGTAGCTCAAGGGCTCGATGATGCGACTTGTCATAGGAATCAGATGAGAACATCTCCATCGGAAAGAGTACGTTCTCTATGACCGTCATGCTATCGAAAAGTGCAGAGCCCTGGAAGAGCATCCCCATCTCACGTCTGAGGCGAAGTAGCTCGGGTTTATCCATCTGAGTGATGTCTCGTCCATCGAAGAGTATCTCGCCTTTATCGGGCTGGATAAGCCCAATCATGCACTTAACGAAGACGGACTTCCCAGCACCACTTCGCCCGATGATTAGGTTGGTCTTCCCCGCTTCAAAGGTGGCATCTATGCCCTTGATGACCTCTTTGCCTGCGAACTCCTTATAGAGTGACTTGACTTGTATCATAGGTAGTAGCCAGCTGAGGATTAAGTAAGCATGAGGTTTGTCAGCACGAGGTCAAAGAAGAGGATGAGCACGCTACTATTGACCACAGCCTTCGTGCTAGATGAGCCGACTTGTAGCGCACCACCCTTCACACAGTACCCGTAGTACGAGGCTACCGATGAGATGATGAAGGCGTAGACCAGAGACTTGACAATTGAGTGACCCACATACGAAGGTGTGAA
Organism: Porphyromonas catoniae ATCC 51270; assembly: GCF_000565015.1. Classification (GTDB taxonomy): domain Bacteria; phylum Bacteroidota; class Bacteroidia; order Bacteroidales; family Porphyromonadaceae; genus Porphyromonas; species Porphyromonas catoniae. Next base: position 21,196 of record NZ_JDFF01000022.1, read on the forward strand.
GTAGAGTTGCAGACCATAGATGTAGTCTTGATGGGAGAGACTCTGTGCAAAGTCACACGCTACGTACCCACCATATATCCCAGTAGCCATGGAGAAGATGGACAGTACGGGGATGAAACTCATGAAGCCAACGATCTTGGGGAGGATAAGGAAATTGGCGGAGTTTACCCCCATGATCTCCATCGCATCTATTTGCTCTGTCACACGCATGGTCCCCAGCTCTGAGGCAATACTTGACCCAACTTTCCCCGAGAGGATGAGGCACATCACCGTTGAGGAGAACTCTAGGATCATGATCTCACGTGAGGAATAACCAATGGTGAAGCGTGGGATAAGGGGACTCGTCATGTTGATCGAAAGCTGAATCGTGATGACGGCACCGATGAAGAAGGAGATGATGAAGACAATCCACATCGACCCCACGCCTAGGCTGTAGACCTCTCTGAGGACAGATCGATGAAACATACGCCAGCGCATCGGTAGCGTGAAGACGCGTCCCATGAGCTGAGTGTACTCACCTATGCTGACTAAGAACTTTGATTGCATCTATTGGATATATTGGGGCAGCTTGACTAGCGTAGATCCACTACTTCGCAGCCAGGATAGCTGTCAGCACTCAGAGTGAAGAAGCTCTGAGGGTACGCTGCTCTGCGCTTAATCTGCGGGATGTTAGCGATGAGACGCCCACCATCCTTGGCTAAGAAAATAAGCTGGCTTGGCAGGCCACTCCCTTGATTGAATGTGGCATCAACATGCTTGACATTGCTCTTCTGCTGTGGGGTAAAACGCACCACTTCCTGCGAGGAGGTGACGGAGAGCGACTGAGGAGCAAAGCCCTTAGCACGTGAGCGGAGGAAGTACAATGGGTTAATCAACATCAGCTCGTCCGCCGATGGGCGAGAGATGGTGAAGGTTGCCTCGGAGCTATCGTAGTAGCTGAGTGTCCCCCCCTGGTACACTGCCGTGAGGGTACCCATCTCTAGTCGGAAGGCATCTCCCTGTAGATACATCATTCCTTTCTCGGTTGGCCCCATCTTACCTGACTTGTCTCCCATCGTGGAGGAGAACTCTACGATGGTTGCTCCCGATGAGTAAAGAGCCTTCTCGGCACGCTCAAGCATCTGTGGGATATTCCCCTTGCTCTGCGCCTGACCTGCGAGGCTCACGAGGCAGAGAGCAAGCATCAAAACTATATGTCTCATATTGCTTCCAAAGATAAGTGTAAATATTGGTAACTTCTCCCAGCCTCCCTTGACTAGAGTCGCTGGAGTAGCTCCTCGAGGCTAATCTGGTCCTTGATGAACACCTCTCGGGGTTTACTGCCCTCTTGTGGGCCGACGATACCTGCACCCTCGAGCTGGTCCATCAGTCGTCCTGCACGGTTGTAGCCGATGTTGAACTTGCGTTGGATGTTAGACGTCGATCCCACCTGTGTCTGTACGACCATGCGAGCAACCTCGTCGAAGAGGCTATCCTTCTCGTTGGGGTTGAAGGTCTTTGCACCGCCATCCTCCCCCTCGGGGACATATTCAGGTAGGATGAGGGCGCTCCCCGTACTCTCCTGATGTGCTATGTGTGAGACAATCGCCTCAGTCTCGGGGGTATCCATGAAGGCACATTGCACACGTACCATCTCCTTGCCTTGATAGAAGAGCATATCTCCCCGCCCAATGAGCTGGTTGGCCCCGGGGGAATCCAGTACGGTGCGTGAGTCTACCATCGAGAAGACCTTGAAGGCAATACGGGCTGGGAAGTTCGCCTTGATGAGTCCCGTTATAACGTCTGTCGAAGGACGCTGTGTGGCGATGACCATGTGGATGCCTGCGGCACGAGCCTTCTGAGCTAGACGGGCAATGGGTTGCTCGACCTCCTTGCCGACCGTCATCATCAGATCGGCGAACTCATCCACGATCAGCACGATATAGGGTAGGATCTCATGCCCGTCAATACGCCGTAGCTCTCCCGAGCGCACCTGCTCATTATACTCCTTGATGTTTCGGACGGCACGCCCAGCATGCTGTAGGAGGTGGTAGCGGTTGTCCATCTCGATACACAGCGAATTGAGAGTCGCCACGACCCTGCTCATATCGGTGATGATTGCCTTGTCCGAATCGGGAAGTTTCGCCAGGAAGTGCTTCTCGATTTCCTCGTAGATAGAGAACTCCAGCATCTTAGGGTCTACCATGACGAACTTGAGTTCCTCGGGGCGTTTGCTGTAGAGCAGCGATGTAATCAGTGCATTTAGCCCAACGCTCTTCCCCTGCCCAGTTGCCCCAGCGATCAAGAGGTGAGGCATCTTCGTTAGGTCGAAGATGAAGGGCTCGTTGGTGATGGTTTTCCCGATACCGATGGGGAGCTCCATCTTCTCTTGTTGCTCCTTAAACTTCCTCGAGGCAAGGATGCTACGCATGGAGACGGTCTGGGGCAAGGAGTTCGGCACCTCTATGCCAATCGTCCCTTGACCAGGCATAGGGGCGATGATACGCACCCCCTCACTCTTGAGGCTCATGGCTATGTCATCCTCCATCGTCTTGATACGGGAGACCTTGATCCCCGAGTCGGGGACAACCTCGTAGAGGGTCACGGTGGGCCCTACGGTTGCCTTCATCGGTGTCACCCGCATCTTGAAGCTGGCTAGCGTGTCGATGATGCGCTGTTTGTTGAGCTCGATCTCCTGCATATCAATCTCCGAGCTACCCTGCTCGTAGTCACGAAGGAGTTCGGTAGAGGGCTTCTGATATAGAGCCAGCAGGACACCTGGGTTCGTAGGCTCGGGGGAGAAGTGGTTATCCTCCACGAGGTCGTCCTCTGGTGCTTGCTCCACGATCATCTGGAGCTCATCACCCTCATCCCCATGCTCTGGGTAGCTGTATCGTGTCTGTGGAGTAGGCTGGATAAAGGGTTCCTCTTCTTCATCTCTTAGGTTCCCATCCTCTTTGAGTTCGTCTCGCCAAGCATCCTCGTCCTGTAGGGCGTTTGCATCCTCTTCCTCACCTACCTCATACTCCGTTTCTCTCTTTCGCTTAAAGAGAGCCTCGATACGCTCTAGGAAGGAGGGCTTCTTGAACTGAGGCTTTGAGATTGAGGGCGACTGCACCGTCCTAAGGACTCGGTCGTTACATAGCACAGCGAAGATGAGCAAGCTAAAGCCTAGAATGACTACGAGTCCAGCCGAGCCAACACTGTCCTGTATATAACGGTAGAGGCGCACCCCTTGGGTACCTCCCCATACAAGGAAGGTATCTGATGGGAAGGCATGCTGGAGCGCAGACATAGCGATGGCAGTCCAGAGGCTCAGGAAGCCCAGAAGCAGGAATCGTGAGATATACCTTAGGATGCGCTCCCCTGGACGCCAGATGAGATGATAGATGAAGTAGAGGGCATAGGCAAAGAGGAAGAAAATCCCCCAGCCGAGGAGACGATTGAAGAGGTAATCGGCAAGCCTTGCTCCAGGTATCCCGAAGAGGTTAGCTGTACTCCGACTGCTCTCCTCCAGCACTTCGCCCTCTGCTAGCGGAGCAATGAGGCTCTGGTCACTCCCCTTGGAGAGGAGGAAGGTCAAGACAGAGAAGAGGGCAACGGTCATGAAGGCAAGCAGGCAAAGCCCGAGGACGACGGGGATGCGCCTATTCCGATAATTGGTACTGACGTGCCCGAAGAACCCCGAGATACTTCTTGAAATCCACGCGAAGACCTCTCCTTCGCTTCTGGAGCTTCGCCCTGCACTCTTCCCTCGGGAGCTGGCGCCACGTCCTGATGCTTGCTTTGTTGGTTTACCCATTGATATGTTTTGCCTCTATCTTCTCTAAATGTATCAGTGCAACGTGTTTAAGTCCTGCATGCCTCTAGCTACAACTTCGCACACGCTACCAGCTTACAAAATTAACGAAACCCGCTCATTCTTAGAAATACGCTGATGCTAGGCTCTAGCAAGCCACACCCCTACTCAGGCTCATAGCTATCCCACATCCTCCTATTCCCTTACATGCCGTCTACGCCCTAGGAGAGCTAGGCACACAAAACGTCTTCATGCTCTACGCTCCTCTCCTGCGCTACTGCGACCATTTTTGCTCCTCACCTAACCCTTCGCTGGAGGTACCCCCGTAACCCCTCCAGAGGTATCCCCGTAACCTCCGAGCAGTTTCCCTCAGTACCTCTCTAGAGTTTCCCTCGATACCTCCATGAGGGTGGCGAAGGAGGGTGAGCCAAAGGAGTGACCTTTCTCCCTCCGAAATAGTGGTCGAAAAAGAGTATATTTGTGCTGTACGATTGACTCCTCGTTGCCTCGAGACCGCATGGGCGAAGCTCCTAGGGGCAGTCGTCTCTGTGTGCTCTAGGGGCTAGCACCCTCTGAGGACAAAAGATAGACTCTAACAACTATAAATACATACAACGTGATGGAAAAGGTAGATGTCCTGCTCGGCCTGCAGTGGGGCGACGAAGGTAAGGGAAAGATCGTGGACGTCCTGACGCCTGCCTATGACCTCATCGCCCGCTTCCAGGGTGGACCCAATGCGGGACATACGCTGGAGTTTGAGGGCAACAAGTACATCCTTCGCTCCATACCCTCGGGGATCTTCCAGGGGGATAAGGTCAATGTGATCGGTAGTGGCGTCGTCCTCGATCCTATCCTATTCCGTGAGGAGGCAGAGTCGCTCTCCCGTAGCGGGCATGACCTGAAGGGACGACTCGTTATCTCTCGTAAGGCACATCTGATCCTACCGACACATCGCCTCATAGATGCGGCACAAGAGGCCATGAAGGGCGATGCTAAGGTCGGGACGACAGGCAAGGGAATAGGCCCGACCTATACCGACAAAGTCGCCCGCACCGGCCTGCGTGTCGGAGATACGGAACACGACTTCCCCAAGAAATATCAAGAGGCAAAGCAACGTCACCTTACCCTGCTTCGTGCCTACGACTATCCCACAGACGGGCTGGAGGCTCTAGAGCGTGAATGGCTCGAGGCTATCGAGTATCTCCGTCAGTACTCCTTCGTAGATAGTGAGCAGTACCTAGGCCGTGCCCTACGTGAGGGTCGCCGTGTGCTCGCCGAAGGGGCACAGGGCTCGATGCTGGACATTGACTTCGGCTCCTATCCCTTCGTTACCTCTAGCAACACAATCGCTGCTGGCTGCTGTACCGGACTGGGGATTGCCCCACGAAGTATCGGCGAGGTCTATGGGATCTTCAAGGCCTATTGTACTCGTGTCGGCTCAGGGCCTTTCCCGACAGAGCTGGAGGACGAGACAGGCGAACGCCTCTGCTCCCTCGGGCATGAGTTCGGATCGGTTACGGGGCGTCGTAGACGCTGTGGCTGGCTCGACCTCGTAGCACTTCGCTATACCATCATGCTGAGCGGAGTGACGAGACTGATCATGATGAAGAGTGATGTCCTCGACTCCTTTGAGACGATACATGTCTGCACACGCTACCGTATCCATGGCACAGAGACCGAGGATCTACCCTATGAACTAGGAGCGGATGTTGAGCCCATCTATGAGGAGCTCCCCGGCTGGCGATGCGACACCTCTCGTATGACCTCTGCCGAGGAATTCCCACAGGAGCTACGTGACTACATCGCCTTCATTGAGCGGGCAGTCGGTGTGCCCATTGCAGTAGTATCAGTAGGACCTGACCGAGAGCAAACCATCACACTGCACCCCACTCTCTTGCCTCACTAAGCCCCACGATGACCTATCAGGAGGCACTGCACTTCCTCTATACGGCTACCCCAGTCTTCCAGCGAGATGGCGGTAGTGCCTACAAGCCTGGGCTAGAGACAACCCAAGCCCTCGATGCCTACTACCAGCACCCACACACCACCTATAAGACGATCCATGTGGCGGGGACGAATGGCAAGGGCTCTACCTCACACAGCCTAGCCAGTATCCTCATGGCCTCTGGCTACCGAGTAGGGCTATTTACCTCGCCCCACTTGGTGGACTTCAGGGAGCGTATCCGTGTAGACGGAGAGGTGGTGAGTGAGGAGTTTGTCATCAGCTTTGTAGAGGAAGTTCGTCCTCTTGTCGAGCAATACTGCCCCTCGTTCTTCGAGCTAACTACCCTGATGGCACTCGTGTACTTCCGTGAGGCTAACGTCGATATCGCTGTGATAGAAGTGGGCATGGGGGGCAGACTTGATAGTACCAACATCATCCAGCCTCTACTCTCCATCATCACGGGGATCAGCCTAGACCATACGCAGTACCTCGGGGATACCCTCACCGAGATAGCAGGGGAGAAGGCTGGGATCATCAAGGCTAAGACCCCAGTGGTCATCGGGCATGCCGAGGAGTCAGAGGTACGCCAAGTCTTCGTAGAGAGGGCTCAGGAGCTATGTGCACCTATTGCCTTTGCTGACGAGGAGGTCATAGTCTCCACTGCGGAGCCTCAGCCCCACGGACAGCTCTTCACCCTCGATCCATCCTCACCTATCCTTACCTCACCTCATAGGTTGCTTTCTACCCCCTCGCTATTCTTCGGTTTGCAGGGTGGTGTCCAGCGACTGAACCTAAGGACGATCCTTACGGCTACTCGTATCTTGACCTCCGTGGGGCTCGGAGTCTCGGAGGAGGGTCTACGGGCAGGCCTTCGGGATGTAGCCCAGAGGACAGGGCTAAGAGGACGTTGGGAGATCGTGGAGACAGACCCGCTACTCATCTGCGACACAGGGCACAACGAGGAGGGCATTCGCTACGTCACCGAGGGACTACGAGCTCTAAAGCGTCCACTGAGGATCATCTTCGGCATGGTCAGTGACAAGGATATAACCTCCGCCCTCTCCGCCCTACCACCCGAGGCGACCTACTACTTCACCGAGGCCTCAGTCCCTAGGGCAATGCCTGCAGGGGAGCTCCTTCGTCTAGCTACGGAGTGCGGTCTGAAGGGACGGGCATTTCCCACTCTAGCCTCTGCCCTAGAGACGGCGAAGGCAGAGCGAGAGCCTCAGGATGTCCTCTTCGTAGGGGGGAGTAACTTCCTCGTGGCAGATCTATTGGAATATCAATCAACTCACAAATTATAATCTCTATGGAACAACTACGTAGCTCCCTCCGAGACAAACCCGCAGCTCGCTGGGGAGCACTAGCACTGGTCTCACTGACGATGTTCTTTGCCTACATGTTCGTTGACGTGCTTTCGCCCGTCAAGATACTTGTAGAGAAGGAACTCGGGTGGGACTCTACGGTCTTCGGACTTTACGGGGGGAGTGAATTCTTCCTTAACGTATTCGTTGGCTTCCTGATCCTAGCAGGCATCATCCTAGATAAGATGGGAGTCCGCTTCACGGCTCTACTGTCGGGATCCCTGATGGTCATAGGGGCAGGGCTCAAGGTTTATGCTCTTAGTGCCACCTTCCGTAACGGGGGAATAGGCTATGAGACGATTAGTGGCCTCACCGGAGGTATCAAGAATGTCTTCGGATGGGAGCTACCACCGACGGCGATGCTTGCTAGCTTGGGCTTCATGATCTTTGGTTGTGGTACCGAGATGGCAGGTGTAACGGTGTCCCGAGCCATTGTCAAGTGGTTCAAGGGTAAGGAAATGGCGCTAGCCATGGGTATAGAGATGGCGCTAGCTCGCTTCGGGGTCTTCATGATCTTCCGTATCTCTCCTTGGCTATCCGAGAAGTTTGAGTCAGTACAGGCTCCAGTGATCTTCTGTGCGCTCCTGCTCTGCATTGGCCTGCTCCTCTACGTCGTGTATTGGTTCATGGATCGTGCACTTGATAATGAACTCGGAGACGAGGAAGTAGAGGAAGAGGAACCCTTTAAGTTCAGTGACCTGGGTAAGGTCTTTGGTAAGGGTATCTTCTGGATCGTAGCACTCCTGTGTGTACTTTACTACTCTGCCATCTTCCCCTTCCAGAAGTTTGCCACCGAGATGCTCCACTATAAGGTGGGCTTCGAGCTAAAGGAAGCTTCGGATATCTTCAGCTACTTCCCTATCGGAGCTATGATTGTTACCCCCTTCTTGGGTTACTTCCTCGACCGCAAGGGTAAAGGGGCTACCATGCTCATCCTTGGCTCGATCCTGATGATTGTGTGCCACATGACCTTTGCGCTGTATCCCTTTGTGAGTGGAAGCTCGTCTAGTACAGCCGTGGCCTTCTCTGCGATTATACTCCTCGGGATCTCCTTCTCACTCGTGCCTGCTACGCTTTGGCCTTCCGTGCCCAAGCTTATAGATAATAAGGTACTGGGGTCTGCCTACTCAGCCATCTTCTGGATACAGAATGTCGGTCTGATGTCTGTGCCCATCATCGTGGGTAGCGTGCTGGACAGCGTGAACAAGAATGTGCCCGAAGGTCAGCCCAAGGACTACACGCTGGCGATGCTCATCTTCGCTAGCTTCGGTGTAGCAGCCTTCGTGCTAAGTGCCTTCCTGAAGATTGTAGACAAGAAGAAGGGGTATGGGCTAGAGCTCCCCAACGTCAAGAAGTAATCTACTTCTCGGTCTGCATCTATTCTGCCCAAGAGTCAAACAGACTATTCGGTCGTAACTATATTGGGGAAGTCTCAGCTGAGACTTCCCCAATATAGTTACTGGTAGTCTGGAGTATACAGACTAGGGGTATACGGAAACACGCCTCACGATCCGAGGATCATGAGGCGTGTTTACTGTCTGTGTTTAGGGCAATTTTCCGAGCCCTAAATCAAACTCTTCGCGTGAGAGCTTAGCTTACTTTGTAGCAGCTTCTACGGCAGCCTGAGCCTGAGTAGCAGCTGAGTCTAGAGTAGCAGCAGCTGAATCAACAGTTGCAACAACTTCTTCAACGACTGGAGCTACAACAGCAGCAGAATCAACAGCTGTTGAATCAGCAGCCTTGTTTTCGCTGTTACCACCACAAGAAGCAAGTGTAGCTACAGCTACAACTGCGAAGGCGAAAAACTTCTTCATCTTTCTTTCTTACGTTTAATTGGTTATAAATTTCGAATTCGCTATTTAATAACACCGCAAAGATACACCAACTTTTCGATTCACCAAACAAGGGTATCGACCAGCTCATGCTACGTACACCGAAGTGTCCTTAGAATTAAAGCCACCTCGACGTATGCCCAAATCTCCATTAGGTAGGTAAGGGTCTTTCGGTATTAGTGAGGAGCGAAGGCACGCTTGCCTATATTCCTCACGGTGGAGTATAGCGGACTCGAACCGCTCACCTCGACACTGCCAGTGTCGCGCTCTAGCCAGATGAGCTAATACCCCATAGCATCTCATTTAACCTGAGGTGCCACTTGCCCTCATTTGCGGACAAAGGTACAAATATTTCTTTATACCACACTATGGTTCAGCACAAAGGACTCCTACCTGTCCTCCCTTTATTTGTATTTCCTCTCTCCCTACCCTACCCACTCCATGGCTCGACATAGGGTCGTAAGAGAGACCTCTTCAAAGCTCTAGAAGAAGCCCCCAAGGGGTACCGAGGGAAACTCTAAAGAGGTATCGGGGGAAACTCCTCGGAGGTTACGAGGATACCTCTCTCAAGGTACCGAGGAAACCCTTACGGGCGCACAGAGGGAGGCATCAGAGCCTCCAGCTCAACCTCCCCTACCTTATTCCAATATATTTAACGGGAAGTTTTGCCAAGTCCTTCGCTTGGATTAGTTGGGGTGCTTGGGGATGACTCCGCCAGCCATTGTCGGTAGATCGCCAGCGTCTCTTGAGTCAAACGAGTAAGGTTCTTGGGCGTAATGGGAAGGAGTAGGCATTCCAAGGGTAGGGCTGGAAGCAGTCCCCCTACTTCCCCTGCAAGTCGCAGATAGCGAGCGACCTCTCCTTGGCTCTGAAAGCCTCGGATACGAAACCCACGTAGCGAAGAGCCCTCCCAGGGCGTGACCTCGAGTGGTCGTTGTGTGAAGTACTGGTAGTCAAACGCTGTGATGGCAAAGAGTACCTCATGAGCGGCGAGGCGATCTATCGGATAGATGAGAAGTAGCTCTGGGATCTCCGCTGGGTGAGGTCGGGTGAAGAGGCTATCGGTACGTATAGGTTGCTCTTGAGGGTGAATCAGCCCTTGGGGTGTCGTAAGCACACCACCCGCTACCCGATGCCCTCCGTCCAGCTTGCGAAGCATCGCCGTAGCTAGCTCCACCACATCCCCTCGGGGGGTAGTGCGAATAAGTTGCTCTAGTTGCCTGCGGAAGCCCTCGTTATCCCCTCCCTGCGCTCGAACCAAAGCCCCCAAGAGAAGTGCTTGAGGCCTCAGCTCATGATCGGGGTACAGCTCCCTAAACTGCTTCAGCCGTACCTCCGCCTCTTCTCCTTGTCCCTTACGATAGGCAGTGAAGGCTTCGTGATAGAGCTTAGTGGCGAGAGCCTCTCTTGCTTCGAGACCAGAGATATAGTCACTCTGAGCTAAGAGCTTTGCCCTTGGGTCGTCGGGATACTCTGAGAGGAAGCGATGTCGGAGCATCTCGGCTCGTTCGCCCTGCTTTTCCCTAAGTGTTAATAGCAAATAGCGGTAAATTGCCTCTGGACGCTCCTTGGTCTTCGGCAAGTCGTTCATGATCCTAAGGTAAAGGGCTTCGGCTCGTTTGCTATCCCCCAGCTCCCCATAGAGGATTTGTGCCATACCGAGGAGCACAGGGGCAGTTTGTGCCTGAGCTTTAGCTCGCTCTTCCGGGGAAGAGGTATGGAGGGCAAGGCTATCCTGATGGCGAAGGGTGAGGGCAAGTGGAGCCAGCCTTGTGAGGCTGGCAGAGAGGGAGGTTAATTCGTCGTACCTCGGATAGCTCGGGGGAAGGTGGGGCAGGCTAAGGCGTAGATGCTCTAGAGCCTCTGGGTAAAGCTCACGAGAGAGGGACAGCTCGACCAGCAATAGGTTCGCCAAAGCCATTGAGGAAGGGCTACCAAGAGCAGAATCAACACAAGCCCGAAAGCTCTGCTCCGCTCGCAGGCTATCTCGCATAGCCAGATGCGCTTGACCTAAGGCAAGGTACACATCGGAGCGATGCGCACGATAGTTCGGGGTCTTCACGAGCTTCGTGAGGGTGCGGATAGCATCTTTACGCGAAGGGTTTAGGCTGTTTTCTTTCAGACATGCAGCAAACTCTAGGGCAGGCTTGAGACTCGTACGTCCGCTCTTTTGATAGGCTTTTCGAGCCTTCTCTGTCGCCCCCATCCCTTCATATAGCTCTCCGAGTAAGTAATAGAGTCGGGCCCGTTGCAGGCGAGGCTGTGTAGAAGGTATGAGGTGAAGAAGGCTGGTGATTGCCTGTGGATAGTTCCCACAAAGGAGGGCATACTCGGCAGCAACGGTATGGAAGAGTTCGGTCTGACGAACGGGGGAGTTCGGTGTACGCTCTATGCGTTGTAGGAGCTCAAGAGCTTCGGAGGCTCGCTCCTCGATGAGGTAGCACCGTGCCTGCCACAGCAGAGCCACGTCTCTTACCTCCGCCTCGGTAGCATAGATGCGGCTTGCCTCTTGGAAGGTTGCCAGTGCCTTGGGGAGGTTCGCCTCGTAGACGTAGCACTTCCCGAGCAGGAGCCACGCAGAGCTGAGGGCAGGATTATATTCTGTCTTAGCCTGCTCAGCGACGGCTCTTGGATCACGTCGCCACCCAGGCTTTCGGGCAGGCTTACGCTGTAGGCTATGCTCATGTATGGCTTTCTCTGCCTTGGCTTTACTTCGCTGGAAGTCTCCACCTTTCCCCTCCCCTCGCACAGCATAGGCAATAGGGTCAAGAGGCAGGAGTGCATTGTAGTCCTCCGCTACGCCCTCCAAGAAGGCTGTGTAGGACTCGTCGTAAGCAAGAGAGGCATTATATAGGGTGTTGTAGCGTGCAGATAGAGCATGGTAAAGGCGACTAGTGGCGGTAGTTGTCCGACGCGAACAACCGAAGTTAAGGCCAAGGAGTAGGGCAACAAGGAATAAGCAGCCTAGCCTATGCCTCGTCGATGCTTGAGCGAACGTACACACCAGCTAAGGGCTAAAAAGAGGAAAAGCAATAGGATGATCAGCACCCCTGATGGCACAGAGAGTACATAGTAGCTCAGCAGTAGCCCCCCGACGCTTGCCAGTAGGGAGAGCAGGATTGAGCCGAGGATGATCTTCTTGAAGTCAGCCGTGAAAAAACCCACAATGGTCTGGGGAAGGGTCAGCAGAGATAAGAGGAGCATAATCCCCACTGTACGGATAGCTAGCACCATGCTTATGGCAATGACCAGCAGAAGTCCACGCTCCCACCACACGACAGCTACCCCTCGTGTTGCAGCAAAATCTCTATCAAAAGCGAGATAAAGGATGGTACGATAACGCAGGGAGAAGAGCAGGATAAGCCCCAGGGCAAGTACGGTAAGTACTCCGAGGTCTTCCCTCGTGACAAGCAGGATGTTCCCAAAGAGATAGGATGGCAGGCTTGTCGTATAGCCCGGGGTCAAGGTCATAAAGAGCACCCCCAGCGCCATCCCTAGAGCCCACACACTGGCTATTGCAGAGTCCTCACGCACCCCCTCGGTCTCACTCATCTTACCTATGGAGAAGGCAGCGAGTACAGCTGCCCCAGCGGCCGAGAGCAGAGGATTAATACCAAGGTACAGCCCTAACCCTATCCCCCCGAAGGAGGCATGGGTAATCCCTCCGCTGATGAAGACAATCCTCCGTACCACGATATACGAACCCACCACACCGCACACCACCGCAGTGAGCAGTGAGGCGATGAGGGCATTCTGAAAGAATTGATACGAGAAGATGCTCTCCATGTGCTTCGTGAGGCTTGGGCTAAAGTGTGGGCTCTGCTTCGTGCCTTCCTACGATAGCATGGTAGTCACGATGCTCGACAACTATAAGGTAAAGCTCTGGGCGAAGCGTCTCAGGGAACTCTATTCCTCTCAGCTGTAAGCTACGTACCCACCCAGGCACATCGTCATCGTCAAGCGAGAGGAGGATCTCACGAAACTCCTCCACCTGTCGCTCCGTATAGCCACCAGCAGTCACCCCACGATACCGATCTAGCTCCTCGTCGTCGTAGTAGACGATCTCTGGGCTAACAGCAGCTAGGAGGCTATCATGCTCGCAGGTCAAGTGATTACCACAGCATCCCCCCTCGCTCGGCACGAACTCCTCTTCCTCTGCCACGTCTTCACCACGGGCGATACGTCGAGCCTTGAGGTACGATTGTAATGAAGCCACAAGCGCAGCTACAGCACCCAGCACGAGCAAGGCCAGTACAATCACCAAAATACTTCCCATAAAATCGTTGTCTAAGATCCTATTCTAAATGCAATAGAATAAGCGCATTCGTGCAAAGATAGTTCATTACAAGCAAGCATATCCCCCACCCAGAGCGACGATATCCGACAATCCCCTTATCTATATACTCTACAGCAGGAGCAAGCTCTGTGTTCCCTAGCACATGCCCCGTCACCACGGAGCAAAGAAGCAGATAAAGAAACCGAGGCCTATCTCCTTAACCCTCCAAAGACAAAACTTCACTAGAGTTAAGGCATCGGTCATTCTCCTCCCCTAAAGCACATGAAAACAACTGCTTATAAAAGAGAAAATGCCCCCCAAAAATCCCCCTTCAGCGAGTTACCATAAGTCGTCGCAGAGAGTTATGGTAACTCGTCATCAAGAGTTATGGTAAGTCTCCGCAACGAGTTATAGTAAGTCGTTTAGACGAGTTACCACAACTCGCCAAGGGGACATTCAGGCCATCTCACATACAACTGTTTATCAACACAATACAACATCCCCCTAGAGCACAAAAATAAGGTCAGGATACAGGTCTCCTTCGATGCCTTCGGGAAGATCGACACCAAGCCACACGAGCCCAATAGAATATTCGGGCTTCGGTATCATATTTGCTGGGAAGATGTATATCGGGCTTATACCTATATGGCTATCCCCATCCCCTTGAGGGGGTTGGGCACGACCATGGTATGGGCTAACAGGCTTTGTAACAGAATAAAAGACTACAATATGAGCGAAGAAATCAAGGAGCCTCTTACTGCACAAGAAGAGCTCCTAGAGCAGGAGAGCAAGACAGAGTGTCAGAGTGAAATACCTGCAGACGAGGCGTCTACGGAAAAATTGTCAGAGGAAGATTCTTCTCCCGAGAATGAAGAAGACCGCCTACGCCTTGAGCTAGAGAAGCTCAAGGACACCCATCTGCGCCTCGTAGCGGAGTACGATAACTACCGCAAGCGCACCCTCAAAGAGAAGAGCGAACTCATTCGCAGTGGTGGAGAGAAGGTGCTAGGAGACCTCCTTCCTGTCGTGGATGATCTGGATATTGCCCTACAAAACCTCGACAAGGCGACCGACCTAGAGGCTCTGAAGGAGGGTATGCACCTCATCCACACAAAGTTCCTCGACTACCTCCAGCGACAAGGGGTACGCCCCATCGAGGCGACGGGACAGGACTTCAACGAGGAGTACCACGAGGCTATCGCCACCTTCCCTGCTACCGAAGAGGCTCAGAAGGGGAAGGTCATCGACTGCGTCAAGAAGGGCTATACGCTGAACGATAAGGTCCTTCGCCACGCCTCTGTCGTCGTCGGGCAGTAACGAAGGAAGAGATAGAATACAGCAATGGCAACAAAAAGAGATTACTACGAGGTACTAGGTGTCAGCAAGGGGGCGAGCGATGAAGAGCTCAAGAAAGCCTACCGCAAGCTCGCCATCAAGTACCACCCAGATAAAAATCCAGGAGACAAAGAGGCCGAAGAGAAGTTCAAGGAGCTTGCCGAGGCCTACGACGTACTGAGTGACCCACAGAAACGCCAGCGGTATGACCAGTTCGGTCACGCAGGTGTAGGGAGCAGTGCTGCAGGAGGCGGAGGCTTCAGTGGTGGCGGTATGTCCATGGAGGATATATTTAGCCGCTTCGGCGACCTCTTCGGGGGTGGAGGCTTTGACTTCGGCGGGTTCGGAGGCTTCTCTGGCGGAGGAGGGCGTCACGTGATGCGTGGCTCAGACCTCAGAGCTCGGGTACGTCTCAACCTCGAGGAGATCGACAAGGGCGTCGAGAAGAAGCTCAAGGTCAAGAAGCAAGTCGCATGTACCCACTGCCACGGCGAAGGGACAAACGACAAGGATGGGAAGCAGACCTGTGGGACATGTCATGGCTCAGGGGTCGTCATCTCGGCGCAGAGAGGCATCTTCGGGATGGTACAGACCCAGAGTGTCTGTCCTACCTGTGAGGGCTCTGGCGAGGTGATTACCAAGCCTTGCTCCTACTGTAAGGGTAAGGGAACTCAGATCGGTGAGGAAGTCGTGACCTTCCGCATACCAGCTGGGGTGTCCGAAGGTATGCAGCTCAACGTCTCTGGTAAGGGGAACGCAGGTCCTCGTGGCGGCGAACCTGGGGACCTACATATTATTATCCAGGAGGAAGAAGACCCCAATCTCATCCGCAATGGGAATGACCTAATTTACAACCTCCTTGTCTCTATCCCCACTGCAGCTCAAGGGGGCTCAGTAGAGGTGCCTACCATAGGCGGGAAGGCACGGGTGACTATCGCCGCAGGCACACAGCCAGGTAAGGTGCTACGCCTACGCAGCAAGGGATTGCCCTCTGTAAACGGCTATGGACGAGGAGACCTGCTTATAAACGTGAATGTCTTCATCCCCAAGCTGGATGAAAAAGCGGATGCTAGCGTACTTGGAGAGATGTCGGGCTCAGCCTTCCAGCCTACAGAGGAAGCACGCAAGGAAATCGACCAACACTACCGGCAGATGCTTCGATAGGCATCATCCCACTAAATACAGCACAGCCCGATTACCTCTCAGTGAGGTAATCGGGCTGTGTCATATCAAGTCGCGGACAGAGGGGATAGCTAGAGCTCCCAGCTCCTCCGAGCAAGACTAGCGAAGGCGTCTGCGAGGGCGAAGCCTAGAGCTCTCGGCAAGGGCAAAGTCGAGTTGCCGACGAGCCAAATCAGCCTGCGCCACAGTGACCTCTAGCTGATCCCCGAGACGGAAGCGACGACCTGTGTGCCGACCAACCAAAGAGAAATTCGTCTCATCATACTCGTAGTAGTCATCCTCTAGATCACGAGCTGGCACAAGCCCTTCACACTTATTCTCATCCAGCTCTACGTAGATTCCCCAGTCTGCAAGCCCCGTAATAACACCAGTGAATGTCTGCCCCAGCCGTGGAATCATGTACTCGACCTGCTTATACTTGATGGAGCTACGCTCCGCATTAGCGGCCACCGACTCCATATCAGAGGCATGGTCACACTGCTCTTCGGTCGAAGAAACATCTGCACTCTCCTTACCCTCGATGAGATAGCGAGTGAGCAGGCGATGCACCATGAGGTCGGGATAACGACGTATGGGAGAGGTGAAATGTGTATAGCTCTCAAAGCCCAGCCCATAATGCCCAATATGCGCTGTCGTATAGCGAGCCTTCGCCATGGAGCGTATCGCTAGCATGGAGATCATATTCTCCTCAGGCTTCCCCTTGATGTCATTGAGGAGCTTATTCAGACTTTGGGTAACCGCCTCAGCCCCCCCCTCCGTACGGAGCTTATAGCCCATGCGGGCAACAAACTCCGAGAGACTACGTAGCTTCCCCTCATCAGGTGCCTCGTGGATACGATAGACGAAGGTAGGAGGGGTGCGCTTCTTCAGGTGAAGAGCTGGTGTGATATCTTGACGTGAAGCATCCGAGATACGCTCGGCAACGGTACGATTTGCCAGCAACATGAATTCCTCGATCAGCTGGTGAGCAGGCTTGCTTTCCTTGATATGGACTGCTATCGGTTTCCCATCCTTATCTAACTCGAACCGCACCTCTGGGCGGTCGAAGGCAATACTACCCTTCTCAAACCTCCTCGCACGGAGCTTTTGTGCCAGCTGGTGGAGTGTAAGGATTGCCTCAGCATAATCTCCCTGCCCCGTGTCAATAATCTCCTGTGCCTCCTCGTAGGAGAAACGCCGAGTACTACGAATCACAGTGCGCGCAATGCGTGCTGAGACGAGCTGAGCCTCTGCATCAAGGGTGAAGATACAGCTGTAGGCATACTTATCCTCATCTGGGCGAAGCGAGCAAAGGAAGTTACTGAGTCGCTCAGGCAACATCGGTATCGTTCGATCCACGAGATACACACTGGTGGCTCGGCGGTAAGCTTCGTCATCAATAATCCCTCCAGGCTGCACATAGTGACTCACATCTGCAATATGCACCCCGACCTCGTAGCGGTTACCTGATAATGGACGAAACGAAAGGGCATCATCGAAGTCCTTCGCATCACGTGGGTCAATCGTGCAGGTCAGTACACCACGGAAGTCCTCACGCTGGGCAAGCTCCTCGCTTGTGATCTCACCGGACAGCTCTTCAGCTGCTCGCTCCACCTCCTCTGGATACTTATATGGGAGACCAAACTCAGCGAGGATGGCATGCATCTCGGTAGAGTTCTCCCCCGACTTACCTAGGACATCTATGACCTCCCCGCGAGGATTCTTGGCTCGAGCATCCCAATCAAGGATCCGCACAACAACCTTATCTCGGCTGGTTGCCCCGAGGCACTTATCATCAGGGATAAAGACATCTTGGCGCAGCTCTTTATTATTCGTCACAAAGAAGGAGTAGCCACGAGATTTCTGCAAGGTACCAACATAGATGGCCTCCCTACGCTCAAGGATCTCGATGATACGTGCCGCCTTAATCTCCCCCTTCCGTGTGCGGTGGAAGGCAAGACGTACCCTATCGCCATGCAATGCATGCGCACACGAACGATCAGAGAGCGAAATAGGATCAAGCTCCGCATCCTCTGGGATGAAGGAGGGGCGACCTGCACGGCAGTCAAAACGCCCTTCGAGGGTATTTCCCTCCGAGCTACCACGGGTGAAGCGTCCAGGCTCCAGCTCCTGTAGCTCTCCCAGCTGTGCCATCTCGGAGAGAGCCTGATAGATCATACGCTTCTGTCCCATTGTAGTCTTGCCAAAAGCGTGGCATACTTGCTTATAAGACAGGACATGTCCTTCGTTTGCATCAAAGACCAGATGAGCGATACGCTGGATCTCACGCTTATTCATAGAGGATGTCTCATGAGAATGGTGCTTACCCTTCTTCGTTATGGTAGATAGTTGTTTCTTTTTACTCATCGTTTTGTCTAAAGGTTTCAGTAATCTAGTGATACAAGGTTTGTCGACCTAGCCCAGCAAACCTCATCAGTACTTATTGGGAACCCAGGCCACCTAGGTGTGCTCAGCTCATTGGGAGAATAAATGGGGAAGCCACCCCGACACCGATAGCGACCACTATCGATGTGGGGTGGCTTGAGGATGTATGTTGTCGGATGAGTAAGCTTCGTAGTTCTAGTGCTCTTCGGGAGCTGCAACAGGAGGGATAACGAGCTTGTAACCCTTACCATGCACGTTCTTAATCTCGATGCTAGGATCATCAGCGAGCATACGGCGCAGCTTAGTCACATAGACATCCATACTACGCTGGCTGAATGAATTCTCATTCGCACCTGAGGGCTCAGTAATTCCCCAGATGACGTTCAGTGCATACGCACGCTCTAGTGTCTGGTTGGCAAAGAGGCAGAGCAGAGAGAGTAGCTCACATTCCTTAGTCGTCAGACGACGAGACTGCTCGTTGAAGGTAAGCGTTTGGTTTGTTGTGTTGAAGGTATATCCACCAATATAGTAGATACGTTGTGGCTCCCTCTCGGCATCATGCTTAGCTGTACGTCGGAGGATGGCCTCAATACGTAGCACAAGCTCCTCCATACTGAAGGGCTTCGTAATGTAGTCATCCGCTCCAGAGCGAAAGCCTTCAAGGATATTCTCACGCATACCGAGAGCTGTGAGGAAGATGATAGGCACATCATCTCTCATACTACGAATGTCCTTTGCCAGCGTTAGACCATCACGCTTAGGCATCATGATATCCAGAAGGCAAAGGTCATACTTATGTAGACGGAAGGCCTTCCAGCCCTGCTCTCCATCGGCACACAGGTCTACTTTATAATGCTTGCTCTCGAGGAGCTCCTTGAGGATTGTACCCAGGTTCTCTTCATCTTCACAGAGAAGGATTCTGACTTGTTCATCCATGAAACGTTTATCTTTTGAGGGTAAATAATTCAGTTTATATCATACAGGGGAAAATAACCCTTCTACACATCGTGATAGACAGGAAGGCGAATGGTCATCTTCGTGCCTACTCCTATATCACTCTCTGCTGTTATTTTGCCTTTACTCTGGCGTATAACAGAGTAGACATAGGCGAGTCCCAGACCAAAGCCCCGCACATCATGCCTCTTCCCGGAGCTTATCCTATAGAAGCGGTCAAAGATACGTCTAAGCTCCTTCCGCTCCATACCGATACCATTATCCTCAACCGTAATGAGGATATAGTCTCCATCGTCCTGCGTACTCACCCTCAGTCGGAGCGGTCGGTCGGGATTGCTGTACTTCACAGCGTTGTCCAAGAGATTAAAGAAGACATTGGAGAGATGCATTTGATTTCCTCGCACCCACGTATTCGTTGCCTCCAAGTCCAAGATTAGGTCTCCCTCTCTCTGCTGAGCATGAAAGGTATATATCTCCGCCACAGGCAGGATAAGTTCGTTGACATCTAGGGTCTCAAGGGAGAACTTACCCGTATGGCCCTCGAGGATGGATAGCTGAAGGACTTTATCGATTAAGAACTTCAGCCGCTGCGCCTCCATCGAGATGACCGACACCATCTGCCGTTGCTTTGGTGAGGTACTTGCTGGTGAGGTACTCTCCTCTAGGAGCTTTGTTGAGAGGACGATCGAGCTAATCGGGGTCTTCAGCTCATGGGTCATGTTATTGATGAAGTTCGTCCGCTGTGAGGAGAAACTGAAATACTTAAGCAAGACTCCCAGCGCAGAGAAGCCGAGGAGCAACACAATAATTGTAGAGATGAAGCTCGGCAAGGCAAGACGAAGCACCTCTGCACGTGTTGGATCGAGGTCTAGCGATACGCGCATATAGGGTCTACCTTCGGTTGAGCCATCTGTTGGGACGAAGAGATGCTGTGTTATTGAGTTCTCATCTTCCTCCCAGTCACCACGCATTACTCCTGGTGGACGATACTCGTAGAGTACATTCCCCTGATAGTCATAGAGCGTCATTTGGTAAGCCACACAGAGGTTCTTACTGTCGAGACGCTCACGAATAAGGTTCTTTAGTAGGCGTACATTCACCAGCTGCTCGACGCTCTCGTTCATACTGGTGTCATAGATATACTTCAGCAGGTACTTATCTAATGCATGGAGATTAACAAAGTAAGCATGAAGTAGCATCTCCGAAGGACGGTAGTCTATGCGATTTGTTTTCCCCTTATTGGGCAGCCGAAGCACAACCTGATCTGCATCTATCGCCTGCCGCACTGTCAGCGTATCGGTCTTCGTCCGAGGCCAGATATCGAATGGGGCAACGTCAGAAGCAACAAACTCTGGGGAGGAGAGAGGAGCATCCTTACTCCCAACTCCTTTATTTAGATATCGGACGAGCTCACGCACTTGTAGCTCCTCGGCGACCTCGCTAAGAGCATCCTTCATCTGACTACGCATATTCTCTTTGCGCAGGGTCAAGATGCGGTCATAGTACTGGTACTGCACCCATGACAGCAAACCATATGCTGAGATAAGCGCAAGGACGATGACCCAGATAACTCTTTTTTTCATACCTACTTGTCCTGAAGAGCAAGGGGGAACTAGCTACAAATCTTTTACTTGACTCAGCAAAGGTACGTATTCTACCCGAATTTTACATATCGTGTAAAATGCAAATACTCTGTAAGAAACAGAGCAGGGCTCATAGGTGGCAACGACCAAACCTGTGAGCCCTGCGATGTCATTATCCAACGTAAATAGCTACGGAGCATCACCTATACGCAGGAAGTGATAACCCTCCGACTGAAGCCAGCGAACAGCCTCAGGCATCGCCTGACGCATATTCTTCTCTGCCTTCAATGAGTCATGGAAGACAATAATCGAGCCATTACGAGCATAACGCTTCACATAACCAAGGATCGTCTCTGGACTTAGCTTAGGGTTATAGTCACGGGTGACGACATCCCACATGATGAGCTCGAAGCTATGGCTCAGCTCGAGATTCTGCGAGAGACGAAGATGCCCATGCGGAGGGCGGAAGTAGCGTGAATGAATGAGTTCGTGCGCAGCATGCACATCCTTCATATAGGACTTTGTCGAATGAAAGAGTCCCTGTATATGGTGGTAGGTATGATTACCCACCTGATGCCCTCGACGCTGTATCTCAGCGAAGAGCTCTGGATAGCGACGTACATTGTCCGCGACACAAAAGAACGTGGCTTTGATCCCAAGTTCGTCAAGCTGATCCAATACCCAAGGTGTCACCTCGGGTATTGGACCATCATCGAACGTAAGGTAGATGCTCCGCCCTGTGATAGCTGGGATACGCCATCTTGCCCCAGGGATAAGCATACGGTACCACATCGGTACACGGCAAAGGAGTCTCTCGACCATCTGCTTCAGCTAAAGGTTTGTACCGCTAGCGTCCGCCCCCGAGGGCTCGGATGAGCTGGTTAATCTCTGCCTCATAATGCTTGAGCGCAGTAGAGCCAAACTCCTTCGCGATATCTAGCGGATAGCTAATGCCCATATAGGCCTCCTGCATCTCTCCGTGGCTACTAAGTTGCTCCAGCTTCTCTGGTGAGAGGCGAGTCATCCACACCAGCATCCCCAGCGACTTGCGTGTGATAGCTTGTAGGACATGATCGGCCTCCTTCGTGAGACCTGCACGGTAGAGTGTGCGAGCGAAATACACAGAGTTCACCTCGTAGGGTACAGTCTCCTCACGGATTACGCTGAGGCACTTCCTGAGCACCTCTTGTGCCTTGGCTTTGTCTCCTCGATCAAGGAAGCCCTCAGCCAGAGGCGTAAAGATCTGATTACGTAGTGTGGCGACGATGCCTCGAGCATTCTCGTCAAAGTACGTCCCAACCTGATCTGCTCCACACCAGCGGAACTTTGTCATCACCAGCTCGTACATACGGTCTAGATCACCAATCCCATAGCTCAAGGCACGCCCTGAGCTGTCGGAGACTTGCTTCAGAGGGAGTAGCTGATACGCCATCCCCATCTGCACCATACGCTGATCCATCCCAGCGAAGATATTGCGGGGAGAGGTGATAGCCCAATAGATTGGGCGTTCCCACTTATTGCTAGCTAGCAAGTCAAGTACCGTCAGTCCGCCTATATCGAGATAGTTCTTCCCGGAGAGCGACAGCTCCATCTCGGGCGTGAAGCTACTGACGAGCGAAGGATATTTGCTCTGGAAGCGTTGAGCTACAGCAGCACTATCCACAGGGAGAATGAGGTGTGGTGTAGCGATACGCCCTGGCTCATCCTTGCCCACTGAGGCAAGAGAGCCTAGAGCCTCAGGTACAGTCTGTACGGTCTGTCCCTGTCCATTGACGAGGGCATAGATGTGATAATAGTAATATGAGGTTGGGAGAAGCCCTATAGGCAATGGTTGTCCTTCGTAGGCCTGCTTCTTCATCTGATCTATATACCAATCCCCACCGAGATAAGAGAGGTTCACTGTACGGATATCGGTGCGTATCCCCTCTACCTCCTGTGCATACCACAGGGGGAAGGTATCGTTATCACCGAAGCAGAAGAGGATGGCATTTGGGTCACAACTCTCTAGGTAGTTATGTCCCATATCACTAGCGACAGTGCGCCCAGATCGGTCGTGGTCATCCCAATTCTGCCCAGCCATCTGTATCGGGATGATAAGCCCTACTAGAGTCACGATGAGTGCCGTAGCTGGAGAAATCGGAGCAAGACGTGGCTGTGTGGTTTGTCCCTTAGCTGAGCTAGCTTGTTTCGACTTCTTATCGAGGAAGCGGCTGAGGAACACCCCAAGAGCAGCCACACCAAAGCCCACCCATATAGAGAAGGCATAGAATGAACCAGCGAAAGAATAGTCGCGCTCTCGTGGTTGACCAGGATATTGATTGATATACAGTACGATGGCAAGCCCTGTCATGAAGAAGAGCATGAACGTTGTCCAAAAGCTCTCCGTACCCTTTCGTCCGTAGCCTAGCTGGAAGAAGAGACCAAGCAAGCCAAGAAGGAGAGGAAGAGCATAGTAGACATTATGCCCCTTGTTATCAACCATCTGCTCAGGCCAGGTATCAGCATCTCCGTAGAAGATCGAGTCAATGAAGGGAATACCCGTCATCACACCTCCACGGAGCAGTCCTCCGTCGCCCTGTAGGTCGTTTTGCCGTCCCACAAAGTTCCAGAGGAAGTAACGCCAATACATGTAGTTCACCTGGTAGTTGAAGAAGTAAGTGAGGTTATCGCCGAAGGTGGGTACCGTCATATCATCCTCCGCACGTCCCATCCAGGAGTTGTACATCGCAGCATGCCCTCGGTCATAGACACGAGGGAAGAGCATCATCCCTTCGGGCTCGTATTCAGGCTCTTCCTTCTTAGTGCGTACCACATACTCATCAGGGGTATTGGCATCAGCCTTATGAATGCGCCCATAGGTTGGCTCGCCCTCCTTCATCACAGGGTAGCCATCGGGGCCATACTTTATTTGTGAGGCAAAGGTTGGGCCATAAAACAAGGGGGCAGTACCATACTGCTCACGTGCCAAGTAGTAGCGTAGCGAGAAGGCATCAGCAGGTGCATTCTCATTCATCGGAGGATCAGCTACCGCACGCACGAGGATTACCCCATAGGTAGAGAAGCCGAAGGCAATAGCTACGAGACACATCTGTATGAGGTGTGCCACACGTGCCGTAATCCCCTTATAGTAGTAGAGGGAGCCTAGGATAACAAGGGTTAGGACAATGGAAATCAATCCTCCACCGATGAGTGGAAGTCCCATCAATATTAAGGAGAGGGCGAGCGAAAGACGAAGGCGAAGGTTCCCAGCCTTGGTTCTCCCTGCCACTGCCTGCTGTGTCTCGTAGACGCCCCATATCAAGACGAGTGCTAGGACAACGAGGTAGATATACAAGCCACTATTATAGCTCATGCCTAGCCCATTGACGAAGATCATATCCCACTTCCCAGCGAGCTTAGGCACACCCTGTATCACACCATACATCATCAGCCCCACAAGAGCAAATGATGCCAGTAGTGCCAAGGCTCCGCCCTTGAGTGTCGCAGTCTTGGCTGTACGATAGTAGTAAACCAAGGCCATCGCTGGTAGGCAAAGCAAGTTCAGCAGGTGCACACCGATACTTAGCCCCATGAGGTAAGCAATCAGCACCAGCCAGCGATCAGAGCGTTCATTCTGACTACGCTCCTCCCACTTAAACATCAGCCAGAAGACCACAGCCGTAAAGAACGAACTAAACGCATATACCTCCGCCTCTACTGCGCTGAACCAAAATGAGTCCGAATAGGTATAGACCAAACTACCCACCAGCCCTGCACCAAGGATCGTGATCCCCTGTCCAAGGCTCATCACCTCACCCTCAGGGGCAAGACCACCCGAGAGTAAGCGCACCTCTGGAGTCAGCACTCGCCGCACCATGTGCGTAATCGTCCAGAAAAGGAAGAGGATTGTCAGCCCACTAAGCACGGCACTCGTTGCGTTAGCAAGCCATGCTACATGTGCGATACCTCCACCTAGATGTGAGATGACATTATATACGAGCATGAAGAAGGGAGCTCCTGGCGGGTGCCCAATCTCTAGCTTAAAGACACAAGCGATGAACTCTGCACAGTCCCAGAGGCTCGCCGAGGGACCAATCGTAAGCAAATAGCTCAAGGTAGCCACAGCAAAGATAGCCCATCCCAAGAGGTTATTTGCTCGATTAAATTGTTTCCAATTCATGTAGTCTATACTTATCAGCCCAACACAACAGTGGACTCACTATGATCAAATGTGCACAAAGATAGTCAATACAAGCAACATACCTTTGTCCGTCACCCTACTGCATCCCCCCTACCCCTCTTCGTTTCCACCCCCACCCATGACCTATACCTACGCCACATATACGCCCAGCCTCTGCACCTCCTCCTTCCTCTAAAACGCATCGTTGGCTCTTGTCTTACGCCTCAAGCACATAGATAGACCTCCGCCTCCCCTCCCCCTATCTATTACTTCTCCAATGAGCCAGCTCAGCGAGAGCATCCTCCACTCATCATTTAACCCTCCCCAAATCTCCCTATCTAGAGGCTTTTGCGAAAGGCTCCAACGACTTACCATAACTCGCCGTAACGAGTTACCATAACTCTCTTCGACCACTTACCACAACTCGTACAAGCGACTTACCATAACTCGTTACGGCGAGTTATGGTAAGTCGCTTGCTGTTGTTTTTTACACCTCCGCAACAGACTATAAACCAGACACTTTCACAAGACAACTTGGGACATCTTGTTACAGATCATTAGACCCATAGACCATGAGAGTAGAATGAAGGAGAAGCAGAAGATGGTGGAGAAGGGTCTCTCCACAGTACTCTAGTCTGGTAACGTACGTTAACCCACCGCACCATCGTTATATGAGCAAAGAATCTATAGCTCAGCTAGAGGAGAAGAACGAAAGAAAAGCCTACCGAGGCACCAAGATGCGAGTTGTGAGCAAAGGATAAACTTTGGTAGAAATCACTATATTTGTCGCAATAATTGGTAAACGGGAGCTAAATGCACTCAAAGGGATATCAGAGACGACTAGCTGCCATCTTCCTAGGGCTCTTCCTAGGGCTTCTAGCGATGGTTACCCTGCATGACTTCAGCCACCGAGCTGATGATGTGCAGGCTGTCCCTGTATCTACCTCTCAGGAACTAACCACACACGCAGACCAGACGGACTGTGTGCTCTGTCAGTTCGTCCATACCCCCTTCCTTGCACTTACTCTAGGCGTCATACTGCTCGCCACAGTGCTCGGTGTGCGTCTCCTCAGCTCTCGTCTCGAGAGCATCTGGTCGTGTGACCATCTGTGCCTAGCCCAGCTACGAGCACCACCTGCTGATACCTTAGCCTAAGCCAAGAACGCTTGAGGGGCTTCATGCGCCTCTCTGGTGGAGGGTGAGTTCCTAGGAATGGAACTCCTCCGTCTCACATCACGATTCCATACACAACATACATGTATGAATACCCTATCCTAGGGTCGTCTCATCCATGTCACTATCTGCCTTATCGAGCGTCGTCGTGTCCCAGTTCTATGGCACACAGCTCCTCGGTGAGTGTCATTCCATCCATCCTTTCATGTATCATTCATCACGTATCCATCTTTGGTACCGATGTGTGCTCGTTGTCCTACTCCTAGGGCTATATAGTCCAGCTAGGGCACAGGTAACGGTGAGGAATATCCTCGTGCGCATCCTCGATGCCCGCACGAAGGAGCCCCTCCCACAGGCTGTCGCACACCTCGGCAAGCAAACGTATCAGGCTAACACCTCTGGCGAGGTCAAACTATCCCTCTCTCCCGATGAGACGGATGGTCTACATGTCCATGCCCTCGGCTATCATGAGGGCTTCGTCTCCCTCGAGACCCTACGCCGTAGCGAAGGGAGTCCTACCGAGGGGAGCTATACCCTATATATGACGAGCGAGGAGCGTGTGCTCACGGGGGTCACCGTGCAGGGTACACGTCGTGTGGTCTCGGCTAATGCCGTGGTCAGTCGCCTCAGCTCCCAGCAGATCGAGCGAAGCCTCGGGCGTAACCTCGCCTCGCTCCTCACCGAGATCAGCGGTGTGACGAGCCTACAGACGGGCACCACGACCGCTAAGCCTGTCATCCACGGTATGTATGGCAATCGTGTGCTCATCATGAATAATGGTGTGCGCCAGTCTGGACAGCAGTGGGGCGAGGACCATGCCCCCGAGGTGGATGTCGAGGGCAATAACCACATACAGGTGATTAAGGGTGCTGAGGCCGTACGCTATGGTGCCGAGGCTATGGCGGGGGCTATCGTCATGGAGCAGGCGAGTCTACCCTACGGCGAGGAGTCGCTCCACGGAGCCGTCGGGGCTGCCTATGCTACCAATGGTCATCGGGGGAGTACCTCTCTACGCCTAGAGGGGGCTACACTCTCCGATCGTAGCCTAGCCTACCGAGTACAAGGCTCCTATACCAATGCTGGTGACCGCTCCTCTGCTAAGTATCGGCTGATGAATACCGGTGTACGTGAGTTCAATACCTCGCTGGCACTGGGCTGGAAGCACGGGGAGTGGAGTGTCGAAGGGCTCTTCAGTCGCTATGAGAATAAGACGGGTCTCCTTCCCTCGGGGCACCTACGTAGCCGTGAGGGTATGGCGGAGCTCCTGCGTCGTGGGATGCCCGACATCTTCCGTCCCTTCTCCCGCAGTATCAGCAATCCCTACCACCATGTCGTCCACTACCTCGGCAAGGTCAAGGGGAGCTGGGAGAACGACCACCTCGGTCGCTTTACCCTGCAGGCCTCGCTCCAGCGGGACAATAGAGACGAGTATGCAATCCGCCGTAATACCGCCTATGCTAATGTCCCCACCCTCTCCCTCTCTCTCTCCTCCACCCAGCTCGATGCCTCATGGCGCAAGCATTACCACCGCTGGGACAGCGAGGCTGGGGTACATGGCGAGTACGTCGATAACTACAGCAATAGTGGTACGGGCTTCACACCTCCTATCCCCAACTATACCCAGAGTACCTGGGGTGGCTATGCCCTACAGCGCTATGCGGATGATCACTTCGGGGCAGAGCTGGGGGTGCGTCTAGACGGCCAGCAGATGTCCGTAGCAGGCTACGATGTCGCAGGCCAATACTTCTCGGGCGACCATTCCTTCCTGAACCTCACCTACAGCCTAGGTGGACACGTGCACCTCGGGCAGGGGTGGAAGGTAACCTCCAACTTCGGACTCGCCTGGCGCAGTCCCCACGTGCAGGAGCTCTACAGCCTAGGTAGCCAGCACGGCTCTGCTATCTTCGTCTATGGTGACCGCACACTGCGCTCCGAGCGAGGCTACAAGTGGGTGAGCTCCCTCGTCCATCACTCTGAGCGATGGGATCTGACACTCGATGGCTACCTGCATTGGATCAAGGGCTATATCTATGATGAGCCTTCGCAGGAGTATGCCGAGACGCTGGCGGGACAGTATCCCGTCTTCCGCTACAAGCAGAGCGATGCCTTCTTCCGTGGGCTCGACCTCGATGCCCGTTACTTCTTCATCCCTAGTCTCCTCTATGCCCGTGTGCAGGGCTCTATGATCTGGGCGAATGAGATGAAGACGGGACGCTACTATCCCTACATACCTGCGCTTAGGATCTCGGAGGAGCTTGGTCTGCGCAAGGTCTTTGGCTCTTCGTACACGGGGGAGTTCTCGCTCTCGCACCGCTTCGTAGATCGTCAGCGTCGCTTTGACCCTGCTACCGACCTCACCCAGAGTCCGCCTGCCTACCATCTCTTCGGGCTCGAGGCTCGTGTGACGAAGCAGATGACGGAGCGGCAGTCGCTCAGTCTCTCCCTCAGTGTCGATAACCTCCTCGACACCGAGTACAAGGAGTACACGAACCGCGCACGCTACTACTCGCACGATGTCGGGCGGGATGTCCGTCTCGCTCTGCACTGGCACTTCTAGCAGATCCCTGCTTATCCCTCACTCCTTTGACAGAACTCTCTTATCAATAATAAAGCAATGAGTAAGACACTAGCACCGCTCCTCCTCGGAGCATTCGCCCTAGCCCTCACCGGCACGCTGGTCTCCTGTGGCAAGAATACACCGAAGCCACCCGTAGACGAAAGGCAGAACAAGGGGCATGATAACCCTACCTACGCTGAGCTCACCCTCACCGAGGCGACCCTGAAGGCAGGTAAGACCTTCTCCACCGAGACGACCCTCGATGACGTAGACCTCTCCACAGAAGCAGTACAGAAGATAGGCTTGGATAACAGTGGGGGTACTCTTCGCTTCATCGAGGGGCCAGGCTACTCCAAGAAGTTCACCATCGAGAGTACAGCCAAGACGCCCAATCGTGTCTACCTACTGAAGATCGCCTACAAGAACCTCTCGGGGCAGCTCATGAACGACCAGCTTATCTCCGATGAGCAGATCAATCGCCACCAGCACTTCTTCAAGGAAATATGGAGAGTCCGTGATAATAATGAGGTGGACTATGCTCCATCCTCCCTGCTGAGCTACCGGTATGCCTACTGCGATGTCTTCACTCGTAAGAAGGCTAACGGGACGACTTACCAAGAGCGTAATCCTGTAGGCTTCACTGGGCTCATTCAGTTCGTTCGTCCTCGGGTTACCGACACAGATAAGACCAAGGAGCTAAAGATGGTCATCACGCTAGCGCACTTCTACGGAACGAAGTTTAAGGATGGTAGTGTGCTCCCCTTCCATACTTCTGTCACACCTGGTGCCGACACGGACATCAATATGAATATAGACTTCACTATAAAAGCTAACTAAGTATCCACCCAAACAACTAGCAACAAGATGAGAACACGTATCATAAAGGCCTTCTCTCTAGGCCTCATGGCTTGCGCCTTTGCCCTCACCTCATGCCGAAAGGATGAGCCCGTCATCCCCAAGCCAGACAATAAACAGACTACGATAGACGAGATAGCCAAGGTGCGCATCACACTGAGCAATGGGCACCTGCACGGCACGAAGGTCTTCCACTATGTCCCATCAGGGGGTACGTTCACGTATCGGAATATCTACGACCGACAGGAATATACCTTCGTCAAGAATGGGGACCAGTGGGTGCTCTCCAGTGATGCTCCCTATACAGACTTCATCGGCTACCAAGTCCAGCAATACGACGCCAACGACCCCACCTCTGCAGCGCCTGACTATGGAGCCATCATTTACCTCTACAATGCTAAGGGAGAGCTCATCAACGATCAGTATGCCTCCGAGGCTAACCGCCCCTACTATCAGTTCTTCTTCTACCCCACGGAGGCTAAGGACTTCGATGGTAAGAGTATTAGCTTCGACGCAAGCAACCCTACCAGCATACTCAAGTATGTCTACTGCGATACGAACGTATGGAACAAGTCTGCGAGCAAGAGCCCCCAGGATGACAAGGGGAATAAGCTCTACTACTTCCTCAAGGACACAGAGCCCATTGGTATCAAGGGGTACTTCCAGAATCCTACAATCAGTCAGTTCACGCTGAACATCGACCTGTGGCACAGCCCCAAGGGGAAGCTAGAGGAGGGTAAGGCCTCTCCCTTCTATGCGCCTAATGCTACGGTTAAGTCAGGGAAGCAGCTCCTCCACATGAGTCTGCCAATGAATGTCTATGCCTCCAAGGACTTCCAGGACGAGGTTGTCTCCTACATCAGTACAGACTACGACCGCAGGGTAGATGCAGCTCCCGATAACGAGAAGGAAAATATTAAGCCAGAGCCATACCCCTTCGAGAAGCTATCGGATAAGAACAAGGTATATGCATTACGTATCGTGAAGCTCCTTGGTGCTAAGGACTGGGAGAGCGTCTCGCTCGACTTCTTCCGCTACTACAAGAGCTACAAGCATAACAACGATCCCGAGGGCTACTTCTAGCCCCCTCCCTCCGATAAGGATATAAGTAACAGGGCTATCCACTTCTCGTGGATAGCCCTGTTACTTATATGGTATGATGGAGAGTGGTTGCTTACTTTGAGAAGAAGCTCGCACGCTCCTCGTAGCGACGGCTGACTACCTCCCAGTCAATGATATGCCAGATCTGCTTGAGATGCTCGGCACGTCTATTCTCGTAGTCGAGGTAGTAGGCGTGCTCCCAGACATCTATCCCGAGGATAGGGATAAGGCCAATCGTGACAGGGTTGCCCCCATTAGGCTCCTTGTCGATATAGAGGCTACCATGCTCATTTGCTGCTAGCCACAACCAGCCGGATCCGAAAATCGAAGTACCAGCCTTCTCAAACCGCTCACGAAACTTCTCGAAGCTCCCAAAGCTACGTTTAATAGCCTCAGCCAGGGCACCCTTCGGCTCCTCGATCTGTTTCATATTGGCAGGTTTGAACTGCGTGAAGTACAGGTTGTGGTTCAGTAGCTGACCAGCATTGTCAAAGACCGAACCACTAGCGAACTTCACCAGCTTCACCAGATCCCGCTCCATGATCTTATTCTCAACGAGTAGCTGGTTTAGCTTCGAGACATAGCCAGCTAAGTGCTTGCCATGGTGTAGCTTCACCGTACGCTCGCTGATCACAGGCTCAAGGGCGTTCGTTGCATAGGGTAGTGCAATGAGCTGGTGGACTGCGCCGTCTGCCATGCCCTGCTGGAGGGCAGCTGTGCGGGGCTGAAGCCCTGCCTCACTACTTACCTTACCCCCCTCCTGTGCCGAGAGCATAGGGGTAGAGAGTAGGGAAAGGGTTAGGAGGGTCAGCGGGATGATGCTTCGTCTTTTCATTGTAATAGTGGGTTAGTCGTCGTAGCGGACGAGCTGTAGCTTAGCGTTGAAGTACGCCTCCAGCCCTGAGCTCAGCTCTACCTTATATCCTCGTCCCTTACGCTCGATCTGCTTGATGGGGTCACCAGCATGGCGAGCATTGAGGGTCTTGGTAATCTGGGCTGGGATGAAGCCAAGGGGCATAGTGTTGTACTTAGCATCGACATCCTTCCACAGACCATTGGAGTTGAAATCTATTTCTGTACCATCGGAGAGAGTTACCTCGTAGGTCGTGGACAGAAAGTCGCGATCCAGCTTGACTAGGACAGCGCTACGGCCAGCGAAGTACTTGGTCACAAACTGCTGTGCAGCTTTAGGGAGCTCATTGAACTCGATGATGCGATCGTTATCTGCTCGGAGTGTCGTCACCGACAGGGCGAGGAACGCGAGGGCAAAGGCCAAGAATCTCTTCATAATGAATGTGAATCTATGTAGTTTATAAAATACGAAACTACCTTTATAACCAGCGGTAAGGAGAAAAGGTTGTTTTACACCAGTTTATTCTCAGTGTATGCGTGTATTTGGGCATGAGTTCATCAACCCTTTCAGATGTGGCTTGTATCGAGCTTATACTGAATGAAATACGAAGGATGAAAAATTAGTGATGACGAGTTACCATAAGTCGTTACAGAGAGTTGTGGTAACTTGCTTCAGCGAATTATAGTAAGTCCTCGAAGCGAGTTGTGGTAACTCGTTTAGACGAGTTATGGTAAGTTGTTATCGCCTCTTCACAAGCCTCGTATTTAGGGTGTTTGTGAAGGGTAGAGGAATAAGGTATACGGAGGAGGGAGGAGAGCTAAAAAGAAAAGAGCGAAGAAGCAGCCATCATAGGGCGTCATCTTAGTCTATGGACTGTGTAGATGAGCTTAACCGAATAGCTACTTCAACGCTACGTAGAGTGGCTATACCTAATGTGCCGAATGCGTGTTAATACATCATCAAGTGTCTAATTGCATGCACCCATGCCTGCCGCTCTTGGCTTGTTGTATTATTTCTTAGGACTGTCTCTCGACAAGCGAGGCAAAATCGCCGTGGCGAGCTAGCAAATCATCGGGAGTACCACACTCGGAGACTGCACCATCTCGTAGCACAACCACTTGGTTGGCTCTACGGATGGTACGCATACGATGAGCTATGATTAGTACGGTCTTATCCTTCACTAGTTCGCTGATGCCTTCTTGCATCAACGTCTCATTCTCTACATCGAGGCTTGCCGTGGCTTCATCTAAGAGGATGACAGGGGCATTCTTCAGCAAGGCTCGTGCAATGCTGATACGCTGTCTTTCACCTCCAGAGAGCTTCTGCCCATTCTCCCCGATTACAGTCTCGTAGCCGTCAGGTAGGCGGGTGATGAAGTCTTCGCAACGAGCTAGTCGAGCGGCTTCCCTCACCTCTTCGTCTGTAGCACTTTGCCTCCCGATACGGATGTTCTCCAGTACTGATGTGTTGAAAAGTACCACGTCCTGAAAGACAATAGCGAAGTGGCTAAGTAGGGCTTCGGGATCAATCTTCGAAATGTCTTCTCCTCCCAGAGTAATCAGACCATTATCAATATCCCAGAAGCGGGCAGCAAGCTTTGCAATTGTACTCTTTCCTCCACCCGAAGGACCTACAAGTGCCGTGATCTCGCCTTGCTTGGCAGTAAAGGATATATCTCGAAGTACCTGCTTGCCTTCCTCGTAAGAGAAGTCCACATGAGAGAAGGTAATATCATAGCTACGGAGTGTGTAGTCGGTCTTCCCTATCTGTGTAGGCATCTCCTCTATCTCGCGCATACGCTTGATACGTACATCGAGGTAGCTGAGGAGGATGGAGTAATTGAATACCTCCTCCACGGGAGCATATACCCCAGCACCAAAGACGAGGAAGATGAGGTACGTCATCAGGTCTACCTTACCTGTCTCTAGGAGGGTAATCCCCGTAATGATGACAGAGACGAGGCCTAGCTTGAGTAGAGCTACAGAGGTATTGATCAGCACACTCCCCGTAAGCTCATCGCGAACCATCTCCTTCTCTAGGGCTATGAGTGAGAGATTGAGATCTCGCAGGTATGCCTCTTCCCCATTGTAAGCTTTGATCTCCCTAATGTTCTCGATGCCTTGTTGGATATCCTCCGTCACACGGCGCTTGAGCTGATAGTTCTCTACAAAGCGCTGGGCGACCAGCCTCCTAGCAAAGAGAATAACGACAAGTGCAAGAGGTACGACCCAGAAGATCGAGAGAGCTAATCGCCAATCATAGAAGAAGAGTCCGAGAGCTATGAGGAGAACACTAATGACCGCAGCAAAGAGTTGAGGCACAGCATGAGAGAAGGTATGCTCTAGCTCGGTATTGTCAGCCATCACTGTCGAAGTGAGGTCGGAGAGGTCATGTTGTCCGAAGAAGGCAAGCGGGAGGCGACGGAGCTTCTCCGCCACTCGTATTCTACGGTTTGCACTCTCGTTATAGACAGCCTCGAAGGTACTCTTGTATTGTAGTCCACTGAGTATATAGAGTATGACAGAGAAAGCGATAGCTAGCCCTGCATAGAGCGTCCAGCTATATGTCGGCTCGCCCATGCCCAGTAGTGGACGGAGGTAATCTGAGAGGAAAAGGAAGATAAAGGTGATGGGGAGGATAAAGGCAATGTTGAGTAACGTCGTATAGAGTACACCTCGCTTGAAGTCCCTCTCCCCAGAGGGTGAAAGGGCGAGGCGATGT
Organism: Porphyromonas catoniae ATCC 51270; assembly: GCF_000565015.1. Classification (GTDB taxonomy): domain Bacteria; phylum Bacteroidota; class Bacteroidia; order Bacteroidales; family Porphyromonadaceae; genus Porphyromonas; species Porphyromonas catoniae. Next base: position 55,228 of record NZ_JDFF01000022.1, read on the forward strand.
TGAAGGAAAGTCATAAGACGTAATAGAAATAGAGGTGAATATGTCAGCTTAGATATTCCATGCCACTGCTTTGTGGTACTCAGCCCACATATGGGCATAGAGTCCACCTTGGGCGAGAAGTTCGTCATGTGTACCTTGCTCTGCGATACAACCCTTGTCAATGACAAGGATATGGTCTATATGCTGGATCGTTGTCAAGCGATGTGCAATCATGAGTGCTGTTTTCCCTCGCATGAGTTCGGTGAGCGCTTGTTGGATTAAAGCTTCATTCTCTGGGTCTGCGAAGGCTGTAGCTTCATCGAGGATAACGATAGGTGCATCCTTCAGTAGGACACGAGCTAGTGCTATACGCTGCTGTTCTCCCCCTGAGAGATATACTCCGTCCTTGCCCCCTATCTGTGTTTGGAGTCCTTTGGGTAGTTGCTCTACGAAGCTCTGGCACTGGGCAAGACGAAGTACCCGATGGATGTCCTCCTCTGTAGTGTGTGTAGACCCGTAGACAATGTTATCCCTCAGTGTGGTTTTAAAGAGGCGTGCATCTTGGAAGGCAAAGGATACCTCCCGCATGAGTTCTGTCTTGGCCATATCCCTTACATCCACACCTCCGATAGAGATTGTGCCTTCTGCTACGTCCCAGAAGCGAGGAACTAACCGTGCAATTGTCGTCTTTCCTCCGCCAGAGGGTCCTACAAGAGCAAATGTTTTCCCCTCAGGGATATGGAAGCTGATGTCTCGCAGGGTGTCTTCGCTTGCTCCAGGATAGCGAAATGAAACATGCTCAAAACGTAGGTCATGTTGCTTGGGGAGAGATGTAACCTTGGGGTAAGATAGAGGCTCCGTACCTTGTGTTAGGCTCTCCATGCGGTCGATGGCTTGCCCCGCATTATAGAGCGAATACTGTAGGTTCATGATCTTCATGACACTCCCCGTAAGGATTGGGGTGATGAGGATATAGAGTAGCGTGTCAGAGATTGTCCCTCCATAGTCTCCTCCGTGATGGATGATAAGCATTGCTGTCGGGACGAGGAAGAAAGGAAGAGCATGAATAAATGTCTGATAGAGCTGCATCCTCACCCTTAGACTCTTTGTGTACTGGGTGACTAGGTCTCGGTAATTAATTATGCTGTCATAAAATCGTTTAAACGAATAGACCGTCTGCTGGAAGACCTTAACTACAGGGATCCCTCGTACATATTCCACAGCCTCACCACTGATTACCTCCAGAGCAGCAAGGTACTGCTTTTGGAAGGTATTTGTCTCGGCTTTCATCATTGTGGCTATCGTAAGGAATGCCAGTAGGATTGGTATGAGACATGCTAGCCCTAGCCTCCAGTCGAAGACAAAGATCAGAATGAAAACTAAGACAGGAGCTAGGATACTGCCCACTAGGTCTGGTAGGATATGAGCGATGAAGGTGTGCGTCTCTGAGGCATTCTCATCAATCACCTTGCGTATCCGCCCTCCACTCTGCCCGTCAAAGAAACCTAATGGCAGAGCGAGGAGTGAGTGCATGGCACGTCTACGCATGTTTACCTCCACACGGAAGGCTGCTAGATGTGATAGCATCCCCGAGGCAAAGTAGCAAACGAGACTTCCCACAGCTGTTGCGAGTGCCCACAGTGCGTAGCGCATCACATGGGTATACTCCACGCTCCCACTGAGGAGTGTACGGATAATCAGCCAAATGAAGAAGTAGGGGAGAAGTGAAAGTACTCCACTCAGAGCAGAGAGGATGAGAGAGATGGGTAGTAGGCTCGTCCTGCCCTGCATATAGTCTTTGAAGCGTTTGAGTATATCCATCATACTGTATTTATTTTTGGCTAGGTATGTCCTTCGGGGACTTCCTGATACCTACCTAGCTCTGGGGGCAAAGGTAAGAAAGCCAGCTACTATTACCAAGCATTAATCGCCTCTTTATAAGCCTCTTTGAACGATGTGCAAGTTGTGTTTAGTCTCACCTTCTCCCCTCCTACCTTGGGGGATGCTTCTTCCTCTAGTTCATTAGATACATATATGTGGGTATTTGCTGTATGCATAGTGTCATACGAGATCCCATGTACGTAACCACTATGATGCAAGCTCGGTGCATAGGAAATAGTCGCTCATTGTCATTTAATTCTCTCTCCTTCTTTATTCGGTTACTACCCTTTGTAAATGTGCCTAAATAGGGGCTTTTCGAGAGGGGCAAAACGACTTGCCATAACTCGCCGTAATGACTTACCATAACTCATTTAAACGACTTACCACAACTCGCTGCGACGAGTTATGGTAAGTCGTTTAGAGGCATCCTCACACATTCATATCAGCCTGGTTTACAGATGACTAAACAGGGATATTGGCACAAGTAAACATGAGTGATTGAGGGAAAAGGAAGCATATCCAAACAAAGTAGCCCCTAGGTACTAGGGTACCTAGGGGCTACTTCATGCCATCCCCTCAAGCAAGGGGACTAGAGATGTTGGGCTTCTTATGTAAAGACGCTCAACAAAGAGAAAGAACTACTTGCCGTCCTCAAGTGGGAAGCGGAAGGGCTTACCATTATCATCTACGAAGGTTGATCCCTTCTTGTCGGTAATATGATAGCCATTCTTAGACCAATCCCAAATGCCCGTTTCATCCTCGGTAATAACACCGGTACTGGCATCACGCTTCTTACCATTGAGAGGGAAGTAGCAAATGAGGTTTTCGTCATTAGGATCGACCATCTTCCAGACCGAAGCCTTAATCTGTTCAGCCGTACGAGCAGATTTATAGATACGCACCTCACGCACCAGCTCATTCGCGCCACCGATCCAGACACCCTTCATCGTGTATACCTCACCGGGACGAATCTGGTCACGTGCAACCTCAACGCCATTTACGTAGACAATAACATTGGTATTGTCATAGACGAAGGAGAGCATGTACCACTCGTTGGGCTTGGCAGAAAGCTTATCAGCTGGTATATCAATCTGTCCACCGGCAGTCTTTATCTGTAGCTGATTGGTCTGAATGGTCACATCACCAAAGCGAATATAGATTTCGTGGTTGACACCACCATCCGTCTTACTACCGAAGACAGATCTATTATTCTGGCTATAAGCACTACGGCGAACCATTGCCTCGTACGTCCAAGTACCCGTAGAAACCGTCTCGGGGAACATCGAGACAATCTCACTACCACCTGACTTCCAGACTTTCGTCAACGTAATCTGGTTAATAAAGAGGTAAGCTTCCTTCTGAGAATTGATAATCTTGCTATCGCTTGAGACAATCTCCAAAGGAAGGGCATACGTGCCACCTGAGAACTGGAGCCCCTTAATCTTAACTGGGATAGACAGGTGCGTCTGATTGGGAGCGAAGGTCAGTTCACTTGGGAGCTCATACATTGACTCAGGCAGGAGTACAAAGTTCGTGTTGTTCTCCTTATTATAACGGTCAAGCTGAGCCTTCCCTCCCGAGCGAATGGTAACCTTTACAGCAGAGCCCTGGGGCTTAGCAAGTGCCACACGCAGAGCCGTGTTAGTCTCATTTGCTCCATCCGCAAGGAAGAGCTGAGCCGAACCTGTTTCCTTGGGTACATAGACCCCTTGAGCCGTCTCAAACTGACCTGCGTTATCCTTATAAAGCTCGTTTTGGCAGCTCACCAGTAGAGCTGACGCAAAGAGCGCATATACTAGTTGCTTCATGATTTTCTCTTTACTAGCTCATTATTCGTTCTCGAACTTACCAGGCTTTGTCTTATTGGCATACTCAAGAGCCTGACGAAGCCATCGGTAAGGCAGATTGTTACTCTTGTCATATTCCATATGATAAGTCCCAATACCTGCGATACGGTTTCCATTGGGGAGGTCAAGAACACCATAGTCTGTGAGCTGATGCCCACCAGGCATATTTTGGATAACTGGATCATTTGTGCTGTAGCCAGGTAGACCTCCATTTTTCCAGAACTTCTCGAACTCAACCGTGATGATTGTCTTCGATTGCCACTTATCAAGGTGTGAACGTCTGATCTTATTCAGCACGTCTGAGGGACTACTTTCGTAATAGGCTTGATAGATATAGAAGTCTATCATCTTAGAAGCCTCAGTGGAAAGACAATAAGGCTCACCATCGAAGACCAGCATACGACCCTTGGGATGAAGGCGGTCATACATTGTTTTGACAAACTCGTACATGGCTTTATTACCATCAGGAGAGATCGTCGAGGAATTGGCGAGGTTACCTGAGTGTCCATAGTTAGGCTCGTAGTCGATATCAAAACCGTCAAAGTTATACTTCTCGATCGAGTCACACAGCGCATTGGCATAGGCACGTGCAGCAGCGACCTTGTCTCCACCACCCTTGACATTCAGCCAATATTCCTGTTCTCGCCCCTTATATTCGACAGGGGTGAGTGGACCACCTAGGTCTTGGACAATCCAGCAGAGTAATGCCTTCCCTCCATTGACCTTTTGGAAAAACTTCAAGTCTTCCTGCTGCGCCTTGGTCAGGGGAGGACGTGTACCCCAAATGGAGACAAAATCAACACCATCAGGAAGCATCTTTAATTGCTTCATGGGGTCTTTACCAAGCCCTGTCCAGTTCCCATACCAGCCGAACCCTCTTACATGAGGCTTCTTACGCTCCTCACGTACCTTAGCAAAGTATTCGCGCTGCTTGTCGGAGAGCTGATCCTCGGTACGTATGTCGATGAGAGGAAGCTCCACCTTGGGCTTCTCTGGGGTGATACGCTCAATCGGTCCCTGATGCTCAGGGAAGGTCTTGCGCTCGGGTTCAGTCCACTTTGCACAAGAGGCAAAAGTGATCGTAGCCACAGCTACGAGTATATGATTTGTCAGCTTCATGATTTAACTTGTCTTATTTCTAGTTGTTCGGCTGCTTAGGGCGATTGTCACGCACCCACCAGAGCTTTGTACTTCCCTTGTCTGGACCACCTAATAGAGAGGGGACAACCTTTAGACTTGGATTTGTCGTATAGGATTGATCAGAGAAAACAAAACGCTCTGGTGCACGGGCGTCAGCAGGAGCATCGATACGTCCAGCTGCAGCCCTATCAGCAGGCTTCATGATGAAAGGATAGCCGGTACGACGATATTCCGTCCAAGCCTCTACCGAATTAGGGTAAAGAGCAAGGTACTTCTGGGTAATGATCTTCTGCAGCTGTTGTTCCTTCACTTCATCAGCTGTACCCGATGTATCATCCCAGCTTGGAGACACATTACCTTCCGAAATATCATCAGAGTAACCAGCAGGATATACAGGGCTGACAGTAGAGCTGTTGTATGGACGAGGCTTACTTGTGGAGGAGAGGTATGCTCCAAGCGCGGCCCCTTGCTCCTCAAAGGACTTGCGTACACCTTCCTCATAGAGAGCCTTTGTATCACCTGATGTTAGGCCATAGAGTGAGGCCTCAGCCAAGAGGAATGAAGTCTCAGATGCACGGAACCAGAAGATATTCGTTGCCTCATCAGTGTTTGGCTTAGAGGCATCAGCAGCTCCACCATTATCACTACGTGGCAGGGTATACTCTGGTGCAATCGGATAATACTCAGGTAGCCAAATTTTAGCTACGCCGACGAAGTACTTTGCGATACGGGTATCATCATAACCCTTTAGGTAAGACCAAATCGTAGCCCCCATACGTGTCTCATTGTAACCAATGGCTGCAAGGTAAGGGTTGAGTAGTGGTTGCTTAGCACTGCTTTTGAGAGCTGCCTGATCAGCAATATCCTTAATCGGACCACCATTCTCCTGGGCTTTGGCAATGTACTCTTGTGCAAGATTGGGATCCTTAAAGTGAACACGTACAGCCAATCGAAGCATCAGTGAGTTAGCAAGCTTTGCCCACTTACGAGCATCACCATTATAGATCAGGTCATATCGTGAGGCAACATTCGCACCACCCTGAGAGAGGATTTTAGCTTGCTCATAGAGCTCCTTGAGCATCTCACGGTAAACCACTGACTGAGCGTCTGGCGTAGGAGTGATATTACCATCACCTGCGGTTGTATAGACGATTGGGCCAAAGCCATCGGTCGCACGTGTCCAAGCAAGCACCTTCATTGTATTAGCAATTGCTAGGACTTGCTTCTCATAGGAGCCAGTAGAGCCCTCGAGAGCTTGCTTGAGTTCTCGATAGGAGGCTGCGAAGTTAGAATACAGCACCTCGTAAATGTACTTCATTCGCCCCCCGTTACCGAAGTTCCAGTTCGACTCAATGTTGAAGTTCCAGTTGTTATTATTCCCAAAGTAGCCGATATAGTTACCCGAGGAATAGAGGTCTGTAGCGGCAAGGTCATTCCCTGGACCAGTAGTCTCAGATGGAGCCCCAACAGGGACGACCTTAAGTTGCATAGTCAGAAGCGGAGCTCCATAAGAGAGTCCATCGCGCAGGAGTTCTTCCTTCGTTACCCCCAGACGATCTGTATTGACTTCCTCTTGGTTGCAGGAGGCAAGGCTTACGAGAGCGAGAGCTGGGAGGATATATTTCTTTAGTTTCATAGAGCGAAATTCTTTCTAGTTTTCTAGGATAGATACGCTTAGAAGTTGAGCTTCAAGCTAGCACCAAGCGTACGTTGGCTGGGGAGCATGAAGTAGTCGTATCCCTGTCCAAAGGTACCAGTAGATGCAGTAAGCTCAGGGTCATATGGAGCCTTATTGTAGATCATCCATAGATTAGTACCATACACAGAGAGTGAAGCACCACGAACGGCCTTCCCCAGGAAGCTCTTATTGATGAAACTCTGTGGGAGACTATAGGTGAGACTCATCTCTTGCAGACGAACATTCGTGGCTGAATAGACGTAGTAAGCATCAAGCTGAGAAACGGCATCATAGTAGATACGCGGATTGACATCAAAGCCAGGGCCAAGGTTTACTTTCCCTTGTGCACGAGCATCCGCTGTGGCTTGTGATACGCCGAACTTATCCAGAGTTGCTTGTGTCTTTGAAATCACAATACCACCGAGGCGTGCCGTAAAGAGCACATTCAGATCAAAGCCCTTGAAGCTAAAGCCATGTCGCCAACCAAGGTTCCACTTTGCATTCACAGAGCCGAGCTTATAGGGGGCTGTGGTCATCGTGCGGAGTGGTGCACCTTCTTCGTATACTAGGCGCCCCTTTGAGTCTCGCTCTAGGGCCTGCGTAGCATAGACATCCCCGATCTCTCCACCCTCACGTAGGCGGAAGCGTCCGACCTGAAGGTCGTTGAGGTCTACACGCTGCTTAGTAATAGGGTTGTAGACACCTGAGCCAAGACGGATAATCTTATTACGGTTAGCTGTAGCCGTGAGGCTTGTGTTGTAGCCAAACTGACCAAACGTCTTGTTAAACCCTAGGGTCATTTCAATCCCTCGGTTGCGTACATTACCTGCCTGCACATAGAGCTTCTTATATCCCGTGCTAGCATCTAGGTCTGTACCGAGGAGCTGATTATAGGTATTAGACTGGTAAATCGTAGCAGCAAAAGATAGAGCCCCATCAAACCAGCGAGAGTCAATCCCTAGCTCAAAGGAGCGAGTGCGCTCAGCCTTGAGGTTCGGAAGTGGGTAGTAGTCGAATGGTTCAAGCTTTCCACCCTTGAGCTTACGAGTCTGCGTACCTGGAGTTAGACCAATGAAGGGGATAGGTGAGCCAACCTCGGTATAAGAGCCACGTACCTTAAGGAAGGTAAGAGCGGGACGGAGTGCAGCACGCGCTTTATCACCGATAAGTTCTGTTACGATAGCCGATACACCGACAGATGGATAGAAGATCCAGGGATCTGCACTATTGACCAGCTGTGAAGGCTTGTCCGTACGCCCCGTAACTGTTAGATAAAGAGCGTTACGCCAAGCTAGCTCAGCGGAGCCAAAGACTGCGAAGTTGCTCTTACGTTCCCCCGTCTGCGAAGGCGTAGCATTAGCGGCGTCAATATTCGAGTAGATGAACTTATTCGCTATACGAAGTAAGTCACCAGCATAACCACTCCCCTTCGAGTCATACTCCTCGTAAGAGGTACCAACGTTTGCGGTAAGGTGATAGTCTCTTGCGACATCCCCAGAGTAGTTCACCATGAAGTCTACATACTGCTGCTTGTAGTAACCCGAGGAGTAACGATATGTACCGAGAGGCTTAGCCAGCGTAGAGGTTGTCGTTGCATAACGCTTGTCTTCATTCTCCGTATCTGTCTTATCCAAACGGGCACGACCTGCGACATTTAGCTCCTTCGAAATATCATACTTCAGTAAGCCAAAGAGCATGTAGCGATCCTTGACTTCTGGGCGAAGGTTACGATAGGCTACCCAGTAAGGGTTCTGAGCCTCTAGCCCCATATCGCCTGGTCCCCACTGCTGTACGCTGTAGTGACGTGCGTCATCGTAACGCTCAAAGTGCTTTTCCTGATCGAAGTCCATACCTCGTGGATAGAGATAAAGCCCAACGATAGGGTTAAAGTACGTACCGAAAGAGACCATATTATTGGCATACTCACGTACGTAGTTTGCTGTCACATCAAGAGTAAGCTTATCATTCAAGAATTTCGCTGTGTTACGCAACGACACATTGTAGCGATGATAAGCGTTATTGGGGACAATCCCTCTAGAGTTAATCGACGAAGCCGAGAAATAAGTCTGGTTCTTGTCCGTACCCGTAGAGAAGCTAAAGGCGTTGTTGAAGGTCGTCCCCGTTCTGAAGAAGTCCTTTACGTTATGCTTTGATGGTGTAGCAAGCTTATCTCCCCACGAAGAGACTTCACCGGGCTTGTTCCCATAGATATTTTGGAAGCGTGGGAGGATAAAGGGATTGGAGAACTCTGTAGAGCTGGAGAAGTTCGCACGGAACTGCCCCGCTACCCCCTTCTTTGTATTGATAAGTATTACCCCATTCGCTGCTGAAGCACCATAGAGTGCTGCCGCCGAAGGCCCTGTAAGGACGGAGATCGACTCTATATCCTCAGGGTTGAAGTTCGATATGCCTTCGCTGGAGGTACGTCCTGAACCAAAGCCCGAGCCGTCACCAGCACGGTCTGCATTATTCCCAATAGGCACCCCATCGACCACGTAGAGCACGTTGTTGTCTCCCGAGATAGACTTATTACCGCGCATGACGACACGAGTACCACCGCCGACACCAGAGGAGCTGCGCTGGATGTTTACCCCAGCGACCTTACCTGAGAGGCTGTTCATGAAGTTGGCATCCTTGACAGTAGTCAGAGCATCGCTCTTCACCTCTTGGACATTATAGCTCAGAGCCTTCTGGCTGCGCTTAATACCAAGAGCGGTGACAACGACCTTGTCTAGCTGCTTGTCAGCTGAGGCCATATTGATGACCAACTCTGTTTGATCCCCTACGACGACCTCTTGCTTCGTGTAGCCAACGTAGGTAACGACTAGCGTTGCGCCAGCCTTGACATTCTTCACGGTGAACTTCCCGTTGATGTCCGTCAGAGCGCCTTGACCAGACGCACCCTTGACCATAACAGAAGCTCCGACCAGCGGCTCATGATCGGCAGCATCACGCACGACACCGCTGATGCTCTTCCCCTGGGCCATCGCAGAGACAGCCACGAAGAAGATACTCATGAGGAGAAATAATAGTTTCTTCATATCTGAATTGTATAAAATAAGACTCTACAGTACAGCACCATAGGCCGACCTCAGTATATTTGCCACAACGCCAAACAAGGGGGTACTCCTTTAAGCTGGGAACTTCCTAAAGGAATTTGTGTTCCAAAAGGCCCATCCTCGATATAAACGCCGAAAGATAATTCGCAAGGCTATCTTTTCCTAAGTGATGCGTCCGCAAAAATAGGAGAAAAAAGCTATTAAATGAAGGGTTTTTGAGGGAATGGTACTTATTAAATTTATTAAGAAAGTATTTCCACTTGCTGCACCCTTCACAAACGCCCTAAAGACAAACTAAGTCACGACATCACAACACCTTATACATAAATATTTACACTCAGTTAAAACATGTTATCCGAACTCATATTTTCTCCGATTTGCGAATGCAGAACAAAAAAACGAGCTTTTTTCTTCAACTTTTTCAATATCCTTTCCGCTCCTCCCCTCTCTTTCACCTTACCCCCACCTTCACTTATCTCCTCGGCACGACTTCTCCTCGCCTCCGTACACATTCCCATCTTCTTTGGAAAGCATTCCTTCAAGTAAAAACACACTCCCTCTAAAACCTCCTACCTAAAGGCATTTAAGAGCAAAGCCTGAGACTTACTACAACTCGCCGTAACGAGTTACCATAACTCTCTTCAGAGACTTACCATAACTCATCTAAGCGACTTACCACAACTCGTCATGACGAGTTGTGGTAAGTCGCTAGCCCATATCCTAAACAAAACATATAACGCTGACAATAAGCACAATATAATGCCCTAGGGAAGGGCATAAGAATAACCTAAGACTGAATTTGAGTAAGACATCCCCAACCCTGCACTCAACGTCAGCAACAGGGAGAATATATGGGACACAACAGATCTCTCCGCTCGACTCCCTAGCCTAAGGACAGAGCCAGAGCCTCGTCTGACCAATAAAGAGATGGCCTCTATCCTCCCTCCGCTACAGACAAATAGAGATAATCCATTACCCTTTTTCCCCACAAGGCAGCCTCATCTAACCTTGACTATATGGGGACAACATATCCCTAGAAATACCGACCTTTGCTCCATGACTCAGCCTACTATACAGAGATACCCCTTCAATAGCCCCTCCAGCCTCGGTCTCGAGGTCAAGCCCCTTACCTTCCTCAGCGAGAAGGCAGAGAAAGCAAGTGCCATCCATCGGGCGGACTTTTACCTGCTCCTATGGGTCGAGGAGGGGAGGCTCAGCCTAAGCCTAGACTTCGAGGACGTCTGCATCAGAGACGAAGAAGCCCTACTCATCTCACCAGGGCAGGTCGTGCGCTTCTGTCTCGATAGCCTGCCGAAGGGCTTCGCCGTGCTCTTCGTCCCCGAGTTCGTAGGCGAAGCCGCTAGCGACATCCGACTCCTACACCAGCTCCTCGGCGCAAGCCTTAGGGGCTATAAGGTCAGTTCTCTACATGGGCTCCCGATCCTAGGGCTCATGCACCAGCTCATGAGAGAGCTCACAGCACAGGAGAGTGTGTACCAGCTCATCATCGCACGGAGCTGCCTGCGCATCCTGCTGGCAGAGGTGGCACGGCGCCTGCCCCATGAGGCTGAGGGAGGTGGCGAGCTGGCAGGGAGGTTCTTCGCAGCGGTCGAGGAGCATCACCACCATCTCTACAACATCCAAGACTATCAGAGACTGCTCGGGATCATGGAGAAGCAACTAGCAGGGGCTGTACGGCAGGCTGTGGGGATGACACCCAAGGCCTACCTCGACCAGCGCCGTCTGCTGGAGGCGAAGCGTCTACTGTCCTTCAGCGACCTCTCCATCAAGGAGGTCGCCTATGGGCTCGGCTTCGATGAGCCCACCAACTTCAATAAGTTCTTTCGCAAGCATGCAGGGCTTAGTCCCGGAGACTTCCGACTAGCGCAAGGTGAGCACTAGGAGCTTGTCGGCGGAGATTTACCCTACAAGGGCGAGGAAGGATTACAGCGGAGGGTAAGAGCCGCTGTACCTTTGCAGTGTAAAAAAGAAACGAACAACGTAAACAATGAAGCTCAAGGTAATCACCCTCCTCGTTGCCAGCCTCGCACTGGTCAGCTGCGACAAGAAGAACGAAGGAACCAACTCAACAGATAGCACAACTATGAATCAGAAGGAACAAGTAGTCGCTCTACTCAAGAGCATCGAGACGGGCGAGAGCGCACCCGTCGCAGTCATCAACCCCGAGAAGTACATCCAGCACAACCTCGGTATCAAGGACGGCCTAGCAGGCTTCGGCGAGGCTCTCGCTGCCCTACCCGCAGGCTCCGCACGAGTGAACACCGTACGTGCCCTACAGGATGGCGACTTCGTCATCGCCCATACGGACTACAACTTCTTCGGCCCCAAGATCGGCTTTGACATCTTCCGCTTCGAGGGAGGTAAGATCGTCGAGCATTGGGACAACCTTCAGGAGAAGCCGGCTACAGCGAACCCCAGCGGTCACACCATGATCGATGGCACCACCAAAGTCAAGGATCTCGACAAAACCGAGGAGAACAAGAAGCTAGTCGCCCAGTTCGTCTCGGATGTCCTGCAGGGCAAGGCTCCCGAGAAGCTCACAAGCTACTTCGATGGCGACAACTACATCCAGCACAACCCTGCCATCGCCGACGGGCTCTCTGGGCTGGGCGCTGCACTCGAGGCAATGGCTAAGCAAGGCATCGCAATGACCTACGATCGTGTGCACAAGGTATTAGGCGAAGGGAACTTTGTCCTCGCCATCAGCGAAGGGAGCTTCGGGGGTAAGGCCGTGACCTTCTACGACCTCTTCCGTGTCGAAGGCGGCAAGATAGCAGAGCACTGGGACGTCGTCGAACCCGTCCTCCCCGCCGAACAGCACCAAAACAAGAACGGGAAATTCAGCTTCTAAGGCCAGCCCCATCTCTCCTTCTTATACCAAAGACGTCCCCCGCCCGTGCTACAACTCTATAGCACGGGCGGGGGACTTATTTCACTTGCACCCCTAATTAGCAAAGAGTCTCTCACTCTGGGCAAAATATAGATACTCTCTGGCCAAAACATAGAGATATACCACCCACTAGAATATAAAAAGAAGAGGCTGTACCCATCGATGTGGGTACAGCCTCTCGTATTAACTAGCTTAAATCAGAGCATTACTCAGCTACTGCAAGGACTTCGTCATCGAAGGAAGCTGAGGCCGCTAGAGCCTTCTGATGCTCCACCTCAGGCATCACTACGAGTCGCTTGTACTCACGCAGCCCCGTACCGGCAGGGATCAAGTGACCACAGATGACATTCTCCTTTAGACCCTCAAGGGTGTCGACCTTACCATTGATGGCTGCATCGTTGAGCACCTTCGTGGTCTCCTGGAAGGAGGCTGCGGACATGAAGCTCTTCGTCTGTAGGGCAGCACGTGTGATCCCCTGGAGGATCTGGCGGGCAGTTGCAGGCTTGGCTTCACGTACCTCTACGGTGCGGAGGTCACGGCGCTTGAGGGAGCTATTCTCATCACGGAGCTTACGCAGAGTGACGATCTGCCCTGGGCTGAGCGTCTCGGAGTCGCCAGCGTCGGTGACCACGACCTTGCCCCATAGGCGGTCGTTCTCCTCCATAACCTCTAGCTTATCGACGACCTGCTGCTCGAGGAAGAGCGTATCCCCTGGATCGAGAATCTCTACCTTGCGCATCATCTGACGTACGATGACCTCGAAGTGCTTATCGTTGATCTTCACACCCTGTAGACGGTAGACGTCCTGTACTTCGTTCACGATGTACTCCTGGACAGCCGTGGGGCCCTTGATCTCAAGGATATCCGTAGGCGTAATGGCACCATCGGAGAGAGGCATACCCGCATAGACGGAGTCACCCTCTTGGACGAGGATTTGCTTCGAGGTGGGGACAAGATACTTACGTTCGGCACCGAGCTTTGTGGTGACGATGACCTCACGATTACCACGCTTGAGGCTCTTACCGAAGGAGACCACCCCATCGACCTCTGCTACAACAGCAGGATTGGAAGGATTGCGAGCTTCGAAGAGCTCTGTCACACGAGGTAGCCCCCCCGTGATGTCGCCTGCCTTACTCATAGAGCGAGGAATCTTAGCAAGCGTTTCCCCAACCTTGATTGCCTTATGGTTGTCCTGTACGATGTGAGCACCGAGAGGAAGGTTGTAGTTACGGATAATATTGCCCTTCGCATCTTCGATATGGATACCTGGGACAAGGTTACGATCCTTAGACTCAATGATAATCATCTCCTTCAGACCTGAAGCCTCATCCGACTCGACACGATAGGTAGAGCCTTCGATGAGGTTATCGAAGACAACCTTACCAGAGACTTCAGAGATGATAAGGGCGTTGAATGGGTCGAACTCAAAGAGCGTCTCACCCTTCTTTACCTCCTGACCTTCATCAAAGAAGAGCTTAGCACCATAAGGTACCTTCACGGAGCGAAGGACAATCTTTGTGTTCTTGTCGGAAATCTTGAGTTCAGTCATTCGGCTTACCACGATCTTCTGTGGTGCTTCACCATCCTGACCAGCGACCTCAGCGACACGAAGATCATCGAAGGTCACGATACCATCATACTTGGCAGCGACGCTATTGCGGGTAGCGACGTTCGAAGCAACCCCCCCGACGTGGAACGTACGGAGCGTAAGCTGTGTACCAGGCTCACCGATGGACTGGGCAGCGATAACACCGACAACCTCACCCTTCTGGACGAGGATGTTGGTAGCGAGGTTACGACCATAGCACTTGGCGCAGACACCCTTCTTGGACTCACAGGTGAGCACAGAGCGAATCTCAACCTGCTCAATAGGTGAAGCCTGAATCAGCTCGGCAGCAGCCTCACGAATCTCTTCGCCTGCATGGACGATGATCTCACCCGTAGAGGGGTGGATGATGTCATGGACAGAGACACGTCCAAGGATACGCTCATAGAGGGTAGCTACGATTTCGTCATCGTTATCCTCCTTGGTGAGCTCAGTAGCAACAAGGCCACGGAGCGTACCACAGTCCTCCTCGGTCACGATCACATCCTGAGAGACGTCTACGAGACGACGGGTGAGGTACCCTGCGTCGGCAGTCTTCAGAGCGGTATCGGCAAGACCCTTACGAGCACCGTGGGTAGAGATGAAGTACTCGAGCACGGAAAGACCTTCCTTGAAGTTAGAGAGAATTGGGTTCTCAATGATCTGTCCCCCTTCGCTCCCGCTCTTCTGAGGCTTAGCCATAAGACCACGGATACCGGAGAGCTGACGAATCTGTTCCTTCGAACCACGAGCCCCAGAGTCCATCATCATGAAGACGGAGTTGAAGCCCTGGTTGTCTTCACTCAGGTGCTTCATCAGGATGCCTGTGAGCTGGCTATTGACATGCGTCCAGGTGTCGATGATCTGATTGTAGCGTTCGTTGTTCGTAATGAACCCTCCGCTATAGTTCATCATAATCTCATCGACAGCCTCGTACCCTTCGGCGATTAGCTTAGCCTTCTCCTCTGGGATGATGACGTCACCGAGGTTAAAGGATAGCCCACCCTTGAAGGCCATGTAGTACCCGAGGTTCTTGATGTCATCAAGGAACTGTGCCGTCGTAGCCACACCGCAGATCTTGATCACACGACCGATGATGTCACGGAGGGACTTCTTACCTAGTACTTCGTTCACGTAGCCGACTTCCTTAGGCACATATTCATTGACGAGGAGGCGCCCCATCGAAGTATCGACCATGTGACGGACGGGCTCGCCATCCTTCATGTCGTCCACATAAACCTTAATCGGAGCATGGAGATCTATCTTACCTTCGTTGTAGGCAATGGTAGCCTCTTCTACACCATAGAAGGTATAGCCGCTACCCTTAGCCCCGGGACGGAGCTTGGTGATATAGTAGAGCCCGAGCACCATGTCCTGTGAAGGGACGGTAATCGGCGCACCATTGGCAGGGTTGAGAATGTTGTGCGAGGCAAGCATGAGCATCTGAGCCTCGAGGATAGCTTCGTTGCCAAGGGGGAGGTGGACAGCCATCTGGTCACCATCGAAGTCGGCGTTGAAGGCCGTACAAGATAGTGGATGGAGCTGGATAGCCTTACCCTCGATCATCTTGGGCTGGAAGGCCTGGATACCAAGTCGGTGCAGGGTAGGAGCACGGTTCAAGAGGACGGGGTGTCCCTTCATCACGTACTCAAGGATGTCCCATACGACAGGGTCCTTACGATCGACGACCTTCTTGGCACTCTTGACGGTCTTGACGATACCACGCTCAATGAGCTTACGGATGATAAATGGCTTATAGAGCTCAGCTGCCATGTACTTAGGCAGACCGCATTCGTGCATCTTCAGCTCTGGGCCTACGACGATGACCGAACGTGCGGAGTAGTCTACACGCTTACCGAGGAGGTTCTGACGGAAACGTCCCTGCTTCCCCTTCAGGCTATCCGAGAGGGACTTGAGCGGACGATTGTTGTCAGAGCGTACGGCACTAGACTTACGGGAGTTATCGAAGAGCGAGTCAACCGCCTCCTGGAGCATACGCTTCTCGTTACGAAGGATGACCTCAGGAGCCTTGATCTCAATCATGCGCTTTAGGCGGTTGTTACGAATGATCACACGACGATAGAGGTCGTTGAGGTCAGACGTAGCGAAGCGGCCACCATCCAGAGGAACAAGCGGGCGCAGATCGGGTGGGATGACGGGGAGTACCTTCATGATCATCCACTCGGGACGATTGATGTTCTTAGAGGCACGGAAGCTCTCGACTACTTGTAGACGCTTGAGCGCTTCGCTCTTCCTCTGCTGTGAACCATCGGTGCTAGCCTTATGACGTAGCTCGTAAGAGAGGGCGTCAAGATCAAGGCGAGCGAGCATATCGTAAACAGCCTCAGCCCCTGTCTTACAGATAAACTTGTCGGGATCGGTATCCTCGAGTTGTGCGTTACCTGGATACTCCTGATCTAGGTAATCAAGATACTCAAGGTACTGCTCCTCAGTGAAGACAGGATTGGGATCCTTCTCTAGGGACTTGGCTGCAGACTCCTTGACAAGGTCTTCGTTGATACGAGCAGCGAGTACCCCGGGCTGAATGAGGACATAGCGCTCATAGTAAATAATGGACTCGAGCTTCTTGGTAGAAAGACCAAGGAGATAGCCCATCTTGTTCGGTAGTGAACGGAAGTACCAAACGTGAGCAATGGGCACCTCGAGCTTGATGTGCCCCATGCGCTCACGGCGCACTTTCTTCTCCGTGACTTCTACACCGCAACGGTCACAGACGATGCCACGATAGCGGATACGCTTGTACTTACCACAATGGCACTCAAAGTCCTTGACGGGACCGAAGATGCGTTCGCAGAAGAGCCCATCACGCTCGGGCTTATAGGTACGGTAATTGACGGTCTCGGGCTTGAGCACCTCACCGCTTGAGTTCTCTAAGATCTCCTCTGGGGAGGCCAGAGAAATCCGAATCTGGGAGAAATTACTCTTTATCTTATTGTCTTTCTTGAAAGCCATAATCAAGCTGGGGAATGAATCGTTGTCTCAAGGTTCTATCCTTTGGGTGGGGGTATCCGCAGAGGGGGAGAAGGTACTACCACAACCTCTAGGCAGGTATCGGGGGAAACTCGTCCGACGTTACGGGGGAAACCCTAAGCACTTACAAGGGGAACCATCCAGAGAGGGGGAGAAAATGAGTATTATCAGTAGCTCCACCCCTCTCTTCACCCTAGGAGGTCTCCGTAGGTGGAGAGAGGGAGGAAGCTAATTCGGAATCTTAATCAAGCGAGAAGCTGAGACCAAGCCCCTTCAGTTCGTTCAGCAGTACGTTGAGCGACTCTGGGATGCCTGGCGTAGGCATCGGATCTCCCTTCACAATCGCTTCGTAGGCCTTAGAGCGTCCGTGGACGTCGTCGGACTTGATTGTGAGGATCTCCTGTAGGATATGTGAAGCACCGAAGGCTTCAAGTGCCCAGACTTCCATCTCCCCGAAACGCTGACCACCATGCTGAGCCTTACCGCCAAGAGGCTGCTGCGTGATCAGAGAGTAAGGCCCGATGGAACGAGCGTGCATCTTGTCATCGACCATGTGACCGAGCTTGAGGAAGTAAGTGACCCCAACCGTAGCAGGCTGGTCAAACTGCTCACCCGTACCACCATCGAAGAGGTAGGTCTTACCGTTGCGGGGAAGCCCTGCCTTGTCGGTCCATTCGTTCATATCGTCGAGGGAAGCCCCATCAAAGATAGGAGTGGCAAACTTGCAGTCCAGACGTCGTCCAGCCCATGCGAGGACAGCCTCGAAGATCTGACCGAGGTTCATTCGCGAAGGCACCCCCAGAGGGTTCAGACAGAGATCCACAGGAGTACCATCGGCCAGGAAGGGCATATCTTCCTGACGAACGACCTTAGAGACAATACCCTTATTACCGTGACGACCAGCCATCTTGTCCCCTACCTGGATCTTACGCTTCTTGGCAATGTAGACCTTAGCCATCTGGATGATCCCAGAAGGTAGCTCGTCTCCCATCGTCTCGTCAAGCTTGCGACGACGAAGCTCGGAGTCGTACTCCTTCGCCTTCTTCAGATAGTTAGATACGACTTCGCCGATTAGCTTATCGGTATGCTCATTGCCCGTCCAACCAGAGACGATGATCTCATTGTAGTTCAGTGCCTCGAGCTCAGCACGTGTGAACTTCGTTCCCTTACGGAGCTTTTCTACCCCGAGGAAGTCCTTCACACTGCTCTTACAGGTCTTACCCGAGCACAGCTTAAAGAGACGATCAATGAAACTATTTCTAAGTTCAGCCTGCTTACGCTCACCCTTTTCATCGAGGAGAGCAACAGCCTCCTTCAGCTCAGCACGGTTCTTCTTCGTAGCCTTAGAGTAGAGCTTGGTGTCGATAACAACACCACGGAGTGAAGGAGTAGCCTTAAGCGAAGCATCCTTGACGTCCCCAGCCTTGTCCCCGAAGATAGCACGAAGGAGCTTCTCTTCTGGAGTAGGATCGGACTCACCCTTTGGAGTAATCTTACCGATAAGAATATCGCCTGGGTTCACACGAGCCCCGATACGGATGATACCGTTTTCATCAAGGTTCTTCGTGGCATCTTCCCCAACGTTCGGGATGTCACTCGTAAGCTCTTCCATACCACGCTTCGTCTCACGCACCTCCAGCGTATATTCGTCTACGTGCACAGAGGTGAAGAAGTCTTCACGAACAAGGCGCTCATTGAGCACAATAGCATCCTCATAGTTGTACCCCTTCCAAGGCATGTAAGCCACCTGGACATTTCGACCAAGGGCAAGCTCACCAGCCTGTGTGGAGTACCCTTCGGTAAGGATGTCTCCAGCCTCGACACGCTGCCCCTTGAAGCAGATGGGGCGTAGGTCGATAGTCGTGCTCTGGTTGGTCTTGCGGAACTTGGGGAGGTTGTAGGTCGTGATGGGATCCTCGAAGCTAACGAAGACCTCATCCTCGGTACGATCATAGCGGATCTTAATGCAGGTCGCATCGACGAAGACCACTTCACCGGTACGCTCAGCCACGATCTGTGTACGAGAGTCACGCACTAGCTGCCCCTCAATACCCGTACCTACGATAGGAGCCTCGGGACGAAGGAGGGGAACAGCCTGACGCATCATGTTCGATCCCATGAGGGCACGGTTAGCGTCATCGTGCTCTAGGAATGGAATGAGAGAGGCCGCAATGGAAGCAATCTGCGTAGGAGCAACGTCCATGAGCTGTACCTCACTAGGAGACACAACTGGGAAGTCGGCTTCCTTACGAGCCTTGACTGCATCACGGATGAAGCGACCAGCATTATCTAGGGGGGCATTCCCCTGAGCTACGACGAGTTCTTCTTCCTCCTCTGCTGTGTAATATTGTAGTCCTTCCTCAGAGAAGTCTACACGACCATTCTTCACCGAGCGGTAAGGAGTGGCAATGAAGCCAAGGTCATTGATCTTCGCATAGACACAGAGGGAGGAGATAAGACCGATGTTAGGTCCTTCAGGCGTCTCAATAGGACAGAGACGGCCATAGTGGGTATAGTGTACGTCACGTACCTCGAAGCCCGCACGCTCACGAGAGAGACCACCCGGTCCCAGAGCCGAGAGACGGCGCTTGTGGGTAATCTCTGCCAGAGGGTTCGTCTGGTCCATGAACTGAGATAGAGCGTTCGTACCAAAGAAAGAATTGACAACAGAGGACAGAGCCTTTGCATTGATCAAATCGGTAGGTACGAAGACTTCGTTGTCACGTACATTCATACGCTCACGTACTGTACGAGCCATACGTGCAAGCCCCACACCAAACTGGTTATAGAGCTGCTCACCAACTGTACGTACACGGCGATTGGAGAGGTGGTCGATATCGTCCACCACTTCCTTAGAATTCACAAGCCCGACAAGGTACTTGATGATTGCCACGATGTCCTCGTTGGTCAGGACACGATTGTCGGGGTCGATGTCTAGACCTAGCTTCTTGTTGATTCGATAACGCCCTACTTCCCCAAGATCGTAACGCTTGTCAGAGAAGAAGAGATTTGCCAATACTTCACGTGCATTGGACTCATCTGCAGGATCAGCATTACGTAGCTGGCGGTACGTATAATAGAGAGCATCATGCTCCGAGTTACAAGGGTCCTTCTGGAGCGTATTGAAGATAAGGGCGTAGTCCAGAGAGTCCTCCGTTCTCTCCTTATGGAGAAGGATGGTCTTATTACTTGACTCCAGGATGAGGTCTATATTGTCTTCCGTGATCTCAGCCTCGCGCTCTACAAGCACAGTGATACGCTCCATGGAGACGACCTCACCCGTATCCTCATCACTGAGGTCATCGATGTAGGTCTTCGTGACACGCCCTGCTAGGCGTCGGCCAACATGCTTTTCGAGGTTAGCACGTGTCACCTTTATCTCTTCAGAGAGATCGAAAAGGTCTAAGATCTGCTTATCAGACTCAAAGCCAATGGCACGCAACAAGGTCGTCACTGGGAGCTTCTTCTTACGATCGATGTAAGCATACATGACATTGTTAATGTCTGTTGCAAACTCAATCCAAGAGCCCTTGAACGGAATGATACGTGCGGAGTAAAGCTGAGAGCCGTTGGTGTGGGTACTTGTCCCAAAGAATACGCCAGGCGAACGATGGAGCTGAGAGACAACTACACGCTCAGCACCATTGATAACAAACGTACCCGACTCAGTCATATAAGGGATGTAACCCAAGAAGACATCTTGCACAACAGTGCTGAAGTCCTCATGGTCGGGATCCGTACAAGAGAGCTTAAGCTTGGCCTTAAGTGGCACGCTATAGGTTAGGCCACGGCTGAAACACTCCTCAATGGTGTATTTAGGAGGATCGACATAGTAGTCGAGAAACTCGAGGATAAAGTTATTCCGCGTGTCTGCAATGGGGAAGTTCTCGTTAAATACCCGATAGAGCCCCTCTGATTTGCGGGACTCTGTAGCGGTATCCAGCTGGAAAAAGTCGCGGAAAGACTTCAATTGTACTTCGAGGAAGTCCGGGAAGACAAGCGGATTCTTGATCGAAGCAAAGTTGATTCTCCGTTTTTGTGGATTGGCGGCCATCTATTTATTGCTTGAGGTAATAAGAGTACGGATTCGTTGTTCTTAGACACGAAATGGTTAAGATCCCCCTCGTCGGGGGATCTTAACCATAATCACCTGATTTCAGGCGCTATAGTGGTAGCTTACTTAAGTTCTACTTCAGCACCAGCTTCCTCAAGAGCCTTCTTGAGAGCCTCTGCTGTAGCCTTATCTACACCCTCCTTCACAGGAGCAGGAGCAGCGTCTACGATGTCCTTAGCTTCCTTGAGGCCAAGACCACAGTGTTCCTTAACAGCCTTTACTACCTGGAGCTTAGCAGCACCAGCGCTCTTGAGGATTACATCGAAAGAAGACTTCTCTTCTTCCTGTCCTCCTTCTGCTGGGCCAGCTACGACAACAGCTGCAGCTGCTGGTTCGATTCCGTACTCATCCTTAAGGATAGCTGCGAGTTCGCTTACTTCCTTTACCGTCAGGTTTACAAGCTGTTCGGCAATTGCTTTGATATCTGCCATGTCGATTGATTATTTCGTTTGTTTTCTTGTTCTTGTTTACTACTAGGGTTGAGCTTCTCGTTACTCTGCCGCAGCATCTGCAACCGCCTCACCGCCCTTTTCGCCCTTATTCTCAAGAGCAGAGACGAGATTGCGGATAGGAGATTGAAGCAGGGCAATAACGTCGGCGATAAGCTCCTCCTTGCTCTTAATTGAGACAAGCTCTGAGAGCTGATCTGCGCCATAGAAGCCTGTTTCTGCGTAAGCTGCCTTGAGACGAAGCTTAGACTCTTCCTTCTTGTCCTTAGCAAAGTCCTTGATGATCTTAGCTGGGGCATTGGCTACCGTGGTGAACATGATAGCGGTATTACCCTTAAGCGCAGAGTACAAGGTTGCAAAGTCCACATCAGACTCAGAGAGAGCCCTACGAAGGAGAGTATTCTTAGCTACGACGAGCTTGATACCACCCTTGTTACACGCACGACGCAGCTGAGCAGTCTTCTCAGCATCGAGACCTTCTATATTCGTCAAGTAGAAGTGTGGGTACTCGTTCAGGTAGCTCTTGAGCTGCTCTACTACTGCACCTTTATTTTCCTTTCTCATGATTTCTTCCTTTGCTGTTATTCTTCTATTGACTTAGGATCGATCTTGATACTCGGGCTCATAGTGCTAGAGAGGTAGATGCTCTTGACATAAGTCCCCTTAGCAGCCGTTGGCTTGAGACGAATGAGCGTAGAGATGATCTCATGAGCATTGTCGTAGATCTGTTCGGGAGAGAAGGAGACCTTACCGATTGAGGTATGCACGATACCCGTCTTATCTACCTTGAAGTCAATCTTACCAGACTTCACTTCCTTCACAGCTGCAGCAACGTCATTGGTCACTGTACCACTCTTTGGGTTAGGCATGAGACCACGAGGGCCGAGGACACGACCAAGAGCACCAATCTTACCCATGATAGCAGGCATCGTGATAATCACGTCTATTTCAGTCCAGCCACCACGAATCTTCTCGATATACTCATCTAGTCCTACATAGTCGGCACCAGCAGCTTGCGCTTCTGCCTCCTTGTCGGGAGTACATAGAGCAAGCACACGCACCTGCTTACCCGTACCATGAGGAAGGGTAACGACACCACGGACCATTTGATTTGCCTTGCGAGGATCTACACCGAGGCGAACATCCACATCGATGGAAGCATCGAACTTAGTGTCGGTAATCTCCTTTACAAGAGCTGCTGCTTCCTTGAGTGAATAGGCTTTCCCTGGCTCGATCTTGCTAAAAGCTATCTTTTGCTTTTTCGTAAGTTTACTCATCTTTGCTTGATGTATTAGTTACCGGGAAATTCGCCCTTTACAGTGATACCCATACTGCGAGCTGTACCAGCTACGATCTTCATCGCAGCTTCCACAGTGAAGCAGTTTAGGTCTACGATCTTATCCTGTGCAATCGCGCGAACCTGATCCCACGTTAGCTCAGCCACCTTGTTTCGGTTAGGCTGTGCAGAGCCGCTCTTGAGCTTAGCTACCTCCTTGAGCTGTACTGCCACGGGGGGGGTCTTAACGATGAAATCAAAAGACTTATCAGCGTAGTAGGTAATCACCACAGGGAGTACCTTACCAGCCTGGTCTTGAGTCCTGGCGTTGAATTGCTTGCAAAACTCCATTATATTGATCCCCTTAGCACCAAGAGCTGGTCCTACGGGAGGTGAGGGGTTTGCAGCCCCACCCTTAATTTGCAATTTTAGTTGTCCAGCAACTTCCTTAGCCATTTTCTTGAATCTTAAGTGTTACACACTGAACTTGCGGAGCAAAGAGTCGTCTGCGTAACCAGCCTACTCCTTCACTACCTGCGAATAACTGAGCTCCAGTGGAGTCTTTCGTCCGAACATCTTGACCATCACACGCAGCTTCTGCTTCTCAGGAGTCACCTCCTCGACAGTTGCCTCGTAGTTTGCAAACGCTCCATCAATGATGCGAACAACATCACCGACGAAGAGCTCTAGGTCATAGATGCCCTCAGAGTCTGCCATCTGGTCGACACGACCGAGGATGCGCTCCACCTCCGAACGCTTCAGTGGCTCAGGGTCTCCTCCTCGCTTTGCTCCGAGGAAGCCAATCACATTAGGGATATTGCGCAGTGTATGCGCCACATCACCCACCAGGATAGCCTCCACCAGGACGTAGCCAGGGAGATATGGACGCTCCTTGATAACCTTCTTACCTCCACGCTGAGTAACGACCTTCTCTGTAGGGATAATGACCTGTGAGACGTACTGACCAAGATTTGTATTCTTCATCTCAGCCTCCAGTTGTTCACGCACCTTTGCCTCCTTACCGCTGACGGCACGGAGCACATAGAACCTCTTTTCTGCTACTTCAGTCATAAGTAAAAATTCACCAAGAGTATGCGTCCCTAGCCCTTAACGCCAGAGATAGCACGATACACATGGCTCAGGGCAGTCTCAAATGTCTTGTCCATCGCCAAAACGACAGCAGCGATGATGAGGGAAGCAACCATCACCACCACAGCGCTATTGGTAAGCTCTGAGCGCGTAGGCCAGGATACCTTTTGTGTAAGCTCGGTGTATGAGTCGCGGAAAGCGACTCCTACTCTGTTTAGGAAACTCATTATCGTTCTTTTTCTCTTGCACGGGTTGAGAGACTCGAACTCCCGACACCTGGTTTTGGAGACCAGTGCTCTACCAACTGAGCTAAACCCGTAGACTAGATGGGTGAGGCAACGCATATTGCCTCACCCATCTGAGGTATAAAATTAGTCGAGGATCTCGGTGATCTGACCAGAACCTACCGTACGACCACCTTCACGGATAGCGAAGCGAAGACCTACGTTGCAGGCTACTGGGTAGATGAGCTCAACATTGATCTCAACGTTATCACCTGGCATCACCATTTCTACACCATCAGGGAGAGTGATCTCACCAGTTACGTCAAGCGTACGGATGTAGAACTGTGGACGATACTTGTTGTGGAATGGAGTGTGACGACCACCTTCTTCCTTCTTCAGGACGTAGACAGAAGCCTTGAAGCGAGAGTGAGGCTTAACCTGACCAGGCTTAGCGATCACCATACCACGCTTGATTTCGTTCTTGTCGATACCACGGAGGAGAAGACCAACGTTATCACCAGCCTGACCTTCGTCAAGGATCTTACGGAACATCTCTACGCCCGTAACAACAGACTTGAGGTTTTCAGCACCAAGACCGATGATCTGTACTTCGTCACCTGTGTGGATGACACCGGTTTCGATACGACCTGTAGCAACCGTACCACGACCAGTGATCGAGAATACGTCTTCGACAGGCATAAGGAAAGGCTTATCGATGTCACGTGGAGGCAGTGGGATCCATGTGTCTACTGCGTCCATGAGCTCCATAACCTTCTCTTCCCACTTAGCTTCGCCATTGAGTGCTCCAAGAGCAGAACCACGGATAACAGGAGTGTTGTCACCATCGAAATCGTAGCTAGAGAGAAGCTCACGCATGTCCATTTCGACAAGCTCAAGCATTTCTTCGTCGTCTACCATATCGCACTTGTTCATGAAGATAACAAGGCGAGGAACGTTCACCTGACGAGCTAGAAGCACGTGCTCACGAGTCTGAGGCATAGGACCATCCGTAGCAGCTACTACGATGATAGCACCGTCCATCTGAGCAGCACCCGTTACCATGTTCTTCACATAGTCAGCGTGACCTGGGCAGTCTACGTGAGCGTAGTGGCGGTTAGCCGTCTCATACTCTACGTGAGAAGTGTTGATCGTAATACCACGCTCCTTTTCTTCGGGAGCATTGTCAATAGAGTCGAACGAACGAAGCTCGGAGAGTCCCTTCTTAGCAAGCACCGTCGTGATTGCAGCAGTAAGGGTCGTCTTACCGTGGTCAACGTGACCGATCGTACCAATATTTACGTGTGGTTTCGATCTGTTAAATGTTTCTTTAGCCATAACTAAAATCTATACTATTCTTAAGAAAATATTCTCGCATCACTTTACGTTAGACTCGGCCCTGAGAGCCGATGCCGGGACTTGAACCCGGGACCTCTTCCTTACCAAGGAAGTGCTCTACCGCTGAGCTACATTGGCTTGTCTACGTAATAGCGAGGGAGGCGCTCCTCCCCATGAATTGACCTTACGACACTAGAAGCCATACGAACCAATTCGGGTGCAAATATACAGACTTTTCCCAATATACCAAAAACATACGCATGTATAATAAGCACAGCAATAGGGATAAAGCGATCCAGTCTGCTGGCACCCTATCCCCTTACCCCAAGATATCAAAGCCACATACCCCTAGTAACAAAAGGGAGAACGAGACATAAACCATCAGCAGGACTACACCTCCATAACACCCTATGACTAGGGGGCTTGCGGAGATACGCCACGAGTTACCACAACTCGCCTCGGAGACTTACCATAACTCTCCAAAACGACTTACCATAACTCGTTTGAACGAGTTACCATAACTTGCTGAAGCGAGTTACCACAACTCGCAACAGGCTCTTTGAGCACTCCCCGCAACCAACTGACGACCAAGTAATTAAGAGGACATAAAAAACCGGTTTAAGATAGCTTGTATGGGGGAAATATGTACATCTAGATATACCAACTCCTCTGTCTCGGAGCAGGCAGACTTACCATAATTCACCTTTATACATTATTATATAGCATGAAGCCTTACCCCCTCACTATAATAAGCCCACCTTTATTTTATGAACGACACACGACAACAAAACCAAGAGCAGACTGGGTACATGAAGGCACTTCTTTGCAGAAAACACAAAAGTATCCGAAGGAACCATGGGCTACCCCCGCCTCTGTATTTCTAAAAACAGTAAGGAGTTTAGCTTGCCATACGCTACCTCAAGTTTTCAACACAAATTTTCGTCCCAGCAGTGCCCCTCCGAATGGGAGAAACAATACAGACATTATACCAACGTCCAATGCAAAGCTAAGGGATCCAGAAACGTGCAAGGATAGGGTAATGGTCACTATATCCGCCTTGGTAGTGCGGGCCTCCATAGGTGCGATAGGGAATGGGGAAAGAGCTATTGGGCGAGCCCTTCCCGAGGAAGGGACGAAAGAGAATCTCTGCACTCCCCCATTCGTAGCGAAGTCCTTCATCCGAGGCAATCAGCCCATCTGTCACATGGATTTGATCCAACTGAGACCAAACACCTCGGAAGCAGTACGTGCCAGGAGGTTCTCCCGCCCCTCTACGAGGAGAGAGCTCAAAGAGCCTATTACCATGACACACTGAGTCCAGTGAATAGTCCGAGATTGGACGTGAGCCCAGAGCCTCGGATGTCGCCGCCTCACCAGGATTACCATTAAAGTCCCCAAGGATCAAAGCATGGGTACGTCTATGCTCCCTCAGCCCCAAGCGGTCACACTGAGCCCGAAGGACCAAGCCTGCATAACGGCGGTACCTGTCACTCAGCACAGCTCCAGCACGGCGTGAGGGTAGATGGCAAACAAAGACATGCAACGTATCTCCCGAATTTACCCTCCCTGACACATGGAGAATGGGGCGTGTGCGTTTAAGCGAATCAAAAGGAAAATGCAGAGCAATCTCTTCGGTAGATAGGACGGTAAAGCTCGACTTGCGGTAGAGCAAAGCCACATTGATACCACGTGGATCTTCGCCCGAAGAGACAGCGAAGCTATAATCGGCATTCTCACCCAAAGCGGTATGGTATAGCAGGTCGTGGAGGACACGTGCGTTCTCAACCTCAACAAGACCAACAAGGTCAGGGAAGGAGGTCACAGAGCCTGCACAGCTCAGCACCTCGGCAAGCTGATGTAGCTTCCGCTCGTAGCGTGCCCTAGTCCAGTGGTGGTTACCCTCAGGTAGAAATTCGTCATCATCTCGCTGGGGGTTATCCTCTAGGTCAAAGAGGTTCTCCACATTGTAGCTCATGACAACGAACGTCTGTTGTGCCAGAGCAGGCTCACCTCTGTACCAAAGGAGAAACAATACGACTAATTGTATGAGTAGCAAGATACTTTTTCGCCCCTTCATGCTCCTAACAACATTCATGAAGCCCATCCAATCCGTTCATATATTTAATACCGAAAAAGGGGAAGATAGAGAGGATAGATAAGGTTATGTTCGTGCATGCCCTGCCAGAATTCCCAACGGGAGACTTAGGCTGGTATCAGTGCCAGAGGTCAGACCAAGCAACAAAGTGACGCAGGAGATAATGCTCTCCCTCGGGCAAGAGAATGGGGGCAAGCCCTTGTCCACGCCAATAAGTCTCTTGATTGGATGGCGGGAGGACACGATCTCTAAGCCCAATATAACTACGCGTCCAAAGCCCCAAAGCCTCGAGCTTCGGTAGGGGATGCGCTTCGTGAAGACTGGACTCATAGGCTCGTAGCATCTCGTTACGAATCTCCTCCGTGCTGCGAGCAGCAAGAGCATCGAAGATATGGCGTAGACTTTTGCCTCCACACGTACGACGATTGAAGCGCGGGCGGTTTTCTTCGGTAAGTTCGCTAAGGGTGTTCAGACAATGCTCTCTAGGGATACCCACCGAATCATCGACAGGGTAACCCGTTCCAGCTAGCGCAGTTGCCGAGTACACCTTTGTGCGGAGATCAGGGCGACTCTGTAGATAGCGATCTGCAGCCCAAACACCCATTGACCATGCTACAACTCTTACCTCTTCATAAGCCATGAAGTCCAACTCTACCGCCTCATCATCACGATAGTCCCAAAAGATCAAGACATCATATCCCTCTGGGATACTCAGGTGCTCCACTGTCACGGGTGTCATTGCCCAACCATTAAAGAAGAGGATGAGCTTATGGGCGCCCCCATCCACTGCAGAGATAAACTTATGCTGCATGTTTACTCTACACTTATTGGGTCATCTTCATCATCTTGCTCCAGAGCGAGCATCTCATGATAATCATCCCAATCGGGGTCTTCCTCACAATGAATTTGCAATGGGAGTGTGGGGAAGGGAGCAAGGCAATCATTTAACCGTTCACCGAAGGTGGGTAGGTGTCGGGTATAGAAAACCCAGTCCTTCTGACCTGCCCCCGTGTAGTTACCCGTAAGGATAGCTAGCTTATCTCGCTCCATCACACGACGCAAGACTGGCTCAACCTCCTCTATTAATGCGGAGGCTTCCTCACTTGGCATCCCCTCTCTATCGGCGTCATAGGGCAGGGAGATATCTACCCTCACCTTGAGCTTACGGCTTGCTATAAATTCATCTAGACCTTTGCGTACAGTGACAAAGACCAACTGCCCTGCCTCACTATAACTCAGAGCCGTAAACCAATCATCTGTTAGCTTCATTGTCTTAATCTTACATTGCTATATAGACTTGTCCTTTCCTCAAATATAGCACAAGTACTGTTTTCTTGTCTTATATAGACTCCACTCTCTAAATAGGTGATGATATTTCCCTCTGCCTCTTCTTCCTCACCAAGGGAAATTTCGGATAGACATTTCACTGAGATCAAACGGTCTTCCTTTGGGCCTTAGGGAAACAAGTACTCCTTGGCTCATGCATGCACAGAACCAAGGAGCAATTGACTAGCCAAACAGATAGAGGCGCTGAGGCCTAGTGTGTACGCTTGATGAGCTGCATGAACTCTTCGCGGGTCTTAGCTTCACGGAATGCTCCCGTGAAGTCACTAGTCGTCGTCAGGGAGTTCTGCTTCTCCACACCACGCATCTGCATACACATGTGCTGTGCCTCTACGACAACGATTACGCCAAGGGGATTAAGAGCCTCTTGGATACAATCCTTAATCTGCATCGTCAGCCTCTCCTGCACTTGCAGTCGGCGTGCAAACACATCTACGACACGAGGGAGCTTAGAGAGTCCCGTGATATAGCCGTTAGGGATATAGCCAATATGTACCTTCCCAAAGAAAGGGAGCATATGGTGCTCACAGAGAGAATAGAAGTCAATATCCTTAACGATGACCATCTGACGATAGTCCTCCTTAAACATAGCAGAGCGAAGGATCTCATGGGGCGATTGTGCCATTCCCTGTGTAAGGAACTGCATAGCCTTCCCCACACGCTCAGGGGTCTTCACGAGACCTTCTCGCTGGGGGTCTTCACCAAGGAGAGAAAGAATCTGGGAGTAATGATACTGGAGCTGTTCGTCTTTTGTCATCGGGGTGGTGCGTGTGGTTATTCTTCGGTGGCGTTAGGATCAACGTAGTTTAGGATACGCACTTTGTCTCGTACAACGTAGGACTCACGAGCCCAAGCAGGCAGAGAGGAGACGAGACGAGCTCGTGCTTGGCTCGCTTCTTCGCGTGTCAGGAAGTTGCCGATAGCTAGGCGCCAGAAGGGAGCCTTGAAGGTAATATAGCTACTCATCGTCGGGGCGATATGACGTATCTGCTCTGCACGAGCATAGGCCTCGGCTTTAGCATTCGGATGATTGCTATTGAACATCTGCACACGATACCCCATGAGGAGGGTATAGTTCCCATCATGCCCAAGGAGGGTTGTTCCTCGCCCAGCAGGGAGACCAACGAGACGCTGTAACTCGGGGGCTTGGAAGATCGTAATGACACCCTCACCTTCATTAACCTCCTCTAATGCCTCGAAGATGCTTCGTGCGCTCTTCTTCTCCGTTGTGCTTTGAGCAAAGGATATTTGTCCCAAAGTCATCACGAGAAATAGAATCAAGAGAAGGCGCTGATATATTCTATTTGCCAACATAACTAGCTAAATCTTTAGTCACAAAGATAGGGAATAAGTAGAAAGTACTCGGTGGAGGGAAGGCAGAGGACAGAGGCAACGGAAGAGAGGAAGGCGACCAATGGTCTACGAGAGGCATTAGGGAGGGGATAAACAAAACGCTGAAGAGCGGAAAAGGATAAATATGTCCACAAGAGCCCAGGTTACTCCTCAGGCAACATCACTTATCCTTTTCCGCTCTTCAGCGTTTCTTTCTTCCCCTCTTCTTTTTATCCTCTCGCCTCTTGTTGTGGAGATGCGGGGAGTCGAACCCCGGTCCAAACATGGAATTAATCTGCTTTCTACATGTTTATCCTCACTTTGGGTTTTCGTGTGTGACCTGCGACTGAGGCTACCATAAGCCACACCTTATCCTTCTAAATCTGACCCCTAAGCGAAGGCTCATAGGAGCGATCTCCGAATTTCCGGCACCACTGAACCAAGTCGCCTCGGAGAGAACGGCTACCTGAGTGATGTCTCGTCACAGTGATCTGTCACCGTGATGAAGCGTGTGAACCTACTGTTCTTCGGTTACGCAGCGAGAGCGTAGTTATTTTCGCCAGTTAAATTTTTGCTCACAGAGATTAGAGTGCTTATGGGCGCAGCACTACATGCTTACAAACCACTTCGTCATGCTGTCAAAGCCAGGACATCCCCATGATCTGTACCGCAAAGGTACAAAAAAGACTTATTGTACCTCCGCACATACACCTAGTGGTATGCCCGATATGTAGCCTTCAGTCCCAAAAGTAAATGACAATACGATCTGTAGGGTAGAAGCTAAAAGAAGAGGCTAAGACCCAGCAAGCTGCCATGTCTTAGCCTCTTTCGTAAGGCTCAACTAACTGTAGATGTAAGGGGGAAGCGACTTATCCCTCTAGAGAAAGGTAGGCCCCCTGCCCTCCATTGCGAACCTACCCTCTGCTTAGTCGGCTAGGATACGGAGCTCAGAGCCACTCGCATAGTCCGTACCATCGTGGGCGGTGAGGGCGGTGAGACGTACGTAGCGAGCAGTGACGGGCTTGGTGAGGAGGATGCGTTGCTCCTTCTTGTCCTTGGGGAAGGCACTGCGCAGTACCTCAGTCCAGTTCTTGCCATCCTGACTTACCGAGATGGTGAAGTCCTTGATGTCCCCCGTCAGGCTATCATCCTGACGAGGCAGGTAGGTGATACCACGCACCATCTTGGGCTTGAGGATGTCGAAGTCGATCCAGTGGGGGTGCTTCGCAACAGTCACGGACCACATAGAGTGCCAGATCGTCTCGGGCTTCCCATCGAGGAGGTTAGTAGCCTGACACTCGTACTCTGTATCCTCACTGCTGCAGAAGGTGACAGTGGCAGCCGTGTACTCGATCTTGGAGAACTGGCGAGTAGCTACACGACCAGGATAGCGAGCATCCCAAGCACGCACTAGTCCACCAGAGACGAAAGGTACAGGTGCAGTGTAGCGGAGCGCCTTGCCCTTGCCGATGGTATACATCAGCTGGGCTCCCTCGGTGCTAGTCAGGCGCAGATCACCCGTTATAGAGCGAGTGATAGCGGGGACAACTGTACCCTCGGGCTTCTCACGAGTCAGAGCCTTCACATCGTCTCCTACCTTAAAGGGACAGAGGGAGAGGCTAAAGACCTGAGGTGTACCTAGGGTCTGGTATTGCTTGAGAGGTGGACCTTGTCCGCAGCTTTGTCCCCCAAGGGCTGTCGTTGAGAGTGCCAGCACAAGATGCGTATCACCTGCCTCGGGTAGCTCGTAAGGATGCGGGGCAAGCATAAGCTCTAGTGCCGAATAAGGAAGAGCCGAACTAGTCATCACACTATCGGTGTAGAAGAGGACACCCTCTCCCGAAGGCTTAGTGAGGCTTACCCAGCGAACGTCCTCACGGTTACCCATCGTCTGAGGCTTAGGGAAGGAGATGAACTGCTCGGCCACCTTACTCTGGTACTGCTCTATGTATTGGCTAGCCTTGCGGTCTCCATAGTTGTTGATTGGACCACGACCATAGTAGGTATAGTCCTCATATTCCTTGGGGAGGACAAACTCATATCCGAGGCGAGCTAGGGTGAGGTTTGGCTTATTGCTCGAAATGTTGGAGCGCAGAGTAATCTTACCATTAGAGTGCACCGTCCATACAACCTCCGAGATGAAGTGGAAGTCCTCCTCACCGAAGGGACGACTGGTGTCCTCGGTGATCTGGTAGCGACCTGAGGCTTTCTTCATCGTGAGCGTTGCACCATTAGGAGCCTGCGAGCGTACGGTAAAGTACAGCTCTACACGACCGCCTGGAAGCTCCGTAATCTTGTGGGAGAGCACCTTGTGGTGTAGGTTATGTAAACCATTGGCCACCCACAGCGAGCGAATCCAGACGTCGTTGTCACATGGGGCACGGAAGGCGGTAAGCCGTGGCTCATTGCCCTTACGGATAAGCGTATCGCCAGAGTAGACGAGGCTAGAGATCGTCCCTTGCTTCAGGTCAAAGGCTACGTCGAAGTCCTTCCCTGTAGCTTCCCACTTATCTCCGATGGTCTTCGCTGAGACGAATGGGGAGGCAGTGGAAAACTCCAGCTGAGGCTCGGCCTTGATGATAGGTAGGGGGAGCTGCTCATCCATCTGTACATAGCCCGTCTTAGCCCAAGGCTTATCCACGGAGAGTACACACTCGACCTTCACGAAGTACTCCGATCCAGGGGTGCGCTGTGCGTATTCCTCGGGAAGCTCCATCTCGGCCGAGGCACGGGGGGCGATAGTAGGCATAGGAGCCATAGACTCCTCGACCTTGACACCATCACGCCATAGGGAGATGCGCAGGACGTAGTCATCGAGGGTTGTAAAGTAGTTCTTGTTGAAGATCTTGAGTGTACGGCTATCAGGGCCCTCTAGGGATATGCCCACATTCTGATAGACCTTCTTCACTTCGTGATACTGGGGTTTGGGTTGGAGGTCAGCGAAGACAATACCGTTCATGACAAACATACCATCATTGGGCTTGTCACCGAAATCTCCCCCATAGGCTAGGTAACGCTTGCCATCAGGAGTATAGTTGTAGAGGGCTTGGTCTACCCAATCCCAGATAGCACCACCACAGAGGAAGTTGGTGCGCTCAATCGCCTTCCAGTAATCAGCGAGTCCCCCACAAGCATTCCCCATGGAGTGGGCGTACTCGGAGATATGGAAGGGGTACTTAATCTTGTAGTTCCCCTCGACAGCTCCCTCTACCCATGCGATGGAAGGGTATTGGTTAGAACCCATATCCACGATGTCGTTGTTGCGCTCATACTGGATAGGACGAGTGGTATCTACGACCTTGGTGGCACGATAGCTCTTGACGAAGTTCTCCCCTGGGCCTGCCTCATTACCAAGTGACCAGATGACAATACTTGGGTGGTTGATATGGGCATAGACCATCTCAAGCATGCGGGAGACATGCTGGGCCTCGAACTCGGGGACATGCGAGAGTGAGGCCTCGCCGTAGTAGTACTGATGCGACTCAATATTCGCCTCGTCCTCGAGGTAGATGCCGTACTTATCACATAGGTAGTACCAGTAGGGAGCGGGGGGGTAGTGCGAGTTGCGCACGTGGTTGATGTTCGCCCGCTTCATGAGGAAGACCTCCTGCTCCATCTGCTCGTGTGTGATGGCATGTCCTCGCTCGGGGTTGGTCTCGTGGCGGTTGGTCCCCTTGAGCTTGACGGGGCAGTCATTGACGTAGAAGTAACGTCCCTTGCGCCCGAACTCATCATCCTTAGCCTCTGTATCTCGTATCTCTACGACACGTAGTCCTGTGTAGAGGGAGGCTTGGTCGAGGAGCTTCTTACCGCTCTTGTCGTAGAGCTCGGCGACGAGGACATAGCGGTTGGGCTGCTCGGCAGACCATAGTTGGGGCTGTGAGACGACGAGGTTTGCCTTCGTAGAGCCCCCTAGAGGGAGGCGTACCTCGGTCTCTGCATCGGGAACACTCGCTACGTTGTCGGAGTAGAGCTCAACACGATAGAGGCGGTAGCGGAGGATGCCCTGTGGCACCTTGTTCGCTAGGATCTGTGACGTGATCTCGGAGGTGATATCTAGGCTCCACTCCTTGGTCTTGCTGTCGCATCGGGGGATCACCTGTAGGTCTCGTAGCTGAGTCTGAGGCTTGGCCGTGAGGTAGACCGAGCGGAAGATCCCCGGTAGACGGAACATATCCTGCGCCTCGAGGAAGGAGCCATCGCTACTGCGATAGACCTCGACAGCTAGGGTATTCTCTCCACGAGCATTCAGGTAAGGGCTGATGTCGAAAGAGGCAAGGTTACGGGAGTTCTTAGAGAAGCCCACATAACGTCCATTCACCCAAAGGTAGAAGAAGGAATCGACCCCATCGAAGTTCAGATACACACTATGTCCCTTCCACGATGCAGGCAGGGTGAAGGTACGGCGATAGGAGCCGACCTCGTTGCGGTCACGATAGGTCGTCCAGTCCTTGGGTGGGGTACGCATGACACCGCCCTTCCAGTCCCCAGGCTTCACCTGATGGTAGAAGATCACAGGCTGATTGACGTAGATCGGTGTGCCGTACTTCTGCTTGCCGTCTCGCTGTAGGCCGTAGACGTTCCAGCTCATCGGTACGGTGACCTCATCCCATGAGGAGATGTCGAAGCTAGGGAGGTAGAAGTCCTTGGGACGCTCCTCGGGGGTGCGTACCCAGTGGAATCTCCACTTGCCATCCAGACTCTGGTGCAGGGAGCTGTATTCGGGAAGTACCCGTGTGACCTGATCGCCCTTGGCGAAGGAGAAGAAGTAGGCATGGGGACGCTCCTTGTTCAGTGCGTAACGCTCAGGGCTCTGCCATTCATCGCCCTGAGGTGCCTGTTGGCGAGCGTAGCTATAGCCTGGCATCAGGCTCTGAGCCCCCCCCAGAGAGGAGCAGGAGAGAAGAGCGAGAGCAAGCGCACCTATGCGCAAAATCTTCGTGGGGTCTTTTCTCATGATGTCGTGGTAAAATAGGGTAAAAGTGAAGAGTTGTCTATGGTGTAGTATCCGTAATTTGTAAGCCATCGTAGTCGTATCATGTACGGGGAGTAAGTCGGGACATCCAGCCTCGCGCTATTCAGCCTCTCTGCGTCGGTTATCCTCTCTGGAATACCCGAGGAGGTCTTGCCATCTTTGAGCCCAAACTTCCTCCCCCGCTGAGCATCCTGCTCCATATCCCTCCGAGAGGTACACCCGATACCCCTCATGAGGTATCCCCGTAACCTCATAAGAGGAGCCCTCGATACCTCTAGATAGGTTACGAGGATACCTCAGAGTAGGATGGATAGCAGGTGTAATGGGGCGTGTCGTAGTCATGTCGTATGGGTGGTGTGTAGCGTGGTAGTTTTCTCATGGGGGTGCCTCATAGCTAGAAGCTATTGAGGTAGGTCACCAGAGGCTCGAGCAGCAGCAATTGTTTCACGAAGCCCCTCCTCGAGGTTTCTCGTCGGAGAGAAGCCGAGGGCAAAGAGTGGGCTAGCATCACACCGCCAGTTACGCTGGGCAAGTAGCGGATACTTATCCCTATTGAGGGGAGAGACCTTACCTGTCAGGCGTGCTCGAAGTGAACCAAAGGCACATACAAGGCGAACAAGCGGGAGGGGAATGCGGATGTGCAGTACACGCTTCTTCCCTAGGAGACGCTGTACCATACGGCCAAACTCCAGATCGGTGTACGTACCGCCATCGGCAACGATGTATCGCTCTCCCTCTGCCTCTTTTTTCGTCAGCACAAAGAGGGCTGCACGAGCCACATCTTCACCATAGACGAAGGTCAGGTACTGAGGCTTGCACCCTGCCATCGCATTGATCCCTCGAGCAATTCCCTGCAGGGAGAGGAGGTAATCAGCATCCCCTGGCCCGTAAACACCCGTAGGCATGAGCAACGTAAAGGGAAGGCCCGACTGCTCGGTGTAATGCTCAGCCAGACACTTACTCCGCCCGTAGAGTGTATGGGGATGTTGCTCATCCTCCGCCCGTATAGGCTCCAGCGGCCCACTGGCAGCCCCATAGCTGCTCATGCTACTCATCAGCACAAAGCGCAAGGGGGGCGTAGGGAGCGAAGACAGGGCAGAGAGCAGACGACGTGTCTGCTCAGCATTCACCTCTTGGAACTCCTCCGTATGTGCCGTCTTCGTAATCCCTGCATTATGGATCACGTAGTGCCACATGGGCTCTTCCCCCAAGGACGCAGGAAGCACCGCACGGAGCATCTGGGCAAGACGTGCCTCATCGCTGTAATCCACCTCCACGAGGCGGACACCCTGAGCCTCCAGCTTTCGCCTGTTGCTCTCTGGACGGATAGCTGCCCAGACCTCATAGCCGAGGCTCAGAGCAACACGCACCAGATGAGAGCCGATGAAGCCCGAGGCACCTGTGATGAGGATACGCTGCATAGTTGGGGAAGGATACAAGGGGACTAGAAGACCGAGAAGTGTACGTACCTCTTGGGGTTCTCCTTGAGGTCACGCATGAGCTTATCAGCGCTGCCAACGAGGCTATCTAGGCGATTGTAGAGGGAGGGGTCGTTGAGTAGTAGACCAGCTGTATTATCTCGACTACGGAGCTGTGCCGATACTTGCTGGAGCTGGTCTGTGGTCTTCTGTAGGGCAAGAAGCATCGAATCCAGCTGCACGGCAGTGAGCTGACGGCTGAAGGTATTTAGGTTCGAGGTCAAGCCCTCCACATTCGCCACCACAGGGGCAAGTGAGGAGCTGGTGCGATTGAGGTTCGCCATCATCCCATTGAGCTGAGCCGTGGAGGCCGCTAGGCTCATGAGCATGGTATCAATCTGCTTGTCATTAAGCAGAGTATTCAGACGTACCAGCGTAGCGTTAATGGTGGGCATCATATTATTTACCGCGGGGAGTATCTGCTCCGTAGCGACAGAGAGCAGGTCACCCGTGGGGCTGACGCTGGGGATCGTATCTCCCTCGTTGAGGTAACGCTTCGTAGAGTCTGCTATTGAGAGTACAAGCTCAGAGCCACTAAGTGGATTGACCTTGATCTTAATCAAGCTCTCCCGAGTGATACGCACATGGGGGTCAAGGGCTAGCTCTACCGTTGCTCCATACCCACGGAGGTAATCGAACTTCACGTCGCGTACTGTCCCGACCTTGAAGCCACTGACAATAACAGGCGTTGCTACGGTGACACTACTGAGGTTATCAAAGTGTGCATAATAGGTCGTACTCTTCTTGAAGATCTCGATGCCCTTCAGGAAGTTAATCCCAACATAGCAAATCGCTAGGGCAACGATGGTGAGTAGACCTATCTGCACTTCTCTCTTCATCTTCATAATCTATATGCTCTATTTTCTTTTGGGGGGAAGTGAGGAAGGGCTGTCTAACCCTTCTGACGGACGCCATCCTTATATCTTACGATAAAGGCATCCCGATAAACAGGGGGCAACTGTCGTAGTTGCTCGCGTGCCTTCTCCAACGAAGGCGTGGGCTGTAGGAGGTAGATGAACTGCTGACCAGCCTTGGCTCGCTCTACAGCGGTGGGGAGATGACGGAAGGAAGCATCTGTTGGCTCCAGCTTCTTCGGCGAGGTAAGGAACTGCACACGATAGGTAAGACCCTTCTGCTTGGTTGGTGTAGCTTCTGCCTTTTCCTTCTTGTCCTTTTCGTTTTTACCTTTCTCTTCCTTAGCAGGCTTCTCGGACTTGCCCTTCTCCTGCTTCTGAGGTGTAGGTGTAGCTACCTCCGTGGGCTCGACTGCGGGCTCTTTGCAATAAGCCTCGTGAGGGGGGGCAGGGGGAGCATCCGTAGCCTTCGTAGTATCGGCTTTCGCTTCCGTTGCCTTATCTCTCTTGCCTTGATAGGCTCGATAGTAACTCGTGAAGGACTCTGCGATTGCCCCAGCAATGACATCCTGCCCCTTGTCGCTCAACATGAAAGCTGCCTCGTCTTTGTTTGTGAGGAAGCCTATCTCTGTCAGCACACTAGGCATAGCAGACTGGCTCAGCACCCAGAGTATATCCTGTCTCACACCACGACTATATCGACCCGAGGAGCGATACCGCTTCTGCAGGCGATTGGCAAAGTCTATGCTCTTGGTGATATAGGCGTCCTGCATGAGGTCAAACATAATGTAGCTCTCGGTACTCGTCGGGTCAAAGCCTCGGTAAGTGGTCTTATAGTCACTCTCGAGGAGCATAGCTTTATTCTCCCGCATCGCAACGCTTAGGTTATTGGCGAACTTAGAGAGCCCCAGCACGTACGTCTCCGTACCATGCACCGAGGTCGTAGGCGCACTATTAACATGGATACTCAGCATCAGCGAAGCCTTATGCTTGTTAGCAAAGTCGGCTCTCGCCTGTAACCCAACGAACACATCCGTCTCACGTGTAAAGAGCACACGCACCTCAGGGTGGGAGGCCTTAATCTTCTTCCCCACGAGCTTAGCCACAGCAAGGGTGATCTCCTTCTCCTTACCGCCATTACCCACTGTGCCTGGATCCTTACCTCCATGCCCAGCATCAATCACGACAGAGAAGAGGCGTTGCGCCTGGAGATCCATTGGCATCACCAATGCCATCCCCAACAAGAGAAGAAGAGTAAGGAAGATACAATACCGGGATCGTAAAGAAACGTACATTGAGTCGGGACTACTAAGCCTTAATGAATGAGAGACACTCCGAGCATCATACTTAGTTATCCTCGCTACCTCCATCCCCTCAAAAATGTAACCTGCTCCCAGTCAGCGAGAAGTAACCTTTTGCTCTTTCTCCGCACAAAGATACAAAGTTTCTCCATCTAAAATCGCTATCCTACACGCACGGAGTGAGATCCAGAGACTATACTCGGGTCGGAGTATTTAGCCTCTGCCTTCTTTATCACGAACTACTTTAGATAGATAAAGGCATCCCATTAAGACTCAGAGAGCCCCCCTGAGCCCAATGCCAACGACACAGCTGTACAACAGCAAGATTTAACCAGAAAGGTGGTTGCCCATAATGGTGAAGGATGATGGTGCTTAGAGCGTTGTTCTCTTTCTCTATGATATATAAAGACAGAGGGTAGCCCCCGCACTAGAGAGGGCTACCCTTCGACGCAAGATAGACAGAGGACTACAAAAGTCTACTGCAAGAGACGTATCTTCTCCTCCAGACGCTGTAGCTCGTTGCGTAGGCGAGCAGCCTCTATGAAGTCTAGTTCCTTGGCTGCCGCCATCATCTCGGAGCGCTTGACTTCGGCGAGCTTCATGAGCTTCTCCAGCCCCATCACCTCCTCGATAGGATCGGGGATGGCGACCGTCGGGTCTGCCTCGACATAGGCGACAGCTCCAGTCGTATCCTTCTTGTCGGGGAAGGCCGAGGCACTGTTCTTGACGATCTGCTGGGGCGTAATGCCGTTGGCCTCGTTGTAGGCGATCTGCTTCGTGCGCCTGCGCTCGGTCTCCTCCATCGTCAGGCGCATGCTTTCGGTGACCTTGTCGGCGTAGAAGATCACCCGACCATTCACATTACGTGCAGCTCGTCCTGCCGTCTGAGTGAGGGAGCGATGGGAGCGCAGGAAGCCTTCCTTATCTGCATCCAGCACCGCCACGAGTGCCACCTCGGGTAAGTCCAGCCCCTCACGAAGGAGATTGACCCCGATGAGTACATCATAGACACCCTTACGTAGATCCTCCATGATCTGTATGCGCTCCAGCGTATCCACATCGCTATGGATATAGCTGCATGAGACACCATGGCGGAGGAGGTATTCGGAGAGTTCCTCTGCCATACGCTTGGTGAGTGTCGTGACGAGTACACGCTCCTGACGTTGGATAGCTAGGCTGATCTCATGCTCTAGGTCATCCACCTGATGCTGTGTCGGGCGTACCTCGATCACGGGATCGAGAAGCCCCGTGGGGCGAATAAGTTGCTCGACGACGATCCCCTCACTCTTAGCCAACTCATACTCGGCAGGCGTAGCACTGATATAGAGGATGCGGGGGGTGAGGGCATCGAACTCTTCGTACTTCAGCGGACGGTTATCCAGTGCTGCGGGCAGGCGAAACCCGTACTCCACGAGACTAACCTTTCTCGAGCGGTCACCTCCATACATCGCATGGATCTGAGGGACGGTCACATGGCTCTCATCTATGATCAGCAGATAGTCACTCGGGAAGTAGTCCAGCAGGCAGAAAGGGCGTTCACCGGGTTGCCTACCATCGAAGTAGCGGGAGTAGTTCTCGATCCCCGAGCAATAGCCGAGCTCACGTATCATCTCTAGGTCATAGGTCACTCGCTCGTAGAGACGCTTGGCCTCGTAGGGGTGCCCCTCTTCCTCCAGCTCCCGCACCCTATTACCTAGGTCTACGTCTATCTGACCTACGGCAGTATTCACCTGCTCCTGGGTCGTGACGAAGAGGTTAGCTGGATGGATAACGAGCGAAGACATCGGCCCGTACTCCCGACCACTCTGTGGGTCAAAGGAAGCAATACGCTCGATCTCATCATCCCAAAAGGTGATGCGGTATGCCACACCATCGAAGCCTTCGATAGCCGGGAAGACGTCTATCGTATCCCCCTTGACACGGAAGTAGCCCGACTCGAACGTGATGCGGTCATTGACATAGTGGTTGAGTACGAGGTCACGCTTGAACTGGTCTTGGCTATAGCGTTGCCCATCCTTGAGGCGGATAATCTTCTCCTCGAAGGCCTTCGGGTCTGCCATACCATAGAGGCAGGACACCGATGAGACCACGATCACATCCTCACGCCCCGAGAGCAGAGAGGCTGTTGTCCTGAGTCGAAGCTTCTCGATCTCGGCATTGATCGCCATATCCTTCTCTATGTAGGTATCGGAGGCGGCGATATAGGCCTCAGGCTGGTAGTAGTCGTAGTAGGAGACGAAGTACTCCACAGCGTTGTTGGGGAAGAAGGCCTTGAACTCAGCATAGAGCTGCGCTGCCAAGGTCTTGTTGTGGCTCAGTACGAGTGTGGGCTTCTTCACCTGAGCGATGACGTTAGCTGCGGTGAAGGTCTTCCCCGACCCTGTCACCCCGAGGAGCGTCTGGAAGGGGATACCCTGCTGGAAGCCACTGACGAGCTCGCTGATCGCCTGGGGCTGATCGCCCGTAGGCTTGAAGCGAGAGGTGAGCTGAAAGTCCATACCTTACTTGCCCTGATGGACAGTGAGCTGTGGGAAGGGGAAGGATATGCCTCGCTTGTTGAAGTCCTCGTACACGCGACGATTGAAGTCCCAGAAGACAGGCCATAGATCATCGGAGCGTACCCAGGCACGTACTAGGACATCGACCGAGCTACTGTTTAACTTATGCAGCACAATGACGGGCTCAGGGGTCTTGAGCACACGTTCGTCACTCTCCAGTAGACTCTCTATGGCCGAGCGTACACGAGCAAAGTCCTCATCATACTCGATCCCGATCGTCCATTCGATACGCCTCGTCTCCTCGTGCGAATAGTTCACAACGACGCCACTGCTGAGGACGCCATTGGGGATAAAGATGCGCTTGTTATCTGGCGTCAGGATTTCGGTGTAGAAGAGGCTCACAGCTCGTACCGAGCCCTCCACTGTCTGCGCCAAGATATAGTCCCCGATCGAGAAGGGCTTGGTCACCATGATAATCACTCCACCAGCTAGGTTCTGTAACTGCCCACTCAGAGCCATCCCCACAGCTAGACCCATCGAGGCCAGCACAGCAGCGAAGGACACGGACTTCACCCCGAGCACCCCACCGAGCGTGAGGAAAAGGGCGATGTAGAGCAGAGCCGTAAGCACAGAGCCCAGGAGCGTGACGGCCACACCATCGATCTCTCGACGCTTGAGGATGCGCTCAAAGATGCGCAGTAGCCGACGTATCACCCAGCGACCGATCAGGAAGAGAAGGATTGCTAGCACGACACGTATCCCGAAGTTGATACCCGAGTTCAGCCAATCATTCATCATCTCACGGCTAAACCATTTATTCACGTCTAGCTCTAGAGGCTGAGTCGCTGCCCCAAGCGCAGTGGTTACCCCAGAGGTTGCTGTGGAGTCTGCAGACAACATGTCTGCTAGTAGTGGTATGGAAATCATAAGTCTCTTAATATTCTGTCATAGGCACAAAGGTACGTATTCCTACCTTCTACCTGAGAGAAAAGCAATAACCATGATTATGCGACATCTGTTTCATCAAAGATGCAACTAAGGCCTACACTCCCTACAGCTATAACCACTCCATATTCATAGAGCGAGGGAAAAACATTCCCTCTCCATGCGTTCACACTCCCTGGCACACAGCAGTGTTAAGAAAATATAATACCTTTGTAGTATGTGCAGTGGACACAATAACTAGTGTTTCATTCGCTAATTTATCCCAAACAAAGAATATCATATGCTAAACAAGAAAGCAATTGCAGCAATGCTCCTCTCTGGAGGTCTCATTCTCTCTGGCTGTGGTCTTAGCAACACAGCTAAGGGTGCTGGTATAGGTGCTGGTGCTGGTGCTATCATCGGTGCTGGTGTAGGTCGTGTAGCTGGTAACACCGCTCTCGGTGCCATCATTGGTGGTGTCGTAGGTGGTACAGCAGGTACGCTTATCGGAAAGAAGATGGACAAGCAGAAGAAGGAACTCGAGGAGCAAGTTAAGAATGCCAAGATTGAGTCCGTTAATGAAGGTCAGGCCATTCGTGTGACCTTTGATAGCGGTATCCTCTTCGCTACCAATTCTTCTACACTAAGCTCTACATCACAGAACTCTCTTCGTAGCTTCGCAGCTAACCTAAAGGCCAACAGCCAGACCGATATGCTCATCATCGGTCACACCGACAATACGGGTTCAGACCGCATCAATGACCCTCTATCACTCAACCGTGCATCAAGCGTCCGCTCTTTCCTATCTGCACAGGGCGTAGACTCTAGTCGTATGCGTGTTGATGGCAAGGGTAGTCACGAGCCTGTAGCAGACAACTCTACTGCCTCTGGTCGTAAGGAGAACCGTCGTGTCGAGGTCTACATCATCCCTAACAAGGCGATGGTAGAGGCTGCCCAAAACGGCAC
Organism: Porphyromonas catoniae ATCC 51270; assembly: GCF_000565015.1. Classification (GTDB taxonomy): domain Bacteria; phylum Bacteroidota; class Bacteroidia; order Bacteroidales; family Porphyromonadaceae; genus Porphyromonas; species Porphyromonas catoniae. The sequence continues at coordinate 98,553 of NZ_JDFF01000022.1, forward strand.
ACTCAAGTAATCACACGAACCATAGTAAAGCAACAGCCCCGAGGGATGACGTCCCTCGGGGCTGTTGCTTTTTATCCATCTGGTGGTGATTGTAGTAAGACTTTATCGCACACCATGAGGTAGCATACCTAAAGAGATCTAAGCATACCTAGGATGAGCAAGGTAAGGTGGTTACTGAGATTTGGCGTATTTTAGTGAAGTAATTACTCGATATATGTACCACATCATCATGATGAGAAAGCTTCTTTCCCCCATACTGGGGCTATGCGCTTTGACCCTAGGTAGTGCCTCCATATCAGCACAGACCTCTGCACCAGAGCCAATACTACCCATACCTACTCAGGCACAGATTGATTGGCAACGCCTAGAGACCTATGCCTTCATACACTTTGGACTGAACACCTTCAATGACCTTGAGTGGGGCTACGGCAATACACCAGCTACGACCTTCGCTCCCCCAATCCTAGATGTAGAGCAATGGGTGACTACCCTCAAGCGTGCAGGTATGAAGGGTATCATCCTTACTGCCAAGCATCACGATGGCTTCTGTCTTTGGCCTACAAAAACAACCGAATATTCAGTCAAGAATAGCCCGTGGAAGGGAGGGAAAGGAGACCTTGTCAAAGACCTAAGCGAAGCATGCCGTCGGCATGGACTCCTCTTTGGGATTTACCTATCACCCTGGGATAGGAATAACGCCCAATATGGTTTCCCTGAGTACCAGAAAACCTTCCATGAGCAGATCCGTGAACTCACGACAAACTACGGCAAGCTCTTCGAATACTGGTTCGATGGAGCCAATGGGGGGACAGGCTGGTATGGTGGTGCAGACTCGGCTCGCAAGATTGACCCTCTGACCTACTACGACTATGAGGGTGCCACGAAGATGCTCCTCAAGAATAACAAGGACATCATGATCTTCGGTGGCACCACACACACCATACGTTGGATTGGCAACGAACGGGGCTGGGCAGGAGAGACCAATTGGGCTATGTATGACGAGAGCAAGCAGAAGCACTACACACAGGCACAGTGGGGGATGGAGACTGCGGATAAGTGGTGCCCAGGTGAGGTGGACGTCAGCATCCGCCCAGGGTGGTTCTATCACCATCGAGAAGACCATCAAGTCCGCTCGGTAGCTAACCTTGTGAACATCTACTACGAGAGTGTGGGGCGTAACGCCAACCTCTTATTAAACTGCCCAATCAACCTCGAAGGGAAGATCTCAGCAACAGACTCTGCACGGCTCATCGCATGGCATGACCACCTCCAGAAAGCCTTCCGTCACAATAAGCTACGGAAGGCATCAGTGCATACCAACGATAGCCGTACGGGCAAGACCTTCCGCACCTGTCATATCAACGATGGCAACCCAGACACCTATTGGGCAGCAAAGGATGGTACAACGACTGCGACACTCACCTTCACCCTCCCCAAGGAAGAGCTAATCAACAACATCGCTCTGCAAGAACACATCGCCCTCGGACAGCGTGTAAGGAGCTTCCGCCTCGAGGTGGCAGGCTCCAAGGGAGACTTCCATCCCATCGAGACACGAGACACCCTAACGACGATTGGCTATAAGAGACTCATTCGCTTCTCGGCAGTCCATGCCAAGCGACTGCGCCTCACGGTGACAGACGCCCGAGGCCCCGTATGCCTCTCCGAGGTCGCTGCCTACCTTGCCCCCGAAGTCCTAGAGGCACCCACTGTCCGTCGAGACAGCAGGGACAGCGTCTATATTACGACGACAGCAGCTAATGCTCATCTAGAGTATGCCCTCATCCCTACGGAGGGGAATAAGCAACAAGTGACTTGGAGACCCTACCAAGGAGCATTATATCTGCCTGGGGATCACTTTACACTCAAAGCCCGTGTCTCTACTGCGGCCAACAGCGACAGGCCAGAGACGACCTATGAGGCTGGCTATTCGCTTGCTCGGGTACAGACCCCTGGGCTGAGCGAGGTAGAGCGTACACACCTTTTCGATGGGAATGGTTATACGCAGGTTGTCCTCCCTAAGGGCATGCGTTCGGTGACGCTAGAGCTTGGAGAGACCAAGGGCATTCATCGACTCGTCTACACTCCATCACAGCTAAGGGACGTACGTGGACACATACAGCGATACGAGCTGTATATCGACGGACATAAGGTGGCCGAAGGGGAGTTCTCAAACATCAAGCACAATCCCATCCCCGTAGCCATAGAGCTAGGGAAGGAAGTCCAAGGGAAGACGCTGCGCCTAGTCGTCACAAAGACCGTGGACGATGCTGCGGAGATTGTCCTCGGAGACCTAAGCATCAACTAGCATGACCCAGACTAGAGAGCGGGAGGAGGGAAGAGAAGGGCGTCCTGTGCGTGTACTCTTCGTCTGCCTCGGAAATATATGTAGGAGTCCATCGGCGGAGGCAGTGTTCCGCGCCTACGTGGAGAAGCAGGGAGCAGGGGCAAGCTATGAGATTGACTCTGCAGGGCTCATCGCTCACCACGAGGGAGAGCTACCGGACGGACGGATGCGTGCCCATGCTGCACGTCGAGGCTACTCCTTAGTGTCCCGCTCCCGACCAATTACGTATGAAGACTTCTTTCACTACGACTACGTAATCGGGATGGATGCCTCCAATCGGGAGCGTCTGCTAGCACTCGCCCCAACAGAGGAAGCCCAAGGGAAGGTGTCGCTCCTGACCGATTGGCTGGAGGATGCACCACGGGACCACGTCCCCGATCCCTATTATGGTGGAGCTGAGGGCTTCGAGCATGTCCTTGACCTCATCGAGCTATGCGTCCCCGCCCTTTTCCATAAAACCTCGGAGAGGTAGATCCTCTTCCCTCTCTAGGTGGAAAGCATCGTTCCTCCCCACTCATTCGACTAAACAGGCGGAGCGGAAGCCCTATTGAGGCTTCCGCTCCGTGAATAATAGCCCCTTTAGGGTCATCCCCCTTGCAAGAGCAACGAAAGGCCCCTAGTCTACGAGACATTCCTCTATATCCTTCGTGGCTAAGGAACATATAGCTAACTCATTCGTTTATATAGTGGTGAAGAGGTAAGCTAACCCACCCTCTCACAACCAAATACTCTACAGGGATATGAAATACCTCATCGTAGGTCTCGGCAACATCGGTCGGGAGTACGAAGCGACACGCCATAATATCGGCTTCCGCATCGCTGACGCACTCTCCGAGCGCATGGGTACACGCTTCGAGACCAAGCGCTATGGAGATGTCGCTACGGGACGCATTAAGAACGCCCAGCTCGTCCTCTTGAAGCCCTCCACCTACATGAACCTCAGTGGTGAAGCTGTACGCTACTGGATGAGCACCGAGCGTATTACTATTGACCACGTCCTCGTGCTCGTGGATGATCTGGCACTACCCTTCGGCACGCTCCGTCTGAAGTCTAAGGGTAGTGATGCGGGACACAATGGGCTGAAGAACATCGCACAGCTCCTAGGCTCTCAGGCCTACCCTCGCTTACGCTTCGGCATCGGGAACGATTACCCTCAGGGCGCACAGATAGACTATGTGCTGGGGCGATTCACCTCGGATGAGGAGGCCGAGCTACCGAGGCTCGTTGAGCATGCTGTCGATGCCACTGTGGCCTTCTGCCTCGAGGGGATTAGCTCGGCGATGAATAAGTTTAATGCTACAGCCCCCTAAAGGCTCTCCATCTAGAGGCATGACCTCACGGAGACAAACCCATGATGCACTCCGAAAGAAACCCTTGCAAGGGGTACAAACAAAGTCCTTGCAAGGGTTCCCCGGCAGACCCTAGCATGGGTTTAGAGCGAAACCCATGCTAGGATTTCCTTGGGTGAGCGCAGCAGGCTTAATCCACTAGAGTATAAGCCCCGTTTACCATATCCTTGGGGATCTGAATCTCTCCCCCACCCCCCTCTTTTCTTTTGATTTATATACCCCATTCTTACACCCCCATACCTATGCCCATTCAAGTAACAAAAGAGGCTGCCCTCCGCTATCACGAGGAGGGAAAGCCTGGGAAGACCGAAGTCGTCCCCACCAAGCCACATAGCACGCCCTACGACCTCTCTCTAGCCTATTCACCTGGAGTGGCAGAGCCCTGCCTAGCAATCGCCGAGACACCCCACGACGCATACCGCTACACCAACAAGGGGAACCTCGTGGCGGTCATCTCCAACGGCACTGCTGTGCTTGGGCTCGGCAACATCGGTGCCGATGCCAGCAAGCCCGTCATGGAGGGGAAGGCCTTACTCTTTAAGATCTATTCGGGTATCGATGCATTCGATATCGAGGTAGCCGAAAATGACCCCGAGGCCTTCATCCGCACGGTCAAGGCCATTGCCCCTACATTCGGTGCTATCAACCTAGAGGACATCAAAGCCCCGGAATGCTTCGAGATCGAGCGTCGTCTTAAAGCAGAGCTTCCTATCCCAGTCATGCATGACGACCAGCACGGCACAGCGATTGTCTCGGGAGCAGGACTACTCAACGCCCTAGAGCTAGCCGGTAAACGAATCGAAGAGGTACGTGTGGTAGTCAGTGGCGCAGGTGCAGCAGCCCTCTCATGTGCTCGGCTCTACTGCTCACTCGGGGTACGCAGGGAGCATATCCTGATGTTCGACTCTCGAGGAGCAATCACAACCGATCGTACCGACCTCGGGGAACTCAAGCAAGCCTTTGCCTCATCCAACACCGAGATCAAGACACTCGAGGAGGCCATGCGAGGGGCGGATGTCTTCCTCGGTCTCTCCAAGGGCGGTGTCGTGACACCCGACATGGTACGCTCTATGGCTGAGCACCCAATCATCTTTGCTCTGGCGAACCCCACGCCCGAGATCTCCTATGAAGAAGCAAAGTCCGCCCGCCCCGACCTCCTCATGGGTACGGGACGAACGGACTATCCAAATCAAATCAATAACGTACTTGCCTTCCCCTACATCTTCCGTGGGGCATTAGACACGCACGCCACAGCAATTAACGAGGAGATGCTCCTAGCCGCTACACGCTCACTCGCTGAGCTGGCTCGTGAAGCTGTGCCAAGCTACGTAAAGGAAGCCTATGGTCTAGATACGCTTAGCTTTGGGGCAGATTACTTCATCCCCAAGCCTGTGGATAGACGCCTCATCGTAGAGGTCTCCTCCGCAGTGGCTCGAGCAGCTATTGAGAGCGGGGTAGCACGCACTACGATCACAGACTGGGCCGCCTACCGCCATCGCCTCTTGACACAGCTGCAGTAGCGAGTGCTAGAGGAAGCGGAGATACTGCACAATAGTCGAGGGGAAGAAGCGATGCTCCAGCTCATGGATACGCTCCGCTAGCGTCTCGGGCGTATCACCTGCTAGCACGGGGCATGTAGCCTGCAAGAGGTGCTGACCATGGTCATAATGCTCATCCACGAGATGGATAGTAATACCGCTGTACTTTGCCCCCGAGGCCAGCACCGCCCGATGTACATGCTCACCGTACATACCCTTACCACCGAAGTTGGGGAGGAGTGCCGGGTGAATGTTCACGATGCGCTGTGGGTACTCCATTATATATATAGGGGTGATGAGACAGAGGTAGCCTGCCAGCACAATGAGGTCAATCCCATGCTCCTTCATCAGAGCAATGGGAGCAGTTCCCTCCCGAAGCTCTGCACTCGTGAACGCATGGCATGGTATGCCTAGCCTCCGAGCCCTCTCTACGACTCCAGCCTCGGGGCGATTAGTGATGATAAGGGAGACCCTGGATTCCCCCGAGGCACGCAGGTAATGGGTAATGGCCTCAGCGTTCGTACCATTGCCCGAGGCAAGTATTGCTATTTGTTTCATAAAATTACGTATCTTTGTGCACAATTCTGCTCTATGTGTGCAGTGCAGGTGAGAGGCACGCCTCCCCCTTCGCCCTACACAGAGCAACAGGCCGATGCACCTCTTACGTGCAAAGGTAGGGTAACAATTCGAACGTAGATAATAATAACGCTAAAGAGAAAAAGAACATGTCACAAGAAATCCAAGACAAGGTAGTAGCTATCATCGTTGAAAAGCTCAACTGCGAAGCAAGCGAAGTAACTCCAGAGGCAAACTTCTCTAGCGACCTCGGCGCAGATTCACTTGACACCGTAGAGCTCATCATGGAGTTCGAAAAGACCTTCGACATTCAGATCCCCGACCAGGATGCTCAGGGCATCAAGACGGTTGGTGATGCAATCGAATACATCAAGGCTAAGAAGGCCTAATCTCACCCTCCTAAAAGGATAAAGGATTCGACTGATGGAACTCAAGAGAGTCGTCATCACTGGAATAGGCGCTATCTCACCTCTTGGGCATACCGCCCAAGAGACGTGGGAGGCCGTCGTAGCGGGTAAGAGCGGGGCAGGTCCCATCACGCTCTTCGATGCCTCAAAGTTCAAGACTACCTTTGCTTGCGAAGTCAAGGGCTTCGACGTAGCAAAGTATATTGACCGTAAGGAGGCACGCCGCCTAGACCGCTATGCTCAGTTTGCCATGGTGGCAGCCGAAGAGTGTATCGCCGATTCCAAGCTAGACCTTGACAAGGTCAATAAGAACCGCGTGGGCGTAGTCATCGCCTCTGGTATTGGAGGTCTCGGTACCTTCGAGGAAGAGGTGCGTGGCTATGATGCTGAGGCTGGCCCTCGCTTCAACCCCTTCTTCATCCCTAAGATGATTTCGGATATCTCCGCAGGTCATGTATCGATGAAGTATGGCTTCCACGGCCCTAACTACTCGACAGCATCCGCTTGTGCTTCGTCTACGAATGCACTCATTGATGCTTGCCACCTCATACGTCTGGGTAAGGCAGATGTCATCATCGCCGGTGGAGCAGAGGCTTCGATCTGTGCAGCTGGTGTCGGTGGCTTCAACGCTATGAACGCCCTCTCAACACGCAACGATGATCCAGAGGGAGCTTCACGCCCCTTCAGTGCCTCACGTGACGGCTTCGTCATGGGTGAGGGTGCAGCATGTCTCGTCATCGAGGAGCTAGAGCATGCCCTATCACGTGGGGCACACATCTACGCTGAACTCGTAGGTACAGGTCTGTCTGCAGATGCTTATCACCTAACGGCAACTCACCCCGATGGGCTAGGTGCCAAGCTGGTGATGACCAACGCACTCGAGGATGCAGGTCTATCCCCCGAGGACATCGACTACATCAACGTCCACGGCACATCTACACCAGTGGGTGACATATCTGAGTCTAAGGCTATCAAGGAGGTCTTTGGTGGCGCAGCCTACAAGCTAAACATCAGCTCTACGAAGTCGATGACAGGTCACCTCCTCGGTGCTGCAGGTGCAATTGAGGCAATGTTCGCTCTCAAGGCTGTTGCAGAGGATACCGTTCCTCCAACGATCAACCATGCCAGCGACGATGAAGACCCAGAGATCGACTACAAGCTGAACTTCACGTTCAACAAGGCACAGCACCGTCCTATACGGGCTGCGCTCTCTAACACCTTCGGGTTCGGGGGGCACAATGCGAGCGTGATCTTCAAGAAGTTCGTCAAGTAACAAGTACTACTCTCTCTGAACGATAGTCAGACAATAACCGAATAGTACACCCTCCTACCAAAGTATGGAGTGAGGGATTAGAATCCATGATTGTAAGGCTCGTTCAGAACACACTCTCTAGGCTCTTTGGATTTCGGTCCAAAGAGCCTTTATTCCATCTCGTCGAGATTCTTGGATTTGAGCCACACGATATGTCTTACTATGAGCTAGCCTTTCGACACAGCTCAGTGAGCAAGACTGATGCTTCGGGCTTCAAGCTCAACAATGAGCGACTAGAGTTCCTCGGAGACTCCGTGCTTGCTACAGCGATGAGCCACTATCTATATCTGCATTACCCTGCATGGGACGAGGGTGAGCTGAGTAAGCGTAGAGGCACAATCGTCAAGCGAGCAGTAAATAATGCCGTAGCTCAACGTATGGGCCTAGACAAGATGCTACAGATACGCCGAGAGGCACGTCATAGCAGCACCGATATATATGGTAATACCCTTGAGGCACTTATTGGAGCTATTTTCCTTGACCGAGGCTATACTCGAGCGGAGGAATTTGTCCATCATCGTGTACTCCCCCTCTTTCTTGAGCTGGAGCAAAGCCTAAGGGAGCAGATGACCAACTACAAGTCCCTCCTGCTAGAGTGGACACAGAAACACCACCTTGCACTGGACTTCAGGATGCTACAAGAGCCCAAGAAGACAGGAGCCGCATTCATCTGTGCCGTCTTCATAGACGAGAAGAAGGTAGGTGTCGGTAGTGGGCAAAATAAGAAGGAGGCTCACCAGGATGCAGCACATCGAGCCCTCCTTGCTCTCTGTGAAGCAGATGCCCTTGTAGCCTCGGAATTAGGGCTCAAAGTCGAAGATCTCAAGCCCTCCGCCCTATGCACAGAGAGGTCTTCATCTGCAAAAAAAGATTGACGTAAGCCCCTCTCAGGTTTGTTGTTGTTATTAAAACAATTATCTTTGTAGCACGTATGGTCTCCCCTCTGTATCAGAGAGACATATAAGCTCTCCATATAAGAGGATTATAATTAGGGTTGCTCATATGAGGATTAATCTTTGTAAACCCACCTTACAAAAGGAGTATGCCATACAATGTATAGGGGAGAGTGTCCCCTGCCACTCAGGGAACAGGTAACGTGAAGTAGACTACATAAAAGAACAACTATAACGGAAAAGAATATGATGTTAAAAAAGATTTTTGTTGTAGCACTTGCTTGCCTATGCGTAGGTCAGGCTCTGCATGCACAGGAGACTACTGATTCCGTCTACACCGTAGAGGTTAAGGATGCGAATAAGTACAAGGTAGAAACCAACCTCTTCAGCAGTAACTGGTTTTTTGGTCTTGGTGTCGGAGGACAGATGTACTTCGGTGACCACGACAAGCAGATGAAGTTCCTAGATCGTATCACCCCTAACTTCGAGGTGTACTTCGGTAAGTGGTTTACTCCAGGTATTGGGGTACGCTTCGGCGCAAACGGGTATGAGATTAAGGGTCTTTCTGGCTATAACAGAGGTTTGAACAAGCACTATGGTTTCGTAAAGGAGCCTAAGAAGCACTACGCTTGGGTTGGAGAAGGTGCTAATCGCTACGAACTTCTCGAAACGAGCATGAAGTATATCCACGCCCATGGTGACGTGATGTTCAACGTAACACAGATGATCTGTGGCTACAATGAGACACGCTTCTACTCACTGATTCCTTATCTAGGCGTTGGTTTTGCTACCAGCCTTGAGGCATCTTCTGTTACTGGACGTAACTCTCATGAAGTGACAGGGAGCATCGGTATTATCAACCGCTTCCGCATCAATAGCGCTTGGGATATCAACCTTGACATCCGCGGTGCTTACACTGGTGACCACTTCGACCAGGAAGACTTCTCTATTGATGCCTCCGGTCAGTACAAGCCTAGCTCAGGTCGCTTCGGAGAAGGTCTTCTTACCGCTACACTAGGCGTGAGCTACAACTTCCCCAAGCGTGGATGGGATCGTAGCACGATTACGACAATCCGTGTAAATGAGAACGTCCTCGAAGGACTCCGCAACCGTCTCGGCGAAGCTGAACGCATGAACGAAGACCTCCGCAAGCAGCTAGAGGAAGCTCTTAACCGTCCTGTTACTGAGGCTACGGTTACAACAATGCCTCTGCTCGTGACCTTCCCAATCAACCGCTGGACACTAAGCAACAAGGATCGTGTGAACCTTGGCTTCCTAGCTGATGCACTTAAGGCCAACCCCAAGCTGGTTTACTCAATCTCTGGGTATGCTGATAAGGGTACAGGTAGCGTAAAGCGCAATATCTTCCTTGCTCGTAAGCGTGCAGAGGTTGTCTATGACTGCCTGATTAAGGAATTCGGTGTATCTGAATCTCAGCTTACTAAGGATTCCTTCGGTGGTGTAGCCAACATGTACTACAATGACCCACGTTGTAGCCGCTCTGTCCTGACAAAGGTCGCAGAGTAAGCTCATCCTAGGTTGTCCTCTTCCTCAGATCACTATGTGATAAATTAGAGGCATACACTTATCGGAGACCTCCCTTGTCACGACGGCTATACAATAGTTCGGCGGATGAGGGAGGTCTTTGATTTACGTAGGGGCACCTAAGAGTCCTATTTTCCTATAATCATACCCTTCCACAAGTCTATCCCCACCACAACCCCTGTGGTAGCACCCTATTGTCGCAATAAGGATGCGCCTCCCCATCATTCTCGATAATGATACGACACGCCTATCTTATCCTTGCTCACAATGAGCCAAACCTACTAAAGCTCTTAGTAGAGGGTCTTGATGATCCTCGCAACGACATTTACATTCACTTTGATGGAAGAGTCAAAGATTTACCTCTTCTATCAACACTGCACGCGGGGCTAGTCATCCTAAAGGATCGAGTGAAGGTTTATTGGGCAGATGTGAGCATGATCAAGGCTGAATATCTTCTCTTCAAGGAGGCATATACCTCAGGGAAGGAATATGCCTATTTTCATCTCCTCTCTGGGGTCGATTTGCCACTGAAGACACAAGATTACATCCATCAGTTCTTCACAGAGCATAAAGGGAAGGAATTTGTAGGCCTACATCAAGCCAGCATCCCAAGACTCATTAATCAGAGACTCAGATGCTACCACCTATTTCCCCACACCTTCCGGGGAAGGGGTTTGCTCTTCTCGTTAAAGAAAACCTTACGTACCCTATTTGTATGGCTTCAGACCTTGAGGGGAGGATGGATTAACAGAGATATTGACTTTCATAAGGGAGGGCAATGGGTAAGTATCACCCCCAGCCTAGTTAGCTACCTACTCTCAAAGGAAGAGGAAACACTAGCTCGCTACAAGGGTACCTTCGCTGCCGACGAATTCTTCATCCCCACACTTATCTGGGGGACCCCCTTCATGGAGAAGCTCTATGATCCCTCCAGTGAGAGCTATGGAGCAATGCGAGCCATCGCTTGGCGCGAGGGTGGAGTACTCATTGATTACTCATGGGATGACCTTCGCTTTCTCCAAGAGTCCGAATTTCTCTTTGCTCGGAAGTTTAACACACGAGACATGAACTTCATCCAAGAAATACTTAAGCTCTCGCACGCACATGGATAATCCAGCTACACCTCTGGTATCAGTGGTTATTCCGATATATAAGGCCGAGGCCACCCTCCCTAGTTGTATCAATAGCCTATTGAGCCAGACCTACCACCATCTAGAGCTACTCTTCGTGGATGACTGTAGCCCCGATAGAGGAGCAGAGCTAGTGGCAGAGAGGGCACCCAAACTTGAACAGCTAGGGATAAAGGTTAAACTCCTTCGGCATACGGAGAATAAGGGTGTAGCCGTAGCACGGAATACGGCTCTAGATGCTGCGACAGGAGAGTATATCTACTCTGTCGATGCAGACGATGAGCTTGCCCCAGATACTATTGAGGTACTCGTACGTGAGGCGATTTGGAAGGACGCCGATCTTACGGGATGTGAATGGATCTTAAAACAAGGACACTCAGAGAGACGCATGGTTCAACCTGAGGTAAAGTCTGGAGATGAAGCCTTTGAGCAATGTTGCAAGGGGCAGATGCGCTGGAATCTCTGGCTCTTCCTCATCAAGCGGTCCGTGCTGGAGCAGCCCACACCGCTTCGCTTTCTTCCGGGGAAGAATATGGGGGAAGACATGATGCTCATGGGCAAGCTCCTACAGCGAGTGCAAACAGTCTCAATGATTCACCGCCCGCTTTATACCTATGTCCGTAATGATGGCTCACTGACGAACTCCTATAGTGATGCCCATTGGGAGGAGGTAAATGCCAACATCCGAGAGCTAGAAGTATACCTAGAGAAAACATCTTCTAACCCATCCCTCCTAGAGCTTCTGCAGTTTATGAAGTTGAACCTCAAGCTCCCATTACTCATCTCTGGCAGGAGAGCAGATTACGAGCGTTGGAGAATAACTTACCCAGAGTCTCACCCCTATATACAGCTCAACAACTTGACACCTTGGCGCACAAAGCTTCTCCAGCAGATGGCTGCTCGTGGGCAGTATTGGTTCGTCGCCTTATATGCACAGGTTATCATGAAGGGTCTCTATAAGCTCCTTTACCATTAGTCTATGTGGAAACTCATCAAGATCCTCTTCATAGGGATATTATTTAACTGTTCCTATTACTCCTTCTCTTTTACCGCTTGGCTCAGTGGTCCCAATACGAAGATGATGCTGGCCACCCTCGGGCTAGCTTGGTTCCTCTTCGATTCTTGGCGTCAGAATAAAGGCCTCCCCTTCACAGCTCTTATGCTGGGTGGGGCTACCTTCTCTGCAGTATATTCAATCATTAATCTCGTATCTGTAGACATCAATGGTACAGATGACTATAGCTATGCCAACTACCTGACCTCCTTCTTTACTTGGGTTTTCAGTATGTACCCAGCTATGGCTATGCTGCGACTGGAGTATGGGAAAGTCACCTTCACTCGCGTCGCATACTATTTAGCGGGAGTGTCAGTCTTTCAGTGTATCTCCGCTCTCTTGATTGACAACGTTCCCGCTTTCGAGGCTTTTGCGGACTCTATAGCCTATTTTGCTACAGACTTCTTCGACGATATCAATCGGTTACGTTGTTTCAGCACAGCACTAGACCCTGCAGGGGTACGCTTTGCCCTCGTCTTAGTCTTGATTACAGGTTGTCTATGTATAGATGAAGATCTTAAAAAGAAGACCCCCAATGTAGCCTATCTCGTTATCTCCTTCTTCATCATCCTTGCCATCGGCTCGATGGTGGCACGAACAACCTTTGTCGGTGCAGTAGTTGGGGTGGTAATCTACATCCTTCACTCCCCTCTTTTCACTGGGAGCATCAAGCGCTCACGAGGTAAGGTTGCCTTGATTTTCACTTCGATAACCGCCTTGGCAGTAGGGGGCTTCATCTACCTCTATAATACTGATCCCTACTACTACCACCTGCTCCGCTTTGCCTTTGAGGGCTTCTTCAACTTCGTGGAGCGAGGGGAGTTTACTACCAGTTCAACGGAAGTTCTACAAACCATGTGGAAGTGGCCTACCGATACCCAGGGGTGGATCATCGGGACAGGGATATATGGTACATTCTCTCAAGGTACCGATATTGGCTACTGTCGCTTGATTCTTTACTCGGGTCTGATTGGTTTTGTAACCTTTGCGCTCTCCTTCGTCTTCTATGCCTATGTGCTAGGGAAGAAGTACTATCCTTATCGCTGGATGTTCCTAGGCTTCCTTGCCATGACCTTCATTGTTTGGGTGAAGGTCTCCTCAGACATCCTAATGATCTACACCTTCATGTTTTGGCTACGTCCAGAGGACGATGCCCTTATCCTTCAACAAGCAAAGGCTTAGCTCGGATGAAGATCGCCTATTGTATCCCTGCCACCTCAAACTCTGGAGGTATGGAGCGGGTGCTCTCGGGTAAGGCAAACTACCTTGCCTCACTTGGGCACGAACTCACCATCATCACGACAGATCAGAGAGGCAAAGCTCCCTTTTTCCCTTTCCAAGAGGGAATAGCCCAGTATGACCTTGGGATCAACTACGATGAAAACAATGATGAGGGCATCCTCTCAAAGCTTCGTTCGTACCCAGGGAAGAAGCGACTGCATCGGAAACGTCTCACCGCTCTCCTCCTTGAGTTACGGGCAGACGTGGTGGTCTCGATGTTTGGGGATGATGCCGATATCTTACCCAGTATCCAGGATGGGAGTCGGAAGGTACTAGAATATCACTTCTCCAAACTCAAACGCCTACAATATGGGCGCAAGGGACTCTGGCGACTCGTTGACCTCCTGCGCACGAAACTCGACGAACGCACCGTACGCCCCTATGATAGCTTCGTTGTCCTCACGGAGGAGGATCGAAGCTATTGGGGGGCACTACCCAATATACACGTCATCCCCAATTCTCTTCCCTTTACAACAGACTCCCCCTCGGATTGCTCTACGCACCGTGTAATTGCTGCAGGGCGGTATGACTTTCAGAAGAACTTTGAGCTCCTACTCCATCTCTGGGCCAAGGTAGCCCCAGACTTCCCAGACTGGCACCTCGATATTTTCGGTGATGGAAAACTTCGAGGGGAGCTAACAGCTCTTGTGGAGAAGCTTGGACTCTCTAGCTCCGTGACACTGGAGAAACCAACCCATCAGATGCAGGAGGTCTACCGCACATCCTCCGTCTACGTGATGACCTCCCGCTACGAGGGTCTACCCATGGTGCTGCTAGAGGCACAGCAGATGGGGCTACCGATTGTCTCATTTGCTTGCCCTTGCGGCCCTAGGGATGTGATCACCGATGGTGTAGATGGCTTCCTCGTAGAAGTTGGGGACGAAGAGCGTTTTTTATCTTCGCTCAAGAAGCTGATGGCAGACGAGCCGATGCGCCGTAGGATGGGAGGGGCTGCCCGTCACGCCTCTGAGCGGTATCAGGTAGATGTGGTGATGCAACAGTGGCAAGAGCTCTTCCAAGGTCTTTTCTAGACCTCATAGCTTGTTTACACGTAAAATCATGAAGCGAATAGTAATCTCTGCTGTAAACCTACGCAAGGGTGGGACACTGACCATCCTCAGGCAGTGCCTCTCATTTCTCTCAGAGTGGGCACCCAAGGCAGGATATGAAGTCGTAGCACTCGTCCATCGCAGAGAGCTAGCCTATTACCCCTCGATCCAATACATTGAGCTCCCGTGGGCTGCCGATAGCTGGCTCAAGCGACTTTGGTGCGAATACCACACCATGGGCAAGATCTCGCAGGAGCTGGGGGAAGGGACGGAGCTATGGCTCTCCCTGCACGATACCACGCCTCGTGTGAAGGCTCTCCGCCAGGCAGTCTATTGCCAGACCTCCTTCCCCTTCATGAAGTGGAGGCTTAGGGATTTCAGCTTCGACCCGAAGATTCCGCTGTTTACGATGCTCACAAAGTTCGCCTACCGCATCGGGATACACCGCAATCGCTACCTCGTAGTACAGCAACGCTGGCTCAGGGAGGGGTTCAGTCGCATGTTTGGGATCAATGAAGCAAAGTTCATTGTCGCCCCTCCCCCACGCAAGTCCTCTCCCCCTCAACAAGCAGAAGGGCAAACCACCCAAGGAGAGGCAAAGCCCTTTACCTTCCTCTTTGCCTCTACCCCCGACGTACATAAGAACTTTGAGCTCCTCGCCTCTGCCTCACAAATCCTTGAGAACAAGCTCGGCAAAGGCACCTTCGAGACCATCTTCACCCTCTCTGGGGAAGAGAATAAATACGCAAGATGGCTCAGGGAAAACTGGGGAGGCGTAGCAAGCCTCCGCTTCGCAGGATTCCAGGCTCCCACAGACCTACAAGCATTATATGCTCGCACCGACTGCTTGGTCTTCCCTTCTCGGGTTGAGACGTGGGGGCTCCCCATCTCTGAGTTCATGCCCTATGATCGTCCTATGCTCTTGGCTAACCAGCCTTATGCACATGAGACCTCTGCTAGCGCAAGGCAAGTGGCTTACTTTGACATAGACAATGCAGAGGCGCTCGCCAGTATGATGGAGCGAGCGATCCAGCGAGACCCCGAGCTTTTCCACCCCAATCCCATACGTCCGACAGCTCCCCCTCTAGCACTGGACTGGCAGGAGCTCTTCACACTACTCCTAAGTTAGTAGCCTAGCCCCTCTCCCTCTACTCGCGGCCTATCATTTCCTATTATCATTATCATCACTTAATTTGCTCCCTCTCTAGAGGTACTGAGGATACCTCTCTCTAGGTACCCCCGATACCTCTTCCTCGTTTCCCTCAGTACCTCTCGGCACGTTCCCTCAGCACCTCCTCCTCGTCTTAATTACTACTATTTCATACCATCCTAGGGGAGTAAAAAACGGGAGCGAAGGGAGGCAAAAAACACCATAAAGTGAACAAGGTAAATACGTCAGTAGTATAGTGTTAGGAATTAGACGTAATTTTATAGTCTCAAAAGTGCGTATCACTCACTCTCCTTCCCCCGAAAACATGATCCTCGGTTGGCTCATGGAGGTAGTGTGTGATTTGATGTGACAACGGAATCGAGTATGAC
Organism: Porphyromonas catoniae ATCC 51270; assembly: GCF_000565015.1. GTDB lineage: Bacteria > Bacteroidota > Bacteroidia > Bacteroidales > Porphyromonadaceae > Porphyromonas > Porphyromonas catoniae. The sequence continues at coordinate 114,570 of NZ_JDFF01000022.1, forward strand.
AAGGATTCTACAGCTAGGGAAGTTCTACCCCATACGAGGGGGCGTAGAGAAGGTGATGATGATATTCACGGAGGGTCTCGATGAACGAGGCTACTCCTGCGATATGCTTTGTGCCTCTCACGACGGAGAGGTAGACGACGTCATCCTCTCCGAGCAGTCTCGTATCATGCGTACCAATACGCTCATGAAGGCTGCAGCGACGATGATCTCACCAGAGATGATCCTTCGTCTGAGACGGATCTGCCATCGCTACGACCTCATCCATATCCATCACCCAGACCCCATGGCAACACTTGCCCTGAGGCTCTCGGGCTATAAGGGGAAGGTTGTGCTACATTGGCACAGCGATATCCTCAAGCAGAAGCACCTCTTGAGACTCTTCCTGCCCCTGCAACGATGGCTGATACGTCGTGCCGATCTCATCCTCGGGACAACCCCAGTGTATGTCTCTGAGTCGCCCTTCCTCCGAGAGGTACAGGACAAGGTAAATTTCCTCCCTATTGGCGTAGATCCTTACCCCTGGCTCGCGGATGAAATAGAGGCAATTCGTGCCACCTACCCTGGCAAGAAGATTATCTTCAATATGGGGAGGCTTGTCCCCTACAAGGGATACCATCACCTCATAGAGACCATGAGCCTCCTTGGGGAAGAGTACGTACTGCTCATCGGAGGCGATGGCCCCCTAAGAGCAGAGCTCGAGAAGCGGATCCGAGAGCTCGGACTCGTGGATCGTGTGAAGCTCCTAGGCTTCATCCCAAGCAAACTCAAACCCGCCTACTTCGGAGCATGCGATGTCTTCTGCCTCAGCTCTATACTCAAGACAGAGGCATACGCTATTGTTCTTGTGGAGGCGATGTCACTAGCTCGCCCCGTGATCGCCACGAAGATCCCTGAGTCAGGTGTCTCTTGGGTAAACACTGACGGCGAGTCGGGGCTGAATGTCCCCATAGAGGACAGCGAAGCTATGGCCTCGGCTATACGCACAATATGCGAAGACCCCACCCTGTGGGAACAGTACAGTCGGGGTGCTCGCCGTCGCTTCTATGACGTGTTTACTAAAGATGAGATGATCAATAACCTCATCGAGATTTACGCTAACCTGCTAAGCAACTAAAGACTGCATATAGAGAATGAATACGATTGAGCGTGTGATTAAGCGAACATTTGACTTTTGGCTAGCCCTTGGTTCGCTGATCTTCTTTTCCCCCATTATTGCCATCATTGCGATCCTCATTCGCCGTGAAGAGCCAGAGGGAGATGTCATCTTCCGCCAGGAGCGTATCGGCTACAAGGGTAAACCCTTTACGCTGTATAAGTTCCGCTCGATGCGGATGGATGCCGAGGGAGATGGTACGCCTCAGCTCTATCAGGATAACGATAGTCGGCTGACGAAGATCGGGGCATTCATCCGTGCGCATCACCTCGATGAGTTCCCCCAGCTCTGGAATGTAGTCAAGGGTGAGATGGCCTTCGTGGGACCTCGACCTGAACGGAAGTTCTTCATCGACCAGATTATGCAGCGTAACCCTGACTACGCCCGTCTCTATGCCCTACGTCCAGGGCTGTTCTCCTATGCTACCCTATACAACGGCTACACAGATACTATGGATAAGATGCTCGAGCGTCTGCGTCTAGATCTGGAGTACCTCGATAATTACTCGCTGTGGTTTGACATTAAGATCATCTTCCTCACAGCCTTTTCCATTATATTTGGTAAGAAATTCTAAGATGAAACGATATACTTCGATGAGAAAGAAGATACTTCACGTTACGGGTTTTGTCCTCAGCACCCTAGCCCTCATTTCACTATCCTCGTGTGATTCGGCCAAGCGCACCAACTACCTACGGGACATCGAGGTCGCTAAGGTCTATGGGGTCAAGTATGATGCTGGGATTGTAATCCAAAAGGGAGACAAGCTCGGCATCATTGTCACCAGCCTCAGAAACCCAGAGCTCACGCTCCCGTTCAATGCCAAGGGCTCTACAGTGGCGACTACAACCACTGCCGTAACCTCGTCGGTATCTCTCCCAGATGGGGTGAATGCTCCTGTATCCCCCGATGCACAGCATTCCTATCTCGTAGACGCTGAGGGAAACATCCAGTTCCCGGTGCTGGGTACACTTCAGGTGAAGGGTCTCACCCTTGAGCAGGTCAGCGAGCTAATCCGCACACGGCTGGTCTCTGGCAAGTACCTAATGGATGCCCATGTGGTCACCAAGTTCGATAACCTGAGAGTCTACCTCCTCGGCGCCTTTGAGGCTCTAGGTTCTAACGGATCTGCAGGGAAGATAACCGACCGAGGCTCTTTCCTTCTGGATGATCCAAAGACCAACATCTTAGAGCTATTATCTAAGTCTGGGGGGCTCTCTGAGCAGGCAGACTTTGAACGAGTAAACGTTATACGGCGTGTAGGGAGTGAGTATGTCTATTATCGCCTGGACATGCTCTCAAAGAATATCTTCGAGTCACCAGCCTTCTACCTGCAACAGAACGACATCGTCTACGCAGAGTATAAGTACCGAAAGAAGGATACCGAGAGCAAGATCCTCTCAACAGTGGCTTACCTGACGACAGCTATGTCGACAGTAGTCACAGCCATCGCCCTCGTTGGACTATTCAATAAGAAGTAATCCTATGGCCAATACCCAAGAAACAACCTCTACCCAGCCAGCGGAGAAGGGGCTTGAGGTAAACCTCGTAGATATTTTCTTTTACCTCCTACGCTTCTGGTACCTCTATGTCATCTGTGTAGGTATTGTCGTTGCCTTTGCCCTCTATCGTACAGCAAAGCAACCTTATATCTATGAGGCCTCCGTCAAGGTCTTCATCAAGGATGCTTCCCAACGCTCTATGATGGATGCAGATGTGCTTAGGTACATGCGTAGCTTCCGCCTCAACATGGACAACGAGAAGATGCAAATGTCTTCCCGCCGAGTCTTGGAACGTGCCGTTAAGACGGTTAATGCCAACGTGTACTACCAGGTGCAGTCAGGGCTTCGTACTCTAGAGCTCTATACAGCTGCTCCATTCTCTATGCGCTTCCTAGATAGCCTAGAGAAGGTAGCTAGCTACGAAGTGCGGTTTAAAGATGCTGGACATGTCTCCGTCCTGCCACAAGGCTCTTCGAAGGCTCAAGATGTCCCCCTAAACGTACCCGTCCAGTTTGGACCTGACCGTTTCATCATCGAGCCTCGCTCAAACTTCAATTCTCCTTGGGAGCATAAGACCATCAACGTTATCCGCCATCCTCTCGTAGGGACTGCTCGCTACTACCAGAATGCTGTCGCCATCTCCCAGCCTCAAGAGAAGTCCTCGACACTCATGCTCTCACTACAGGATCGTACGAAGCAGCGCGCCCTGGACATCCTCACGGCACAGGTGGCAGCCTACAACCAAGAGGAGGTAGAGATGCGCAGCCAGATTTCCGTAAATACGGCAAACTTCGTAAACGAACGTATCGCAGTCCTCAGCAAGGAACTCGGGATCGTTGAGAACGAAATGGAGAGCTTCCTTGTAACGAATCGTACCCTTGACTTCGATGCGAAGATGGGACGTTACAATACTCGATCCGTAGACTACGAAGTGCAGGCGATGGAAATTGAGACCCAGCTAAAGCTCGTCTCCTTCATGCTCTCTAACCTCAGTAGCCCACAGAAACAGACCGAGTACATGCCTCTGAATATCGGGGTCTCTGATCCTAATCTAGACGGCTACATCGCAAAATATAATCAGCTCAAGGGCGACCGAGATCGCCTTGTCAAAGCATCTGAGGGAAGCACAGAGAACCCTGTGATAGCCGAGTACGACCGAGGCCTAGCACAGATCCGACAGAATGCTATCTCCAGCCTCAATCAGTATGCGAATGTCCTTCGTGTCCGCCTCAAGGATGCTCAGGGCACACAATCCTCCCTCCTCTCCCAGCTACCTGACGTATCAAACAAGGGAAGAGAGAAGGCAGAGATTGACCGAAAGATTGCCATCCGTGAGCGTCTCTATACAGAGCTACTGAACAAGAGAGAGGAGTACGCCCTCATGCAAGCCATGACGCAGGATAGTGCTTACATCCTCGACATGAATGATGCTCCAGCTCCCCCTGTAAGTCCCAACAAGACGCGTACCGTCCTTCTAGCGATCCTCATCGGTCTTGCTCTACCGACTATTGGTCTGATTATTCGCCTCCTGGCTGACAACAAGGTACGTACCCGCAAGGACATCCTCGATCGACTGACCATCCCCTTCCTTGGAGACATACCCAAGGAAGATGCACCAGGACGCAAGCAGCCCCGTGGAGCTCGTGAGCAAGGCTCAGATGAGACCTCTGAATCATTCCGTGTACTACGTGAGAACCTACGCTTCATGATTGGTAGCGGTGACACCCCTTCAAAGAAGATTATCTTCACCTCCTTTGGAGAGTCGGCAGGGAAGTCTTACGTGTCCTATAATTTGGCGAAGACACTTACCTTCTCTGGTAGCACCGTGGTCGTTGTGGACCTTGACCTACGTAAAGGGACTCTCTCTCGCAGAGCACACGTAGCAGGTCAGGGTGTGACGGAGTATCTCATAGACAAGGCTATGCCAGTAGAGAAGATCATCCACAAGGATCCTAACTTCTCGAAGCTCGCCATTGTCCCTGCCGGTGCCATACCTCCCAATCCAGCAGAGCTCCTCCTTGGACACCGACTAGATGACCTCGCCCAAGAGCTCTCGGACCGCTTTGACTTCGTCATCTTTGACAACGTACCCTTCGGTAGCGTTGCTGACGCAGCTATTGCCAACCGTATAGCGGATCTTACCATCTTTGTCCTCCGTGCCGCTCGCCTCGATAAGCGTGCTCTCCCAGAGCTACAACGCCTATACGACAACGAGATCCTACGCAATATGTCCATCGTACTCAATGGTGCCAGTGACGGAGGCCATGGGTATGGATATGGATACGGCTATGGGTATGGCTACGGATACGGCTATGGATATGGCAACAAGAAGAAAAAAGGTATCCTATACCGCTTAGGACTAAAGAAATAAGGTCGCAGTATAAGTCCTTGGACAGCTCAAGCCACCAACGTCAAGACTAACTTTCGCTTTATGACGCACGCTGTGCTTCCCTATGAGCCTTTACTCACCTTCATTGTACCCGTCTACAATGTAGCTCCTTGGCTCGATGAGTGCATCTCCTCGATACTCCGTGCTGGGGTCTCGGAGCTGGAGCTGCTACTCGTGGACGATGGCTCTACAGATGGCTCTGGGGCGATGTGTGATGCTTGGCAGGTACGTGAGCCTCATATCCGAGTCATCCATCAGCCGAATGCTGGGCAATCGGTAGCGAGGAATGTGGCTCTCTCCGAAGCTAAGGGGAAGTACTTCACGTTCGTTGATGCTGATGACTGGTTAGCCCCAGAGATCTTGGGACGAGGCTTGGCATATATGCAGGCACATCCCGAGGTGGGCGTCTTGGAGTTTGGCTATGCTGAGGTGCGAGGACTTGAGGAGGAGGTCTTCCCCATCCTTGGGCAGGAAGAGACGAATAATGCCGAGAAGGTTTTAGAACTCTTTGCTCGGATGAAAGGTCCCATCGGTATGCCTTGGGCAAAAATCTTCCGCACAGAGCTTGCCGGAGATCTCCGCTTCCCTGAGGGGAGAATTTACGAAGACACTCCCTTTGTCTTCTCGGCACTCACTCGCTCAGGCTATTACCATTACATGGCAGAGGTAGGCTATTACTACCGCATAGGTCGCAGGGGTAGCTCAACAGAGTATTGGGATGAAAAGCTCGTCTATCTCTTTGAGAATCTGCTAGACCTCCAGCCTGATCTCAGGCAGACTTCCCCCAAGCTCTTACCCTACCTTTACCAAGCCCTTTTGGAGCGCCTCATGGTCTTTACTCTTTGGGCGGAGCGTAATCGTGCTGCCTGCCCTCGTCTTCTCCCTCTACTACTTCCCTATACGAAAGCGCTACGTGGTAAGCCGCTCCTGCCTTCATCATTTGCGGGCAAGGTGCGCGCACTCCTCTTCATCTATACACCGAGCCTTTTCCTCAGGCTCAAGAGGATATTTCCTAGGTAGCCAGACAAAAAACAATGGACGAACAACTCATATATTGTATTGCCACTGAATATATCGTGCTCCATACGCCTTCGGCAGAGGTGACGGCGACATTGCTACCGAGCTATGAGCCTTTTCGTGTTCCCTCTCTACCAGACGGGTGTGAGCCTCTCTTTCAGTTCTCTGGTGGGATAGACCTCGATAGCAAGAAGCGCATAGCCCTACTTGAGGACAAGCTCTCCGAAGGGGTACGTGCTCAGGTTTACCACACCGATGATCGGCAGCTGCTCCTAGAGCTTACGATCAATCGTCGGCACCATGCGCTTTATGTAGACCAAGACTGGCGAACCATCTCCTCAGACGTCCTCCTGGACGATCCTTCGGCTGCAATCTTTATTAACCGCCTCATCATGATTGCCTATGGTGTGGCTATCGCTCCGTATCGCATGCTGAAGATGCATGCCTCCGTCACAGTACTCAATGGCGAGGCTCTACTATTCCTCGGCGTAAGCGGTACAGGCAAAAGCACCCACAGTCGCCTCTGGAGAAAGTACGTACCTGGTGCCACACTGCTTAACGATGACGAACCCATAGTCCGCGTCCTCGAGGATGGAGAAGTACGCGTCTATGGTTGCCCATGGAGTGGAAGTACCCCCTGCTACAAGAATGAGTCGGCACGTGTTAAGGCCTTCGTCTACCTGTATCAGGCTCCGGAGAACAAGCTCACACGGCTTCGTGGTCGGGATAGCTTCGATGCTATATACTCCTCCTCGGCCTTCTTGCATTCAGATAAGGTAAGACATCTAGCGATGTTCGACACCGTAGCGGATATACTGGAGCTTATCCCAGTCTATCGCTTGGATTGTGAGCCCAATGAGGGGGCTGTAGCCCTCACACGCCAGCTCCTAGAGAAGTAATCTATGGCTGGGCTTATCGAGAAGGACGGCAAGCAGTCCACGATGACAGTAGATAGTGATGTCTTCTTTCATGAAATCCTTGCACGTGTGAACTCCGGCAAGCGTGTCAAGATACGTGCGAAAGGCTCCAGCATGCTCCCACTCGTACGGAGCACCAAGGATGTCATCTTCCTCTCTGCCCTCACACCAGACTCCCTCCAAGAGGGGAGGCTCCTGCTCGTACGTATACCTCGTGGCTATGTCCTACACCGAGTAGAGCATATCGAGGGGCGACGTATCACCCTACGGGGGGATGGGAACCCCTATCAGAGAGAACGCTGTACTCCTGACCAAGTCCTAGCAGAGGCGACAGCTGTACAGCGTGGCAAACACCTCATCGAATTGGGGTCAAGGCTCTGGTGGCGCTACGAGCATCTTTGGCCAAAGAACGACCTCATCCGTCGTATCTGCCTTGCGCTCTATCGTCGTACGCTCCTACGCTGGGGCCTTTAAGTCTCCTCTTCGCAATACACACACCCTTCCCTTCTATATCTCTTGGTCGTACCATGCTTGGTGCGACCTTCCTTTTTATATGCCTCGATACACTCATCTTATCCTTCTTATACTGGAAATTCTGGTAATGAAGATGAGTAAGTTTTGCTCCCCCTCCCTCTCCCTTCAAAAAACCTCCTATCTATGGGTGTTTAAGCATGGTGGTGACGAGTTACCATAAGTCGCTACAATGAGTTATAGTAACTCGCGTCGGAGAGTTACAGTAAGTCGTTACAACGAGTTATGGTAAGTCGTCTTAACGAGTTATGGCAACTCGTTGAAACAGGGTACCTGAGGAGTTATACCTAACTCTCTACCAACAAATTACAAAACTAGCAAGAAGAGGGAAGTGCAGTAGATCTAAGATACAACAACAGCCTCTCTGCAATGGTGGGATATGCAGAGAGACGGCGACGGCAACGGAAAGCCGAGCTATCTATGTGGAGAGGAAAGGCTAGACGACAGCCTCGAAGCACGTGACTGATGCCCACGGCGAGCATCAATACCCAGCAGGATGAACAGCAGGAACGTGAAACCCCAGAGCGATGACCCTCCGTAACTAAAGAAGGGCAAAGGAATACCAATCACAGGCACAAGCCCTAGCACCATCCCAACATTGATGAAGAGGTGGAAAAGGAAAATCGAGGCGACACAGTAGCCATAGACACGTCCAAACGTTGAGACTTGTCGCTCGGCAAGCGTCACAATCCTTAGGATAAAGATTCCATAGAAAAGCACTAGCCCAGCGGCACCAACAAAACCCAATTCTTCCCCTACGGTACAGAAAATGAAGTCCGTCTCTTGCTCTGGGACATAGTTAAGCTTCGTCTGCGTACCCTTCAGAAATCCCTTCCCTGTAAAGCCTCCAGAGCCGATGGCAATTTTCGATTGGTCTACATTATAGCCCTTCCCTCGGATGTCACTCTCGATCCCAAGGGCAATCTTGATACGTACCTGCTGGTGAGGCTGGAGGATGTCGTTGAAGACATAGCTCACAGAGAAGAAAAAGCCCAACGAAGCAAGGGCAAAGAGTGCCATCATCAGATAGCGAAGTAGGTATTCCTTCACGGCAAGGTAGAGGAGAGCGGAGACCAAGAGCAACACGAGCCCTAGGGCAATGTACGACCAATCAAACCGCACAAAGGCACTCACCAGAGCGGCCAGCGCATATACGCCGACAATGGAGAGGATGACATACTTCAGGTATCTCCTACGCTCCCTTGTGCTATGGGCATAGGTGGCATAGAGGGCTATCGTGAAGACAAGGATACAGTTACAGACGAAGAAGAGGTCAGCATCTGTCTCTCCCCACCACAGCGTATCCTCGAGGATGAGCGCCCCAATGAAGTAGATCGCTGCAGCTGCACTCAGTCCCATGAAGAGTCCAGAGAAGCCTTCACGAAAAAGGGCTAAGAAAAGTGCAAGGAAAACCAATGCCGAACCCGTCTCCTGCTGTAGGAGGATCAGCCCTATGGGGAGGAAGATGATCCCGAATATCTTTAGGTAGCTACGTGTGGATTTGATGGTAAACTCATACTGATTGAAGAGCCATGCCAGAGTGAGCGCAGTGGCAACCTTCGCAAACTCTGCAGGCTGCAAGCGCACAGGACCAAGCACCAGCCACGAACGAGAGCCTTTGATATCTGGGGCAATGACAATCGTGACCATCAGAAGCACCATCATAGCCCCATAGAAGAGCGGAGCGCCAACCTCATACACATCCGTATCAAGCGTCAGCACAATGAAGCCGATGAGCACGCCCAACCCCATCCAAAGGAGTTGCATCATCGGACGACCTCCTGGAGTAAGGAGCTCCTCGGTCTCAAAGTTGTACGAAGCTCCACAGATCGATAGCCAGCCAAAACAGATCAAGATGAAGTACATCATGATCGTTATCCAGTCAAGAGAACGGAGAAGTCCAGGAGACGAAGTCTGCATGAGAATCAGTCTAGATATCGGTGAGATAAGTGATACTTCGCTGCTCCATCTGTGAGGCCACAGCCTCTCCAGCAGCCGATAGTTGTCCGCCTCGTAGGTAGTACTCCATCATCACACGCCCCATAGGTACACCGAAGTGCGCCCCAAAGCCACCATTCTCCACATAGACGGAGACCGCAATACGAGGTGCGTTACGAGGAGCAAAGCCAATGAAAGCAGAGTGATCCTTCCCATGTGGATTCTCGGCCGTACCTGTTTTACCACAGACCTCGATCTCTCCAGGAGCAAAGTTCGCAGCACGGCATGTACCCCCAGTGACAGCACCTGCCATACCCTGCACAATGTATTCCCAGTCTGATGCAGCAATGCCTGTCTGCTGGCGATTGGTATAGGCCGTATCAAGTGGGGCATTTCGTATGCTATGCACGACGTGGGGACGGACATAGGTACCTCGGTTAGCGATGATAGCTGCAAGGTTAGCAATTTGCAGAGGGGTGGCTAGGATTTCCCCCTGACCTATGGAGATGGAGATAATCGTACTCGAGTTCCAATTACCCTTATATGCCTTATCATAAACCTGGCTATTAGGGATATATCCCCTCTTCTCCCCTGGTAGATCAACACCCAAGCGGTAGCCATAGCCCAGCGACACAATACGCTGCTTCCAATGCTCTAAGGCTATTTGTGCTGAGGGATAGAAGCGACGATCGTCGAGCAGGTAATGCATCCCCCAGCAGAAGTAAGCATTACATGACGTCGTGAGTGCGCCCACGAGGGCAATCGGGGATGGATGTCCATGGCACTTCGGTCTATTGCCAAGGCGAGGATAACCATGGTAACAAGCAAAAGCCGTCTGCGGTGTAATAGCTCCCTCGGCGAGGAAGATGGCACCTTGGGCAGCCTTGAAGGTAGATCCTGGCGGGTAATTACCCTGTATCGCACGATTCAGTAGGGGCTTACCGAACGTTTCTTCCAAGGCTCGGTGATTCTCCCCTTTGCTCTTACCCGAGAGGAGTACTGGGTCATAGTTGGGGGCCGTCACCATAGCAAGGATCTCTCCCGTCTCGGGCTCAATAGCCACGATTGCCCCACGCTTACCCTTCATCATTCGCTCTCCTAGTGCCTGCAGACCTGCGTCAATCGAGAGAGTCAGATCCTTACCACTCACGGGAGCCCGATCGTGCACTCCTCCATCGAGCCTACCCTGGATGCGTCCACGAGCGTCTCGGTAGAAGATTTCTTCACCCTTGGTACCTCGTAGCACTTCCTCATAGGTACGCTCCACACCACTTCGCCCAACGAAGTCACCTCGCATGATCGTACTGTCTCGCTTGAGATCATTCGGACTAGCCTCAGAGAGGTAACCTAGGAGGTGTGCTGCACCATGGTAATGATACTGGCGGATTGTCCGCGAGCGAACAGAGAAGCCTGGGAACTTATACAACTGCTCCTCGAAACGACCCACATCTTGTGGCTCTAACTGAGAGAGCAAAACCTGTGGGGTATAGGGTGTATAGCCTCTGTTAATCGAGCGATCACGCACTGCACTCAGTTTTGCGACCAACTCTTCCCGAGGGATGCGTAATATCTCTGAGAGCAGGGTGGTATCCAGCTTGCCTTTAGCCTCATTATTGACAATCATCAGGTCAAAAATCGGACGATTAGCAACTAGGAGCTGCCCGTTACGATCAAAGATAACGCCACGTGATGGGATCGTGGAGAGGACATAGTAGGCGTTGTTCTCAGCTCGTTGTTTGTAATCACTACTGATGAGCTGAAGGAAGAAAAGCCGAAGAATGAATACAACAACGACGGCGAAGGTCAGACTAATCACTAGCCAACGTCGCCGAAAGAGTTCATCATTGACCATAGGCTAGCTAATCGTGTGATGTAACGAATGAGCTGAGCAGAGCCAGAGCAAGGAGCGAGAGCAACCAAGAGAAGACATAACCAGCTCCTAGGCTAATCAGGGTATATGCCCCTCGTATCATAGCCCCAGCCTCTAGCACATAGAGGACGATGTGATGGATAAGAAGAAGTAAGGAAAAAAGTACAAACGCTCCGCTACGGAGTGTCCCATAGAGCGGTAGAGCCTGCTCCGGTGTGTCTCGATCAACCATAGAGCCGAGGAGCATGGGACGGACAAAAGCTGTAGCTGTCAGAGCTGCGGCATGTAGCCCCGGGGTCAGCCCAAGCACATCAATAATACACCCAATGGCAAACCCATGCAGGAGTAATGATATGCGCCCAATACCTACCGGTAACAGAAGTAATAAAATAGGATAGATGAATGGTGTCGCTACACGGAAGAGGGCAATCGGACTAAGCACCCAAGTCTGTATAGCGATGACAAGAAGACTCGCAAAGAGGAAGCGTAGATAAGAGCTATTCATTGGGCTGGATAGAGTCTTCGAGGGCTTTTGCCTCTGCCACGGGTCTCTCTAGGATGACGTAGACAAAGCGTAGTGATTGGAAGTCCGTTGCAAGCCGTACAGGATAGTTAGCAAATGTCCCTGCACTTCCCTTCATCGTCGTTGGGACAGAGTCTGCTATGGTTCCAATCATCATCCCCTCTGGGAAGAGATAGGAGTAACCACTTGTGATGACAGTATCTCCTTGGTGAGGACGAGCATGAGGTGGGACATTACTGAGGATGGCCTCGTTAGAGTTTGGGTTCGTAGAGGCTGTAAGCGTTCCACTGACCTGCTGCCCCAAGAGGGTACATGAGAGCCGTATCTTAGAGTTCAGCACTGGGATAACGAGTGCATAATGGCGTGAGGTTGCCATCACAGCACCCACCACTCCTGAGCCACTCATCACCCCCATATCTCTATGTATGCCATCAGCCTCTCCCTTATCAATCGTGTAAAAGACCTCCCCCGAATGAGAAGTACGATTTACAACACGAGCTATGACAAATGTTCCCTCTCTAACAGGGAGACTGTCGGTAGCGTGAAGTCGTGGTAATTCGCCTCGAGCCAAAGCATCTTGCATCTGACGAGCCAGGTGGACATTTGCCTGTCTCAATCGTGCATTTTCCTCAAGTAGCTTTGTATTCTCTGGTCGCAAATCAATGTAGTCCCAGACCTCGGTCATCACCTCATTTATATGCCCGAAGACAACACTCGTTGCATACCAGCTGACGCTCTTCTGGTAGAGGGTGCTACTGAAGAGAAAGCTCAGAGCAATCCCCTCTAATAGAAAAAAGACTAGCCAATACCGATAGCGACGGAGGAATACAAAGATCCGATGCACGAGCAGAGCGAAGGATTATCGGAAGAGGAAATTGAAGTTATGGATATTCTTCAGTGCGATACCAGTACCTATAGCGACAGAGTGCAGAGGGTTCTCTGCGATCTTAAACTCAAGGCCAAAACGCTCGCTGAGTCGCTTATCCAGACCACGTAGTAGGGCTCCACCACCTGTGAGGATAACACCATTGGCTACGATATCAGCATACAGCTCGGGAGGTGTGGCTTCGAGGGTACGTAGGATGGCACTCTCAATCTTCCCAATCGAGTTGTCGAGACACTCGCAGATCTCTTGATAGTTCACCGAGACCTTGCGTGGAAGTGTATCCATCATATTTGCGCCCCATACGACGAAGTCCTCTGGAGCATCGTCTAGCTTATTATAAACAGCACCTACCTGTATTTTTATTTGCTCTGCTGTACGCTCCCCGACTTTGATTTGGTGGCGATCACGCATGTGATCCACTATGTCTTGTGTGAGTTCGTCACCAGCAGTATCAATGGATTGGTCCTCCACGATACCTCCTAATGAGATTACGGCTATCTCGGTCGTCCCACCACCTATATCCACGATCATGTGTCCCTCAGGGGCGAGTACATCAACGCCCACCCCGATAGCAGCAGCCATAGGCTCATAGATCATGTAGACATCTCGTCCACCAGCATGCTCACTGGAGTCGCGCACGGCACGGATCTCTACCTCGGTGCTACCAGAAGGGATACAGACAACCATACGAAGAGATGGCGTGAACCACCCACGGCGACGGCTAATCATACGTATCATACCACGTATCATGTGCTCGGCAGCGTCGAAGTCTGCGATCACTCCCTCACGCAATGGACGGATTGTACGGGTATTGGCGTTACCCTTCTCATACATCTCTCGAGCCTTTGTACCAACGGCAATCATCTCACCTGTACGGTTATCAAAAGCGACGACTGAAGGCTCGTCAAGGACAATCTTATCATCCTTAATGATGATGGTGTTAGCGGTACCTAGGTCCATCGCCAACTCTTGCCTAAAGGAGAATAATCCCATGCTTATCTATTATTATGTTATGTCTTTTAATGTTTGAAGTGACGAACACCCGTCATCACCATTGCTACACCTAGCTTGTCTGCCGCTGCGATACTATCGGCATCTCGTACCGAGCCCCCAGGCTGCGCGATTGCTGTGATCCCAGCCTCCGCAGCAAGGGTGACACAGTCATCAAAGGGGAAGAAAGCATCACTAGATAGTACAGCTCCATGCAGATCAAAACCAAAATGTCCAGCCTTCTCGATTGCTTGCTTTAGGGCATCGACACGAGAGGTCTGTCCTACACCTGAGGCAATGAGCTGGTCTCCCTTGGCTAAGACAATTGCATTACTCTTGCTATGCTTAACCAGCTTCGTTGCGAAGACGAGGTCGTGTAACTCCCTATCCGTAGGGGCTACCTTTGTAACGCAGCGCATCTCTGCTGTAGTCTCTACTGCTTGGTCGCACTCCTGTGCCAATACTCCACCCAGCATCGAGCGGTAGCTCCAATCGGAGTGGATGGGGGACTTCTGCTCTAGCAGAATACGATTCTTCTTACTCTTGAGTATGTCTAGTGCCTCGGGAGCAAAGCCTGGGGCGATGAGTACCTCCATAAACAGCTTATCAATCTCCTGCGCTGTCTCCTTATCAATGGGTCGGTTAGCAATGAGCACACCACCAAAGGCAGAGACGGGATCACCTGCTAAGGCATCCTTCCATGCCTCGAGCAGAGTGGAGCGAGAGGCACAGCCACAAGCATTGTTATGTTTGAGGATGGCAAAGGTCGGAGCATCGAAGTCTTGAATAAGCGTAACAGCTGCCTCAATATCCTGAAGGTTATTGTAGGAAAGCTCCTTCCCATGTAACTGTGTAAAGTAGCGAGAGAGGTCGCCGAAGAATATTCCCTTTTGATGGGGGTTCTCTCCGTAGCGCAAGGGCTGAGCTTGGTCAGCCGTGAGGCGAAGAGCTGTTGCCTCACCACCGTCAAACCAGCGGAAAATAGCCGAGTCATAACCCGAGCTGACAGCGAAGGCACGACGGGCAAAGTGGCGACGCTCCTCGAGCGTGGTCTTTGCTCCTCGGTGCTCTAGGATGCTTTGTAGCGCAGCATAGTCAGCTTGAGATGGGATTATTACGACATCCTCATAGTTCTTCGCAGCTCCACGGATCAAGCTAATCCCCCCAATATCTATCTTCTCGATAATATCCTCCTCAGAGGCACCAGAGGCAACCGTTGCCTCGAAGGGATAGAGGTCTACAATCACGAGGTCAATAAGCGAGAGCCCGTAGTCCTTCACCTCTTGTTGATCCACCTCATGCGAACGCCGTGCAAGGATCCCTCCCTGGATCGCAGGGTGCAGTGTCTTGACACGCCCTCCGAGCATCGAGGGGTACCGAGTTAGGTCTTCTACGGCTACGGTTGGATAACCAAGGCTTTCGATGAATGTGCTCGTACCACCGGTGGATACAAACTCTACACCTTCTTTGTGTAGGAGGGCTAGTATATCAGCCAATCCCTCCTTGTGGAATACAGAGATAAGGGCTCTACGTATTACCTTCTCCATCTATTTTCTCTAAGCTATATCGCTTTATCGTAATGTGTTTGGACCTAGGAGGGACCTGCTCTTCTTTCTCAAGAAGTATCGCCCTAAGCCTCTAGCCCACACAAAAATAACGATTTTCCTATGACTGATGTATATTTCCCTAGCAATAGGCTAACTTTCCCTCTCAACCCCAAGGCAAATCTCCCCATCTAAGCTAGGCAAAGGCGATGCTACGCAAACACAAAAAGAGCCAAGCGTCAGCTTAAACTGATACTTGGCTCTTGGTGGTAGCCCCTAGGAGAATCGAACTCCTCTTTCAAGGATGAAAACCTTGCGTCCTAACCGATAGACGAAGGGGCCGCCTGAAAGCTCTCCCTCATCGGATACTCCGACGGGATGAGCGGTGTGATATGCCTTAGGCGAGACGTGCGATCTGACGAGCGAGCTTGCTCTTCAGGTTCGCTGCCTTGTTCTTGTGGATGATGTTCTTACCTGCAAGGCGATCCAGCATCGAGCTAAGCTGTGGGAGCATTGCACGAGCCTCATCTGCACTCGTCAGCGCACGGAAGCGACGCACAGCGTTACGAGCAGTCTTAGCGTAGTAACGATTGTGCAGACGGCGTGCATTCGTCTGACGGATTCTCTTGATTGATGACTTATGATTTGCCATTTCGTAATCTTCTTTTTTTGTTATCTGTAGCCCCTAGGAGAATCGAACTCCTCTTTCAAGGATGAAAACCTTGCGTCCTAACCGATAGACGAAGGGGCCGCCTCAAGCAATAGGCGAGGCAAGCGTGCCTCTGATTGCGCCTGCAAAGATATAACAAAGATTTGGAATACCAAACACCCAGTGTAGCAAATCAGAAGCAATTAGCATACGGACGGAGGCTATCAGCAAGCATAATACAATCACATAAAGCGAGCTTAATCTCCGCACAGATCACAGATGAGGATGCGCTACGAGGGAAACCATGCACCCCAAGCCCTATCCCCAATAGCCTCAACCCTCAAGGTACAACAAAAGGAATGTGGTACTTCTGACCCAAAACCAAGAACAAGCACCCCATCCACTAATCCCCAACTTCCCACCCCTTCATAATCGACTAATAAACAACCTAATACGCCATTCGCAAAAAGAGGACTTAACGAGTTATGGTAACTCGTCACAAAAAGTTATGGTAAGTCGTTGCTACGAGTTGTGGTAAGTCGCCACAACGAGTTACCATAACTCGTCACAGCGACTTATAGTAACTCATCATCCCCCTCCTCAAAGCCCTCTAAATACTAAGGATCTAGAGAGGGAGAAAATACCCATCGTGCCACGGGGTCTAATATAAAGAGGTAGATTATGAACGAAGCTCTAGAGCCTTGGGGGTAAAAACCAGTGGTTTTTCATCCCATTTCTCTAGAGCTTCCTTTGTGAGAGCCCTTTTACAGAAGAGTAAGGGTTAAATGGTAGAGGATACTCAGCACAAGCTAATGCTCGTACTTGTATTTGCGCTTATTCTCTTCGCTAAGCAAGGCTGAGGGATCAAGGGCTGTTTGATCTAGGAGGGAGGCTAGCGATGCGATGAAATCCTCCGAACTATTGAGACAAGGTACGTAAGCAAAGCTCTTACCTCCGTGTGCAAGAAACACCTCTCGATAGTAGCTGTCAATCTCTTGGATGGTCTCTAGACAGTCACAGATGAAGCCAGGACAAACAACGACTACTCGCTCTGCTCCTTCGCCAGAGAACTGCCGTATACGCTGGCTCATATAGGGCCGCATCCATTCGTGACGCCCTAACCGAGATTGATAGACAAGTTCGACTTGCCCCCGCTCCAGACCGAGGTCCTGACGTAGGGACTCTGTCGTCTCTTCGCATTGTAGGCGGTAGCAGTCTTCCTCGGCATGACGCTCATGCCAGTCACGGCGTGAGGCACAGTAGTTCGTCTCACCATTATGCTCTCGACATTCCTTGGGGATATGCGAGACGGGGATGCCATGCATGGAGACAATGAGCCGATCAAAGGGTGACTGAAGATAGGGACGAATGCTTTCGGTAAGCACGGCTCGATAGCTCGGCTCATTATAGAAGGGTGAAAGCAGACGAAAGCGTAGACGAGAGAGACCTAGCCTGCGTGCTTCCTCCAGCACATAGGCAACAGCTGTCTCATAGCTACTGCGTGCGTAATGAGGATAGAGCGGTGCGATAATGATTTCCTCTACTGAGAGCAGGGATGCAAGAGCTTCTAGAGCCGAGCCTGTCGAGGGCGAAGCATAGCGCATGCCCACAGCCACAGGACACTGACGACGCTCTGCTAAGGCACGAGCAATCTCCTCAGTGTGTGTAATGAGCGGGAAGGCTTGACGCTCTTCATCCCAGATCGTACGGTAGTTAGCGGCAGATTTCGGCGCACGCTTGGGCACAATAATATGATGAACGAGCAGATGCCTTGCCCAATGAGGTAGACCGATGATACGCCTATCCATAAGGAACTGCAAGAGATAGGCATGTACATCCTCCACAGCAGGCGTCCGAGGAGAGCCAAGGTTAAGAAGAAGGACGGCTTGGGAAGATGGATATTCAGCCCCGAAGAGCGAAGGTGTATCGTTACCCTTCATTATCTCGGGGCGGAGTGAAAAGACCTGCGGTCAGGATTACTCATCATCGTTTGTCTCTAGTGTATAGTCTTGGAACAAAAAGTCATTATAAGGAAAGCGCTGGATATGCAGCTCCTTCACCCGATCATAGAGCAGGGTCTTCAGCTCATCGATCCCTTCGCCCGTCCTAGCAGAGATGAAGGTACAGCCCGACTCACCTAGGCGAGCCATCCAGGTACGCTCGAGGTCTTCACGTGAGAGATTACGCCGTGTACGCTCAGAGAGGTCATCCAGAGGTTTCTCATCATAGGTAAAGGCATCAATCTTATTGAAGACAAGGAGGACGGACTTCTCATCCCCAGCTGTGATCTCACGCAGGGTAGAGGAAACGACCTCGATATGCTCCTCGAAGTTCGGATGAGAGATATCTACGACATGCACGAGGAGATCAGCCTCACGCACTTCGTCAAGTGTACTCTTAAAGGACTCAATGAGCTCCGTGGGGAGCTTACGGATGAAGCCAACAGTATCAGATAGCAGGAACGGCAGATTATGGACAATGACCTTGCGCACAGTAGTGTCAAGCGTAGCAAAGAGCTTGTTCTCAGCGAAAACGTCACTCTTGCTTAGGACATTCATCAGCGTGGACTTACCAACATTCGTATAGCCAACAAGGGCTACACGGACGAGCTTCCCCCTATTCTTCCGTTGCATCGCCATCTGACGGTCGATACCCTTGAGCTCCTCTTTGAGGTGGGCAATACGGTCTTGGATGAGGCGCTTATCCGTCTCGAGCTGCGTTTCTCCTGGGCCACGCATCCCCACACCACCACGCTGACGCTCTAGGTGCGTCCAGAGACGGGTGAGCCGAGGGAGCATATAGCGATACTGTGCAAGCTCTACCTGCGTCTTGGCATAAGCAGTGGTAGCACGAGCCGCGAAGATATCCAGGATAAGGCTCGTACGGTCAAGGATCCTCACCTTGAGTACGGCCTCAATATTGCGTAGCTGTTTAGGGGTCAGTTCGTCATCAAAGATTACCAGACCAATCTCACGTTCCTCCACATAGAGGCGTATTTCCTCTAGCTTACCCTTCCCCACAAAGGTCACTGGATGAGGCTGTTCAAGTCGCTGCAGGAAGCGCACGACAGGCTCTACCCCCGCTGTGCGGGAGAGGAAATCCAACTCATCTAGGTATTCTTTTGCTTGATCCTCTGTTTGATTTCGAGTAATGAGCCCAACAAGTACGGCCTCATCGCTCTTGGTCTCTGTAATGATAAACTCTCTCATGTGCAGATAAAATACGGCTGACCTCCTCTAGG
Organism: Porphyromonas catoniae ATCC 51270; assembly: GCF_000565015.1. Taxonomy (GTDB): domain Bacteria; phylum Bacteroidota; class Bacteroidia; order Bacteroidales; family Porphyromonadaceae; genus Porphyromonas; species Porphyromonas catoniae. The sequence goes on from NZ_JDFF01000022.1 coordinate 133,717, forward strand.
GCTTGACGCAGAGAGACGGGTCAATACGTAGTCCCTTTTGCTTAAATAGTACTAGATCCTCGGGAGCAAGATCTAGCTCTTCGATGGGCAGACACTCATAGCGATCATTCAGATAGTAGCGCGTACCCTCGGCAAAGGAGGGACTCGCCAGAGAGAGTGAGTCTGCTCGGTAACGGGTCTTCACCCCCGCTATATGGAGCAAGGTGTGGAAGACTGCATTTGTAGATGCTGCTCGCTGTTGATTGGCTCTTACAGCTCTTAGCACATCGGGGTAAGCCTCCCTATAGGCAGGTGAGAACCAAAGGAGCAGGGGTACGTGTAGCTGATAGTAAGATACGTCAGGCGAGGAGTGCAAGAAACGCTCACGGCTATCATCATACACATCCTCCCCATGATCCGATACGTATAGGAGGGCAGAGCGACGATCTTGAGCTCCGAGTAGACGTATCGCTCCATCTAGGAAGCGGTCAGTCTCCACAATCGCATTATCATAGGCATTCCTTAGCGTTAAGCTATCTTTCGCTGCACCTGAATAGCGACGAGGTACAGGGAAGGATTGGGCACATGCAGGATAGCGATCTCGATAACTGAAATGCGCCCCATAGGCATGCAAGACGATGAAGAGCTTGCGATGCTCCGAGGAGAGTAGCTGACGCAGGTAGGGCAACATATCCGCATCGTAAAGGCGACGCTTCTCTCGCCTAAGCTCTTTACGTATCGAATGATGCTCATCACCCTGCATAGCGAAGAAATCCACATAGCTGTGGTTCCCTGGCTGATTAGAGATAAAAGCTGTGTAGAAGCCAGCCTCCTTAAATGCCTCAAGGATCCCCCGTACACGTGGAAGCTCCTCTGCCGAAGAAGCATCTGCAGGAGAGAGAATAATCGGGATGCTCTTGTACGTAGTATTTGACTGCGTTAGCACGTCTCGGAAAGGGATAAGAGCCTCACGACTCATCGTATCCAGATGGGGAGTTGTCTGCCGAGGATAGCCATAGAGACTCCAGCTATGCGCACGAGAGGTCTCCCCAAGGACTAGCACATAGACCTCGCGCTCCTCTTCGGCATGCTCACTCGTAGCACCATAGGCGAAGTCCTGCGACGAATAGCTATAATGAAAGACTTGGTTGAGCTTCTTCGTTGCCAGATACATATTGTAGAAGACGCTCATAGGATATACCTCTGCCCTTAGATGAAGATAGGGGAAACGTCGTTTAGCCCCAATGTAGATGGGCAGAGCGATGATGAGCAGGACTAACGCGTACAGTGCCGTACGCTTACGGAAACGCTTCGTTAAGGTCTTAGGGTTGCGTGCCGAGAATGTTGCTAGAACAAGTACAGGAACGTAGAGCACGAGCGAACCAATAATAGGCCAAAGGATATTCGAGAGAAGCTCCGTGGCCTCATCAGGCTCTGAGGTGAAAAGATTGAGGATCATGTCCACCGCAACTACCGAACCACTGAAGATTGTCAGCAAGACAAGCTGAAACATGTGCAAGAGGACAAGCACCAACAGCGACCAGTAGACCCTCCCCGGACGCTTCGCCACAAGTAGCACAAGCATGTAGAGGGGAAGCATGAGTAGGATGTTCAGCACACGACCAATCATCGACTGCTGCATCACGACCGAAAGCACCACGTTCGGCAGGAGGAGCGAGAACGTGAAGATCCAGTAATAGATCCGTTGCTCCCCCCTCAGGAGAAACTCCTTGATCTGTAGCCAGTAGTTCATTGAAGATAAGAGGTATTGTGGGGATTCTTCCTTAGTCGTGGTGATAGGGTTCGCCTCGGATGATTGTTTGCGCTCGGTAAAGCTGTTCGATAGCAAAGAGGCGCACCATCTGGTGCGAGAAGGTCATGCGGCTCAGCGACACCTGTCCGTCAGCTCGCTCATAGACCTCTGGGGAGAAGCCGTAGGGGCCGCCAATAATGAAGACCAGACGTCGCTCACCCGACACCATTGCTCGCTCAATGAACGTAGCGAAGGCCCTGCTCGTATAGCTCTCTCCACGCTCGTCGAAGAGGCAAACTCGATCCGTCGGAGTAATGTAGCGAAGGAGCTCTATGCCCTCAGCTCGCTTCTGCTCCTCAGGGGTAAGCTTACTCCCTCGCCGCACATCGGGAATCACCCTTAGCTCAAAGGGCAGGTAATGCTTCAGACGGCTCTCATATCGCTTAATCTCCGTCTCTATCTGTGCCGAGTCTGTCTTACCGAGGACAAGGAGGGATAGTTGCATCTACTCTTCGAGGGAATATTATATACAGCAAAAGAGGGAATGCTCCATAGGGTCTTGGGGGCATTCCCTCTGTTATGACTTAGCGTCCTGAGGCTTATCCTCCACTTAGAAGGGCAGGTCGTCTGCGGCTGTAGGTGCAGCTACTGGGCTGGCCTGGGCTGGCTGAGCGGGTGGGGTTGCAGGGGTGGGCTGGGTAGGAGCGGTTGCAAAACCCGGAGCAGGAGCACCAGCAAGCTGGACACCATTGAGCACATTCCAGGCACGCACATCTGTGTACCAACGTCCATTGAACTCTCGGCTCTCAAGATCAATCGACACCGTCACATCCTGACCGACTTGCATGGGGAACTTGTCCACGTTATCCCCAAAAAGATTGAAGCACACCTTGCGAGGGTACTGCGTGCCGAGGGTCTCAAGGATATACTCCTGCTTCTTCCACGCATTCCCAGCCTTAGATACACCTTCCTGTAGGGGGAGGACCTGGATAATCTTTCCTATTAGTTCCATTCTCTGTCTTCTATATTTATTGAGTTGTTTATCGTTCGATTAGCGATGGCGGAAGCCGATGATCTGTCGCACCTCCTCCAGCGTCTTGCTGGCACTCTCGCGAGCCTTCTCTGCACCGAGCTTCGCCACTTGTCTAAGGTACGCCTCATCAGAGTTTAACTCCAGGATACGCTCTCGGATAGGGGCAGAGAAAGAGCAGATATCCTCAGCCAGCTGCTTCTTCATATCGCCGTAGCGGATGGAGCAGTCATTGTAGCTATCGCTGAAGTGCTTATAAACCTCTGGGCTGGAGACAATCTCCATGAGGGTAAAGAGGTTCGTTATTGGCTCTGGACGGGGGCTATTAGGCTCCGTGGGACCAGCATCCGTGACAGCTCGCATCACCTTCTTGGTAATCGTCTTGGCATCGTCTATCAAGTAGATCGCATTGCCTTCACTTTTGCCCATCTTACCCGATCCATCAAGACCTGGCACCTTCAATGCTCGATCCCCCAGAGCGTATGACTGGGGCTCCACAAAGAAATCCACCCCGTAGATTGTATTGAAGCGACGGGCAAACTTACGAGCCATCTCCATGTTTTGCTCCTGATCCTTACCCACCGGCACCTTTACAGCCTTATGCATCAAGATATCAGCGGCCATGAGGGTAGGATAGGTCAGTAGCCCAGCATTCACATTATTGGGCTGCTGACGTGCCTTCTCCTTGAAGGACGTGGTACGCTCCAGCTCCCCAAGGTAGGCATTCATATTAAGATACAGGTACAGCTCCACGACCTCACGCACGTCACTCTGGATGTAGATAGTGGCCTTCTCAGGATCTATTCCACAGGCTAGATACTCCGCCAGAATAGTATTGGTACTACGGATGATATTGTCGGGGTGAGGATGGGTCGTCAGCGAATGCCAATCAGCGATGAAGAAAAAGCAATTATACTCGTTCTGCATCTGAGTGAAGGCACGTACCGCACCGAAGTAATTCCCCAGATGGAGGTTACCCGTGGGGCGTATCCCGCTGACTACTGTATCCATTTCTATCTTGCTGTCTATATAATTTACCCGAGGGAGAATTATGGCTACATAGTCTCCCTCGTAGGTTACGAAGATAGGAAATAATTAGGAAACAAGACGCTAAGTATCGTAGGGCTGACGCATAATGAGCGTCCCTCTCACTAGAGCTCTAAGTCTAACCACACGATTGGGGTAAGCTGGTGAATGCTCTAGCTCTTAGCTCTACCCTCGAGAGGGGGAGAGTCATATATTGGGATAATCTTCCTAGGCTCCTCCACGAAGGGTCGCTTCTAGAGCTCTCTGACGCTCACCTTGTGTCCTTGGGCATAATCCGGCAGGTATACCAAGGGGCATCCTTGGAGACGCTTGCATAGAAGAAGACAAGGCCTAAAAGAGGGTCAGATCGTATTTATTCATACTGCTTCAGAGGCATCTATGAGCAGTCGGAAACCATGGATGAGGGACACATTATAATGGCCTCATATTAAACAAAATACAAAGGGGTAAAACATGTACCGCAACGAGTTACCATAAGTCGTCACAAAGAGTTATGGTAACTCGTCATAAAAAGTTATGGTAAGTCGTCGAAGAGAGTTATAGTAACTCGTTACAACGACTTATGGTAAGTCTTTGCCCCCCTTTCACAAACCCCGTATCTAGGGCATTTTTGAAGGGTAGAGGTAGAGCAGCATAGAGAAGGGTTTATTGCACCACATCCTCGTCATCATTATGTGCGTCAGCACTACTAAGTATCACACCACATAAGATTTTCCCACCTCAGCATTCCCAAACACGACACTTCTTGACGGAAAATACTCCCCATATACACCACAATATGGCTCGTATTTACTCGGGGGCTATAACACGTATTTAGTAAGCTACACAAACGCAGCTCATCCCCATCTGCTTGTGTATATTTGAACTCATATTTTAATTGCTACATTTGCTAATGGAATACTAATCTGACCTCTCAGATATGGAACCGAAGACCATCTGTAGCAAACAGATACCCCTGCCCCCCCTGACACTCCAGATCAGGGAAGGTACAACACGCTTTAACTATAACTCTCCTGCTAACAGGAACTATAACTCACAAGTCAAAACATACTACACATGAACAAGATTTACTTAGCCTTAATGGCTCTCTTTTCCTTAGCAAGCTGCACGTCACTTGATGATGAGTTTCGTCTTGATGACAACAAGAAACAACCCAGCAGATATAGTGAGACACAGCACTACCAAGTCCCTTTGGCCTCTGCAAAGTATTTTGCTCAGAAGCTAAAGCTTGAGGATCATACTCCTCGAAAAGTCAAGAGTATAGAGCCAATTATCAAAGGGCAAGATACCCTGATGTACTTCGTAAACTACGAGGGAGACAAAGGCTGGGTTGTACTCTCTGGGGATAAGCGTACGGAGGCTATCTTAGCCTCGTCTACAAAAGGCTATATAGACAAAGAGGTACTCGGAGGATCCTCTCTTTGGTTCGAAGACCTAGCAGGGAAGATCTACGAACTCAAGCACTCCAAGAGTAAGGATACCCAGTCTGGCGACTACGCCATGTGGTGCAAGATTGATACATTAGCATTAGGATTGCACCCCAGTCCTAAAGGACAGAGACTTCGCTCTTTCGCCAAAGAGCCTGGGGATGATAATTATGATAACGATGAACGAGATTATGAGGATTTCCTAGTGGATACCCAGATTGAGGTCTTGGTAGATAAGGCCGTTGGGCCACTCATTGCAACCAAGTGGGGTCAAGGATCCCCATGGAATATATGCACCCCATCTTGGCGCGAAACAAGCAAAAGATGCCCCGTAGGTTGTGTGGCTGTTGCTGGAGCACAGATGCTCTACTATTTTCATTTCTTTAAGAATAAGCCTCAGGGATTTTATTCTAGGGGTTGGTGTACTGGCTCTGTTTGGGATAACCATAACCGATCATATTCTTTTTACTTCGACTCCATGCGACCAGATACTTGGGATAAGATGGCTCCATGGTCCTATAGCACGACCCCAACTGAAGCAACAAACTTAGCCGGAATACTAATGGGGTTTGTCGGATTCTATGTTGATATGAACTACGGAGAAATTGAGTCAGGCGCATACACAAATAAGCTTATGGAAGTCTACCAGATGTTTGACATAAGATCCGAGTATGCTGCCTATAATCCCGATTTGGTACGATCCTCTCTTGATAAACTGTTACCAGTGAATATTAGGGCCTATGCGGGAAGAAAGATGCGGAAGATCTTAATTTTCGATGCAGGGTGGCACTATTATAATGGACACTCTTGGATTATTGACGGATATAGGGACAAGTGCATTCGCTACACGAGTACCTATGAACGATTACCGAAGTTCAAGAAAGGTGGCAATGATGAAATACGCAGTATAGGTAATGAACCTAGATACTCAAGTATGCGCCATCAACCGACATACGGGAAGTACACAATAACAGAAGTACAGAAATCCTATTTCTGGAAGATGAATTTTGGATGGAGTGGTAGCCATGATACTGGTGACTACATGACCCAAGAGGATGATGTATGGCAGACCAGTCAAGGAAACTATACATATAAAAAGGAGATTATTCATAACTTCTCTTTTTAGCACGATTCTAGTATGATAACAAATCGAACATGGGCCATCATAGCTGTAATAACCACGCTGTTGATATTAGGAGGCACTAGCTCCTGCAAGGAAAAGGGAGATGAAATAGGGAACTATTCCTTTGAATTCCTCCCTCGGGAATGTACCCAAATCATCACCCTACCATTACGGTATACAGAGACACCTATTACTATTGGGGATAAGCACTTTATCACCAAATCCGCCGAGGAGCTAAATGACGGCGCTGTCGAAGCCGAGCAGTTTATTCTGTGGGTAATGACAGGAGAGGATGACCTAAAGGAGCTGCGAGCAGAGTTTCCGAACATAAAGAATAGAAACTACGAAGACTCATATGAGAACTATTATAGATGGAAGGGGCGTAAGCTTACGACCCCCCACATGCTAGCGCTAGAGCGTCAACTAGACCAAGACCATAGACGAAGATCTTCCTCTGCAAGAAGCCTAAGCTCAGGTAAAGAATTCACCAACCTAATCCCATGGGAGTATCGAGTCACGGGCGTAAAGGACTTTCGGATCATATCCCTTTCTCCCCTCTTTGGTTTGCCCGCAGAGACCTCACTGAACGACTACTTCAGCATCTACGAGTTCAAGCCACGACAGATTATCTCTTCCCGTACAAAGACCTTGCTCTGGGGCTATTCAGACAAGGGACAGATCACACGCATCGGGCAATGGCTCGCAATGAGCCCCATGGCACCACCCATCGTGCTCTTCCGCCTAAAGAGCCGACCGCAAGAGCTTCCCATCAAGACCAAGTTCGTCACTATACTTGAGACCACGGCTGGGACAACCCTTCGTGATACACTAGAGGTACAACTAAGATGAAAACCTTCTTTACAACCCTCCTGATCACCCTCGTAGCCCTAACCTCTTGCACACAAGATATTGATATCGACCCTCGCGCAGAGGTGAAGGTAGTCGCTTCGTGCGTCCTCAGCAATACCGATGTCCAGCAGCTCAAGCTCACCTATAGTAGAGAAATAGGGGGAGGACGCTTCTTCGAGGAGGTCGAGCAAGCTACGGCGACGCTCTATGAAGAGGATAGGGCTATCGGGGTCTTCACGAAGACGGGGTATGGAGTCTGGGAGCTTCACTATCGCCCCATAGCAGGAAGAGCCTACCGCCTGGAGGTAGAGATACCCCAGCACTCGACCCTTCGAGCAACGACTACGATGCCCTCACCCGTCTCCGTACGGCGCAAAGCACTCCGTAGCTATACCACACGACTCTTTACACAGAGACAGCTCACAGCGCCCTACTGGATGCTCTGTCTACGCTCCAGCCTTACCAATATGCCCCCTGACCCACTCCATCTTCCAGGGCTGAATCAGGATACACAGGTAGAGCTCTTCCAGCAGATGGGCACCAATCATAAGCAAGTGGATCACTTCAATGAGGAGAGAGAGCTAAGTACTTGGGATCGGGCATATAGTAGCATTGCTCTCTACCGCTACTACACACGCATTGTTCCACCTAAAGACCCTTCGCAGGGATCACCCTATGAGTTCGTGGTGCAACACCCCTCAGCAGAAGCCTCCTTTGTGGTCTTCCGTGCGGCATCCACAGAGTATGACAGCTACCTTCGCTCCGTTGTAGAGAAGATGCTCTTCTACGAGAGCGAGGATGACCCAGCAGCATGGTTTGACCAAACAACTATCTACTCAAACATAGAGCATGGGCTAGGTATCTTCGCTGCTTATTATCAGACAGCCTTCTACTATCATAATGCTCTACCTTAAACACACCCGTGTATGACACTTTATACTAGGAAATCCGTCATGAGGGGTATGCTTACCCTATTCCTCATACTAGGGTTTATTGCTCAGAGAGTAGAAGCACAGCACTATAGCGGTCGAATTCAGGATAAAGAAACAGCACACGCACTCGTAGGCGTTGAGGTCTTGACAGAGCGAGGACATCGCCTAGCTCGGACAGATGACCAAGGGTTGTTTTCCTTCGACTACCCAGTAGATAGCCTTCGAGTAATTCTCTCCGCCGATAGCTATCGACAGCGCAGGGTTACGCTCTATTCGGGGAGAGTCTTAGAGTTCCGACTACAGCCTCTGCAGACAGAGCTACAAGAGGTCACGATAACTGGACACGGGGGTACACGGGGCAATAATACCTTCGGCTACTCCCCTGCGGATGTGAAGGGCATTGCTACACTTGCAGGCGAAGTCGATGTAATGCGCTATCCTCAGATCCTCCCAGGGGTCTCCCAAGGGATGGAAGGGGGAATGGGCTTCTACGTGCGGGGAGCAGGTAATGGTAATAATAGGACAGAGCTTGATGGAATTCCCATTCCCGCACCGACACACCTCTTTGGGCTTTTCTCCATCTTCCACCCCGATATGGTGGGGCAGTCCACCTTCCAGATGGGAGGGATCACTGCATCCTCTGGCGACTTTACCTCCTCCCTCCTGCAGATACGCTCCCGTAGGCCTTCAGCTAGGCGTTACAAAGGGTCTTTTGCCTTATCACCATTGATGATAGGGGGATCGCTTGAGGGGTACATCACTCGGGATAAGCTGACCTTTCAGGTGGCAGGTCGCTCCTCACTTCTCCGCCCAGAGTTCCTGCTGCTAAGGCTCCTCGTTGGCAAGGATAATATCTCTGGCGACTTCAACCCTCAGGCACAGGATCTCTATGGGAAGCTCCGTTGGGAGATCTCTGCAGAGCATTCTCTGGAGGCTCTACTCTTCGGTAGTCATGACTATTTCTCCTACCTGCCAGAGGAAGAACCTAACGCAGATAGGAATAAGATCTCACTTGGCTGGATCAATAAGGCTCTGAAGGCTAGCTGGCTCTACACCCCCTCCAAGCACCTCAGCCTAGAGACCTCGGTGTACTACACTGACTGTGGGACAAGGCAGGCACAGGTCAGCGATGGGGACTGGGGCGTACATAAAGGGCTTATGATGGGCTCGGAGAAGAAAGAGCTAGCCCTGAGAAGCCACCTCACCACGAGGATACATGACATAGATCTTGGGATGGGGATTGACCTACGCCAGCAGCGTTTTCGCCCGATGGTGCAAACCCTATCTATAGAGGGAAACAAGTCTAGGGACTGGAGGCCAGCCCTCACGACTACCATTGCCTCCGTCTTTGCAGAGGGAGTGTATCGACGTCCACACTACGCAGTGCAAGGGGGGATACGCTACGATCTTTTTCGTAGCCATGAGCGACACATCTCTCACAATATTAACCTCCGCCTGAAGGGCTCACTGCCCTTGACACGAGAGCTCGGGATAGAGGCGACCTATGACCGACTGACCCAGTATCAGCATACCCTAGAGGGGCTTCCTATTGGTTGGTCACTTGACCTGATTGTACCTGCCTCGCAGAGGTTTCGCCCAGAGCATGCAGACCAATGGTATCTAGGGGGATTCTGGAGCACTCCAGACCTCAGTGTGAGCCTAGGGGGCTACTATCGTCACCTCAGCAACCTAACAGCCTACCGCAGTTGGCTCAATCAATTCTCTCTGCACAACGTCTCTTGGGAGGAAGATATCATCACTGGGCGAGGAAATTCCTATGGTCTCGAGCTATGGATAGAGAAGCGTCAAGGGCGTCTCACGGGCTCCCTCTCCTATACACTCTCCAGGACAACTCGCACCTTCTCGGAGCTCAATGGCGGGCAGTCATACCCCTTCAGCTTCGATAGGACACATATCCTAAACGTCCAATCACGGTATGAGACCATACATACCGCACGCCGAGAGCAACACCTCACCTTAGCTGGCTACCTGACCTCGGGGAATACGATGACGATCCCCATAGCAAGTTACCAAGCCGAAGAGCTTCCCTTCTGGAACACCCAGAAAGGAGGAATTCTGGTACCACCTGAGCAGGAGCACCATGCAACCACTCGTACCGAGATGTCCACGATGAATGCCTACCGCCTCCCTCCCTATATCCGCCTAGACCTCGGCTATTCCTTCCTCTGGCGAAGGGAGAAGGTGACACACGAGCTAGGGATCTCCATCTACAACGTCCTCAACAGGCGCAATCCCTACCTCATCTTCCATGAGAACGGCCGCTGGCGACAGCTCAGCCTCCTCTCTATCGTACCCTCTGTGCGCTGGGAAATCCGCTTCTAGTCCTCACGCCTGCCCTTCGTAGGAGAGCGGTATAGCACCTACCCAGTCGTATTCATACCCTCTATCTAAGCACCCCCAGACGCATCAGATAGTTATCCCCGCTACCCCGAGTGAGGTAGCGGGGATAATTGCAGGGAGGTAACGGGGGCAACTCGCTGCACTTTCCCTCGATACCTCAGACGGGTGGAGATAGGCCGTGAGAAAAGGGTATCATCCAAGAGCATCATAGGCACCTCCAGCCACTGGCTGATCAGGTGGTCGGATAGTGCAAGAGAGTGACTAAAATAAAGCAGATAAACCTTACCTCTAGAGTACACAAAAGGAAGCAATACATTATCCATCAATCATATAGCCACACACAAACATACTTCCTAAAGATCTTGCCATGGGGGTGTGGATAAGTTTTTTTCAGCACAAAAAGCCTCCCTTCCCATCGGATCTCGGGGACTTTAAAAAGTAGGCCCGGAGGGGTAGAAAATACCCCCCTCGGGATAACGTATTGGAAAGGTTTGTACCTTTGCATTGTCAAACGATGGGAACAAGTCCAACCCCCATTCTCCACCCCCTCAAAAGGGTACCCAAGGGCGTGTAGGTGAGGCTATTGCGATGAGTCTCAGATCGTGACACTTCTACTAATAATTTATATTCTTTTTTACTATGTTACGCTTTGAAATTAAGAGCACAAAGATGTCTATTGGCAAGAACAAGGGTACTACCCTCTACTACGCCAAACAGAAAAGCCATGATCGCATCCAGACGAACGACCTCGAGCGTCGGATCGAACGTATGACCACCCTCTCCCGAGCAGACGTACATGCCGCCCTCATTGCCCTGAGTGACGTGATTCACGAAGAGCTTCACCTCGGGCGATCGGTGACACTGGCCGAGCTAGGTACGTTTAAGCTGATGGCCTCCGCTAAGCGAATGCCGAAGGCTACAGACGTCACAGCACAGACCATCCGCACCCCTCGCGTACGCTTCTACCCAGTAGATGCCATTCGTCTGGCAGCACGTCGTGTAGAGCTCTCGCTAGAGGATCCTACAAAGACCCCTTCTAAGCCCAAGAAGCCAGCCCCCCAAACCCCTGGAGGCGAGCATGCTCACGAGGGCGATGGCCTAGGCATCTAGCCTAAGAGGGATCCCCCCTCCCCTTCCAAAAGCAAAGAGTAGCCCTAGCACCCTACTGCCATGGGGTGGGTGCTGGGGCTCTTCTCTCTCCCTACACCTTACGCTCAGGGAGCCTCCTCTAGGGCTCTATCCCCCCTTTAGCACCACGACCTTACGTGATGTGCCTAGGCTCCCTTTCCCCACCCATCAGGGCTCCGTCTATTCATCTATTCCTTCATTCAACACTTACAACTATGTATACAGGACTCCAACCCTCCCTCAGAGGGCGGATGGGGTGCGCCCCACAGTTGGCTCTGCTCCTCATCCTCACCCTGCCCCTAGGCTGTGCTGCCAAAAGGGTCTATGAGGAGGGACAAACCAGCCTAAAGAGGGATAGCCTCGTCTCTCTGCATACCCAGAGCCATCAAACTCAGGAGAACGAGGAGAGCCAAGAGGAATACCTCTCATTCCTTCCCCTACCCTCTGGCCTTTCTCCCGACAGGGACAGCCTCTCCCATCACACCATTCCTCCCTTCATCTACCACCGAGTACTGAGGAAGCATCAAACCCAGCACCAAGCTCAGCAACGAACGGATAGTCTCATGAGCCGACTAGACAAAGGTCTCAAAGCCCAGTCCGCTCACAGGGTATCCTCCTCTGGCATAGGCCTTTTTACCCGCCTGAGCTATCTACTCTACGGATTCATCACCGCCATACTTACCCTCATGGGCTATCTAGGCTATCAATACTGGAGGAGATGCAGATGAGACAGGAGAACATTCGCTATATCGTCGTGCACTGCAGTGCCACACGCTGCACGATGGACTACACGGAGGTGATGCTGGAGCGTGACCACAAGGCTCGGGGCTTTAGGCATGCAGGCTACCACTTCTATGTGCGCAGGTCGGGGAGCATTATCCCCCTTCGCCCTCTCGACGAAGTGGGGGCACATGCCCGAGGCTACAACGCCTGCAGCTGGGGCGTCTGCTACGAAGGCGGACTAGACGCTACGGGGCAACCCACTGATACCCGTACCGAGGCACAGCAGCGAGCTCTTAGGCTTCTGCTCATCCGCCTACACCGCCTAGCTCCCGAGAGCATTATCCTAGGCCATCGAGACCTGAGCCCCGACAGGGATGGGGACGGAGAAGTAGAGCCACATGAATGGATCAAGGTGTGTCCCTGCTTCGATGCTCGGCAAGCCTACCGCCTTATTAGCGAGGGAAGGGAGGTGTATGATGCCTGAGAACAAGCAGATTGGCACTAGGCTACAGCTATGGGTGGCTGTGGGGCTATGTATCTTTGGGATTAGTTTATTGGCTATTGCCTTTTTCGTACGACCTCCTGGAGAGATCCACTCCAGCGTCCTCGTGGCTTATGGGGAGGTGATGACCTTCGCAGGCGCACTCTTCGGGATTGACTACCACTACCACCGCTAGACGGGAGTGCGGTCAAGCGATCTCAGACGTACAGAATGACCGCCCAATCAATAGCAAGAGAGGCTACCCCCAGCCCGTAGGCATGGGGGTAGCCTCTCCGCCGTATAGCGTCTTCCGAGGATTAGTTGGCTGGGATGTAACGGATGCCCGTGACCGTGCCCTCGGTCGTGATGTAAGGCTCTTCGGGGTCTATCTTCCCCGTCTGAGTGTCGTAGCAGTAGATCCCCTGCCGCTCCTTACTCGTGTAGCTATAGTAGGCATACCTGCTACCATCATAGGTGACCCCTATAGCCATCGCCGTAGATGCAGGTTGATCCCCGATGACACGAATAGTCTTAGCCTGGAGATCGATGAGGGCAAGACGATGGACATAAGCCATGTACATATTCTTAGCGAGATCGGGATCAAGCTTGTTGATGCTAGCCAGAGCAAGCACCTTCCCCTTGCCTAGATAGGCGATGGAGGAGAAGAAGTCTACGTTGTGGGCTACTCCCTCGGGCTTAATATCAGCTGTCCTCAGCATGTAGGAGGGATCAAACTCGGTCTCGCCCTTCTTGATGCGAAGGAAGCCTGCCTTTTGATTCGGGTGTAGGGGATCCTCCATAGACCCGAGACAATTGACGTAGATGTCCCCCTGCTCATCGATAAACATCGAGTTAGGGTCGATAGGACGAGAGCAGAAAGTGAGCTTGTGTTTGGTATCAGAGATGACCTTGAGTAGCTCGTCCTTCTGCGTATCGATGATAGCGATATCTGCCTGCTCCTTGACGGTCTGCCACTGGGCATTGAGCTGGCAAAGCGCGACATAGAGTAGCCCGTCACGTAGCACCATGACCGAGGGGCGAACGAGAGCTCCCTCATGGGCATACTTGTTGAGGTCTATGGTCTTGGTGCTCGTTAGAGTTAGAGGGTTGATGACCTGCACAGTACCGCTTCCCCAGTTGGAGATATAGGCTTTATCCTTGTTGAGGACAGCCATAGCAGTGGTCGCCGCTGTCCCCGCTACAGGCAGAGCACCTACCTGCCGATAGGTCTGATCGATCTGCTCTAGGTAGCACCCGAGTTGGCTCTTCGTCGAACCCATGATACCGGGGAAGGTATAGGTACGTCCCTCCCAGTAGTAAGGGGTATTCCCTACCTCTAGGGGCAGACCATTGGCGTTGGTAAACTTCCCGGGGATGATCCGCCCCGTACTAATCAGATAAGAGGCACTCGGCGAACCATCACCCCCAGTGACGGAGGTAAGGAAGATGAGGTGCTCGGGGAGCTTCAGCGGGGTCACTTCACCTGGATTAGGGGTAGGAGGTGTCGGCTGGTCATTCCTCTTCCCACAGGAGGAGAGTAGGGTGAGTAGCCCAAGGCCTACGGCACAGAGGGCACGAGATGTTTGCTTCATAGGTGTATTACTTATTGAGTGAATGATTAAGTTACTTGAGGAGGTAACGTAGCTTGAGTGAGAAGCTACGTCCAGGCAAGGGTTGATTGTATTCGCTGTAGAGGTCTCGGTCTAGGAGGTTCTTGACCTTCGCCGTGACCGTCCAGCGACCATTGCCGAAGCTTTGCTCTAGGCCTGCATCCAAACTAATAGAAGATGGTATGCGTCGCTCTTGGAAGCGAGAGACTTCAAAGTCATAGAAGTACTCATGCACATAGGAGGCATCACACAGTAGACGTGTATTGGCACCTCTGACGAAGCCGAAGAGATCCATCCAGTGGATCTCCAGCCCAGCATTCCCTAGGAGATAGGGGATGTTGGGCATTCTTTTTCCATAGGTGGGGTTAGGGCGAGTGGAGCGAGGCTCTAGGGTACGTGTGTCTCGGAGATCCTGATAGGTGGCATTGGCGTAGAGATAGAGCCAAGGGGTGACATCGCTCTTGACCTCAGCCTCGATACCGAGGGAACGCATTTGACCGAAGTTCGTATACTGCAGGGCAGGCCCCATCGCAGAGACCAGACGGGTCATATCACGCACATCGTTGTAGAAACCGTTGATCTCCACCTCTGTCCTGCCGTAGGAGTAGCTGGACTGAAAGAGCAAACCTAGATTGGCCGAGAGACTGCGCTCTGGGCTAAGTGCCGTCGAAGGCAGGATCAGGTATCCATTGCCAAGTAGCTCCTCACTGCTGGGTAAACGCAGCTCCCATGCTACCGAACCCTTAACCATCAGTGGGCGGAGAAGCTGGTAGCGGAGAGCCTCGCTAATGCCGAAGTCTCCCTTAGTAGAACTCACCGGCACAAACGTGCTAGAGCCGAAGTAGGAGGGCTGTTCGCCTCTCGTCTTGTAGTAGTACCACTTCCCCGTAAGAGACGAGAGAAAGCGATCATCGAAGGCGTAGACCTCATGCCCAAGTCCAAGGGTAAGGCTGAGCACATCCCCAGGGCGACTGGCCTCATAGTGCATCCGTTCCCTCTGGTAATCATCCCTCGGACGGCTTACCGTGGCAGCCAGGCGAGCGGAGAGGGAGAGCGCCTGCTTCCCCGAGAGAGTGTACGTCATATAGAGCTTGTCGGCTATATAGTAAGATCTATTATGCCCATCGGAGGGAAGGTTCTGCAGCTCTCCCCCATAGGGCGAGGTAGGGGGAAGGGGTGTCCCATCCCAGTCTCGCCGTGAAGTGGCTCTATCCCTTAACCCGCCGTAGGAATAGACCCCCGATAGCTCGTTGTCTAGGTCTAGCCCAGGAAGTAGGAAGTGCCTACGCTTAAGCAGGAGTGTCGTCCCTATGCTTAGGTTGTGATTGTATGCGGAGTCGATCGGGGTGACAATGCCCTGTAGCTCTCGGTAGGTATTTGCGAGGAAGAACTCGAGCTTTGCCCGCTCAAAGCCCCAGCGTTCGTCGGCAGTGATCGATCCACCTGCTAGTATCTTTCGGAAGTGGTCGTGCTCACGACGTACGACGAGGTTCTGCCGCTGAGGCAAGCTCATCTCATAGTCATTGGCCGAGTAGGTGAAGCCACCACCTACCCCATAGGTAAGCCCTGTGGCTCGGTCGTGCCGCTTGAGGATCGTACTTAGACGATGCGTATGAAACGAACCGACCTCATACGAGCCATCGAGGTAGAAGGGCGGGTACTCCTTCAGCACAATATTCACCGCACCGCCCATGCTGTTTCCCCCGAGCTTGTTGGGGACGATCCCCTTGTAGACCTCGATATGATCGATCATATCTATGGGGACGTCATTGAGGCTCACCATGTCGGAGAGCTCCCCGATCGGCTGCTCATCTATATAGACCCCCACACGCTTGCCTTCGAGGCCACGTACGGAGAGGCGAGAGCTACTCCCCACCCCACCTGTCTGGCGGATCGTGATGCCAGCTGTACGGGCAAGGACGTCGTCGATACCCGAGGCAGTGCCCTGTAGTTGCCTCACAGAGATGATGGAGACAGGGAGTCCGCTCTCATGGAGTTTACGCTCCTTGCTTTTGGCCGAAATCACAACCTCCTTTAGGGCTTGTCCCTTAAGCTCTACACTGTCCGTTTGTGCTTGCCCAAGGTAGGGAACAAGGAGAAGGAGCGCGAGCAATAGCCATCTTCCCACTATTCTGTTAGCGTACATCGTGTACATGATTTGAACATATATCCTTATTCGTTCAATGAAAAAGCCGAGGGCTATCCCTCGGCTTTTTCTTTTTCTATTGATGGGTCAGCGATGAGTCGCTTCCACCCTCCGGTGGTGAAGGTGAAGTACTCACGCAATATCTGCTCCCTTTCGGAATCATCCAGCTCCTCTGACAGCAAGCCCTTCAGCACGTGGAGCCAGTTCTCGACCGTGATCTGTAGGATACGATCTGAGAGGTTTGTCCGCATCGTAGGGTATTTCTCCTTGAGCATATTCAGGTATGCTCGCCCCAAGACATTATTTTGCTTGATAAACTCTTGTTCATACCCTTCGTATGGAGACCCCTTAGCATATAGGAGTAGCAGTCGCAGCTCCCTACGGTACTTGGTGACCAAGAGGAGAAACTCTCGATACTGCCCCAGCTCTATATCCTCGAAGATAGCTTCATTACAATGCTCTGGGCTGTTGTGCTGCATGAAGATATAATCTAACGTCTGTACCACGGGGCGAATGATGTCGGAGAACAAGGCTTCCTTCCCCACGAAGTAGTGGTAAGTAAGCCCAAGGCTTATATTACAGCGTGTAGCAATCATCCGCATGGACACTCCCTCGTACCCATGCTCTAGGAATAGCTCTCTCGCACAGCTCAGTATCAACTCCTTTGTTGTCGCCATCTATATATCTTCTTGCACGAAAGCCCGAACGAACGACCTCTCCAGCGCAGTTGCAAAGGTAGAGGCACATTCTCATTTCACCAATACCTACTCGTGGGTATTCACACGTGACTTACGCTCACCATACCTCCCAAGCCATCCAATCCTGCTTGCACCCTTTTCTCCATTGTAACTCCTAGGGGCTTTCCATGCTCCCTATCCCTCCCGCTTTAAGGTCAAAAGTCCATCCACAAACAAAGAGCAACAGGCTAAAGAACAGGTATATACCTCTCCCTCGCAACACCACTTTAACGAGTTACTATAACTCCCTCCAGAGACTTACCATAATTCTCTCTCACGACTTACCACAACTCATCGAAGCGAGTTACCACAACTCGTTACTGCGACTTGTGGTAACTCGTCACCCCCTCCTCGCAAGGCCCTGTAAATAGGGCATTGCACAGCCTATCTCTAAAGTGATATACTCTAGAGTAACACCCCGCCATTTCCCCTGTCCAAGCAAGGGAAAAACACAGAGAAAAAAGCTCCTGTTAGGGGAAGAATAGCTTTACGGAACGAAAGATGGCATCCCCCTCCGCAGGAAAGATCTGAACCCTTAGGAGAAAAAGCCCTCGCCTTGCCCCAACAAGCCGCGCAAGGAAGTCAAAAGGGCGAACTGATAGTTCAGTCAGCTGGTCGGAGGTCGTTTGTTTTTCACTTTGTACGATTAGACTGCCCGAGACGTCATAGAGACGCCAAGAATGCTGATAGTCAGGATGCGTAGTAAGCTCCTGCAGGAGGGCATGCAATGTCGTGGCTTTGTTATCACTCCGTCCTTCATCCTCCTCAGATGAGTCCGACCAACAGGAGTTGGGGCGTGCAGGGGTGGCATACCCTGCCTTAGCTCGTGCAGGTAGCCAGTTCTTATCTTCTCCATCGAGGAGAATATCCTTACGCTCCCAAGCGATCCCTCGCTTGCTCCGCAGTCCCTTGGGCAGGCGACTAACATCGTAGCTAAACCCATCAATGGTCTTCCCATCTCCGTCTATTAGCCCAATGACACCCGCCTTATTTAGCAGGCGAGGCAGAGCAACCTCCAGCACCTCCTCGGAGCCAAGCTGTGGATAGAGGCGAAGGAATTGCTGGGCGTCCTTCGTAAGGACAAGGAAGGCCTTCGACCCTAGGCTTTGGTCTGGGAACGCAAGTAGCTTAAAGCTATCAACATCCTTTCCCACCGCAAGGCGATAGGGCTGGAGACTAAGAGCTTCCTCCGTCGGGTTATACAACTCAATGTATTCACATCCATCCGTCTTCGGGGCAGACATCACCTCCGAGAAGATGATATGTTGCCCAGGGTGAGGATCGATACCTTGTGCTTGGGGCTCCTCATCGTCAGGGGAAGGTGGTGTGTCCTCCTTGGGGACTGGTGTAATCTTGGTACGGCTAAGTTCCCAAGCCTCATTATTGTTTGCCGAATAACCGCAGACCCAAGCAAAGGAATTAGACCTCACCAGATCTACCTTCGGCTCTTTTGCTACCCCTACTTTACCCCACACAAGAGGCTTCTTTGGGGAAGCAACATACAGCGTCCAACCCTCCTCCCTACTGTAGTCCACACGATAGTCCAGAGACGAAGGCTGAATACTCTCACCTCGCTCGTCTTCAATAAGCGTAGCCCCCTCTCTGCAACGAATGCGGGGCAAAGAACCCTCTGGCATGAGTTGCACAGAGAGCTGGACAAGAGAAAGCCCAGAATAACCACCCCCAAGGGCAAGTGCAACATAGTCGTACGTGTCGCCAGAGGAGGCAACACAGCAGAGTAGGATGTAGCTATAGTTGGCTTGTGAGAGGCGTGTACCCCAGGCTATACGCCCTGTAAAACTAGGTCTCTCGGGGAGCTGGGAAGAGGTGGAGAGTACGCTTAGCCCGCGAGCTTTAGGACGTGGGGCATGGAGCTGTATCTTACCCTCATGGATGGTGAAATGATTCCGATCAAGACGCCAATGCTCAGCTGAAGGCACCCCGTCCTGTGCAAGGTCAGGAGTCCATTCCTGCGCTCTCAGTATCTCGACAGAGAGCAGAAGGGGGAGGAGAGCAAGAAAAAGGTGACATGTGTGCAGGAGGTATCGGAGGCGTGTCATGGTCTTGTAAACAGGGGAGAGGAAAGATGGTGTAGAGGAGGCATAGAAAAAGGTCGTAGAGAGCAGAAGAGAGACAGACAGCTAGGCTATTCATCCCCATCGGGAATATCTCGAGGGGGGCGTGCCACACGTGGGTGAGCAGCATAGAGCTTTTTCAACTGCTCAAAGGACGTATGCGTATAGCGCACCGTTGTGGAGACCGAATTATGCCCCATCAGTTCACGAAGGAGCATCAAATCGCCACCCGAGTTGAGCATATCTGTTGCAAAGGAGTGGCGCAAGGCATGGGCTCCTCGGCGAGAGAGGTTGGGGACAGAGCGGAGCGCTTGATGCACAACGGAGTAAATTGCCTCGGGGCTCATCGCTTCTCCAGAGGACGATACGAGCAGGCTCTTTGTCAGCCCAAAGAGTTTCGTCCGCTCCTCACGCCACGCCTCGATCATCTGAGCCAGTCCTTCACCAAAGGGAACGATGCGCTCCTTTCGCCCCTTCCCCAAGACCTTGAGTTGGCGTAGCCCCGTATCGACATCGGCATCTACTAGGTGAGCGAGCTCCGAGCGACGAAGGCCACACTCGTAGAGGATCGAGAGGATGAGCTGGTCTCTCTGCCCACGCCAGTCGGTAGGCGTTACCACCTCATCGATAATCCGATTTACATCCTCGGTAGGCACATAGACAGGTAGAGGTTTGTCCGCCTTTGGTGGACGGAGAGCCTGGATGGGATTGACCTTGATGACCCCCAGCTTGAGTAAGTAACGATAGTAGCTTTTCAGTGAAGAGAGGTACTTCCCCACGGAGGAGGCCTTTGACCCCGTATCCAGCTTATGTGAGAGCCACCCACGTACGAGGTCAAGATCTTGCTGCGAAGGCACAAAAGGCTCTCCCTTCCTCGCCTCTACGTGAGCGAGGAAGGCCCAGAGATCCTTGCCATAATTCTCGATTGTCATCGGCGAGGCATCGACCTCAAAACGCAAGTAATCAAGAAACTCCTGTATGTGATTCATAGACGGCATCTGATGACGGGGAAAGGGCATCAATTAGCTCAAAAAGCGGGGCGACTTCCTAGCACCCGTTCTACAAGACCTACCCATCCAGCGGAGTGCATCTCTTATACCTAGCCTCACGCTACTTTAGGGAGCTAGCCGATGAATACCCCAGCTCCCATCCTCCTTTCGCTCGTAGAGGAAACGATCGTGTAGCCTACTATCACGCCCCTGCCAAAACTCTATACGCTCGGGTACTACTGCCCATCCCCCCCAGTTCTCTGGTCTCGGAACGGTCTGGCCTACGAAGCGTAAACTCTCGGCAGCAAACCGCATCATAATGTACTCTCGTGATGGTATAGGTTGGCTCTGTGGGGAGATACGTGCACCGACACGACTCTTATACGGGCGCATAGCAAAGTACGCATCACTCTCCTCAGGACTGAGGCGATGGATCTGCCCCTCGACATGTATCTGTCGCTCCAGCTCATGCCAGAGGAAGGTCAAGGCAACATGTGGATTGGCTGCGATTTGCCTCCCCTTACGGCTCTCATAATTGCTATAGAAGACAAACTGCCCATCCAGCACTTCCTTGAGTAGGACGGTACGTATACTTGGGCGACCTTCGGGTGTAGCTGTGCCAACCAACATCGCCGTGGGCTCATTCACTTGGGTCTCGATGGCTTGGTTCAGCCACTTCTCCACGAGCTCAAAGGGATCTTGGGGCAAGTCCCAACGGCTAAGGCTAAGGGAAGAATACTCCCTACGGATATTCTCTAGGTGGAGGTCTTTTGCCATTATCTATTAATGCGTCTGTTATTCCTTGCCTCGGAGGATGATGCACATACCACGCATTCCCTCCATAAGTAAGGGCAAATGTACGTCTTTCTCTCTGATCATCGCTGTTCCTCCCTCTCCGTCTCCCTTGTCCAGAGTGCCTCTGACTACCTCTCGGGAAGTAGCTCACCAGAGGGTCACATACGGAGGAGTTTTAGCCACGAAGGCATATCTCTATCTCCAACACTTACCCTTCCGACTATCCTACAGAATGCCATCCCTGATAGCATATCACGACTGAGGAGCATCGATTTTTCACTATCTTTGCGGAGGCCGAGTAGGCGGAGAGCCATCATACGCTCGGTATCGGGCCCTTGTAGTTCAACGGATAGAACAAGAATTTCCTAAATTTTAGATAGCAGTTCGATTCTGCTCGAGGGCACAACTACTCATTGCAATGCATTGAAGTAGAACATAAGGCAATGTGTCTAAAATTTAAGGCGGATACATTAGTGGACGAAATAAAGCCTTGGGGCTTGGCGTGCATATACACTCCAAACTCCAAGGCTGTTTTTTGTAGGTAGGCGTACTTTGTTCCTGTGAATGGGACGAAGATCACCCCGCTCTTAGTAAAAGTTGGCCTGATTGGCTAGCACAGCATCATCCAAGGCTTTATATAAGGACCCTCCTGAGAGACATTCTGCACTTTGTAGAAATCTGGGTAAAGCGCTCTCTAGGCAACTGAGACGTATAGCCTCAGGTAACATAAGGAAAAAGCAAATAGTTATACTCGTTCCTTCTTCGCCTTCGTTTCCTTCTTTGAGCCAGAGGTTACAGTCCCTGTTTCTAAGATGAAAACCTCAGATGCACAGTCGATTACAGGGATGGCAAGAGCTTTTGCCATCGTAACCTCTGAGAAGGGGTTTACTTCATGGTACATACTGATGAGCGTACCCTGCTGTCCATAGGCATACTCAATGCCCCCTATTGGAAATACTTTCTCAACGCAGTCACTCCAGACGAGGCGACCGACAATGTTCGATTGAAGGAACACCACATTAGCCACCTCCCATGGACGAACAGTTTGGATAGTACCATCTTCTGCATGAACGCGGAAGGTTGAGTCTACGATTACGACATCAATAGAAAGCTCATCCTTCAATGCTTCAAGGAGTATCGCACAAGATGGCACGGGCAGGTTGGATGGTTCCGTGGTGATTGCCCCAATATGGCTTGCCCCGAGCTGCTTACCCTCCGAGGAAGAACGCAACAGGTTGAATGCCTTTCGAGAAATCATCATGACAGCAGGTCGTAGACCTACACTTTCAGCGTCCTCAAGGACGACCCGCAGGTCAGAGAGAGGTTTTGCGCCATCTTCTGACCACCTCTTGCCCACGGTGAAAGTGTTCTCCTCCTTGTACCCAAAGTCTATACAAATGTGCTCCCCATTGCTATTCTCATTAGGTATAAGCGTAACCCCCGTAGAGAGACCTCGCAAGAAGATGATTTCCTTATCAACCTCAATGCCCTTAATACAGAGGTCAGCATTTCTCATCAGCATTTCTGCCACCTGCGCCTCGCTATTTCCAAGAGCAATCGCCACTTGTAGATCCTTGATATCGCTCTCTTTCTTGCGATAGGCTATTGTAAACTTAGGAATCGATGTCGCTCCCCAGAATGAAATCCTACTATTCAGAGGTATAGAGGAGACCATAGGTACATCACCCACAGAAACGCTACAACGAGAAATTGAAGGGCCATCCCATGAATCTTTGGTGGTATGCTCCTCGGTGAGCATCACCTTGTGCAGAAGCTTCGGCTGTGACCCTTCTGGCTTCCCGTTAATCAACTCGTAGATCCTCGCCACAGTAGGTCGAAGGTACTTGGCTACATACTCTCTAAAAATAGAAGCTGTCATATCTATCTCTTTTTTCTAGTTAGAAACACGACATAAGCATTACCTATCACCGGTGTGCTGTAGTGCTTGTTATCCTTCTTTAGGATGGTATGACCTACCAGCACCGTCTTTGTCTCTCCTGCAAGAAGAGACAGGTCTAAGGCTACGCCTCCTGGTATGTCAGTGGCATTTGGCATCTGCGCCTTAAGCAGCTCTATAATCTTCTGTAAGTCCATATTCATTTGCTAATTGGGTTGGTACTCATATATAGCGCATTATTTCAAAACGACAAAACAAAAAAAAGAGAAACACCCTCACTTTGCTATTATTATAAAAATATTCGTATCCTTGCGTTGTGGATATGGCACATAGCAACACAATATACCACCTTATGTATGGAGGAAGGCATTACTACTTTGGCTCGATAGCCTCTACCTACGAGATTTTTACCCCTGACGAGTTTGGGGTGTCTATCCACACCCTCTGGGCATACAAAATCATAGAGGAACACCCGTACATAGGAAAGAAGAGTGAAGTGCGAGGGGGAGAGATAAAACGAAAAACGAATAAAGCAAGATGATAGGTACAATAATCGGTGATATTGTAGGCTCTAGATTTGAGTTCCACAACACCAACAGTGTAGATTTTGAGCTATTCACACCTGAATGCTCATTCACCGACGACACTATATGTACGATAGCAGTAGCTGATGCTCTGCTTCGTGATGAAGATTTTGGAAAGGTTATACACGAATGGTGCAGGCGTTACCCCTGCCCAATGGGTGGCTATGGCGGTAGATTTGCACAGTGGGTACAATCAGATAGCCCTCAACCTTACGGTAGCTTCGGTAATGGATCCGCCATGCGAGTATCTCCCTGTGGGTATATTAGCAACCTAGATGATGCTCTGAGGCATGCCGAGGCCAGCGCAAGTTGTAGCCACAATCATCCCGAGGGCATACGTGGAGCAGTGGTTGTAGCTCATGCTATTTGGCTACTACGCCATGGGGCTAGCAAGGCTGATATACAGAAGCTCGCCGAAGAGGAGTATGGGTATGAAATCAGAGGCATAAGCGTTCCCAAGCTACAGAAAACAAATAGGTTTGACGAGACATGCCCTGGCACAATACCTCCAGCGTTCTGTTGTTTTCTCGAAAGTTCAAGTTTTGAGGACGCCATCCGAAAGGCCATATCCATAGGAGGGGATAGCGACACTATTGGTGCTATTGTAGGTGGACTTGCCGAGGCACACTATGGTGTCCCCGAAGCCATCCAACAGGAGGCGCTCACCTACCTACCCAAAGAAATGCAAATAACAATCAACCAATTTGAAATATGGCTACAAAAGAAGAACTAATCAAGCAATGTCGATACTACAAGGGGGAGAGCAAGAGTTATTCCCCTCCTCCCATACTCAGATAGACAGCTCATGGGATAAAACCCATGGGCTGTTTGTGTTTGAGGAAGTACGCTACCCTCTTTTGATAAAGTAAGCTCTGGGTGGCTAGGTATAGGGATGAACCCCTCGTCTAGCTACATTCCTATGATTGGAGGTGGGCCAAGGGCTGTACCCGACCTCTATCCCTCGGCACAGCACGACAGACAAGTAAGGCACCAATAAAAGCTCCCCCGCTATGCTCCTTAGAGAGACATAGCGGGGGAGTTTATTTAGTTTCAGTAGTGGAGGCTATTCAGCGCTCATCAGTACGATACGGTTCCAGACGTTTTCATCGTAGGGCTGGACGGTGTCACCCTTCCAGTCGAGCTTCAGACGATCACGTGAGATACCATACTTATTGACCAGCATGTCGGCTACAGCCTCTGCACGACGCTTAGATAGAGCCATGTTGTAGTCAGGCGTACCCGTCTGACGGTCAGCATACCCAACGAGCGTAATCGTCTCGGTATTGCTCTTAGCGTATTCAGCGATGTTGTAGACGTTGATTACCTGGTTGCGGTCGATGACAGCGCTGTTGATGCGGAAGTAGATCACATTCCCTACAACCTTAGGCGTAGCAGCTACAGGAGCCACAACGTCTGGGCAACGCTCTGGACGCTTAGCTAGCTCGGCATTCTCTGCACGAAGGCGGTTAAGCTCATCGTTGAGGCTAGCGATAAGTGCTGGATCGTTAGGCGTGATTGGATCGAAAGCCTTCTTACCGAGGTGGAAGGTCAGCGATGCACCTACCTGACCGATGAAGTCAGCTGTCCGGTCACCTGGCAGAGCTGTAGCGGGGAGCTTCAGGTCTGCTGCAGTCATCTTCCCTTCGACATTGAAGTCGATGACACGAGAGAGGCGGAACTTCAGCTGGAGACCACCATCTACCGTTGGGCTGAACTTCTTACGCTCTACCGTCCCCTGAGGGGTCTTGACGTTGGGCACGTATGCACCACCGATCCCTACGAAGGGGATAAGGTGGAAGACACGGTCCTCACGATAGGGCATGAAGTAGTTCGTGACATCGAAGAGGAAGTCAAGGTGTGCCCAACCATAGCGCACATCGTTGCGAGGATACTCTACGACATATGTAGGAGGGGCAGCTGGGCTAGGGCTAGGGATCATCCTCGTAGAGTAAGGGAAGTCATAGATGTTCCCACCCTGTAGCTGTAGGCGCATACCGAAGGCTGGGCTAATCCAACGACCAATACCAAGGTTAGGATTAACGAGACTGATGCGATCGCCAAACTTAGCGTGGCGGTTTGTACCTGCTAGGCTAATGGTAGCAGCATCACCTACCTCAAGGAACCAGTGAGCCGAAGCCTTATCCTTAGCGAAGGTCGTCTTATGAGCAGGCTGGTTGTTTTCCTGCGCATTCATTGCACCCGTAGCTACGAGCGTAGCCAGTGCAAGTGTTATAATATTCGTCTTCATTCTGTTTATTGTCTTGACTCGGGTGGTGATTACTTAGAGCGGATGATGACTACACGGTTCCAGCCCTGATTTGAGCTATAGGGTGCCTCGCCAGCTTCCTTCCATTCGACGGTGATCTTGTCAGAGGATACGCCGTACTGCTCAGTGAGGAGCTTAGCGACGGCACGTGCACGCTTCTCTGCAAGACCCTTGAAGCGAGTTTCGTTCTTAGCGATGTAGCCTGTCACGAGGAGCTCACCTTCACCCTTCTTAGCGAACTCAGCAGCATCGAAGACTGTGATCAGCTGATCCTTCGATACCGTAGCCTGACCCTGAGAGAAGAGGATCGACTTATCAGCTACGAAGCGATCGCTTACAGCCTCTGCAGGAGCTGCTAGCTCGTCTGCATCGGGACAGTGCTCAGGGCGCTTAGCTAGCTCAGCATTCTCTGCACGCAGAGCGTTAATCTGAGACTGGAGGCCATCGATGTACTCCTGATCAAGAGGCTCTACGACACGGAAGCCCTGACGACCAATATTGAAGCTCAAACCAGCTAGTGCAGACACACGGAAGGCGTTTGAATAGCCTAGGTTCTCGTAGTTACGAAGGTTCAGGCCGTTATACGTTGCTTCCCCTTCGAGGAAAAGGTTTACACGACGTGCCAGACGGAAGCTTAGCTGCAGGCCAGCGTTAGCCGTGAGGGCGTGTGCGTCCTGGAGCTTAGGCTCCTTGTTCTTGAACTTGTATTCGTACCCAACACCAACGTAAGGGATGAGGTGGAAGAAACGGTTCTCATTATAAGGCGAGAAGTAGTTTACGACATCAAACATGAAGTCATAATGTGCACCGAGGTAATAGTTCTCGTTGCGTGTGAAGGTCATGTCTTGATAGGTAAACGCCTGTCCGCCTAGCACCTTCAGACGGGTAGCATAGTAAGGGGTGTGCCACTTACCCAGGGCTACAGCTGCCGTGAAGGAGAGACGCTCCGTGAGGCTGGGATGGTTGTTCCCCTTCAGGAACATCGCACCTACACCTCCACCTAGAGAGATGAAGTAGTTTGCTCCAGGCTCATGCGAGAAGGCTTGACGATGAGCTGCTACCTCCGTAGAGGAGAGCTCCGTTTGGGCATTAGCGGAGAGTATGGTAGCTCCTGCTAGTGCAAGCACTGTGAACTTAAGTTTCATAATTGACTTATTCTAAAAATCGAGTTGATACTTTTTTTGCTTACAATCTCTAGCAAAGATAGAGATTTCTTTACACACATTGTAGCGATCTATACCTATTCATTCCTCTCCCTAGCTTCCTACATCTGACACGGATTATCCCTAAGCTCAGCTCTCCTATCCCTACAAGCATCACGAGGAACAACAAAGTCCACTCCCTCCTTAGTCCCATGTACTTTCCCTCCCAAACCGAAAGGAGAAGCCAACGGAACCCATACTAGGGGAAGAAAAAGACCCTTGCTAGGACTTCCTCTCAGACCCTTGCATGGGTGTCGCAGAGACCCTAGCAAGGGTTTCATGGCAGACGCAAATAGCCCCCAGAGAAGCTCCCTCGAAGGCTATTATAGCACAAGCATCGCACATCTTCGGGCAGGCTCTTGCCAGGAAGAATGGATGAGCATACTTGCTCCATTTATTATACGATAGTACCGAATTAATTATTTAGTTTAACTTTGCGATTAAATAAGGCAACTAATCATAAACGAAGACTCTAGTAGCCCCTTAGCCACAGATTGAGTATGAAGAAAGAAGAAAAGACCGAGGAGGAGATCCTCCTAGCTGCCGAGGAGCTCTTCCTCGAGCAGGGGTTCGCCCAGACAACGACCGCCCAGATCGCCCAGCGTGCGGGATGCAATAGTGCGCTGGTACATTACTACTACCGTACGAAGGAGAACCTCTTTGCACGGATCTTCGGGAGCAAGGTACAGCTCATGCTCCAGAACATATTCAGCTTCGACCGTCGGGATGAGACCTTCGAGGAGCGTATCACGAGACTCATCTCTGCCCACCTCTCTTTCCTTAGGGAGAACCCGCGCCTCGTCCCCTTCGTCCTCAAGGAGATACTCTTCTGCCCAGAGCGTGCGATCCCCTATGCGCAGGAGCTCTCTCGGGCTCGAGGTGAATTCCTACGCCACCTAGAGGAAGACCTGAGGGCAGAGCGTAGCGCAGGACGGATAGGCGATGTCCGTGGCGAGGCACTACTCAACCTCGTCGTCACACAGAATATCTCCTTCTTCATTCTAGCCACCTTCAAGCGGGCTGCCACTGGACACATTCTCCAGGACGCCGACTTTGACGCTCACTGCACAGAGCTTATCACTACAGTCCTAGCTCGGCTAAGACCCCAATAACCCTTATTATGGCACGTATCCTAACGAAGGCTCTTACCCTTGCCCTCCTTACGCTCCTCATCCCTAGAGCAGGCTCCGCACAGGAGCTCACCCTAGAGGAATGCTGGAGACGGGCCGAGGCGCACTACCCCCTGAGCCGGCAATATGCCCTCATCGAGCAGACCAAGGACTACAGCCTCTCCAACGCCAGCAAGCGTTACCATCCCCAGCTCACCCTCAACGCCAAGGCCTCCTACCAGTCTGAGGTCACTAAGATGCCCTTAGACTTTGCCTCCCTAGGTATCCCAATAAGCCTTCCCGAGGTAGAGCGTGACCAGTATGGGGTGACGATCGATGTCAGCCAGCTCCTCTGGGATGGGGGCAGGACAGCTGCTACCTGCGCCACCATAAACTCCGAGGCTGAGGTGAACCGAGCAGAGACAGATGTCTCCCTCTATGCCCTGAGGCGCAGGGTGAGCGAGATCTACTTCGCCCTACTCCTCCTCTCAGAGCAACAGAGCTACAACGACCTCTTCCACGAGGAGGTCCTACGCACCAAGCACAAGGTAGAGACCCTCATCAACGGAGGGGTAGCTACCTCCAGCGACCTAGACGCTGTGGAGGCAGATCGCATCCGCTCCGAGCGTACCCGTAGTGAGTACCTCGCCCTACGTCATAGCTACCTCGGAGCACTAAGCCTTCTCATGGGTGATACGCTCTCCGATAGCACCAAACTCCGATTCCCCACAGCAGAGATAGCCGAGCAGAAGCATAAGACTCGCCCTGAGCTCCATGTACTCGACCGACAGACCCAGGCACTGGATGCTCGGCGCAAGGAGCTATCCGCCTCCCTACTCCCCACTCTAGGACTCTTTGCCCAAGGGGGCTATGCTCGCCCCGGGCTCAACCTCCTAGACCGAGACTTCGCCCCCTACTACATCGTCGGAGCCCGTCTCTCTTGGTCTCTTGGGAATCTCTATACGCACCGCAACAACAAGCGTCTGCTCTCCACACAAGAGCGTAGTCTCGACCTAAAGCGTGAGACCTTCATCACAAACCAGCAGATAGAGATTACCAATAAGACAGGTGCGCTGGAGAAGGTACGGACACAGCTCCACTATGATAATGAGCTAATCGCCCTTCGTCGGCGTGTCTACAGCAGTTCAGTAGCAAAGATGGAGCATGGCACACTCTCGGGGGCAGACCTCATGCGTGACCTAACCCAAGTCCGTCTAGCTGAGCAGGAGAAAATCCTACACCAAGTACAGTATCTACAGCTCCTGTACGACCTTCGCTGGCTCTCAGGAGTATAGTATCCACCCCGTTTCAGACCCTTCACCCCCCACGCATTCCCTTCCTTGGTGATGTGTCTCCCTTCGCACCCGATACTTTAGGGTGCGTACTCCCCTCACGAGCCCCACAAGCCCATACTATATCTCCAAGTAACGACAACGACCCCATGAATAGACTTCTGTCACTAGTCCCCATCCTCGGCTTACTGCTCCCCATCACCGCCTGCTCGGGGAGGGACAACGAATATGACGCTACAGGTACCTTCGAGGCTACCGAGGTTACCGTATCTGCCAATGCCACGGGCGAGCTCCTCAGCCTTCGCCTGCAGGAGGGTGATACCCTCAAGGCAGGTGTCCCCGTAGGCCTCATCGACACCACCCAACTTCATCTGAGGAAGATGCAGCTCTACTCCTCTATCCATGCCCTCGGAGGGAGACGCTCCAACATCCCCGTGCAGATCGCCTCCCTACGTGAGCAGATCGCCGTACAGCGACGAGAGCTCACCCGCTTCACCGAGCTACAGCGTGCAGGGGCAGCCACCACGAAGCAGGTCGATGACCTCTCCGCACAACTCTCCGTCCTAGAGCGTCAGCTCTCTGCCCAGACCGAAGCCTTAGGGAGGGGGAACCAAGGACTCAGCAATGAGGCCTCCACCCTCAGCGTACAAGTACAGCAAGTCGAGGACGAGATCAGGAAGTCCGTCCTCAAGAGCCCCATCGATGGCGTCGTACTCGCCAAGTATTCCGAGGCAGGAGAGCTAGCTGTACGAGGACGTGCACTCTTTCGGGTAGCCGATCTCAGGCTGGTGTACCTCAGAGCCTACGTAGATGCCAGCCAACTGACCCAGCTACGACTAGGGCAGGAGGTCTCCGTCTATGCCGATGCAGGTAGGGATGAGCGCAGGCTGTACAAGGGGCATATCAGCTGGATCTCCGAGAAAGCGGAGTTCACGCCGAAGACCATACAGACACGTGACGAGCGAGCCAACCTCGTCTATGCCATCAAGGTCTCCGTAGCCAATGATGGACTGATTAAGCTAGGGATGTATGCAGAGGTACGCTTCTGATCACCAAGAGCCCAGCATCGTGATCGAAGGGCTAGCGAAGAGCTTCGGCCAGCTAGAGGCCGTGCATCCGCTCTCGCTCTCTATCGGTCATGGCGAACTCTTTGGGCTCATCGGCCCCGATGGTGCAGGCAAGACCACACTCCTGCGCATGCTCACCTCTCTCCTACTGCCGACTGCCGGAAGAGCGAGCGTAGAGGGACTAGATGTGGTGCGTGACTACCGAGCCCTTCGCCTCATCCTAGGCTATATGCCGGGGCGATTCTCCCTCTACCAAGATCTGACTGTACGGGAGAACCTCGAGTTCTTTGCCTCCGTCTTCGGCACTACCGTCACGGAGGGTTATAGCCTCATCCGAGATATCTATATGCAGATCGAGTGGTTCGAGGGGCGACGGGCAGGCAAGCTCTCGGGGGGTATGAAGCAGAAGCTCGCCCTATCGTGCGCCCTGATCCACCGCCCACGGGTGCTCTTCCTCGATGAGCCTACGACGGGGGTAGACCCCGTGTCACGTAGGGAGTTCTGGGATATGCTCCAGAGACTCCAGCAGCAGGGGCTCACGATCATGGTCTCCACTCCCTATATGGATGAGGCTTCTCGCTGTGGACGTATTGCCCTCATGCAGTCTGGGCATATCCTGCAGGTGGATAGTCCCGAGGGGATTAAGGCAAGCTACCCACACACCCTCTGGGCAGTACGTAGTGAGCGTATGATCCCCCTACTCACAGACCTAAGGCAGAGTCCCGAGGTAGAGACCGCCTATACCTTTGGCGAGAGCTACCACGTCACACTGCGTACAGGTAGCCAAGGGGTAGAGGCTCTGCGCTCCTCCCTACATCGTGCAGGGCATACCAGCGTATCTATAGAGCAGATTAGCCCCTCGGTGGAGGACTGCTTCATGGCTTTACATCCGAGTGCATCATGAGCGAACTTAGAGAAACAATGGGCGAGGAGGTAATTGTAGCCCGAGATCTGCGCAAGAGCTTTGGAGACTTCCACGCTGTCGATGGGATTAGCTTTGAGGTTAAGAGGGCCGAGATCTTTGGCTTCCTCGGGGCGAATGGTGCAGGCAAGACAACGGCTATGCGCATGCTCACGGGGCTTAGCAAGCCGACCTCTGGCGAAGGGCGTGTGGCAGGCTACGACATCACCCGTGAAGCCGAGCAAGTGAAGAAGCACATCGGCTATATGAGCCAGCGCTTCTCGCTCTATGAGGATCTGCGTGTGTGGGAGAACCTCCGCCTCTACGGGGGTATCTACGGCATGTCACAGCAGCTCATACGTGAGCGGACAGAGCAGCTCCTCACGAGTCTTAGCTTCGAGGCTAGACGAGACACCCTCGTACGAGACCTCCCTCTAGGCTGGAGGCAGAAGCTCGCCTTCTCCGTAGCAGTCTTCCATGAGCCCGAGGTGGTCTTCCTCGATGAACCTACGGGAGGTGTCGATCCCGTGACCCGAAGGCAGTTTTGGGAGCTCATCTACGCTGCTAGCCAGAGGGGTATCACGGTCTTCGTCACCACGCACTATATGGATGAGGCAGAGTACTGCGATCGGGTATCCATCATGGTCGATGGGCGTATTGATGCCCTAGATAGCCCGAGTGCACTCAGAGAGACCTATGGGGTCGCCTCCATGGAAGAGGTATTCCAGCGCTTAGCCCGTGGGGCTAAGCGCTCAGACAGCTAAGAGCCCTTTCCCCCACGACTCTAATCAGATAAGACAATGAAGCAGTTCCTAGCCTTTGTCCTCAAGGAGTGCAAGCATATAGCCCGAGACCGCTGGACGCTCCTCATCCTGCTGGGGATCCCCATAGCGCAGATCTTGCTCTTCGGGTTCGCTATCACCACCGAGGTGCGTAGTACTCCCGTCGCCGTCTATGCCTCCTCGGGGCAGACTGCGAGGGAGATCATAGCCCAGCTAGATGCCAGCCCCTACTTCGTCGTGACTCATGAGGTGGGAAGCCCAAGCGAGGTGGATAGCCTCTTCCGTTGCGGAGCGATACGGCTCGCCATTGCCTTCTCCCCTGAGTTTGATAGTGACCTTCATCAGACGGGAGAGGCTAAGATCCAGCTCATCGCCGACGGCTCAGACCCTAACCAAGCACGTACCATCATCGGCTATGCCACAGCCGTCCTCTCCTCCTACCAAGAGCGTCTACTCAAGGAGCACCGAGCACCCGTACTCATCCAAGCTGAGACCCGTATGCTCTACAACCCTCAGGCAAAGAGTGCCTACCACTTCGTCCCAGGGGTGATGGGTATCATCCTCACGCTCATCTGCGCGATGATGACGGCTATCGCTATTGTACGAGAGCGAGAGATGGGGACCATGGAGGTCTTGCTGGCCTCTCCTATACGCCCCCTCTACATCATTCTTGCCAAGGCTGTACCCTACTTCGCCCTCTCGCTGGTGGATCTCATCAGCATCTTGCTCCTCTCTGCCTTTGTCCTCGACGTACCTATCGAGGGGAGTCTCTTCCTGCTCTTCGGAGTATCGATGCTCTATATCCTCCTTGCCCTATCGCTAGGGCTCATGATCTCCACCCTCGTAGAGAGTCAGGTGGCCGCCATGCTCTCCTCGGGGATGGCGCTGATGGCTCCGACGATGATCTTCTCGGGGCTGATGTTCCCGATCGAGAGCATGCCCGTCGTCCTGCAGTGGGTATCGACACTCATGCCTGCACGCTGGTACATCGCTGCTATGCGCAAGATTATGATCCAAGGGGCCAGCCTCGTGCATGTCGAGACGGAGATCCTTGCCCTCACACTGATGACGAGTGTCCTCATCCTCGTGAGCCTATATAAGTTTAAGACCCGACTAGAATAAAGCACCATGCTACGCTACCTACTGGAGAAGGAGTTCAAGCAGATCCTGCGTCATCGCTTCCTCCCACGTGTCATCCTCTTCATGCCCTTCATGATGCTCGGAGTCCTGCCCTTCGCTGCCAACCAAGAGGTCAAGGAGGTGCGTGTGGCCGTCCTAGACAACGACCACAGCACGACTAGCCGAAGGCTCATCGAGAAGGTCAAAGGCTCGGGCTACTTCCAGCTCGTCGCCCTACCGAAGAGCCACCAAGAGGCACTCCAAGGGGTGGAGGCAGGAGAGACCGACATCATACTAGAGCTCCCACGTGACCTGGAGAAAGCAATCGTACAAGGAGAGGGGAGCCAAGTCTTACTCGCTGCCAATGCCGTCAATGGCACTCGTGGTATCCTTGGCTCTACCTATCTCTCCAGCGTGCTGCATGACTATGCCTCCGAGCTGAGGCAGGCAGGTGTAGGGAGCG
The DNA here is from genome assembly GCF_000565015.1 of Porphyromonas catoniae ATCC 51270. Taxonomy (GTDB): domain Bacteria; phylum Bacteroidota; class Bacteroidia; order Bacteroidales; family Porphyromonadaceae; genus Porphyromonas; species Porphyromonas catoniae. The sequence continues at coordinate 167,584 of NZ_JDFF01000022.1, forward strand.
CAGAGAGGGGAGCGTACACAGCCCTCCCTACGTTCACCCTGCAGAGCCAATACCAGTTCAATCCCCATCTGGACTACAAAGCCTTTATGGTGCCGGGCTTGATGGTGATGCTTCTGACAATGCTCACGGGCTTCCTCCCTGCACTAAATATCGTCGGGGAGAAGGAGACGGGCACAATCGAGCAGATGAATGTGAGCCCCGTCCGCCCCTGGACACTGATTCTAAGTAAGCTCATCCCCTACTGGACACTCGGGCTCTTCGTCCTCATGCTGGCTATGGGCTTGGCAGCAACACTCTTCGGACTTACCCCAGCTGGAGGGATCGGCAACATCCTTGCCTTCACCCTGCTATACCTGCTGGTGATGTCGGGGCTGGGGATATGTGTGTCGAATATTGCAGGGACGATGCAGCAGGCGATGTTCGTCATGTACTTCTTCATGATGCTCTTCTTCCTAATGAGTGGACTCTTCACCCCCATCACGAGTATGCCCCAGTGGGCACAGATGCTGACCTACCTCAATCCCCTACGTTACTTCGTCCAAGCGATGCGAAGCATTTACCTCAAGGGGAGTGGGCTCATGGATCTACTCCCACAGCTCGGCGCACTCGCCGTCTATGCCCTAGCCTCCTGCTCCCTAGCCCTCCTCTCCTACCGCAAGAGGAGCTAAGGGAGAAATGTAGCTCTCCCAATAGGCAAGTTCGGGATACGCTCCTCCACCTTCTCAGAGATAACTCATAACACACTCACATTAAACAAAATACAACGGGTAGAAACATGAGAAATAACGAGTTACCATAAGTCGTCACGAAGAGTTATGGTAACTCATGTCAAAGAGTTGTGGTAATTCGTCGAAGAGAGTTATAGTAACTCGTTACAACGACTTATGGTAACTCGTTGCATCCCCTTCTCCAGCTCTTTATCTAGGGCATTTGTGTTGGATAATTATTTCTGAAGAAGAGGACAAAAGAATAGACGGGGAACTTTCCCAGCCTTAGTATAGGAAACAACATAGCCCTCGGAGACTACTCTCCGAGGGCTATGTTCTGCTATGCTTTACTGAGGGTTCCTACAACTCTACAGTGTAGGTGACCACATCACCTGACTGAGGATAGAAGCCTCGTAGGATAAGAATCGAGGTGGTGCGACGTGCCGTCTTACCCTTGACGGGTGAGATGGACTTATTGAGGTCTGAGATGCTACGCAGGGGGTTATCGTTAGCCGTGAGGAGGATGAACCCTTCGCGTATCCCCGCATTCTTCAGTGCACCCGAGCGGAGAGACTCGACAACGAGTCCATAGGACAGTCCGTAGGAACGGCGAGCATCCGCCTCTAGAGGGCGAAGTGTAGCCCCAAGTCGTGCATCCAGCGTAGAGGTCTGCTTGATGATGGAGGAGCCTCCCTCCATGTTTCTAAGCGTTACCTTAAAGGTCTTGTCAGCCCCCTTGCGGTTTACCTGTACATCAATCTTATCCCCAGGACGGAAGCGAGAGAGCTGCTCCTGTAGCTGCCCAAAGCTCGAGATCTTATGCCCAGCAATCGCCGTAATCACATCACCCTTCTCAATACCTGCAGCAAGGGCGGCACTGATTTCTGCAAAGTCAGCGACATAGAAGCCCTCATTGACCTTTAGCCCCTCCTTCTGCACCAATTCTGAGGTGACTTCACTACCTACGACACCGAGGACACCACGCTGTACAGTACCATACTTCTTGATGTCGGAGACTACCTTGGCTGCGATATTGATGGGCACGGCGAACGAGTAGCCGGCATAGTTACCCGTCTGCGAATAAATCATCGTGTTGATCCCGACGAGCTCACCAGAGGCATTGACCAGCGCACCACCACTGTTACCGGGATTAACAGCTGCATCGGTCTGGATGAAGGCACTTACCTCCAGCTGATCACCAGCGGAAGCCGTAGAGCGCGACTTCGCACTCACGATACCCGCTGTGACGGTACTGGTGAGGTTAAAGGGATTCCCTACGGCCAGCACCCACTCACCGAGGCGAAGGTTATCCGAATTGCCGAAGGGAATCGTGGGAAAGTCCGAACCTTCAATCTTCAGCAGGGCAATATCCGAGCCAGAGTCAGCACCTACGAGCTTGGCCTTGAAGGTGCGATTATCATTCAATGTCACCTTAATTTCATCCCCTCCGTCTACAACGTGGTTATTCGTCATGATGTAGCCATCGTTGCTGATGATCACACCTGAGCCATAGCCCACGACGGGCTGACTGCGACGGCTGCTATTGCGAGGGTCTCCACCGAAGAAGAACTCAAAGGGATCCATCATCTGCTGCTGCTCCACACGCTGCTCCTTCTGCACCTTGATATGCACCACAGCCTTGACCGAAGCCTCAGCAGCAGGGGTGAGATCTGGAGCAGATCCAATCGGACGCTGCCCCACGGAGAGTGCTGCATTCTGGAAGCCATAATCCGAAGCCGAAAGCGTAGCCTCCGTACCGCTTACCTCCGAGGAAGCCCTCCCCGAAGGGGTACCATTCTTCATCACATGCACCGTTGTAGCCGATGCCACAACACTCACAGCGACCAGTCCTAGTGTCGCTGCGACATTCTTCCACACTTTGCTCATACGATACGAGTTATATTGTCTAATGATTATCTTGCTGAGGGAATGCGAGGTCTTACCCCACAAAGAGTCACGCCTCTATAACGCCCCCCTCAGCTCCTAATGTATATTCTTTTACAACACTTGTATTTTATAGGAAACAAAGAATATGCCAAAGTTTAATCGTTTGTTCCTCTGCTCTAACACTTCATCCCCCAGAACAAGCATCGCAATGATACATAGCACCGGTAGAGCAAAGACTGAATAGTTAAAGCATGCTAGAGACATATCAAGGTAAAGAATGGATGGGGTATAAAAAATCAGCGAGCAAGGAAGACCTTACTCGCTGATGATGTATTGGTAATTTATAGACCTCAAGAGGTCAATAGGAAGTGGAGAATAACGGATTCGAACCGTTGACCCCCTGCGTGCAAAGCAGGTGCTCTAGCCAGCTGAGCTAATCCCCCATGGTAAGTCACTTAAGTAGTCCCAGGCAGATTTGAACTGCCGACCTCTACATTATCAGTGTAGCGCTCTAACCAACTGAGCTATAGGACTGTCTTAGGACTTCTAAGAATAGATGAGAATAATAAAAGATATGACATCAGAAGGTAGCACAATCGCAAGAGAGAAAGCCTAACTCATCG
>NZ_JDFF01000023.1 GCF_000565015.1 Porphyromonas catoniae ATCC 51270
CAGGAGTTCAGCACCTTTCTCCCTGTCTTTGACAAGCTCATCGATGGCATCCGTCATCCCGTAGGGCATACCGTCAGCAAGGAGAGCTTACAGAAGTACAGCGTCTTGCATAGACACTTCTTCGAGTTCCTAGTACACAGGTATAAGCGTAAGGACATCGGACTGATGGAGTTCACGCCTGCCATCATCCAAGACTTCGAGTTGTACCTCACGACGGTGGCTCTGTGTGCCTACAACACCGTCGTCAAGAAGATGAAGACCTTGAGGACTGTCACCATCTATGCCCTCAAGCGAGGCTATCTCCTCCAAGATCCCTTTCGTGATCTCCACTTCCACCTCGTCCCAGTGGATAGAGGCTTCCTTACCGACGAGGAGATCCTGAGGATAGCCAACAAGGAGCTGACGATCCCTCGTCTTGAGCTCGTCCGTGACCTCTTCCTCTTCTCTTGCTTCACTGGACTTGCCTATATTGATGTGGCCAACCTGCGACGGGAGCACCTAGTCACGCTGGATGGGAAGGTATGGATCATGACACGACGGAAGAAGACAAGCATAGAGAGTAACATCCTCCTTCTAGGCATCCCCAAGGCCATCATCGAGAAGTATAGCTCGAGTACTACTCCCAAGGATGGGAAGCTTTTCCCCATCCTCTCCAACCAGAAGATGAATGCCTACCTCAAGGAGATCGCAGACATATGCGGGTTGCAGAAGCGACTTACCTTCCATCTAGCTCGCCATACCTTTGCGATAGTAATACCACTCGTTATCTGTTAGAATTAAATAGGGCGAAGGCATGCTAGTGCCTCCGCCCTATCTCTAGCTTATATACTCAGGGGCTCAGTCGTCGATGCGATGAACTGGCCACAACCGCTCGATTAAGCGGTAATTATCCATAAGGATGAACTTTTCTCTCCCTATCGCATCCTTGAGTTCCTTTGGAAACTCAGCCATATCTTGATAGTTATTGAGAATAACGAACTCTATGTCCTTATACTCGAAAGGAAAATCATGAGGCACTCTCCATTCTCTTTCATGGGTAAAATCACACGTTTTCCCAATCTTCAAATGTGAAGGACGGTAGGGGGGAGAAAAAGGAGTGATGAGAGACCACACATACTGATGAAAGCCCTTAAACTCTTCCATATGCGTTTTAAATACGTCTGGTCTCATATATAAAGCCGGAGCACCATGCTTAGAGAACACTAGTCCCTTCTTGAAGCCTATTCCATAAGGAGAGTAAAGTTTCGTATGGGCTAATAAACTCATCCACGGGCATTCAGTGAAGCACACAGCCTTAGCTCCAGTCCATGGCATTTGAGTGGCTCTAATCTTCTTCTCGGTCAAGATGGAGATTAGTCTATCTTTCGCCGACATTGAAGAGAACTCCTTGGCTGGGTTCTTTTCATCGAGCCCACCTTTAGGTTCCCCGTTCGAGGTAAAGTGGGCAAGATAGATGGATATATCAGGTCGATTACTCATTTCCTAAGTTCTTTTAGGTTTTACATCTAGATACCTAGGTGGCCATCGCCTCCAGGGTTAGGCGTGGAGCCACCACCGCCTTCGGGCTTCTTTTTCTTCTTGTCCGAAGACTTATACGGGACATCGAGGACACGCTCGGCACGCTCCAGGCGGACGCCCTTGAGCGCCGTCTTCACCTTGACGCGAGGCGTATAGATGACCTTGGCCTTGTCGACGAGTTCTACACCGACCTTCTCAGCGCTCTCCACGCCCGTCCCCGTCTTGGCGGTGATGCTGGGACGGAAGGTGCCCATGTCACCACAGTCGACGCTCTTGCCGTCCTGAAGCAGGCGAACGAGCACCTTCGAAGCACGGTCGAAGACGGCCTTAACGTCGGCCGAGGATATGGTGGTCTCATCCGCTACGAGCTCGATGAACTCCTAGAACTTGACATCAGAATGCAGGTGAATAGCGGGGTACCAGAGGGTTTTTCCGGTCTTGTTGAAGCCGACTTTACGCTCAACAGCTTTGATCTTGATCATGATAGATTAATTTATTGTTAAACAATGCGTTAGAACGCTCTGCTAAGTTAGCCAGATTTTCTTGCGGAAGCAAATAAATTTCTGTACGCACAAAAATTTTCCGCCCTGCGCACGAAAGTTTTTCCGCCTCCGCACGAAAGTAAGTTTACTCACGGAAAGCATCTCCTTCTCCTTGAGACGACAGCTCCTCTCCCTTCGGATAAAATCGTTCTTTCTTCCGCATAGGAAAAATCCTTTTCCGCAGACGAAGCCCCCTTTACCTTTAACAGATAGATCGACCTCTTCCCGGACGAATATTCCCTTTCCCCTCATCCCCAAGAACGACAGAGCCGAAGCGATAACCTCGCTTCGGCTCTGACTTGTCCGCTGAAACAGCAAGCTCCTAGGAGAAGAAGCTAGGCCTCCAGCCCCAACTTGCGGCTACCGACGCCAAGAAGGATAGAAAAGTAATGATTAAAGTGGCTATAGCAATATAATTAGAGATTCGGGCTTTGTCAAGACTCTGCTTGGACAGTTCGAGACTCTGCCTGGTTAGCTCGAGATTCTGATTGAACTGTACGTCCGATCGAGGGATACAGCCATTCGCACAAAAGACTCTAAATTCCTCCGTCACGTATATTGCCTTTGAGGAATACTCTGCCCAGAGCTTGATTACAGAAGCATCCTTTATCTCCGATTTAATTTCGATGGTTTGTTCCTCCCCACCGACACTTATTAGCTTGTCTGGACCTGCTCCTATTGGGAGGTTTGGCTCTACCGTAGTATTCATGAAAAGCATAATATATCCCTCTTGCTCCAATAGTTTGATCAAAGTTACTGTCTCAAGAATTAATCTACGGATTCGAGCATCCCTTTCATCGAGAGGAAAGTTCTTGCTATCTCGAGCAAACATCTTATAGTGTATGCAAACCGTCTGCTCCTCCTTATTGGCCGTTATTTTAGCATCAGGCAAGTCGCTATCAAGGATATTAGCGAGATAGTTATTACGACCATCTCCTTGCAATATACGCTTACACAACTCTTGTTCTTGCTCACTTAATAGTCTCATCGAAGTATTATGTATTATGATATTTAGTGATTAATAGAGCCCCTCCAAAGATTACTCTATGAGATGACCCGCACAAAGATAAGGAGAATGCACCATCCTCTGGACGAAACTCTTCTGCCTCGTCTTCCTCGCGCTATCCTGTCTCGGAACCAAGGGTGTCAAAGAGGAGAGCATTACTTGGCCAAAGATTTGGGCAGTGCTCGCTGTAGGCTTTGTTCTCTTCTTTCTCAACTAGTGGCTACTAGCTTTGACCATCGGCAAGGTAGGTGCTGCCTCGCTCTCCATCTTCACGCTCTCGGTCGGATATATCTGTCTCCTCATGGCTGGTGTGTGGATGAGTCGCCTGCTCAAGAACAACCTGATGGACGACGTCTTCAACCTCGAGAATGAGAGCTTCATGCAGGAGACACGCCTCGGCAAAGATCCCACTCTCTCGCATGATCTCCCCAGCACTCTACTGGGTAATGACCGGCGATGACTTCTCTCTCGACATCAATAACCCACGTGAACCAAAAGTCTTGGTAGTGGGCAACAACCCCGATCGTCAGAACATCTACTCCGCAGCTCTTGGCTTGTATAATTCTCGCATCGTGAAGCTCATTAACAAGAAGAAACAGCTCAAGTCCTCCGTTATCATCGACGAGCTACCAACCATCTACTTCCGCGGGCTCGACAACCTCATCGCAACAGCTCGCTCCAACAAGGTCGCTGTATGTTTAGGCTTTCAGGACTTCTCACAGCTCACACGTGACTACGGCGACAAGGAGAGCAAAGTGATTCAAGAACACCGTGGGGAATGTTTTCAGCGGTCAGGTCGTGGGTGAGACAGCCAAGACACTCTCCGAACGCTTCGGGAAGGTCCTACAGCAACGACAATCCATGACCATCAATAGAAATGACAAGTCAACCTCGATCTCTACACAGCTCGATAGCCTGATACCGGCCAGCAAGATTAGTAACCTTACACAAGGGATGTTCGTCGGGGTCGTATCCGACAACTTCGACGAGCGTATCGAGCAGAAGATCTTCCACGCTGAGATTGTCGTCGATGTCGCTAAGGTTACAGCTGAAACCAAGGCTTACCAGCCCATCCCCGTCATCGCGGAGTTCCTTAACGAAGATGGCTCCGATAGTCTCAGCGAGACCATCGAAGCCAACTATAAATGCGTGAAGCAAGAGATCCTAAGCCTTGTCGCCAGCGAGATCGAGCAAATCAAGAACGATGCTAACCTCAAACATCTGATCAAGGAGTAGGGCTTAATGGAAGAGGAAGCCTCAGATTCCTAGGTAGTGGTCCACCACTCGAACTATGCGCCTCTGAAAGGGGGATAAAAACTATCTCAGCGCTACCTCGAACTTTACTTGGATAAAAGCCTGTACGAGCGATATCATATCCCATTTTCATCTCTAGGACTAGCTCCCTGAAGCGTTCAAGCCAGACTTTTTGCAAGAAGGCATCTATTCCCAGAGCCATCAACTCAGCCTTTGCCTCTTCTCTATTTAGATGTGGCATAGCTCTCAACTGTACATCTAGGAGGGCATCAACAGCCTCCTCTCGCACAGTAGCCTCAGACTGGCAAAGAGCTTCAGCAAACATGAGCAGTATCTCTGAATAGCGATAGGCTCCTAGCTGATTTACCTTTGGTGCTGAGAGGTGTTCTCCCTCTCCGGTGAGCCAAAAGTAGGGAGCAGGATCGAAGACCTCAAAGACAGTCTTATTACCCTCTTGGACCTTGAAGAAGGAGTGGAAATATTGCCTATCCTTTGCTCGTATATCCTCTTCTGAATAGATCGATTGCAGTAGCTTGCTGGGCTGGTAAGCATTAAAGGCAACAGTGGTCTGGACATTACCCCAGCCCTTCGCCTTGCTAGGAAAAGAGAAAATAGCCCGTGATCTACCTTCTTTTACCTGCCAAGTATGCAGATACTCTGGAGCCATTGGATTCTGACGCAACTTATTGTAGGCAGATAAGGCTTCACTGGAGCCATGCCCTGTAAGTTGATACTTCCCCGATGCCAAGATAGGCCTCAAGATAGAGACAGCTTCTACCCACTTATTTTCCCTCAGTGGCAAACAACTCATCTGCATATAAACTTCTGCCAAAAGAGCTCGAGCAATGAAGGCACTAACTCGAGATTTATTCTCGATAAAGGTCTTATGTGGCAAGCGAGCTATAGCATCTTGAAGATCTTTAACGACTAAAGAATAAAGAGTGGCCTCTGTCTCTGATGTTGGGCTAGTACGAGCTGTAGGGTGAGCTCCAAATGTTCTAAGTAGGGAAAAACGATTAAGGGCTCGGAAAAACTTGGCCTCCCCTTGTAGTCTCTCCCGATCTTGGGCATTCACAGACGGACTGTCATTTATGCGCGCTATAATGGTATCGGCTTGCTCAATAGCGTCGAAATAACTCGTGTATAGCTTCTTGCTAAGCTCTTCTACTTTAGGGCTACTCACCTTCCCTTGATGTAGATTGGGATAATAGCCCTCGCTAGCTTCACTCTCAATAAGTCCAGAGAGATAAACAGACCAAGCTAAGGGGAGACCTTCATTGGCATCGGTCTCTAGGGAGATGGAGGGATAGCCAAGATGATACAAAACATCGACAGCAGCCTGAGCCTCCTCTCTAGTCTGATAGGCATTCTGTATCAGAGGATGTATCTCTCCCGCAGGTTGCTCCTTCTCACAAGCCCACAAAAGGCAGCAAAAGATGGCTAGACAAGAGCTTTTAATGAATGTACTTAGGTGCATATAGATGAATGATATTCTAGAATGAGAAACTATAGGCAATTTGACTCGTAATAGAGGAGCTTCTCGGAGTCTGTAGGTTATGGAAAGAACGACTCTGATAAGATAAACTAGCATTTAGGCTATGTCGCTTGAGGAACCGATAACTCGCTTGATAGCGGAGGTTGAATATGCTAGCCTGTAGCACCCCTTCATCGCGCGTTTGATTATAAGAGAATGTTAGCCCCATACTCATCGCATCTTTCAAAAGACGCTTGTTGAGATTAAGCATAGGGCCAACAGTGAACATATTCTTGCGAAGAGCATAGTTGTTACTCCCATTAACTCCAAAGTTTATAGCAAGCTTGAGTGCTGAAAAATCAATGCTATAGTTGCTGGATAGGTTAAGAAAGCGAGTGAGTTTACCTGGCATAATATATCCTCCCTGTTTATCTGCACCTTCTTGATAGCCCAAGCTTGCCGAGAGGTTATGGTTTTGTGCTTCACTCTTCTTGACCTGCCAGTTCATGTTGAGGTCAAGGCTGTTGTTGAGCTGTACAAAGTTTAGCGTATCAAGATTCTCATAGGGCATCTGCTGATTGATATAGTCAAAACTGGATTTGATATTACGATGCCCCTGAAAACTTGAGGCCGACAGCGACAATGAGAAACGATCACTGGGCATGAAGCCGATATTGGCTGAGCTCACAAAGCGCTTGTTCTTTTCTTTCTTGTCGTCGGAGAGGTCATCTCGCTGTACCCCACCACTCAGTGCTAGGCTTAGTTTATCTGAGAAGAAGTTTCGACTATAATTGACTGTTAAATTCTCGTAGTCATTATTAAAGTAGTAAGCACCTAGAGTCTCATAGTCTGGGCTAATACGCTCATAAGCAAGACCGATCTGATTACCCAGTAGCTTATAGCTAAGCTCAGTCTTAAAAGCGTGATAAGGTTTACGAGCATTGGTGCGGAGGTCTTGCTGCATCAGACTAAGACCATACTCAAAAGACCACTGCAGATCCTTGATGAGACTAAGTCCTCCTTCGATACCCAATGCGAGGTTGGCTTTGGGACTAAGACCAAGTGCATCGGCATCAAAAGAGATAGCATCAGCTTTATCTTTAGCCGTAAACACAGTACCGCCAATGAAGAATTTATCCCCATCATAGCGACTCTTGAGCCCGTAGCCCCAGCGCTCGTAGCTTGGTCTAATACTCGGCAACTCAGGATTGAAGTCAACCCGACGTAATAATCGACCACCCATCGCGGAGATTTGCCACCTCCCGGGACTTAGCTCTACGCCCAGACCCGTAAACTGATGGCCATTCAGCGTATAGGGCCCGAAGCTCATAGACACATCACCGATATGAGCCTTCATCCACTTATACGAAGGATGGAGGCTTAGCCGATTGGGGAGTGAGGGATAGGAGAAGTTCGCCCCGTAGTTATTCAGATTAAACGAGAGGGGGATGTTGAGGAGCTCGTAGAGCGATAGGTTCACCGAACCCGTGAGCTGGTATGTGAAGCTCTGGCGTGCTTCGCTAGACTGACTACTGAACAGCGTAGCACGAGCAGAGATACTCCCACTGATCTTAAGGGGCTTCTTCTTACGAAAGGCAAGCACCTCCTCGATATTCTGGGCATAGCTAGGCTTCATCCCGAGGAGCAGCAGAGCCATCAGTAGGAGTATCCTCCGGAGGGACGTAGGGTAAATCTTCAGCATAGGTAATAGAGGTTATTCATTGGGGCGCTTCTCGATCTTGATATCCGCAAGGATATAGGAGGCGGCGCCTGCATGGACATAGCGCTTGACACGGATCACGCCACGACGACCATCTGCCGTACGAAAGAGGACGAAGTGGGGCAAACTCCCCTTGTCAAAGTGTCTAGGACGTGGCTCGCTCCACTGTCTGATGCGGTTGAAGTCCTTAGCCTGCTTGAAGCTCTCGAAGTCTGCATCAGTGATCATACTCCCGTAGTCAGATGGATAATGGACGAAGCTCGCTCCTTGTGCCCCAGGAATGTGTGGAAAGGAACTGGAGACGGCCTGATTGGGTGCAAAGAAGTAGCAATAACTAAAGGAGGAGTTCAAGGCAAAGAAGCCCAAATCGATCTTGCTCCCGAGCTGCTCCTCGGCAATACGCTTCGACGTCACGACCCCTCCTGCATAGGCTGAATAGAAGCATCCGACAGTATTCTTAGCCTCATTGATGCCAAGCTTTAGGTTCACTTGCTCGATGATCCCCCGATTGGGCTTGATAGTAAGAAGCTTCTCCATACGCTGCTCCTCCTTGCCATTGCGAGCTAAAAGGATCAGCTTGTAGTTCCCGGCCCGCTCGAAGCGTACACTTGTGGCCTCGGCCTCGGGATGCTCTATGGTCGCTCCCTCACAGAGCCAGCGATAGGTAAGTCCTCCTGTGGTGAGGTTCTGAGTGCTTAGGGTCAAGGGTGCCTCCCAGTCTTGGTCTACGGCAATGGGGGTATAACTAAAGTCCGCACGCATAGGAGCCTGCAGGATAAAGGTCTTGCTCAGCTCTTCGTAGCGACTGCCATTGAAGACCCTAAGGTGGATCTTATGCTCACCGCCATCTTTGAACGTAATAGCCGAAGGATATTGAGCCGCAGATGAGGAGGGCTCTCCGCCCTCAAAGCTCCACTCATAGCGACTACCGCCTTTGCTCCAATTACGGAGCGTAACTACCGCTGGAGCGATATCGTTAATCGCTATCTGATAGTCGAAGTTCAGCGAAAGTGCCGAGTCTACTCGAAGGGTCTGTTCGCTGACCTTCTCCTCAACGGCGTTCCGCACACGGAGCCGTATCTTATGCTCTCCAGGCTCGGTGAATGTCACTGTCCCGGGTCGCTTCTCTCGTGAGGATGCTGGCGAACCGCCCTCGAACGTCCACTCGTACTCATCCGCCCCATAGCTCTCATTCTTCAGCTGAACCTGCACGGGCGTAGTCTTATCCTCCGCCACTTCGATGGAGAAGGCGGAGGCTATCGGTATGGACTCCTCCCTGAGGCAAGAAGATAGCAAGGCTATCACCAGCAGTACTGCTATCAAGCGATAAGGAATGTGCATTCTATTCATCTTCCGCTCTTTATTACGATCATGTTGTTTATTCTATTCTTTTCTTTTCTAAATGTAACAGGCCCTCATGTTGTAGCACCTTCATTCTAGAGCCTCATTGTGCTCCTAGCCCCCTCTCTCCTTGGGATATTCGTTCATGCCCACGAGTTGCTCTACCTATCCCCTCCTATCTATGGGGTTCCTCAGGGGTGTACAGCGTGAGACAAGCACAGACGAGAGCCCTACAGAGAGTATACTTAGAGGTAGGGTGTGTACACGTGTGTACACTATTGTATACACACGTGTATACTATGGTATACCTGCGTGTATACTCTTCCCCTCTAGGTAGTAGGTATACACGGGGAGAATTCACACCTAGGATACCGATACTCCTGCCTCAGCTCTGGGATGCTCAACCACACGCCTCCCTCAGTCTCTCCCCGATCTTCTCCTTCAGTCCTATTATCTAGGCTGGTGCACCTGTGTGGCATGAGACCGTTATATCCTATCTTCACACTCCTCAGCCCTTGGTACACCGCAGGAGTACACCCGCTGGTAGATACGTACCTCGTCATAGGAGTGGGCGATCATCCGGCCGCCGAAGATATGTACGGACTCAATATCCCAACCGCCCCAGAGGTCGTGCCAAACAAATTCCTCCGTCTGTACGTCGAAGGCCGCTAGGAAGAAGATACCCGATACCCGCACCGAGACGTAGAAGATCCCTTCGTGTAGCAAGAGGCTCGTATACTCTGCGCTATACTCCTTCCCTTCGTAGACAAAGTTATCCCTTCGCTCCTCACAGAGCATGCACCCAGCCTCGAAGTCAAATACAGTATAGTAGCTGCCGAACAAGGAGTATCCTAGTGTCCCCTTGATAAACATCTTAGGTAGTGTCTCATCTTTCCTCTCGAGCACCTTTCCCGTAGCTACATCTATCCGATGTAAGTGCTTTTGGC
>NZ_JDFF01000024.1 GCF_000565015.1 Porphyromonas catoniae ATCC 51270
CCCCCCCCAACTAAACAACCTTTTACGATAAACAGAGGCTGGGATGCTTCATGGCGTGACGAGCCATGTCGTATCCCTGTCGCTTCATATTCAATCCAAATTATTTAATCCAATTAATCAGAAGTAATTAGTATGAAGAAAGTATTCTTTGTCTTTCTTGCGCTTGTCGCATTTGCTTCGTGCAAGAAGGATGATCTGCCCAATTCCCCTTCGTCCGGAGAGAAAGAGGTGGTTCGCCTCTCCCTTTCTGGAGATCTTGGCGAAGCACGAGGTCTGATCCTTACGCCGAAGGAACAGGGAGGAAAGGTTAAGATTGAGGTAAAATCCGGGGATAGGAAGCTACGAGCAGACTATCTAATTGTCAATTCTACTGGCCAGTATACATCGGGTGAAATAGACCTCAAGGTTGATGCCGATGGAAAGAAGTTTCAGGCGATGGAGGATATCGATATCTCCTCTCTTGGGGGTGGACAACTAAAGGTGAGCTTACTCGTTAGAACAGGTTCTACAACCCCTAGCACTGTCCTGCAAAAGTTTAATACGACACAACCAGTTAGCGCCTCAGTCGCTCTAATTAGTGTAGGGAATAACTTAGTTCGTGGAACCGACCCTCATGGAATGCCTTACATCGTAGCTCGTAACCTTTCGCTAAAGATGGCAGGTTTCCTGTTGCGTATGAAGATTAAGAATGACACAGATAAGGACTATCACATACGAGCTATTCGCTCCGAATCCTTTGGAATTACTAGTAATGGGCTACTCTACCACGACACTACTACAGGCCAGATTACACTCCCAATCGGTTCGGCTACAACAGTTTTCACGTTCCCAGAAGGAAACCAAGGTATCTTACTTCGTAGCGGAGAAGAAAGTCAAGATGAGTATCTCTTTTATTGTGCTACGAGCCCTGCCCAGTATAGTAGAGGAGAAATTGCACTGGATGTAGAGCCTGTAGATGGGACGTATGGGCAGGCCGTATTTACGGACTTCCCGATGCTTTCAAATGGTACTACCTCTAGAGATGGGAAGCTTATGCGAACCACATTAACACTGCGGGAGATGACAAATCCGCTGACATACTTCGATGGTAAAATGGCTGGGCAAACTCCAACGGCAGTCTCTCCAACCGTTACCTTCGCTGGCTTCACGAACAACGCTAAAGTCACCACAAATGTGGGATACTATCTTGATGGGGAAGCGAAGCAACTGAATATCCCAGGCTACCATATAGCGAATGAGTACGAACTAGACGCTATATATCCAGCAGCCCTCGGGCCTCACTCTAGGGCTAACAGCACCGTACCAATCTATATCAAAGCAGACAAGGTGTTAGGAGGCGATCTAGGACAATTGAGTCTTGGAGATTATTACGAAGATGGAAGGTTGCAAGGTCACTTATATCATCCCAATCCTGCACAGATTGGTTCCCATTCATTCGAGTATGCAAACGGCACCTTTATCCGAGGTAATTCAGCAGAGAGCATAGATCCGGCGCCCTACTACCGCTACCCAGAGGATGGGTCTTGGCCGCGTTCGTCGGCATACGTCTTCAGTTCACTACGCCTCCTGGAGGATCCGAATAAGAAGATTGTTGTTTACGCCTTGCTATTTGATAAGGTGGTAGGAGCGGGAAGTCGTCGTTATGGCTACTATACTGAAGAAGCTATGAAGCGGATCCCAGGGCTCAAGCGAATTAGGCTCCTAAATAGCGCTGCTCGCTATGCATATAGGTTCTCATACTACAGGGATAAGGTCGTTATTGAAGCTTGCCCTGTAGGTGCGGATCCTAACATACAGACTGCAAAGGACGTACGCGACCGAAATGTATTCGCTACCAGCACGAAGGTTGAGCGGCGTGAAATAGTATACCTCCCTAGCACATCAAAGCGAAGGGATGGTGGCTTTACCTATAATAGGAAACAGGCAGGACAAGTGGCAAAATGGCCAGATCGCCCAGGCTATCCTTCTATATGGACGCATTCCATACCGGAGTATCCTTTGCTCCCTCTCACTTTCGGCTTCAGAATTTGCTATACGGAGAATTATCCTCCATATGTATATCTCGATTCTCAGGGTATTTCATCTACACCTATTGGCCCAAGATATGACACTGCCCCAGAGATCGAAGCGCCTTATAGTAACCCTTCTCGCTATCCAGTTCTTCTCTTTAAGAATAAAGACTAAGACATAAACGGAATGTAGACGATGACAATGAAACAGAAGAAAATATATCAGAAGCCCTCAGTGGAGGTAATATCGTTCCAGCACTCTGAGCTTAGCCTCCTCATTAACTTCTCTGTCCAAGGGACGATTGAGGATATTGAGGATGGTGGGGAACTCTCCGATTAAGCCTGGTTAATGCTCGAGTAGCATCCACCAGTGCAGATTCACATTGTGGTCTGCTCTCGACTTAGTGGACACGACTGACGTAGCGAGTCCGGAGGTAATAACCTTCGGGCTCGCTACTCTTATGAATAGTCTTAGCCTGCTATCTATGATTATTCCCATACTTCTATCGTCGCTGAGATTCGTTAAGCATAATGGCAAGACATCAAACATATAGCAACAAAATAGCGCAGAGAAGTCCTACTCCTCGAAGTTTTCTTTATGTCTCGTCTTACCGAAAGCTTAGCCGAATTCCCCACAACCTCAACTAAGCAACCCTTTACAACAAAAATAAGTTAGGGACACTGCATGGCACTATAGGTCACGCAGTGTCCCCTCCTTGTTTTGTATAATCAC
The DNA here is from genome assembly GCF_000565015.1 of Porphyromonas catoniae ATCC 51270. Lineage (GTDB taxonomy): Bacteria > Bacteroidota > Bacteroidia > Bacteroidales > Porphyromonadaceae > Porphyromonas > Porphyromonas catoniae. The sequence goes on from NZ_JDFF01000024.1 coordinate 2,743, forward strand.
AATTAATCAGTCATCATTTATGCAGCAAGTTCTCAAATGCTCTGTGGAACATCTTTCTCTTGCTTCAAGTAAGAAGGAAGAGCGATAGAAGCAACAAACTAATGATGTACAATCCCCCTCCTTGACATAAATAGTGCGATAGCACAAGCCCTAGGGTTGAGAATAGGGCCGAGGCTCGTGGCTGCGGGGGCTACATTAACAGGATGAGAAAGCCTGCTCGAGGCGTTAAGGATTAGGAGATACTCCAATACGTTCATCTAAAGCAGTTACGAGCCTATTATGGAGCCTTTTAGGTAATGTTTTAGTCAATATAAGATTCTTATCTTATACTTCATCATATTAGAAGATAGGTTTTCCTATTTGGGAATAGCCTTATAGAGGTCTTTCATAATCCTTGTATTTCTAGAAAAATCCTTGATAATCCAAGTGGTAATAATCTATCTGTAGGGCTTGACTAGGAAGAGGCAAAGAACCTTACTCTTGCTTAAGGAGTGGATAAGTATAAATTTCTGACTCAAGCTCAGTAGAAACCCATTCTTCCTCTCTGTCATGAGGTGCATGTTGGTAATTATTCAACCTCGTAGGTAAATTATTTACCACCTAGGTGTCAAGAAAATTACCACCGAGGTGCTAAGAAAATTACCACCTAGGTGTCAAAAAAATTACCACCGAGGTGGTATTTACTCTACCTCCTCGGTGGTGTTCTTTTCTTGCTATATGAGAGTGAATGGGTAGGAGAAGGCAGGGGCCGATCTCTACTTACGGCGGAGTACAACGCCCCTGACGTGTGCTGGGCTTGCTGGTGTTTTACGATCCTTGTCGTAGCTATTGTGGTACTTCCCGACAGGCATATCTGAGACCGCTTCTTCGTTGGCTAGCTGGGCCACAATACCCTTATCTGTGAGGGCTGTGCTGAGGGCATCCGCAGCGAGTGAGACGAGCACACCAAAGATCCCGCCACCAGCTCCTGCAGCAACGCTCGTATCTAGTGTACCTTCGATGCGCCGAGCGAATATGTTTTCTCCTGTACGTACCGAGCGAAGGATATACTCCGCATCAATATTGATGCTGGAGGTTAGGGCTTGCTTCTCCCAGCGATGGATGATGGTAAAGAGGACAGCATCTGCACCAAAGACCCTGCCAAAAGGACGTAAATCACCCTCAAGAAAGACTTCGGCATTGGCTGCACTCTCCTGCTCGAGTAGCTCCTTGGCTAGGAAGGGTGAGTAGACGTAGTATCCACGCTCAGCTAGAGGTACCATGAGCGTAGCAAAGAAGTTGTCCTTAGCCTCTACTTGATTGGTCTCGTTGATGGGAGGCATGACAACGATGGAGGTAGGCTTCTCTTCGTAGAGCTTGGGATAGAGCGTCTCTCGGTTGCTATCCTTCGCTACGCCACATGAGGTAAGGGTGGAGAGCGAGAGTAAGAGTGTGGGGATGGCAATGGCTAAAGAGCGTAATGTGTGCTTCATTTCTTCAGTTGTTTAATCATGTTACCGATGAAAAGTTTACTCTCAGGGTAGAGGGCAATTTCCTTCTCCATGAGTTTTATTCCCTCAGCTTGCTTTCCCTGTTTATAGAGCATATAGCCGTACTCAGCACAGATGCCTGGGGGTGGTGTGTTCCTTGTGCCTGCGGGGCTGTTGATGAGTTTCTCATAGGTGAGCTCTAGAGCTTTTAGATGCTCGGGTGTGGGACTCTTTGCTACGTTGTAGGACACTCGGTCATAGCCGTGCCACGAGTAGAGCCGTGACGTAGAGCCACAGCTCGTAAGGAGTATAGCCAGAGCGGCTATACTCCCAATCTTTCGGATCATAATAGTGAGAATTAGTTGAAATGAATGGTGTCTATCAGAGGGTAGAGCTAGCGAAGGGTAATCGTCTTTGTTGATCGTGTCGAGACGAATATTTCCTGCTGGAAGATCTTGCGCCCTGCTGTATCATGTACGAGGATGACATGTTTACCTGGAGTGATGGTAATACGTTTGGCATGGCGAGTTACTTGGTCTGGACGCACAGCTACGATACCGATTGTGGATTCGTCATCGATAGAGACAAAAACCTTCTTCCCTTGGTAAAGTGGCGAAGCGGCTATGACGAGGTAGGACTCGTCACTAAGCCCCCCAGACATCGAGGCTGTAGTACCACAAGAAACGCCGATGACGAGGAAGGCAAACATAGCGAGGATAAGAGCCGTACCTCTTTTGAATAACTGATTCATAGGACTGACTAATTAGAGGATATGACTAGGGCTGTACGTAGTAATTATCGAGTGCCTTCGTATCAAATGTGCCAGATACGAGCTCGACGATGGAGTACTCAGTATCGGGGGTATCTCCAGCGATGCTCCCAACGCGTATCTGGGCAACGGGTTTACCAGCGAGCTCAAAGGTGACTCCCGTCTGAGGGTTCTTCACCTTCTTGCCTCGCTTATACAGGGTGAAGGTATCCCCTACACGAATGCCCTGTGCTGCACCACCGGCTAAGATAATACCATCTTCATCTGCGCTGATGACATAGGTGCGCCAAGGCTTGTCTGTGCATTTATTGATGATATTCTCTACTAGTTGGTCTATGGCGCCAGAGATTGCCTTATCACTCAGTGTAGCATCATATCCTGCCTTACCACCCAGCCCAAGGGTACTCTTGCTCGTTGTCTCAGCCTGCCCTTTCGCCTCCTCAGAATAGATGACTTGACCCGTTGTGACATCTACGATACGGATGCTTACACCAGCCTGTACGGTCTGACTCTTCTCCGAGGAGAAAAGACCTTCCTTGCCCGTTACCTTGCGACCAAATTCTGTAATGGAACCAAGGATTAGGTAGTCCGCGCCAATCTTTTGACCTTCACCGGACTTCAGTTCTGCCTCGAGCTTGTCCGTGTCACTACGCTCCAAGAGGATGAACTTCCCAGAGGCACTGAGCTTAGCCATAAGGATGTCTAGAGCCTGCTTAGCCATAGGATCGTTAGCACGGTCATAGAAAATTCCTTTGCCGTATTGGGTTTCATTTGAGAAACGCCCGACAGCAACCTTCCATTTGAGCCCTCGAGGTTGGATGTTGTGGTGATCTACACCCTGCTGCGCCACCACACGAGGGGGATCCTGAGCGTAAAGAATCGAGGTGCTACATCCTGTGATGAGGAGTACCCCTATTAAAGCCTTTAATGTTTTCATCTTCACTTAGATATTTAGAGTTCATTTGATAGAGCAAATGTAGATAATTATACAGACAAATCCTAGTTTATGCTACACCTTGGTATAGGCGTGGTCGAAGGCTGTCCGATAGATGCCTCACGTCTCTTTTCCCTTTCCCTCTATTTAGGGTGTTTATAAGGGGTGGGCAGAGAGTTACCATAACTCGTCTTAGCGAGTTATGGTAACTCGCCGTGAAGACTTATGGTAATTCCTTTTGACGAGTTATAGTAACTCGTTAAGACGACTTACCATAAGTTGTGGACGCCTAGTTTTGTTTCTTTGTAATTGACTGTTGTTTAGTTTGATATGTCCTCTTTCTAGAGGCAAAAATAATCGTTGACCAGCCTAGCAGACTTTTAACCCTGATATGATGCCCCCTCTGTGCTATTTATTGTACGAGTGTCCGTGCTGATGATGTGTGCTTTTAGAGGGGCTCTTCTACCCCTTATGACCAAGTCTCATTGCTGGCTTACCCTTATACAAGATCCCCAGCCCGAAAGAGTAGCACTTTCGGGCTGGGGATACGTGAAGAAAAAAGAAGGGGAGAGGGCTAGTAGCCAGGGTTCTGTTGCTGGGCTAGCGTAGGATTGACATCTAGCTCTGCCTCTGGGATAGGAAGGATTGTGCGGAAGTATGTATGGTCAAAGGACTGGCTTTTCTTATCCAAAGTACCATGCCAGCCTGCGACACCACCATAGAAACGTTCACATCGGAGCCCATTTCTCATCAGGTCAAAGAAACGGTGTCCTTCTCCTACTAGTTCCTTTGCTCGCTCGAGGAGAATACGTTCGAGTGTAACATCAGCTAGAGCCACGGACTTCGAGCCATTGGCACGCTTGACGATGGTATTGAGGTAGGTTTGTGCTGTGGCCTTATCGTTGAGCTTGAATGCTGCTTCTGCAGCATTGAGATAGACCTCAGCTAGACGGATGACTGGGATGTCGTTTGAACGCATGTCCTTATAGGCTGCCTTACCAGGATATTTACCGATGAAAATTTTCATATTTGGTTTAATCTCTGGTACTCCTTTGATTGCATCAGCGGCCTTTGTGCCTTCACTTGGCCAGAGCACATTCCAACGAATATCGTCTGGGTCTTGTAGCATCTCTTCATAGAACTTCTTGGTGATATGAGCATTATAATAGCCATTCACATTGTAGATATAGGCTAGCCCTTCACGGTCTGCCCAGTCCTTGGTGTCGAAGTTTACGATCGAGAAAATCATTTCTTTAGATCCCGGTTCGCTCCAGATAGTCTTATATTCACTGACTGTGGAGGCAAGTTCATACTTCCCACTTTCAATGACCTCTTTACAGAGGCGAAGAGCCTCGGTGTTCCCCTCAGATGTACCCATGTATAGATATACACGGGCTAGTAGAGCCTTTGCAGCATAAAGACTGATGAAGCCATAGTCTGTTTCGCTCAGAGCATTACTGGCTATCGCCTCCTTGAAATCAGAGATGATCTGTGTGTATACCTCACCAAGAGTAGCACGTCCTGGTGTACTCTTATTCTCTGGGACAGTTACGAGGATAGGCACACCAGGAGCTTTACCATCATTGGAGAATGGATAGGGTGTAGCATACTGGCGACATAGGTCGAAATGTACGAGGGCGCGTACAGCTAAGGCTTGAGCACGTGCACTTTTAATCTGGGCAGCCTGACTGGTAGATGGTGAGGCATTCGTTAGGTTGTCGCACATCTCGATGAGACGATTAGCTCTACGGAGGGTATTGTAAGCCTTATACCAGATACCAGGAGCATTGCTCTTGGTATAGGACATCTCGTAATAGGAACTCACACGAGAGCCGGAAGGGACCCCTTGTACGTCATCCCCCATTAGATCTCCTGCGATGGGGAACATAGCAGCGTAGTACGCAGTGCTTCTACTATTCCCTTGGAGTCCATCGTAGAGTCCATTTACAGCTGAGGGAAGTAGACTGTACTCAGAGAGTACTTTATCTGTAGGAAGGGAGTCAGAAGGCTCTGTATTGAGGAAGTCCTTACATGCGGGTAAGGTAGCCATCATGCACATGCAAGCAAGGATGGCAAGACGATTCTTTTTCATGAGAGTTATTGTCATAACTAAGATTTAACTTCATGCAGCTCTTAGATCCCGACCTGCACACCGAAAGTGATTGAACGCAGAGCTGGTGTTTGATAGCTAACGAAGCCTCTAAACTCAGGGTCAACTACCAGCTTTTTATCCTTCCATGTGAGGAGGTTTGCTCCTGATGCATAGAGACGAATTGAGTTAACCCCCATCTTCTTCACCCAGTTGTTAGGTAGAGTAGCTCCCAGCGTGAGGCTCTTTAGGCGGAGATGATCTGAGGAGAAGAGGAAGCGTGTAGATGAAATGAACGTATTTGTAGGGTCAAAGGCTGGTAGCTCAGCATTATCACCAGGTTTCTTCCACATCTTATTGAGGTCATACATCTTTGGGATGGCAAGATTAAGGACTTCACTGTTACCATCTTTGTGTAGTGCTTCCGCATTATCAAAGATATACCCACCAAGAGAATAACTAAGGTTGAAACTAAGGTCAATGGGCCCCCAAGAGATGGTGTTCATAAGCCCTCCAGTGATGACTGGATCGTAAGGCTTATCTATTCGACGGCGAGAGACCTGATTAGGATCTGTTGTTATTGTTCGGTCGAGTGTTCCTTTGGATGTAAGGGTATTCTTATAGTAGCTTGCCTTCCCAGTGGTAGGGTCTACACCCGCATACTCAGCTATATAATAGCTATTGTATGGATATCCTACTTCGTGGACGATACGTCCAGCTACCTCTCTGGTTTGTTTGCCATCATAACGCAGGAGGGTATTCTTGTTGTGGCCGACGGAGAGAGTTGTGTTCCAAGAGAAATTATCGAGGGTAATGTTCGCAGAGCGTAACTCTAGCTCGAAGCCCGTATTACGCATGCTTCCTAAGTTCTGCAGCTCTGCTGAGAATCCAGTTGTCCCTGATATATTCTTCTCAATCAGAAGATCTGTAGTTGTGCGTGTATAGTAGTCGAATGAGACTCCAAAGCGGTGTAGGAGCTTGAAGTCCACACCAACGTTAAGGGATTTATTCTTTTCCCAGGAGAGGTTAGGAGATCCGAGGCTGGACTCTGTTAACCCTGTTCCTCCATTATAGTTGTACCCAAAGCTGTAGGTAGATAAGTGATCATAATAGTTGGAGGGAAGTGTACCATTTGCACCATAGGAAACACGAAGGCGAGCATCAGAGAGTACCTTTTCTAGGGGTTTCATGAAGGACTCTTTACTTATGTTCCAAGATCCAGAGAGGGACCAGAAGAGACCCCATCGTTTATTAGGTGCAAGGCGAGAGGAACCATCCCAGCGAGCCGAGGCTGCTAGGATATAGCGGTCAGCGTAATTGTAATCTGCCTTGATAAGGTAAGAGAGCATTCGACTCGAATTCGCTGAGGATGATCCGCTTTTTGTCCCTGCATTCTCTATCTCTTTCTTTAGGAAAGAGGGATAGTCCAAACCATATAGATAGTTTTCCAGTCGCTGATAGTCCTCTACCTCAAAGCTCATAACTCCGGATAGATTATGTTCTCCAAACTGTTTGACGGCAAAGAGTTGGGATTGACTTGTCAACGTATAGTACTCACTATTTGCTCTCTGGAATACCCCATTAGAGGCCTCTCCATCTCCTTGGCGGGGATCCCACCAGACAGCTTCCTCTGTGTTGAAGTAATCACAGCTAGCTATCTGTTTTGCCTTCAGCCAAGGGAAGATAGTGAAACTAGCCTCCAATGTTGGTGTCGCACGGAAAATCTTAGCTTGATTAAAGTTCTTCTCTAGCGCAAAGAGAGGATTGATGTTATTATTACCTTGGAAAGATCGGTTATACGAGCCATCAGGGTTACGTGGATAGGTAGATGGGCTAAGAGTAGTGGATACCCCGTAGATAGGGTTTGAGAAGGCTGTGCCATCACTATTCTGGTTTTGCGTTGTCCTTGCAAAGAGAGCCCTAGCCTTCAGCTCTAGGCGACGATCGGTATGTGAAACGTTGAATGAGCCTGTTAACCGATTAAAGGAGGAGGCTAGGGAGATCCCCTTTTGGTCGGAGTAGGAGATTGAGGTATAGAACTTCGTATTCTCTGAGCCACCATTGGCACTGAACTCATAGTTTTGTACGCTACCCTTACGCAGTAGGATTTTCCTCCAATCTGTGTAGTGACCAGTCCAAGGGACGGCGGTGGAGGGCTCGGTGGTTTTGCGTACCTGTTCTTCTACAAGATCGGGGGTAGGGTAAAGGAGCTGACCTGTCTGCTTATTCCGGAGCTCTGAGTAGTATTTGCGGTAGCCTGCCTCGATGAGGGTCTTGCGTTCCTCTCCGCTTAGTGTTGGGCGGTAGTCAATGGCCATGTCTGTACTTCCCCAGTCTGCCTTGAAAGAGTAGTGTGTCCGTCCACTACGACCAGCCTTAGTCGTTATTACGATGACTCCATTGGCTGCACGAGACCCGTAGAGTGCTGCTGCCCCTGCATCTTTGATGACCGTGATGTTCTCGATGTCATTGGAGTTTAGTGTAGCTAGAGGATTAACCCCACCGGAGCTGTAGCTACCAAATTGAGTTGCACTATTCGTGTTTACAGGGACTCCATCAATTACATAGAGAGGATCATTCCCAGCATTGATTGAGCCAAGACCACGGATACGAACAGTGGAGAAGCTACCAGGCTGTCCTGAGACAGAACTGACATTAAGCCCAGCGATAGCCCCAGTGAGCTTATCTTCAATTGATACGGAGGGAACGTCCTTCATGTGTTTCGTGGAGAGTGTGGTTGCTGCTCCTGTGAAGGCCGATTTCCGTGTCGCTCCATAGCCTGTGATTACAACGGTCTCTGTTATGCGTTCCTCAGCTTTGAGGATAATATGCATTGGAGAGGAGGAGATTGCAACCTTTTGTGTAGTATAACCGATACTACTGATGGTCAGCGTGCGTGCTTCTTCGGGGACTTTGAAGGAGAAGTTCCCCTTGACATCTGTAAGGACTCCTATAGAGGGAAAGTCTGTACATACGACACTCGCAGCAATGACTGGCTCTTTGTCTGCCGACGAAATCACCGTGCCAGAGATGGTGATCTGCTTCTTTTGTGCCCATGTGACCCCTATCGTTAGGAAGAGGAGAAGTAGGGCAAGTGTTCTTTTTCTCATGAGAGTAGTCGTTAGTTAGTGTTTGATACGTATTTAATTTTACATCTATTACGGTGTACTTTAGTCTTTGTTATGCACGTTTTCTTGCCCTGCAGTTGATAGACTCTCCAGAGTGCAACTTGGATAAGATACAGAATGTCTCTCTATACTTATCAGTCGAGACAGCAAGGAGTCTTATATCCTCTCATAAACAAAAGTAGGCACTTTTGTTTCCGAAACAAAAGAATTGATTAAATAAATTAATTTAAGAGGTGAAATAGTTTGATATCAGCTGTTTAAATGGTTTGTTTTAGTCTTGTTGTATTTATCCCTAGCTCTAATTCATACTACCATGTCCCCTGTTGTGTACAGAAGGTGTATAAATATGCTATAGTGTTCTTTGTCTCCTCAATACCAGATTCAGTTCCCCTCTATGGTCTTTTGTAACGTGCGGATTACTAATGATATAGTATTTGATAATAAGAGGCCTTAAAGAGTTATGGTAACTTACTAAAACGAGTTACCATAACTTGTCGTAGAGAGTTACCACAACTCTTCTCAGCGAGTTGCCATAACTCTGTGTGACGAGTTACTATAACTCGTGGAGAGGACTTTATCTTCCGTCTTAACCCTCTATTTATTAGCTTATTAATTTATTTTCTTTTGGGTATAAATGCCCTTTCTTTCTCCCCTGTATCATCGAGAGGAAAGGCCAAGTAAATAAGGGTCTATGGAAGAATGTTAAGGTTTGTATCTCTGCTATAAGAGAGGATAACAGAGGGTACAGGGGACTATTTGCCTCGATGGAGAGAGGGACAGAGTGAGACCTCGGCAAGGTCAATGAGGATAAAGAGTAGGACACCGATGAGGCTCAGTAGCACGACGCCTGCATACATGTCGAGGTAACTAATCCGCATCCAAGCATCCGTGATGTAATAGCCTAATCCAAGTGTCGTCCCATACGTCTCTGTGACAAAAAGTATCGAAATCGCCGTACCGATGGCAACCCTTAGAGCGGAGAGGAAGGCCGGTAAGACGGCAGGGATGAGTACGTGACGTAGTATTCCCGCAGTGCTCGCTCCCAGTGATTGTGCGAGCATAAAATGCTCCCTAGGGACCGTCAGCAATGCGTCACGCATCGAGACTGCTAGTTGGAAAAGGATGATAAGTACAATCATCACAACTTTTGTCCCTTCCCCAAGCCCTCCAATCAGCATCACGATGGGAAGCAGGGCCAGCTTAGGAATTGGGTAAGAGAAATAGATGAAGGTGGAGAAGACTTTCCCTAGGCGCGGTGCTAGAATCACAGTGAGGGCTATTCCCCAAGCAAGGATGGTTGCAATAAGTATTCCCCAAGCTATTCGCTCTAGGCTTGCTGTTGCATGGAGCAGTAGGTCACTCCAGTCCATCCCAACGAGGTGTTGATATACCAACCAAGGTGCAGGTAAGACCTCAGTGCGAAGTAGCACATAGCCCAGTAGCCAGATGAGGTGCAGGAGTAGAGCACCAAGTAGGAGCTGTAGGAGGTGATTACTGAAGCGTTTCATTGAGATATAGTAGTCGAGACTCCAGTTCATCTCGCTGGGGATACCGCAAATCAGCGAGTAACTCTCCCTGGCTGATTAGGAGCGTCCGAGAGGAGAGAGCTACAGCTTCGGCTGGACTATGTGTGACGACAAGAGTCGGAGTGGGGTAGCTCTCCCAGAGCTTGAGAAACAGAGTGCGGCAACGCTCAGCTGTGGCAATATCTAGAGCAGAGAAGGCTTCATCGAGCAATATCAGGTCTGGCTGCATGATGAAAGCTCGTGCAAGGGCGACACGTTGTCGCTGTCCGCCACTAAGTTCGGCAGGATACCGGTCTAGGAGTGGAGCGATGTCAAGGGTTTGGATGATAGAGTTCTGGAGTTCCTCCGAGACAATCCGCTTGCCGAGGGCTTGGGGAAGTAGAATATTTGCTTTGACCTTTTTCCAAGGGAGTAGTCCGTACTGCTGTGGGACAAGGGCAATCTGATGTGCCCGAGGATTAAGAGGTCTTTCGCCTAGGATTATAGTCCCAGAGCTAGGGGATAAGATGCCAGAGAGGCAGTGCAGGAGGGTGGACTTCCCACCACCAGAGGGCCCAATAATCGAGGTGATTTCCTCTCCGAGAGTAAAGGAAATACCAGCAAGCACGGTATGTAGACCTTGCTTGCTGGTATACCCAGCCGAGAGGTGTTGGACCTTTAGCTCTGTAGGAAAACTCATGTTAGTTATCCTGAATGAGCGGGCGGATGAGTCCCTCTGCGTTATAGTCCGTAGGCACAAGCCCCTTACCTTTCATCCACGTGAGGATGGGTTGGAGGTCTTCAGTGCGAGGAAGGGTAGCCTTCGTATAAGAGGGTAGAGGAATGGCAGATGCAACTTCAGGCGAGATGCCGAGTAGCCCCTGTAACACTCCGATCCACTCCTTGCGAGGATGAGTGCAGATGTAGTCCACGGCCTTATCATAGCCCATGAGGAAGGAGCGTAGAGCTGCTTCTTTCTTGGTCGCTTTGGATAGGAATAGGAGGCCGGTGATGTTACTTGTTAGCCCTTGGGGCAAGTCTATTGCACTAAGCCCCTTAGCAACTCCTATAGAAGCGAAGGGCTCTGGTAGGATAGCTCCATCTAAATCTCCAGAGCGAAGCATCTCGAGGCGTATCGGGACGGCTTGCACCTCTACTCTGGTGTAGGGGAAGGGGTGGTTACCCTCTACAAGTGTCTTCTCCGTAGCGTACTCAATGAGGGTATTGGACGAGAGTCCCACATGATGCCCCCGTAGGTCACTGATCTTGGCCAGCGGAGTACTGCGCCCTAAGACGAGGCGAAACATCCCTTGACAGGCTATGGGGAGGAGAACATCTGTTCCCTTGCTATGCAAGAGCATGGCACCCATGTAATCTGTTACAGATGCATCCACCGCGCCAGTTTGTAATGCGGCATCTCGCTCCATAGGAGAGGCGAAGTGTACGAGTTTGATGGGCTGAGAAAAAAATCCCTTCTGCTCGGCAACTGCTATGGGAAGATAGTCAACAGAAGGCATCACTCCTATAACGAGTGCAGTACTGTCGCTAAGAGTAGTTTGACTTTTCTTTTTGCAGGAGTGGACGACAAAACCTACCAGACCTAGTGATAGGATACAAAGACAAGCGATGGTACTTGCCCTGCGCTTACGCTTCATAAATATGTAGGGGCTATTTGGTCTCTTTCTTGCTCCTGCGCTGCTGAGCTGCATAGTAACGACAGTAAGGTGCTAACCCACATTCCGAGCAATGAGGCTTGCGAGCTACACAGACGTATCGCCCATGGAGGATGAGCCAATGATGTGCTTTAGGAATGAGAGATTCTGGGATGTATCTGACGAGTGTTAGCTCTGTCTCTAGAGGAGTCTTGGAGTTGGTTGTGAGTCCGATTCTATTGGCAACTCGGAAGACATGTGTATCAACGGCCATCGTGGGTCTACCATAGATAACAGATGCAATGACATTGGCTGTCTTTCGCCCGACACCAGGGAGTTTCATTAGCTCCTCTCGGGACTCTGGTACCTCACCACAGAAATGCTCAACGAGGAGCTTCGATGTGGCAACGAGGTATTTTGCCTTAGCATTGGGGTAGCTCACACTACGGATAAGCTCAAAGATATCCTCCACCTCGGCACGAGCCATTACCTCTGCTGTTGGGTACTGTTTGAAGAGACGAGGTGTGATTAGATTTACCCGCTTGTCGGTGCATTGTGCGGAGAGAATGACTGCTACGAGTAGCTCGAACGGAGATTCGTAATGTAGCTCCGTTTCAGCAACTGGCATGTGCTCTTCAAACCAAGAGATGACAGCCTCGTAGCGTTCTTTTCTGGTCACGTGCTTAAGTGGCTTGATGCAGGATGAACTTACATTGTACCTTGGAATTGCTCCAAGAAACGTATGTCATTTTCAGAGAAGAGACGTAGGTCACTCACCCGATACTTTAGGTTTGTGATACGCTCTACCCCCATACCAAGTGCGTAGCCAGTGTACTTACGGCTGTCGATTCCGCAGTTGTCTAAGACGTTGGGGTCTACCATACCACAGCCCAAGATCTCCACCCATCCTGTGTGCTTACAGAAGTTACAGCCCTTGCCTCCGCATATATTACATGAAATATCCATCTCTGCGGAAGGCTCAGTGAAGGGGAAGTATGATGGGCGAAGACGGATTTTGGTGTCTCTTCCAAACATCTCTTGGGCAAAATAAAGGAGTACCTGCTTGAGGTCGGCAAAAGAGACCCCTTCGTCTACGTATAGTGCTTCTACCTGATGGAAGAAGCAATGTGCACGATAGGATATGGCCTCATTGCGGTACACTCTGCCTGGACATATAATGCGTATCGGGGGCTTGGTGCCAAGCATCGCTCTAGTCTGTACCGATGAAGTGTGGGTGCGAAGTAGTGTACTCGGGGTATTCCGAACGAAAAAGGTATCCTGCATATCTCGGGCAGGATGATCATCAGCGAAGTTAAGGAGAGAGAAAACGTGTTCATCATCCTCGACCTCGGGGCCCTCAGCAATAGAGAAGCCTAGGCGTGCAAAGATAGAGGTGATCTCTTGCTGTACGAGCGTGAGAGGATGACGTGTACCTAGCCTGATCGGGTAGGGGCTACGCGTCCAGTCTATTTCCTCAGCAGTCTGACCACTTGATGTGAGAGCATCTCTTAGGGAGTTAATCTTAGCAATCGTTGCCTCCTTGAGTTGGTTGAGCTGTTGCCCTACCAAACGTTTCTCTTCGTTTGGTACGGTTTTAAACTCGTCGAAGAGCTGAGCGATTAGCCCTTTCTTGCTGATGTATTTGATACGAAGATCCTCTACCTCTTCAAGGGTTTGTGCCGAGAGTGCTTGGACATCTTCGTGTAGCTTTTGTATCCTTTCTTGCATGAGCTTCTTGCGTTGTTTGGGGGTGTAAAGTTAGCGAATTGCTCCCAGTTTGCCTCTGATCTGTCTCTGTAGGAGAGAGGGGAACCGTGTGCGTGCTTGTCTAACGCTTCATGGCACGATCCATCTCTCGCCTGTCGTCTTTCTCTCTTAGGGAAGCTCGCTTGTCGTAGAGTTTCTTACCGCGAGCTGGAGCAATGACTATTTTAGCTAACCCTCGCTCGTTGATGAAAATCTTGGTTGGGATGATAGTTACCCCTGGGGTCTGGACGTAGTCAAGGAGCTTGCGTAGTTCCTTGCGGTTGAGCAGGAGCTTACGGTCGCGTCGTGCTACATGATTATTGTACGAGCCATAGAAGTACTCACTGATGTTTGCATTCTTTAGCCAAAGCTCTCCATTATGGAAGTAGCAGTAGGCATCAACGAGGCTGGCCTTACCGAGTCGTAGCGACTTGATCTCTGTCCCCACTAGGACAAGCCCTGCCGTATAGGTGTCGAGTAGCTCATAGTCGAAGGTCGCTCGTTTGTTAGGGATTAAAACGCCCTTCTGTATCTTTTGTTTCATCGTAGATGTACGTTATTGTGGAGCCTTGCGCCAGAGGAGGGATGCGATGAGCACAAAGGAGATGTTGGGAAGCCATGCAGCTAGCCAAGGAGCCATCATGCCTACATTGGAGAACTGTGCTGTGACTGTTGTAGCCACGATGTAGCCCAAGCAGAGTGCAAAGCCTATGACGAGGTTAATACCCAGTCCATTCTTCATCTTCTTTGAGGAGAGGACAGCTCCGATGAAGGTTAGTATGAAGGCAGAGAAAATAGCTGCATAGCGTTTATGTAGCTCTATCTGGAAGAGCTTCGTATTGCTTGCCCCACGCTCCTTCTGTCGAGCTATATAGCTATCTAGTTGATCGTTACGCATCTTCTCTACATCCTTCTCGTTGACTAGAAAATCGGAGGGCCTAATGCGTAGGTTTGTGTCGAGATCGTAGCCCACGGTGTCGGTTGCCTTCAGTCCTGCAAAGCGACGTATATGGAAGTCGCGGAGGTGCCATCTGTCGAGCGTGTCATAGTGAGCCTCGTCAGAGGTCATGCGGGCTACGAGAGACCGCCCCTTAAACCTATCCACGGCCATAGAATAGGCTACTTTACTCTGGCTCTCATACTCCTTGATATACAGATAGACATCCTTCTCGATAGCGATCTGGATGTTTGATGTGTACTTCTCTGTCTTTGACCTGAGGTATGCATCTTCAAATGCCAGACGCACCCTGTTGCCTGACGGGATGATGAAGCCGTTGAGCAGGTAGGTTACCAAGGCGATGATACCAGCTGCTACCATATAGGGACGTAGCAGACGGCGGAAGCTCATTCCACTGGCGAGCATCGCCACGATCTCGGTATTGGCCGCTAGGTTTGATGTGAAGAAGATGACCGAGATGAAGACAAAGAGTGGGCTGAACATATTCGCATAGTAGGGAATAAAGTTCAGGTAGTAGTGGAATAGAATCTTGGAGAAAGGGACCTCGGGCTTCAGGAAGTCCGAAATCTTAGCATTCACATCGAAGACGACAGCGATCGAGAGAATGAGGATAATAGAGAAGATAAACGTCGAGAGGAAGGTGCGTATGATGTACCGATCCACTCGCCCGAGCCAGGGGCGGTAGGGCTTGTGAAGCTCTACCTGTGGCTCGCCTTGTGGCTTCTTCTCTTCCTCTTGCTGTGTAGTGTCCATACTTCCCTTAGAGGCGATTATCCATCTGCCGTACCATCTTGGTCTTCCATGCCACGAAGTCCCCCGCGAGGATGTGCTCACGTGCCTCCCTCACGAGGCGAAGGTAGAAGGCGAGATTGTGTATCGAGGCAATCTGAAGTCCCAATAGCTCATCTGCACGGATGAGGTGATGCAGATAGGCCAAGCTGTACTGGCTATCCACAAACGAATAGCCCTCGGGGTCGATGGGACTGAACTCTCTTGCCCACTTGGCATTGCGGATGTTGATTGTCCCTCGGCTGGTAAAGAGCTGCCCATTACGGCCATTGCGTGTCGGCATGATACAGTCGAACATATCCACGCCTCGGGCAATGTTCTCTAGGAGGTTAATAGGAGTCCCTACCCCCATTAGGTAGCGGGGCTTGTCCTTGGGTAAGATACTATTTGTCAGCTCTACCATCTCATACATCTTCTCGGTTGGCTCACCTACGGCTAGCCCTCCTATGGCATTCCCTTCTGCCTCTAATGAAGAGACAAACTCCGCTGCCCTCGTCCTAAGCTCTGGATACACACAGCCCTGTACAATGGGGAATAGGCTCTGATGGTAGCCGTAGAGTGGCTCGGTTTCCTTGATTCGATTGACACAACGACGAAGCCAGCCCTCAGTAAGTGCTAGAGACTTCTTCGCATAGTGAATATCTGCGTCGCCTGGACAACATTCATCGAAGGCCATGATAATATCTGCCCCTATCGTGCGCTCGATATCCATTACTCGCTCGGGAGTGAAGAGGTGCCTCGATCCATCGATGTGCGACTGGAAGGTAACACCCTCCTCGGTTATCTTCCTGCGATGAGCTAGGCTAAAGACTTGGTAGCCCCCACTATCTGTGAGTATAGATCCGTCCCAGCTGTTGAACTTATGGAGTCCCCCAGCTTCGCGGAGAATGTCTAGCCCTGGGCGTAGATAGAGATGGTAGGTGTTGCCGAGGATAATCTGAGCACGTATGTCATCACGTAGCTCTGTCATGTGGACGGCCTTTACCGACCCCACAGTACCTACGGGCATGAAGATTGGCGTAAGTATCTCGCCATGGTCTGTCTCTATCCTGCCAGCTCGGGCTGCACTCTCCGAGCAGGTCTTATGTATATCAAATTTCAGCATTTATCTGTCTACTTTCCTCTTAGCTAGAGGTGTACAAAGATACGAGTTCTCTAGGGATGCTTCATAAATCCTAATGGGAAAAACGAGGAATGGGCTCCTGAAAAGGAAGTATGTCTTGCAGGAAAAGAGCTTATAGCTTAGCATGCAAGGGGAATTTGATGATTAAAAACTCACCCTTGATTTACAATGGAGGCAGAGGATGGTCTTTGCATTGAGCCAAAAGTTGAGCTTCGAAATGTGCCTATCTAGGGCATTCGTGAGGGGATGGTAATGACTTACCATAACTCGTGTCGAAGAGTTATGGTAAGTCGTTCAAACGAGTTATGGTAACTCGCTGTAGAGAGTTGCGGTAAGTCGTCTTGGCGAGTTATGGTAAGTTGTTGAGGTCTCTTTTAGACCCATTTGTATCTGTTTGATTTGCAGTGTTTTGTTTGGAGATCAAGAGTTGTACCTTTAGCTCTGATATACACCTGACTATCTCTCTCTTGACCGATAGAAAATAAACTTGCCCAGCCCATTTC
The DNA here is from genome assembly GCF_000565015.1 of Porphyromonas catoniae ATCC 51270. Taxonomy (GTDB): domain Bacteria; phylum Bacteroidota; class Bacteroidia; order Bacteroidales; family Porphyromonadaceae; genus Porphyromonas; species Porphyromonas catoniae. The sequence goes on from NZ_JDFF01000024.1 coordinate 19,408, forward strand.
ATACTTGAATGGGCTGGGCAAGAGGGTAGGATAGGGATAAGCCGTGAGTTGCTTCCCTTAGTACCAAATGACGCCTCGTTGATCTGTCAGCTCAAACTCTAGTGTACCACCTCGCATAATTTCCTTGTAGGTGATGTAGGAGCGATGGAGTGGCTCTCCATTGAGGCGCACCGAGCGAATATATCGTTTCGTCTCCGAGAGCCCGGGAGCAGAGATGGTGAAGGTCTTAAAACTCTCTAGGTGGAGTGTCACCTCTCGGAAGAGTGGTGTCGTCAGTTCGTAATGGCTAGTGAGGGGATCAACAGGATACATACCCATTGAGGCGAGTATGTACCAAGCCGACATCTGTCCACAGTCTTCGTTGCCACAGAGCCCATCAGGGTGATGGCTGTAGAGTGTGGTGAGGACTTGATGGGTTAGGTCGGCAGTCTTCCACGGCTCACGTGCGAGGTTGTAGAGGAAAATCACGTGGTGGGCAGGCTCATTGCCGTGTGCATACTGCCCAATCATGCCCGTGGAGAAGATAGGGAGTTTGACGCTCTGTGGTGTGGGGCTAGCGAAAAATTCATCTAGACGTTTGCTGAGGTTCTCCTCTCCCATTAGCGAGACAAGTCCGCTGAGGTCATGCTGCACACTGAAGAGATACTGATAGGCGTTGCTCTCGGTAAAGTGCTCGGTGTAGGCAAAGGGATTGAAGTTGGGGAGCCATGAGCCCTCGCTATCCTTGGGGCGGAAGAAGCCTGTCTTTGCATCCCAAAGGTTGAGGTAGCTCTTGGCACGACGAGCATATACCTCAGCTTCTTCTGTTTTACCCATCCAGCGGGCATATTCCGCAATGGCAGCATCATCGTATGCATACTCGAGCGTCTTCGATACACTTTCATCGTGTCGATCTGCTGGCACATAGCCTAGACTCGTGTAATCATCTAACCCTTTATGGAGTGGCCCTTCAGAGGTGAAACGAAATAGATCAAGGAGTGCCTGAGGATCTTTAGGTCGGTAGACACCTTTGAGCACAGCATCGACAATTACCGGTACAGAGTGGTGGCCAATCATCATATTGGTCTCAGAGGCATACATATTCCATACGGGGAGATAACCACTATTCTGCTCTCCAAAGTCAATCATCGACTGAACCATATCACGATTTTCCTTGGTCGCAATGAGGTTGTATAGTGGGTGTGCAGCTCGATATGTGTCCCAGAGGGAGAATGTGCTGTAGGTACTCGTCCCATCTTTCCTGAGGTGTACCCGTCTATCTGCCCCCAGATAGGTTCCCTCGGTGTTACTATACAGGGTGGGGCAGACCTGTGCGCGGTAAAGAGCAGTGTAGAAGGTCGTGCGCAGGCTGTCGGCTACGTCACTAGGAAGTGTGATGCGCCCAAGACGCTCGTTCCATCTTTCCTCTGCTCGTTCCCGATACTTGCCGAAGTCAAATTCTTTTGTTTCATCACTCCAGTTGGCTAAAGCTCCCTCAACGCTTGTCCCAGAGAGTGCGGTCTCAATGATGAGCTTGTCCCCAGCCTTTACCTTATAATATAGGTAGGCAATGACTGTCTGCTTGGGGGATTTGCCTGCTTGATCCTCGGAGATGCGCTGGATGAAGATGCTATCAGGCTGGCGAGAGAGGTGTGTGGAGAAGTACACCTCTTGATCCCTAGCCCAGCCCGTAGACTTACGGTAACCTTGTAGGAAGATCTCCGACATTTGCTCGATGTCGCTACCGGTGGTCTGATCCCAATTCATAGCACGGTGTAGATCGAGGATTACGCAGGCTGAGTCCGAGGCTTTCTGGAAAGTGTACTGCTGGATGCCCATGTGTGGTGTGGCCGTCAGCTCGACACGAATGTCGTAAGGCTCTAGTGTAACGACATAGTATCCTGCATGGGCCTCTTCGGTGGAGTGTCTGAAGCGTGCATGCTTGCCTAGGGTAGCTTGTTCCCCCTCCTCATTGATGGGGAAGGTCCCTCCCTCTAGTGCAGGGAGGAGTACGGGTAGGAAAGAGATATCGTACATATCCCCTGCTCCTGTGCCACTAAGGTGGGTATGGCTAAAGCCTGCAATCGTACTATCGGGGTAGAAGTATCCCGCTATTCGATCCCAGCCAGGTAGACCATTGTCAGGGCTGAGTTGCACCATCCCGAAGGGAACAGTCGCCCCTGGATAGACATTGCCTACCCAATCCGTTCCGATGAATGGATCTACATATTCAGCGAGGGCCTTTTGGGTGGAGTCTGCTCCTCGTTTACAGCTAGGTGTGGTAGAGAGTAGAAAGAGTCCAAGGATAGAGATGTAGAGGGTAGGGAAGAGCTTTATTTGCTTCATTTCTTGTCGTTGTATCGGTGGGCTTACACTCCTCCCTTCGGACAGTAGAGAGTAGAAGTGCCGTCATTGCTGGGATAAAGATACGTAAAAGCTCACGAGGTGGGTGTGTGATGAGGTGAAAAGGTAGTGTTGGATAGCTAGACGAGCCACCACAGCTCCTCATGGCGATCTCTTGCGGAGACGCTCTATGAGGAGCTGTGGTAGCTCGTATGAATTTGTTTGGCTACTTGCCTATGACGCCTGCGATATCCTTCTTGGGGAGGTGTCGATACATCTAATGGGTCGGGTGAGAGGCTAATGCTTGGGCCTCTTCATCCATCTTAGCACGAGTACGTCGCCAAAAGGCTAAGAGCTCTGTGTGATCACCTTCGGGATAGTTCCCCTCTAGGAGGTGGATGACAAGCTCAATACCCTCTCGGCTCCCACGCTCAGCAGCTTCCTCTGCATAATACAGAGCTGTGTCGTAGTCTATGGGGGGACACTTAGGGTTCATACAGCTCTTGGCCAGCGAGAGGCATGATTCAATAGAGGTCCCCTCTGTGTGCATGTCTCGCTTTACAGCAGCCGGCGAGGGGTAGGTCTTGTAGCGCAAGGCATCCCGCCTTTTGCTGATGTGTCTTTTATTAGATCCGTGTGCTCCGCCCCCCGTAACCCATTGGAGAAGCTGTGCCAATATATTTGCCATTATTGATATGCTTTATTTTTAAAATATGACCGTTCTTTCTGTTTGTCTGTTTAATAAGTCTGTCTAATCTTGGTGCAAATTTATAAATAAATATAATATGTTGCATATTATCTTCTTTTGTTGTCTGTTTTAAGGTGTTTTTTGATGGATGTGTAGGTGCTGTATGGTCCATCTCTAGGTATGGGAGCGTGGGAGGATAATAAAGGGGTAAGACAAAATATACAGTGAAGGATGAGTACGCTCTAGATACGCCATCGTATAGAGATGGTGTGGCGATTGTAATGGGCTTGTTGTGAGGTGGATATGTAGGGACAAAAAAAGCTCATTGATGAGTTACCATAACTCGTGATAGCGAGTTATGGTAACTCGCTTCAGAGAGTTATGGTAAGTCGTCGCAACGAGTTATGGTAAGTCGTAGAGACGACTTATGGTAACTCGTTCTACTGATGTTTGAGAGGCCTGTGTTTAGGGCTAGTATAGAGAGGTGTTGCTCCTTTTGAGTGTGCGTCCTTGTCGGATGCTTATGAGGGGGATTATATGTCCTCAATTTGTGGAACTTTAAGGCCTGATATGAGGCTATCGGATGGGGTGTGAGGATGGGGAAGAACCACGGGAGGGAGCTGAAGGAAGCTCTGCTATTGTAGAAATGAAAAAATGTACTACCTTTGTGGCGTGATTTCTCAATGAGGGGTCACAGCGGTATGCGGCTGTGGTGTAATTGGTAGCCACGTCAGACTTAGGATCTGATGCCGCGAGGCGTGGGGGTTCGAGTCCCTTCAGCCGCACAAGACAGAAGAGGCTAATCTACTCCAAGTAGGTTGGTCTCTTCTCCTTTTATCTGTACACACCCACCAAATAGAGGCTGAGTACTCTAGTATCTTCTTCCTTCCTGTTACCTATCCATTTCTCCTGCTAGCTAGTTTTCCCTATCTCTCTGAATCAATCTGTCTTTTTGCCTTATGCATGTTGTTTGCTAACTTTGTGTCCCGAAAGAACTAAGGACAAAGGGGTGCTGATCCTCCGCCCTGCGGAGTGTATTTAGCTGAGATGATACCCTCAAGACCTGATCCAGTCAATACTGGCGTAGGAATTGTCAATCATTACACACGCCCTTTCCCTTCAGCTCTACTGTTACATCATTTAAGTAATTGTATGATGAAGAGAAAAACAATCCTCCCTGTCGCTGTGCTATCTCTGGCGACTACACTCCCTCAGTATGCTGAGGCCTCCAGACGAGCCGAGCAAGACAGCATCAGCACACATCGCCTCGAGGAGGTACAGGTGACCGCTACACGGGCCTCTGAGAAGACGCCGATGACCTTCACGAATGTCTCCAAGGAACGCCTGCAGAAGAATAACCTTGGACTTGATATCCCCTATCTTCTTCTCCAAACCCCATCTGTTGTCGCTACGAGCGATGCAGGGATTGGCATCGGGTACACAGCCCTTAGGGTGCGTGGTGTGGATGCCTCGGGGATCAATGTGATGACCAATGGTGTCCCACTCAACGACTCTGAGAGCCAAGGGGTCTTCTGGGCTAATATGCCCAACTTCTCTGCAAGTGTTCAGGATGCTCAGCTACAACGAGGTGTAGGGACTAGCTCCAATGGAGCAGGAGCGTTTGGAGCAAGCCTTAACTTACGTACCGACCACTTCCTGCTCACACCCTCAGCCTCTGTCTCCCTGCTAGGTGGAGCTTTCAATACCTTTCGTCGTGAGGTACACGCCTCGACAGGACGTATAGCAGGGCATTGGGCTCTTGAGGCTCGGCTCGGTAAGACGACTACAGATGGCTACGTAGATCGCAGTGGGACGGATGGTCGCTCCTACTTCGTACAAGGTGGGTACTTTGGTGAGAAAACCATCCTCAAGTTCCTCGCCTTTGGAGGGAAGCAACATACGGGTATAGCTTGGAATGGGCTATCGGCCAAGGATGAGGCGAAGTATGGTCGTACATACAACTCTGCTGGCCATATTAATCCTGGCAGTACACCCCAAGATGCACGGTATAGGTATAATACAGATAACTATGAGCAAAACCATTATCAGCTCCAGCTATCACAACAGATCACACCGAGGACGACCCTTAGCGTCACAGGGCATTACACCCGAGGGTATGGCTTCACCGATGAGCTACGTACGGGTAGGAAGCTCGTGGAGTATGGCTTGCAGAACTTTGTACAGAAGGATGCTAATGGTAAAGATGTTACAGTAAAGAAGGTAACACTCCTCCGATCCAAGTACCTTGATAATCACTTCGCAGGGTTAATTACCTCGCTTGCCTATCAGGATGATAGGATTGAGCTGACAGGTGGTATAGCTGGTAACCATTACCTCGGGGATCACTATGGCACACGCTCCATTACCTCAGGTTATCCCTATGCTGTGGATCCCACAGAGCGATACTACAGCAACGAGGCAAAGAAGACTGATTTCTCTGCCTTCGTTAAGCTCAACTACGAGCTGGCTCGTGGACTGAATGTGTTTGCCGATGTGCAGTATCGTTTCATTGATTACCGCATCAAGGGAACGACCGACCACCTTGTAGAGCAGACAAAGAAGCAACAGCATCTCGATTTAACGAAGACCTTCCGCTTTCTCAATCCTAAGGCTGGGCTTTTTTACCGATTTGCCCCTGCACACCACCTCTATGCCTCAGTAGCAGTAGCGCATCGTGAACCCAACAGGAGTCTCTACACAGATGCTACACCCAAGGACTATCCGAAGGCTGAGCGACTCATTGACTACGAACTAGGTTATGGCTTCAGAAGTAGGACACTCTCCGCAGGTCTTAACCTATACTATATGGACTACAAGGACCAAATCGTAGCCAATGGAAAGCTGAGTGATGTGGGAGGCATCCTCAAAGAGAACGTGGCTAAGAGCTACCGCATGGGTGTCGAGCTCAATGCCTCATGGCTCATCCTCTCTTCTCTACGCTGGGATGCCGCCTTTGCTCTAAGCCAGAGCCGTATCAAGGATTACACGTATTATGCGTCGGTCATTGATAATCTTACGGACTTCAATTATCAACCAGACCTCTACTCTGCTACACTACGCTCCACACCGATAGCCTTCTCTCCTTCCATTGTAATGAGTAATACGTTGAGCTATGGATATGGTGGGTTTGAGGTGGCACTTACCCATCAGCTTGTCGGCAAGCAGTACTTGGATAACCTCGGGCGAGAAGACCATTCACTGCCGAGCTATCACACGACAAGCCTTCGCTTGGGTTATGAACTTCCTGTACGCTTTGTTAAAGGGTGGAGTGTACAGCTTCAGGTGAACAACCTCTTTAATGCCAAGTACAGTAACAATGGGTATGTCTATGACTTTGCTAAGGCTCAGACAGGGGGAGACTACACGAAGCTCATGCTCTATCCGCAGGCGGGCATCCATGCCCTCGTCGGCACGACCATTTCACTCTAAGCAGATTTAGTACTATACTCATGGACTTCCTCCTCTCTTACCTTAGCTCACATTCCCTAGAGCTTGTGACGGTCTTTGTCTCCTTGCTGTGGCTCTATCTGGAGTATAAGGCGAGCATCTGGCTTTGGCTAGTGGGAATCATCCTGCCTATCCTATGGATTCCAATCGCATGGAAGGCGCATCTCTATGGGATGCTATCAATCAACATCTACTACCTCATCACAAGTGTTTGGGGGTGGATAGCATGGCTTCGCCGAGGCTCTCAGGATGGAGAGGAGGAAGTCCCTATTACGGATATTCCCCGAAAGACTCTACTCTATACGCTCCTTATCATCTTTGCTCTCTATTATCCGCTCATTAGGCTATCTGTGTATCTCCCTGAGTGGCGGATCCCCTGGGCTGATGCACTACTTACCCTCTCCTCTGTCATAGGGATGATCTGGATGGCACGTAAGTGGAGGCAGCACTGGCTCTGCTGGATTGTGGCCAACGCTGCTGGGGTAATCTCCCTCCTCTCAGCACAGGACTATCTCTCGACCTTTGTCTACGCTGTGAACTTCGTTACAGCCTTCTTTGGTTTCTACAAATGGACACGTCTGATGAAGCGTGACCAAGCATAAGATGAAGTACTATCCCTTGTTCTCTGAGGACAACCTCCCTCAGACTCTTGTCCTAGCCAATGGTGCTTTCCCCAAGGCACCCGTGCCACTAGCTCTCCTAGACAAGTGGTGTGCTGGGGAGGAAGGCTACAGCCTCATCTGCTGTGATGGTGCTGTGAATAAGCTCCGTCGCTATACGAGCCAGCTACCCGACGCCGTAGTGGGGGATCTCGACTCGGTATCACCCGCTCTGAAGGATCTCCTTGGGCAACGTATCCATCGTTTCCCTGACCAAGACACCAATGACCTGACTAAGACAATGAACTTCGTCCATCGGAGTATGGGGCGACGATCCATAACGCTTCTTGGTGCAAGTGGAGGGCGGGAAGATCACTTCTTGGCTAATCTGGCTCTACTCTCTAGCTATGCTCCACTCGTGGACGAACTTATTATGCTCACCGATGAGGGGTACTTTATCCTTATTACAGAGCCTGCCGAGGTGGAGGTACTTGTAGGACAACAGGTCTCTGTCTTTGACTTTCTAGGGAAGCCAATCAGTCTTACTGGGGTTCGCTGGCCACTAGAGCAACACTTGCTCCCCCAGCTCTGGTGTGGTTCGCTGAACTGTGCTACGGAGAAAACCATCCGTCTGACAGTAAATCACCCCGTACTTCTGTATCTAGCCAATGTCTAGTGTCTCTACACGCACTTTAGTGCTTCGTGCCCTTGGAGAGCTTTCGCCACACAAGAGAGACTTGCCCACTTCCCTAGAGCTGAGTCTCGCTCTGGATTGTGCAAGTGAGGAATTGAACAAAGCCTTTGTTGAGACCTTTACGCTGCCTGTGGATGAAGTCCTTCACTATCTCAGCTCTGAGTGCTTAGCCAAGAGTATCATTCCCTTAGCAGAATGGCAGGAGACCACCCTCATCCATGCAAGGCGTCAGGAGGCAAAGGAGTACACTTTCTATTACAACTTCTATGAGACCTATGCTGGTGAGCTATTACTCGCTTCCACAGAGCAGGGTTTATGTGTTTCGCTCTTTTCCTTCATGGGGCGAGCCGAGGTGCTAAAGCGTATTGAGGAGGAGTTCCATCCTAAGGTACTTATCCAAAGCTCTTGCCCCTTCCATGAAGACGCTTTGTACTCCCTCTCGAGATTAGGAAGGGGGGTATCCTTACCTCCGTTACACCTCTTTGGTACGCCCTTCCAGTGTAAGGTGTGGGAGGCCATGTTGCACATCCCGAGCGGGCGCTGCTGTCATTACCAAGACTTAGCTACGCTCGTTGGGAAGCCTCGTGGAGCACAGGCCGTTGGGACAGCTGTTGGTGCTAATCCACTGGCTCCCTTCATCCCGTGCCATCGGGTCCTACCACGTACTGATACTCTTGGAGACTATTACTGGGGATCAGCACTCAAGGCACTTGTTCTCCTGCCTGAGCTTATCTCCTCGCCCCTGTACTAGAGCGATACCCACTTTCCCCCTTTCATAGTCCATCGTTTTACTTAAAGTACCCCTCCTAGGGTTAGACAGATATGCCTGCATCTGTCTGGCCTACTAGGTGGATAATGTACTCTAGAGGTAGGAGTGAAAATACCTACCCATGGGTTGCATTTGGTACCCACGGGTGGGTCGTGTTGGATACCCACTCGTGGGTTTGCTTCATTACCCTAGCATGGGTTACAAGTGCTACCCACGAGTGGGTACTTTTTGAATCCTCGTTGGGAGAAGTGAGAACGGGTAGGGTAGGGAGGGTAGGAAGTTCGTGAAAGGAGCAGGACGTAGCCTAGTTTTTTGCATCTTTGTAGTACATATATCATCCCAGTAGAAAAGGAAATGCTCAAGATACATCAGTTCGTGTTTGGTCCTGTGCAGGAGAACACGTACGTCCTCTATGATGAAGATACTCGAGAGGCTGCTATTGTAGACCCTGGCTGTATGCGTCACTCTGAGGAGGAGAAGCTCAGAGCCTTCATTGTGGAGAAGGAACTATCACCACAGCTCATGCTATGCACACACCAGCACTTTGATCACGTGTGGGGGGCGGCATACGTCCTACGCACATGGGCGTCCATCTCTGCCTATGGAAATAGGATTGACTTCGAGCAGCTACCCCTGCCCTCGGAGCAACTCCGAGGCTACGGTATCCCCTTGCCACTAGAGGATGTGCCGATGCAACGATATACCCTAGTGGGGCAGGGTGATACCATACAGCTGGGGCGAGAGGAGCTACGTGTACTCTTTGTCCCAGGACATGCTCCGGGACACATTGCCTTCTATGCCCCCGACTCAGGATTATTACTCTCGGGGGATACGCTCCTCCTAGGGACGATTGGGCGCACAGACTTCTGGTACGGAGACTATGACCAGCTCGTCACGTCCATTCGAGAGCAGTACCTTCCCCTGCCTGACGAGACCATTGTCTTCAGTGGTCATGGGGAGGAAACGACAATTGGCTACGAGCGTCAGCATAACCCTTTCCTCTAGGGGTAGCCTAGCTTTCCTTTATGCAAATTCGCTAATTTTGATACGCTACACCATCAAGTAGCAGATAAACGTACTAACTACAAATAACTATCGTTCGCCAATGAACACCAATGACTTCTCGATACGCCATATAGGCGTAGATCAGCTGGATGCTGATGAGATGCTCCGTACCATCGGGGTTAAGACCTTAGACGAACTCATCGAACAGACTCTGCCTAGCAATATCCGGCTCCCTAAGCCCCTTGACCTACCAGAGCCAATGACAGAGCGGGAGTTCGCTGAGCATATCGCCGACCTAGCCTCGAAGAACGAGGTCTTCACCTCCTACATCGGTCAAGGCTGGTACGATACCGTGCTCCCTCCCGTCATACAGCGCAACGTCCTAGAGAACCCCGTCTGGTACACCTCCTATACGCCCTATCAGGCAGAGGTGTCGCAGGGTCGTCTCGAAGCACTCTTCAACTTCCAGTCCGTCATCACCGATCTCACCGCACTGCCCCTGAGCAACTGCTCGCTACTCGACGAGGCTACGGGGGGTGCAGAGACAGCCTTCCTCCTCTTCAACGAGCGGAGCAAGGCCAAGACTAAGGCAGGGGCACGTAAGCTCTTCGTCGACAAGGAGGTCTTCCCCTCTACACGAGATGTCATCCTCACCCGCTGTGCACCACAGGGGATCGAGGTCGTGCTCGGCAAGTGGCAGGAGTTCGACTTCAGCGGTGAGTTCTTCGGCGCGATTATTCAGTACCCAGGTGCCCTAGGGGGTGTCCACGACTACACAGCCTTCGTAGAGAAGGCGCACGAGGCAGATATCAAGGTAGGTGTAGCCGCCGACCTGATGAGCCTCGTCCTGCTGACCCCTCCAGGCGAATGGGGAGCAGACGTAGTCTTCGGCTCGGCACAGCGCTTCGGTGTCCCCATGTACTATGGTGGCCCTTCGGCAGGCTACATCGCCTGTCGCATGGAGTACAAGCGTACCCTCCCCGGACGTATCATCGGGCTTAGCAAGGACCGCCTCGGCAAGGAGGCTTATCGCCTAGCCCTCCAGTCTCGTGAGCAGCATATCAAGCGTGAGCGTGCCACGAGTAATATCTGTACGGCACAGGCTCTGCTCGCCTCGATGAGTGGCTTCTACGCCGTCTATCATGGCCCCGAAGGGCTCAAGAACATCGCCCGACGTATCCACTCTTACGCAGGCTTCCTCGCAGGCAAGCTCAAGGGACTTGGCTACAAGCTCCTACACGAAGACTTCTTCGACACTCTCTGCATCATCCTCCCCGAGGAAGAGGGCTTCATGGCCAAGCTCCGAGAGATAGCTGAGGAGTGTCGTGTGAACCTCTTCTACTCCCCCTGTGGCTGTGTCGCCCTCGTGAGCATTGACGAGACGACACTGCCCGAGGATCTAGGGGTGCTCTGCCACATCTTCGCCTCGGCGGTAGGTAAGGACAGCAACTTCAACGATGAGGTCGGGGAACACACCATCCACATCGACCGCAAGTACGTACGTACCTCACCCTTCCTCGGCTACGAAGTCTTCAACAAGTACCACACCGAGACCGAGATGATGCGCTACATCAAGCGTCTAGAGCGTAAGGACATTTCCCTCACGCACTCCATGATCTCCCTCGGCTCCTGTACGATGAAGCTCAACGCTGCCTCGGAGGTTATTCCACTGAGCAACCCAGCCTTCTGCAACATCCACCCCTATGCCCCCGCCGATCAGGTACAGGGCTCCATCGAACTCCTAGAGAACCTTAAGGAACTCCTAGCGACCATCACAGGTCTACCAGCCGTATCCCTACAGCCCAACTCGGGTGCCGCAGGGGAGTATGCAGGCCTACGCACCATACGCTCCTACCACGAGGCACACGGCAATGGTCACCGCAACAAGGTGCTCCTACCTGCCTCTGCCCACGGGACGAACCCCGCCTCCGCCTCGCAGTGTGGCTACCAGTGCGTGATCGTCGCCTGTGACGAACACGGGAATGTGGACTGGGAGGACTTCATGAAGAAGACCGAGGAGCATCGTGACGACCTCGCTGCGATGATGATCACCTACCCCAGCACGCACGGAATCTTCGAGACGAACATCATCGACCTCTGCAAGCGCATCCACGACTGCGGTGCCCTCGTCTATATGGATGGAGCGAACATGAACGCTCAGGTAGGACTCACCAACCCCGGCTTCATCGGTGCTGACGTCTGCCACCTCAACCTCCATAAGACCTTCGCCATCCCCCACGGCGGTGGTGGCCCTGGTAGTGGCCCGATCTGCATGACCCTGGCTCTTGCACCCTATGCACCGACCCACGGCTATGGAGTGGACTTCGAGCCCATTGAGGGCAATATCGTAGCCGCTTCGCCTCAGGGTAGCGCAGGGATCGACGTCGTCTCCTATGCCTACATCCGCCTACTCGGTACCAAGGGACTCGAGCGTGCCACACGTACAGCGATCCTCAATGCCAACTACATGGCCGTTCGCCTCAAGGATACCTACGGCATCGTCTACACCGGCGCCACAGGACGTGTCGGGCACGAACTCATCCTCGACTGCCGCCGCCTCAAGGAGACCTGCGGTGTCGATGAGAGCGACATCGCTAAGCGTCTGATGGACTTCGGCTACCATGCCCCCACCCTCTCCTTCCCCGTACACGGTACCCTGATGATCGAACCCACGGAGAGCGAGAGCAAGGCTGAGCTGGATCGCTTCCTCGATGTGATGCAGTGCATCTGGGACGAAATCCAAGAGGTCAAGGAGGGTCGTGTGGATGCTGAGGACAACGTCCTAAAGAATGCCCCCCACCCCGAGTACGAAGTGGTCTCCGACACGTGGACACACAGCTATCCCCGTGAGAAGGCAGCCTACCCACTGCCCTTCCTGCGTGAGAATAAGTTCTGGATCAACGTTGCCCGTGTCGATAATGGCTTCGGCGACCGCAACCTCGTCCCCGCCTTCTGCGCCTGCCTAGCCCCCACGATCGAGGGATAAGCAGGTCAAGATAAGCCCTGCCCCTACATCTCCACGATGTAGGGGTAGGGCTTACTTTTCTACTTAGATATATGTTACAAGCAATACTACGTAAGAAGAATCTTAGGACTCCTACAGGTAAGCGATCTGAAGATGCTCTTACCTCCAGCACCATAGGTCTACTACAGTATCTACCAGACAAAACCTTTTGGGAGATACTCTACAAGGCTAGTAAATATGAGGCTAGTAAGCATACGCTACCAGAGTTCTCTGATGCTGGTGCGATCGAGAACATATCCTTTTGGGAAAGAATGTCTGCGGAAGGAACAAACAACAAAAGTTCTGTAGAGCCTGATGTATGGCTTGAGCTGGAGCGAATGCACCTCATCATCGAAGCGAAGAGATACGAGGAAGAAGGACAATATGAAGGTCAATGGCTTAATGAGATACAAGCCCTTCTCAACACTCTTGCGGAAGACGATGAACGACCGATATGGTTGCTTGCTTTAGGTGGAAACTATCAAACATCCAAGCAGTCACTATCTCTAGGCGACAAGACATATTCCATTATTAATATACGATGGCAAACACTCCTTGAGGAAGTCAAGAAGTATACATATGAGTCCTCTCCCTACAGCAGCGTAGAGAAGCGAATATGTAAGGACATCATCAAGGCTTTTGAGCTATTCGGGTACTTTTCCCTGAAATGGCTGGATAGCCTCGCAGACACCTATAAGGATCCCCCCGCAAGACGTGCTCCCTCCTCTATCGACACCTTGTTCCACCTCCCTAAATACAAATAAGCATCATGGAGACAACCACAGAAAACCTCTCTAATGCTCTTCTAGACGTTAGACGAGCACACCGAATACTCTATGCCTACCAGAGGCGAATGTCTGATCTAGCATACTTCATCAAGTGTAAGCTAGGCATGCCCGATTTCTATGGGTTCAAACACTTCTCTAACCCTATTTATGGCCGAAGTAAAGGGCATAGCCGTCTAAACATATGGCATGATATGTGGGCATGGGACTACCTATATTCCTACCTCTTTGAGTACTATCTCGGAGTACAAAAAACAAGCGATGAGGTGTATGAATATAAGTTTAGCCTCATTCAGTATAGTGATACGGGATACTTCGACCAAGATGGACAGAGAAGGTGTAGAATTAGCGAGTTCGGTTCAGAGAAAGAGTCTAGCTCTAAGCTCCTATTCTTCCTTGAATATAAATCCAAGGATAGTGAATGGGAATGGAAAGACGGATCCTATATGGAAAGGATAGTCTTAAACAAGGAGGTTGGGAGCAAGGAGCACACAAAGGAAGTCCGAAGGACCACCTCTGGAGGTACGCAGATTCTATGCTCCTTCCCATTAGAGCGATTTATCAACATGGAGGCTACACTCGAGGTACTTCGTGAGTTTCGCTCCTACTGCAAAGAACAAGGGATCCATGTCTTCGACGACCTAATATTAGAACCGACATGCGCACCTACATCGTCCTCCTCAGGGGAGTAATGCCCTCCGGAAAGAACCGTATCCCGAAGATGGCTGAGCTACGTGATGCCATCGAAGCGGAGGAGTTCGCCGAGGTCACGACCTATATACAGAGCGGGAATATCGTCCTTCGCTCACCCCTATCTAAGGAGGAGACCTCCGTACGTATCGCAGAGATCATACGAGCCTATTGCGGTGCGGAGCTACAAGTCATCACCACCGACGCTAGCGAGCTCAAGAAGCACCTCCGAGGCAACCCCTTCGGTGATGAATACCAGCAGGATCGGGTATTCTATACCACGATGATGGAGCCCATTGACCCGAAGCGAATCGTAGCCCTCTGTCAAGAGGACTTCGGGGAAGAGGAGCTCCGTATGGTAGAGGGCAGACTCTATATGTACCTACCGAAGGATGCAAGTAGATCGAAGCTAAGCAACAACTTCCTAGAGAAGAAACTCAAGTTCACCGCTACGACACGTAACCGCAATACCCTCGTTCGTCTCATCGAGCTCGCCGAGAAACTTGAGTCCCCGGGCTAGTCTCCTATCCCATGAAACAACACCAACGCCTCTTCCTCTCTTTAGTTGCTATAGCTTTTTCTTTTGTCCTTCGAGTACATGCTGGGGTACCTGATAGTATTCCTCAACATGTAAGGGCTTGGGATGAATATCTTGAGGAGCAACGCTACCTGGGTCTCCTCTCTGATGAGGAGCTTGCTGAGCTCCAGCAGCTTTATGATGAGTTACGTCATAGCCCTTGGGACATTAATGAAGTGACGCCCGAGGAGCTACAACGTATCCCCTTCCTTCGTGACTTTCAGGTTACATGCTTCATTGACTATCGGCGTTGCTCTGGGCCTTTCCGAAGCCTCTCTGATCTCAAGTTGGTAAGGGGCTGGGATGCTAAGCTTCTCACTCTTCTTCTCCCTGTGCTGGTGTGTCGAGAGGGTAGGGAACAGGAGAAAGGGACGGAGAGTAGAGGACAACTAGAGTTTGTAGGGCGGGTAAGCCTACGAAAGCAAACTGAAACGAAGCAAGAAGGCTTAGGAGGAAACGAGTCTGCCTTGCTTCGTTTTCTTTATGAGCGGAAGCGTCACACGAGTCTTTATCTCAGTGCGGAGAAGGATTATCTCGAGCCCTGGAATTATGGACGTCATCGAGGGTTTGATAGTTATAATGCCCATCTAGCTATTCGTGAACGTGGGTTACTCCATAGTCTTGTCCTTGGAGACTATCGGGTGACACGTGGCTGTGGGCTTGTCTTGGGGCAAGGGATATATCCCATGAGCTTCCTCTCCCTAGCACCTCGCTTGCCAGAGGGCATTCGCCCGATACGCTCTAGTACGGAGACGAACTTTTGCCGTGGCATCGCCTTGGAGCTAGGTCATAGAAGCTTTCGTCTTGGTACCTTTGCTTCTGCTCGCTCTCTTGATGGAAAGGTAGATGAGGATAAAGTCATTACTTCACTCTCAGAGACAGGGCTTCATCGAACAAGTAGTGAATGGAGTCGTCGAGCAATGGTCCCTATGCGCCTCTTTGGGGGCTGGGTGGAATATCGAGAAGATCTCTGGCGCATAGCCTTACAAGGTGTGCATCAGGATTGGCACCGATATATATTGCATTCCGCCTCTGGTGCATCGCATCGCCCTCGATTGCATGATCTCTCTTCGTCCTCGGCTCTTAGCTTATCCTATGCAGTGCAAAGTAGACAAGGTCAAGCGAAACTGATGGGTGAACTTGGGCGAAGCAACCTCGGTGCTTGGGCTACCATCCATCATCTCTTACTTCAGCAGTTGCAAGTGGGTGACCTCCGCCTCTCCTACTGGTATGTAGGTTCGGACTATTGGAGCTACTATGGGCACGGTGGTACACATGCACTTCGCCCCAACGACGAGGCTGGTGGGCGGTTTATGTGGCTCGTTGCTCTGCCTCTTAGCGCAACGTCCCTAGAGCTCTATGCTGATCGCTATCGAAGACTCTCGGAGGCAAAGGCTGATACTGTGAAGCACAGAGGTTGGAGCTATGGAGCAAATCTAAATGTTGAGCTTAACCAACGAAAAACTGCTAGTCTACTCGCCTCTTTTCGAGAGCGAAGAAAGGCAGGGGAATCTAAGGTGCAACGATTCAGTCTCAGCTTGCATCAAGCACAGAAGGAGTGGGAGAGTACCTGTACCTTTCGTTGGTCCCGTGCAGGAGGGAAGGCTAGCTGGGCAGTACTTGGAGTCGTGCATACGGAGCTGCGTCCGCACATTCGTATTAGTCTCTTTGGGGACTACTTTGAAGCACCTAATTGGCAGTCACGCCTCTATGCTTCTCATCCGAGAGCTCGCTATGAATACACGTCTATGCTCCTCTTTGGTGAGGGCTACGACCTTGGCCTTCGCTTGACTTGGAAACCTAATTATCACATCCTGCTAGAGGGAAAGATTGTCCACCAACACCAGCGCTACGACACACGCCCTTCCATGACCCAAGCTACCTTTACATTACTCTATCGTCCCTAGCTCTTCTTTGGTACTCTGCTATTTATCGGGACTCCCTTCGGCACTCATTCACAGGGGGATTGTATGTGAATATGTGTGATATACATGGTATTGTATGTAATGGTCCTTTCGGAACCAAATGTTTGGTATATAGGTGCTCTCAGCTCTTTTTAGCTCTTCCTCCTCTATATCGATTACTACCCTTTATAAGCTCCCTAGATATGTAGGTTACGGGGGGTAGGTGAAGAGTTATAGTAAGTCGCTGTAACGAGTTACCATAATTCTCTCCGGCAAGTTACCATAACTCTTTTAAGTGAGTTACCATAACTTTTTGTGACGACTTATGGTAACTTGTCTCTCCTTATTTTTTAGCTCCTCGTATTTTATTCAATATGAACTCAGTACAAGTATTCTTAGAATAAGATAGGGGAGCTTATCCTAAACTTATATTTCAGAAGGGGACGAGGGGAATGTGAATAGAGATGGTAGCTGGATAGGAGATGTGATGAGGAAGATGCTCTTCTTCCCTCTTAAAAAAGACAAGAGGAGATAGAGGGATGAATAGACAGAGGTGGTGGAGAGCTTTGGCTTAGAAGATAGGTCTTCTGGAATCTATCATGACGGTAGTTGCTTAACAGAGAGAGCCTAGCGAACCGAGCACATTAGTCCTCAGCAAAGCTGGAGAGTAACGCTTGGGCTGCAGCTCGTGTGACCTCTGTTAGAGTCGACCCACTCTGCATGCGGGCGATCTCGTCTATACGTTCAGTCGCCGTTAGATGCTTGAGGTGACTACGGGTGCTTGCTTCACCATGCTCCTTGTAGATATAGAAGTGGTCTTCCCCTGCTGCTGCAATCTGTGGTAGGTGTGTCACTGCCATCACTTGCATGCTCCGCCCCATACGGCGTAAGATCTTCGCAATACGCTCTGCCGTCTCACCCGATACACCCGTGTCAATTTCATCAAAGATGATTGTAGGCAAGCTACGCTTATCTGCGATTAAGGCCTTTAGGGCAAGCATCAAGCGTGATACCTCACCTCCTGAAGCAATGTCTGCCACGGGTTCGGGAGCGATGTCTCGATTGGCTGAGAAGAGGAAGGTTACGTGATCAAGCCCCATACGGGTAGGGTGCTGTAATGAATCGATGTGGATATGGAAGCGCACATGTGGCATGCCCAGCTCGTGCAGTGAGGAGATGAGTTGCTCCTCGATGGCTCGTGCAGCCTCTTGGCGTGAGGCTGAGAGTTCTGCTCCAGCCTCTAGAAGGGCTGTATAGCATGTGGCTTCCTCTGCCTCAAGGCGAGCAAGGTCTTCGTCAGAAGATTGAATCTTGTCAAGCTCTTCACTGAGCCGTTCTTTTAATACAATAAGCTCGGAGACATCCTGTAGGCTGTGTTTGTGTAGTAGCCCACGGATTAAGTCAAGACGCTCCTCTACACGGGCTAGACGCTTTGGACTAAAGGTCACACTAGATGCTTCCTCTTCGAGTGTGGAGGTAAGATCCTGTACATCGATACGTATGCTACTGAGGCGATCGTACCACTCTTCAGCGGATGTATGATAGTTACGTATGGATTCTAGAGCCTTGAGAGCAAACGTAAGTGCAGGTAGGGCTCCCTGCTCTTCATCGCTAAGGGCAGATGTAGCTCGTTGGAGAGCTTCCTTGATCTCCTGGGCATGAGCTAGCTGTCTCTCTTCATCAACCAGCTCCTGCAGCTCTCCTTCCTCAAGGTCGGCTTCCTCGAGTTGGTCATATTGGAAGCGAAGGTAATCCTCCTCCTTTCGTAAAGCCTCCATGGATTGCCGGAGCTTATTGAGCTCTTCGGCTTTTGACTTGTAGGTTTCGTAGAGCTCTTGGTAGCGACTCACGAGCAGATCCTCTCCTCGATAGAGGTCGAGTGTAGAGAGCTGAAACTGTGCATCGCCTAGGAGTAAGTTTTGATGCTGTGAGTGGATGTCAATTAGATATTCGCTGAGACGCTTGAGGAGTTGAAGGGAGGCAGGTGTGTCATTGATGAATGCACGGCTTTTCCCCTTGGAGGTAATCTCTCGGCGAATGATACATTCCCCTTCGTCTGCATCAATATCTTCCTCCTCCAGCATACGTGCTACAGCAGTATCAAGATCCGTGAACTGTGCCTCAATAATACACCGCTCTGCACCAGGGAGGAGTGTCCCGCTATCTGCTCTCTGACCCATTAGCAGGGCGATGGCTCCGAGTATGATGCTTTTCCCAGCTCCAGTCTCTCCAGTGATGACAGAGAAGTGAGGGTAGAACTCGATTGAGAGTTCTTCGATCAGTACAAAATTCTGGATGCTTAGTCGCTGCAGCATGTTTGTGTAGGAATAAAAAGGCTTCAGAGCTAGAGGGCGATGCGCCTAGCTATGAAGTCTACAATATCTCGAGCCACAGCCTCCTTGGACTTCAGCTCGTAGGCCTCTATCCCTCCCTCTCGGTCGAATAGAGTGACCTTATTGGTCTCATAAGAGAAGCCAGCACCCTTATCCAATAGACTATTTAGGACAATGGCGTTTAGGTTCTTTTGCGCCATCTTACGCTTAGCTTCCTCAAAGCCCGCATTGCTCTCTAGGGCAAAGCCGACAAAGTATTGGTTGGGTCGCTTCCAAGAGCCTAACGTAGCAGCTATATCTGGATTGCGAACGAGTTCGAGCTGGAGATCTCCCTTTTCTTCACGCTTCAGCTTCTCATCTGAAGAGTGCAAGGGACGATAATCTGCAACGGCTGCAGCAAAGATTGCAATGTCTGCCTCCCCAATATTATCTTCGGCCACACGAAGCATCTCCTCTGCTGTCATGACAGGGAGTACCTTGACTTCCTCTCGAGGACGAAGAGATGACGGTCCTAGGATGAGGGTTACCTCTGCTCCTCGTCGTGCGAATTCATTAGCTAGAGCAATTCCCATCTTCCCTGTGGAATGATTTCCGATGAAGCGGACTGGGTCAATAGGTTCATGCGTTGGGCCTGCTGTGAGTAGGACATGCTTGCCTTGGTAATCCTGCTCTGTGGAGAAGTATTCCTCCAGCACTGCCACGATTGCCTCTGGCTCTTCCATGCGTCCCTTGCCCACGAGATGACTAGCTAGTTCCCCAGACTGTGGCTCTATGATGAAATTCCCTCGCTGGGCAAGTAAGTCAAGGTTATCCGTGGTCGATGGGTGTGCAAACATATCTAGATCCATTGCAGGAGCAATGAAGACAGGAGCTTTCATAGATAGATATGTCGTGATAAGCATGTTGTCTGCTATGCCATGGGCAAGCTTGCCAATGGTAGAGGCTGATGCAGGAGCGATAAGCATTACATCAGCCCAAAGACCTAGATTGACATGGCTATTCCATGTACCATCACGCCCACTAAAAAACTCGCTAATGACTGGGTGGGAGCTGAGTGCAGAGAGCGTAATTGGGGTAATAAATTCCTTCCCAGCAGGGGTGATGACAATCTGGACCTCTGCGCCTGCACGTACCAACAAACGAGTGAGCACCGCAGCCTTGTATGCAGCGATACTTCCCGTTATCCCAAGGACGATATGCTTACCGCTTAGTACTCCCATCTTAGCTACGCTCCGCCTGATAGATACGTGTAAACCAAGCCTTTGTCTCTAGAGGGAACTGCGCCCCCATCACCCAGGTGTAATATCCCGAGTCCTTCTGGAGAACATCTCTCAATACTTGCCCCTTGTATTTGCCAAAGTTAATCAGTACCTCCTCCGCATCATTATAGATGAGGAGCCCCGCAAAGTCCACCCAGCGTCCATAGCTTGATACCTCTGCTAGTGCAGGGATGCTATTGGTCAGCTCCTCGGGATAGCGATCAAGCTGTGCTTGTAGTACCTCATAGGTGGCTCGTGTGTCTGCCTCTGCCGAATGCGCATTGTCTAGTGCCTTATCACAATAGAAGCGATAGGCTGCCTCCAGAGTGCGACGCTCCATCTTGTGAAAGATTGTCTGCACATCGACTAAATGGCGATCTGTAAAATCTACCGGGATACCAGCACGAAGGAACTCCTCCACGAGCATCGGGACATCGAAGCGATTAGAGTTAAAACCCACAATGTCACAGCCCTGTATCCATTCGTATAAGCTCCGTGCTACCTGAGGGAAGGTAGGGCAGTCGGCTACATCCTCATCGGATATGCCATGCACAGCAGTTGCCTCTGCAGGGATGGGTATCCCAGGGTTGATACGTCTCGTCTTTATCTCTTCTTCTCCATCGGGGTGTACCTTCAAGATCGAAATCTCTACAATGTGATCTCGCGTGATCTGTACCCCTGTTGTTTCCAGGTCAAAGACTACGATTGGGCGCTCTAGCTTAAGCTTCATCTACATGCGTAAATAGGAGGAGGCTTATCGGCTACTATTCGCCGATAAGCTTCATGGGGATGATGAGCGTGCAGACCTCGATGCCGTCTTCGTTCTGAAGCGGAGTGATTACACCTGCACGTGTTTGGTCTGATAGGCTGAAGAGTATCTGATCGGAAGAAATACTCTGCAACAGACGCTGTAGGAAGTTGAAATCAAAGCCTATGCGTACTCGAGTATCTGGCTCCTGCCCCGAGCATGGGATGGTCTCCTCTGCAGCAATGGAAAGCTCTAGGTCTTGCCCTGTGATGTGGATATTTCCGTCGGCAAACTCGAAGATAACCAGACTGCTGGCCTTGTTTGAGAAGAGTGATACACGCTTAGAGGCAAAGAAAAGCTGATCCTTGTCTACGGTGATATTGTGTGGAGACTGGGGGGGGATAACCGAATTATAATTCGGGTACTTCCCTTCGAGGAGGCGTGCTGTGAGGGCGCCACTCTTCATCTCAAACCGTACGTTACGCTCGTCGAAGCTGACGCGCACGGGGGATGTCTCCTTGGCAAGAAGCCCACGAGTCAGGAGTAGGCACACACGCGCTGGTAGGCAGAAGGATGCCGTAGACTCACTCTTGATGTTATTATCTGTGTAGCGCACGAGGATGCGACCATCAGATGCTACGAAGACGAGCTTATCCTCAAAGAAATCCAAGAATACCCCCGTCATAATCGGACGGCGATCGTCATCGCTGGCGGCAAAGACCGTCCGCTCTAGACCTTTGAGTAGGGACTGGGCAGGTAGCTCCACGCTACGCACGTCTTTACTCTCCAGCTCCAGCCCCTCGGGATATACATCTGCTGAGGAGGTTAGGAAGCTGTAGTGTCCGTTGCTATAAGTCACGGTTGCCTGATGGGCTTTGGTGTCAATCTCTACCTCGATGGGCTGATCTGGTAGCTCCTTGAGAGCATCGATGATAATGCTATTACGCACAGTGAAGGAGCCATCTCCATCTTGGTTCTGCACCTCGAGGGTAGAGGTGAGGCGATTGCTTTGGTCAGCAGCGGTGAGGGTAAGGGCGTTCCCCTTTAGCTCAAAGAGTATATTCTCTAGGACGGGGATCGCAGCTATACTTTTGGAGGAAATAACCTTAGCGACTGTGAGGAGTTGCTGGAGGAGGTCATTGCTTGTTACCGTAAATCTCATAGCGAGTACTATTATTTTAATGATAGCACAAAGATAAGTTTTTTAGGGGGGATAACGATGCGGATGTTGGGCTAGGGAAATAGTCCATTGATGGAAGAAAGATAAGCAGATAAATGGAGGCATTCAGCTTCTGATTGTATGCTGCTTTGTTGGCGCATCAACCGGCACTAAGAAGGCGTGGTGCTTAGCCTGTGAAGCTGTCCACCTCTAACATGAGATGGATACACCTGAAGCAAGAGAAAATAAGGGTGAAGGCAGACTAAGTACAAGCGGTTTGGATGCTACAAAATGAGATTTCTGGATGTCCTTCTTAAAGGCTTGGAAAACAGTGTGATATGACAGGTGAAAAAGAAGAGGGAATGACTTATGGTAACTCGTTGCAACGAGTTATGGTAAGTCGTCTCAGAGAGTTGTGGTAAGTCGCTGCGACGAGTTACCATAACTTGCTACAACGACTTATAGTAACTCGCCACCATTCAGTATAAACCATTTATTTATAGTTTGTTATATAGTGTTTCTGTGATGCCGTTGAGAGCGTCCTCCAGAGGCTTGAGAGCAAGCCTCGTCCGAATCTTGAATATGTAACTTATCTTACTTGAACTATATAGTCTCTCGTGCTGAACTCAGATTTAAGGAGAGAGTGAGAGTGTGCTTCTTCAGATTGAAAACCTTCCTTTGGGATGCTTTCAACCACTCCCTTCCCTCAGAAAAGTACCCATTCCTACCAAGGGCAATAAAAGCACTTCGGGAAGCATGTGATTACATACTTCCCGAAGTGCCTTTAGAATTTCTCTCTTTTCCCTAGCCCTAAGCCTTTATAGAAGGTTATAAAAGGGAGGAATGGGTAGGGGGGAGAGGTTGATGAGTGTTGCCCTATAGGCTACAGCTCTAGTTCCTCTACTTCGTTGCAGAAGAGGCTGGTAACATGTGGAGCTGTAGTCCCTTGAGGCGATCCCATGCCCCACGTGTGAAGTCGGGGAAAGCTACGGGAGCAGAGTTGTTTTCGAGTGAGAGGCGTGTGAGCTCCCCAATGGCAGACCATTCGGCTAGGTCATAGACGTCCATGTCGAGAGGTAGACCATTCTGTAGGCAGTAGATGAGGCGATAGTCCATGATGAAGTCCATGCCTCCGTGACCACCAACTTTCTTGGCCTTCTCTGCAATCTCACGCTGGATAGGATGCTGATATTTCTTCATCAGAGCCTGTTTTGTCTCCTCGCTGACGAAGTCGTGACCCTTCAGATCTTCGTGGTTGGGAACGGATTCCTTCGCTTGTTCTGTTGGACGGAGGCAGTAGCCTTCGTTTGGATACTTATTGGCAAAGCCATCGGTACCAATGACCTGATAGAGACGGTCGTAGGGGCGATAGGACGTCACATTGTGCTCGAGATAGATGGTCTTACCCTTGAAAGTCTTGATGAGCGTCTGAGTCATTTCGCCATTGGCAACCTTGGGGTTTTGTATGCCCATCTCCTTTTTCATGAAACGAGGCAGGGAGGTGGCAGGTACATCCATGGCCGTGAGGAACTGCATGCGGTCTCCACGATGGATATTCAGTACCCAACAGGCTGGGCCAAGGCCGTGCGTTGCGTAGATATCACCACGATATTCTTCATTTGCCTTGAGACGCCAGTTACCTTCGTAGTATTTCCAGAAAGGCTCTAGGTTATGGATGTAAGCACCCTTAGAGCTGAGTACTTCACCAAATAGACCTTGCTGAGCCATGTTCAGTGTCGTTAGTTCAAAGAAGTCATAGACACAGTTCTCTAGCATCATACAGTGAAGCTGTGTACGCTCTGCGGTATTAACGACATCCCAAGCTTCCTTGAGTGTCATGACTGCTGGGACTTCGCAGGCTACGTGCTTGCCCTTGTTCATTGCGTAGATCATCATCTCGGCATGATGCTGCCAGTTGGTAGCGATGTAGACGAGATCGATATCGTCACGATCGCAGAGCTGCTTCCAAGCATCTTCACTTCCGCTATAGGAAGCTGCTGCGGGGAGCCCTGCTTTCGTAAGAAGTTTCTGAGCCTTCTCTACACGCTCGGGGTGCAGGTCACAAAGAGCCTTGATCTCTACACCATCAAGGTGTGTGAATCGCTCCACAGCACCAGGACCACGCATACCAAGACCGATGAATCCTACACGTACGACCTTCATGGGCTTGTGGCGAAGTGCAAGCACATCCTTCTGACCCTTAGGGCGGACGGGGACATCCGTTTTGATTACGTAGTAGCCTGGAGGCTTGGGGACATCTTTACGCTTGCTCTTTTGTGCACTTAGTGGGGTAAGAGCAAAGGTTGCCAAGAGGGCAACGGACAATAGCTTGATTGTCTTCATGTGTAAATGAGTTAGTGGATATTATGATTGACTAGTTATTCTTTGTATGGGGACTAGCTCTCAAACTCGCTTGTGAAGTGGAAGCGTATCTTGGGGAAGTCCTGTTGTGCCATCGTTAGTACATAGCTAGAGTCAGCTAGATATACATCTCGACCTGCTAGATCCTTAGCCATGTATTGGGCTTTGCGTCGCTTGAAGTTCTCTAGTTCAGTAGCGTCATCAGACTCAATCCAGCAAGCCTTATAGAGGTTGATGGGCTCCCAACGACATGCTGCACTATACTCGTGCAAGAGGCGGTACTGAATGACCTCGAACTGTAGCTGACCTACGGTACCGATGATCTTACGTCCATTGAACTGGTTGACGAAGAGCTGTGCGACACCCTCTCCCATGAGCTGATCGATACCCTTAGCTAGCTGCTTGGTCTTCATTGGGTCTTCATTCTCGATGTACTTAAACAGTTCAGGAGAGAAGCTAGGTAGTCCACGGAAATGAAGTTCCTCACCTGCTGTTAAGGTGTCTCCGATACGGAAGTTCCCAGTGTCGGGTAATCCAATGATGTCTCCAGCAAAGGCTTCTTCTACCGTTTCCTTCTTCTGTGCCATGAAGGCTGTCGGACTACTGAACTTCATTGTCTTCCCTAGACGAATGTGTCGGTAGTTTGCATTCCTCTCGAAGCGTCCCGAGCAAATCTTGACAAAGGCGATACAGCTACGATGGTTAGGGTCCATATTAGCATGTATCTTGAAGACAAAGCCTGTGAAGGCAGGTTCATAGGGTGACACTTCTCGCTCCTCCGCCTGTACAGGTCGCGGAGAAGGAGCCGTCTCAACGAAGCAATTGAGTAGCTCTTGTACCCCAAAGTTGTTTAGTGCTGATCCGAAGAAAACGGGGGCAAGGTCACCCGCTAGGTATTCATCTCGATTAAAGGTGGGATAAACACCATCTACGAGCTCTAGATCCGTGCGGAGCTTCTCCGCTTGCTCTGATGTGACGTGCGTCTTTAGCTCTGAGGAATGAATATCTGTGAGCGTTACTGTCTCGGTGACGCGCTGCTTATCTGGGGTGAAGAGGTTCAATGCACCCTCATGGATGTTGTACACACCACGGAAGCGTTGCCCCATATCAATTGGCCAAGAGAGTGGTCGTACCCGTACCTGTAGCTCAGCCTCAATTTCATCAAGCAGGTCGAATGGATCTCGTCCCTCTCGGTCCATCTTATTGATGAATACCATTACAGGAGTCTTGCGCATACGGCATACTTCCATGAGGCGACGCGTTTGGGCTTCTACACCCTTGGCTCCATCTATGACAATGATGACACTGTCTACAGCTGTGAGGGTGCGAAATGTATCCTCAGCGAAGTCTTGGTGACCAGGTGTATCTAGGATGTTGATCTTGTGCCCTTGATACTCAAATCCCATTACGGATGTAGCAACAGATATACCACGTTGTTTCTCGATCTCCATCCAGTCACTTGTTGCGGTCTTTTTAATCTTGTTGCTCTTGACCGCACCTGCCACGTGAATGGCTCCCCCAAAGAGGAGGAGTTTCTCTGTGAGTGTTGTCTTCCCTGCGTCTGGGTGGCTAATAATAGCGAACGTTCGTCGCTTGTCTATCTCGTCTTTATATTCGTTCATCGTGCGCTGTTAGTTGGACTTCAGCTCTTGCTCATGCTCTAGGTTGTACCGATGTGCAAGTATGGCGAGGAAGGCACTGATCTGCTTCATTGATTGCTGGGTCTCGTCACTGATCTCTTTCCCTTGTAGGGAGAGTGTTATGTAGCCATAGACAGCATTTAGTAGCGTCTCTATGTCTCGCTCGCCTTCCTTTGTCCCTTTCCCCCTCAGCTGAATGAGGGCAGGGAGTATCTTAAAGTATAGCCCAGAGTAGACATAGTCTTCTGGATTACTGGATAGCCTTTGATGAAGCTCCTCAAGCTCAAGGAGGACAATTCTATTGATATCAAGATGCCCTCCCTTTTGCTTGCTCTCTGTACGCATCATATCTATGAGCTCCCGGTACCAAGCCCTAATCGATTGAAGCATCTCCTCGTCTCCCTGATATCTAGGGAGGATAAGGTTTTCTATCCCTTCTTCTGTGACATTTGCTGCACGAATTAAATCCTCCACCTGCCACATATAGAGCAGGTATTCTATGATATTCTCTCTGCGTTTCTTCTGAGCAACGATCATAGAGTACCTTACTATTTCTTTAAGAGGGAATAGGCCAGTGAGGAGTCTGCATCATGCTTGCCAGGCTGTAGACCGAGGATGCGACAAACGAGGGGATATAGTGTGATGTTGGGGATGGGGCTCTTGATGTGACGTCCTGCTTCAAAGTCTGGACCTACAGCCTTGAATACAGCAAGCATCTCTGGGTGCTTGTTGTCGAACCCGTGACCAGCAGCAAGGAATGAAGCAGGGAGCCCCTCAGGACGGAAAAAGATTTGTGTGCCGAGGTCTGCTAGTACAACAAGTTCACCTATACGGCTACTGCTACCAAAGTGTAGCCGCGCTGGTACATCTGCCTTCTTGTATACTGTGATGTGAGGGACCTTCTTCAATATCTTGTAGGCTGTCTCCGTATAGCCCTTCTTTGGGTAGAGATGGGTAAAGGGGCCAGTGGCGACATGCTCAAAGCTATCTAGTGGAAGATAATCCGCTAGGTTCACTGTCTTGCTCTTGTCAAAGGCTGCCATCCCATGGTCTGATACTAGGATGAAGTCTACCTGCTTGTGTATCTCTAGCTGCGCTAAATGATTTCTGAAGTATCCAACAACAGAATCCATACGCTCGACCATACGGAGAGTTTTTGGTGATTCTGGGGATTCATGGTGTCCTGTATGGTCTGGCTCCTCGATGTACCACATGATGAGGTGGGGACGCTCTTCCTTGGGGAGCTGTAGCCAGCTCAGTACAGAGTCTGCTCGATCGGTATAAGGTACTTTGTCATCGAACTTCTTCCATCGATCAGGCTGGAAGCCTCCAATCGCAGTCTCACTACCTACCCAAAAGAAGCTTGCGGATTTCATGCCGTGCCTACGCGCTACATTCCAAAGAGGCTCACCATTGTAGAATGTAGGGTCGGCTACGGCTTTCCTATCCCCGAGGCGATAGTGGGCACCTCGCTCATCCCAAAACTCATTCCCTACGAGTCCATGGTTATTCGGATAGAGTCCGGTGGCCATGGCATAGTGATTAGGGAAGGTGAGGCTTGGATAAGAAGGACGAAAGCATCCAGATAGTCCCTCTGCATCCATCTTGTCCAGGGTTGGGGTGTTTGCCTTGCTTTGGTAGTCAGCACGGAAGCCATCAAGGGAGAGTATGACTACATATCGGTCATAATTCGGGGAAGTAGTAAGGCTCGTATGTTTAGGAGCCTTGTGTATGATGCCACATCCAACAACAATCGCCGTTAGAGAGAGCATCTCGATCAGTGCTGATATACTTGACTTCATTATGGAGGCTGTAATTGTCTGAGATGGAAACCAGTGATGCAATTAAACCACACAAAGGTAGCAAAAAAAGCCCTGTGGTAACTTGGTTTGCCTTGAAAGACTAGAGACCTAGTTTTGCATGTAAGCTATGGAATACAAAAGGCGACATACTCGGGGTGAGCACGTCGCCTTGATTGGATGATTGGTTGCTGAGGTTATATGATGGAGTTACGCTTGGTAAACTCTATGATCTCATCAATGTACCCGAAGGCAAGTCCAGTCACAGTGTCGGCACAACCATAATACACCGCTAGGCGCCCTGTCTCGGCATCGTGCAGTGCTGCGCAAGGGAAGGTAACGTTAGGCACATCTCCCATACACTCGTAGGTTTCACGAGGAGAGATGAGATAAGGACCAGAGCGATACTTCACCTTCCATGGCTCATCTAGGTCTAGGATGGCAGAGCCGAAGGCATATACGAACCCATTGCATGATGCGAGGACACCATGGTAGATGAGGAGCCAGCCCTCACTTGTCTCGATGGGAATGGGACCAGCCCCAATCTTGGTGCATTGCCAAGCACTATCCTCAAAGGGGGCTGGAGACATGACATGGCGGTGTCTACCCCAAAACTCTAGGTCAGGTGACTCACTGTAAAATATGTCCCCAAACGGTGTATGCCCATTGTCGCTAGGGCGTGACAGCATGGCGAACTTCCCATGGAATTTGCGAGGGAAGAGCACCCCATTGCGGTTGAATGGGAGGAATGCATTCTCCAGCTGATGGAATGTCTTGAAGTCGAATGTATAGGCTACTCCGATTGTTGGCCCATGATACCCATTACACCAAGTAACATAGTATCTATCTTCGATGAAGACTACACGAGGATCATAGCCATAGACCCATTCTCCGATCTCCTTGTCATCACACTCAAAGCGCAGAGGCTCATGGTTGATATTCCAGTGGATAGCATCATCGCTGAAGCCAACATGTAGGCGCATACGCCTATTGGTGTCATCACAGCGGAAGACCCCTGCATACCCCTCACCGAAGCGGACGACAGCACTATTGAAGATGCTATTTGAGGTAGGTAGTAGGTCACGTGGGATGATGGGGTTCGCGCTGTAGCGCCACATTACATCTTGGCAGCCACTAGGGCGGTCTTCCCAGGGCATATCGGGTAGGGCTTGTCCTACGATCTTGATCTTGCTCATTCAGTTCTTATTATTACAGTAAATATCATCTAGATTAGGCAGCGTTCTGCTCCTTGTGTACAAAGGGAAGGCGAGCAGCCATGAGTATAGCTGGTAGGGTAACTACCATGACGAGGATAAAGAAGCTCTGATAGCCTAGCTTCCCGACGAGCCAACCACTGATCATCCCAGGTATCATGACACTGAGGTTCATCAGACTATTGGCGAAGGCATAGTGTGCCATCTGGTACGGGCCAGGGGCTATCTGCTGCATCATGAAGAGGGTGATACCTACGAACCCAAAGCCATAGCTGAAGTATTCGAAGATAATCCCCGTAGCGAGCCATCCAAGCCCCTGAGGCTGGAAGATGGCGAAGAGTAGATACACGGCGAAGGGGATGTTGAAGATGCACACTAGAGAGAAGAGTACTCGCTTCAGCCCAAAGTGTGCGATGTAATAGCCCGAGAGGATAGAGCCTACGATGAAGGCTACTGTGCCTGCTGTACCATAGATCACGCCATAGGTCTCGTTGGAGAGGCCTATGCCACCGCTGAGGATGTTGTCCTTGAGGAAGATGGGAGCCACCTTCATGGTCAGCCCTTCGGCTAGGCGATAGAGGAAGATGAAGATGAGGTATAGCCAAATGTTTCGCTTCCTAAAGAACGAGAAGATCACAGTATATAGCTCTATCACAGCTTGGTCTGTAGACTTCTTGGGTTTAGCCTCCTCTCGTGGTAGGATGAACAGGTGGTACAGCGAGAGGGAGAGCATGATAGCTGCACAAATCCCCATGATGATGATCCAAGCCGTCTGAAGTCCATGGGTCTTAGCAAGGACTCCTGCGAGATAGACAAGCCCTCCGTTGGTGAGGATCTTCGCTAGGTTGTAAAAGGCTCCCTGCCAGCCAGCATATTGCCCTTGTTGCTCGTGGCTAAGCTCCTTCATGTAGATCCCATCACCAGCGATGTCGTGCATGGAGCCACTGATGGCGAGTACACCCATTAGGGCGATGGCATAGACGAAGAAGCTAGGCAATGGGAGGATGAAGCAGATGCATCCGAACATGAGCGCAGAGATGCATTCGGTCAGGAATACATATTGCCTCTTCGTCCCAAACAGCTCCATGCACAAGCTGAAGAGGGGCTTGAGTGACCAAGGGAGGACAAGAAGGGATGTCCAGAATGTTACCTCTTCCTTCCCGATACCGAGGTCTGTAAACATGATGACCGAGACTAGGGATAGGGCTACGTATGGTAGCCCCATGCCGAAGTAGACACTCGGTACCCAGGCGATTGGGCTTCGCTTCTTAGTTGCTGTGGGGAGATTATGCATGACGATTCTTGGCCGCCTTCAGGGTATTAAGCATGAGGGATACAATGGTCATTGGGCCGACACCACCTGGGACAGGAGTGATGAAGGAGGCAAGGGGTGCGACCTCGTCGAAGGCAACGTCTCCGGAGAGCCTAAAGCCACTCTTGCGAGAGGGGTCGGGTACACGTGTCGTCCCAACGTCTATGATCACTGCCCCTGGACGTACCATATCTGCCCGTAGGAACTCTGGGACACCCAGTGCTGCGACGATGATATCGGCCTGCAGACATAGCTCCTTGATGTTTGGTGTACGGCTATGACAGACAGTGACGGTACAGTCGCCTGGCGTTCCCTTATGGAGCAGGAGTTGAGCCATAGGTTTACCCACGATATTGCTGCGCCCGAGTACGACGCAGTGCTTCCCTCGGGTCTCTATATCGTACCGCCTGAGGAGTTCAATGATTCCCTGAGGAGTGGCAGATACGAAGCAGGGTAGACCGATGCTCATCTTCCCGACATTGATGGGGTGGAAGCCGTCCACGTCTTTACGTGGATCGACAGCCTCGATTACCTTCTCTTCGTTGATGTGCTTAGGTAGGGGGAGCTGGACGATGAAGCCTGTGACGGATGGATCTTCATTAAGGCGATGAATCTCGGCGAGCAATCGCTCCTCAGTGACATCGTCCTCGAATCGGATGAGGGAGGAGCGGAAGCCTACCTCTTGACAGGTCTTAATCTTCGAGGCTACATATGTTTCACTTCCTCCATCATGCCCGACGAGTATCGCTACTAGATGGGGAGGTTCTTCACCACGGCTGACCATAGTGGCTACCTCCTGGGCTATTTCCTCTTTGATGCGGGCGGAGGTAGCCTTACCATCGAGGAGGGTGTAGGTTGGGTTTGCCATAATGCTGGATATGTATTGTCAAAGTAATCTTAGTGTGTTCAAAGGTAATAAAAACTTGCATGCGGAGGCGAGTCTGAGTATGCTCTCTGCGTCAGATGCAACCATACCTGTCTCCTCCACGTAGCGAAGGGGCGTTCCTCCCCCTGTATGTCGGGGTGTCTGAGCCTCCTTAATGACGCTTCGTTCCTACCCATGCTAGGGTCAAAAAGAAACCCTTGCAAGGGTATCAAAGGATATCCTTGCAAGGGTTTGCTGGGAGGTGCTACTAGGGTCTAGATGAAGGTGGCAAACTCCTCTAATGGGTTACGTACCTTCTTCATCTTGCCGAGCCAGTCACGCTCTTGGTCTGCATAGCCTAGGTAGAGTAGTGAGACACTGCGTAGTCCCTTCTCACGAAGCCCCAATAGCTCATCCACGAGCTTGGGATCAAAGCCTCCGATGGGAGTGCTATCGATCTTGAGTTCGGCAGCCTCTGCTAGGGCTAGACCAAGGGCAATGAAGGACTGGTTCGCAGCGTGCTGGAACTGCTCCTCCTTCGTCATCTTACCGAAGGTTTCCTTCAGCATGTCGGTGTATCGCTTGAAGCGACCACGTACCAGTCCACGCTCATCTGTAGTGCGGTCGTAGATAGCGTCGATGCGCTCGGGGGTATACTCATCCCAGGCTGCGAAGACGATTACATGCGAGCATTCGCGCATGCAGTCAGGGTTCAGTGCTCCAGCGACCATCTTCTCCTTGAGCTCTTGGTCTGCTACGACAATGAGGCGGAACTGCTGTAGCCCTGAGGAAGTGGGTGCTAGTCGGGCAGCCTCTACGATCTTTAGGATATCTTCGTGGGCTACCTTGCGGGTAGGGTCGTACGCCTTCGTAGCGTGTCGCCAGGTGAGGTCATCTAGTAATGCCATGTATTCTTTGTTGTTATGAAGGTGAATAATCGGATGCTTGATACGAAGGTACAACAGAGAGAGCTCTGTAAAGGTTGCTCCTCCTTGGGGGGGCGAGACTCTATATCGCTAAACTAAAAGGATGCATGGGTGTTACTAACCTACAGCCCTAGAGTGAGATTACTTACCCTTATGGAAGAGGGGTTACTTTCCCCTAGGAGCTTTAGTTTTTTCCAAATAAGAATGAGATGATGAACTATCCAACATTTGCCACCATAGGGCTACTCAGCCTTTCACTCACCCTCGCCTCATGCTCCGGACGGAAGGGGCAAAATGCGGTCTCTGCCACCGACTCTGTGGCGACGAACACCATCACGACAGATCAAGTGTTGAGTATCGATACCACCCTCTCCTATATCAGCTGGAGAGGCTTCAAGCCTGGAGGGGAACACTTCGGGAAGCTCCCTATAAGCTCGGGCGTGGTTAATCTGAAGGAGCGTACTCTATATGCAGGGGCAGTCATAATCCGAATGAATGGCATCTCCGTAGAGGATCTCAAGGCTGATGAGGGTGGAGATAAACTCAAGGCACATCTAGAGAGTGAAGACTTCTTCGATGTTGAGAAGTACCCTGAGGCTCGCTTTGAGCTCACTGGTATCCCTGCCGAAGGGCTTAAGCTCTCCGATGCTCAAGTGCTACATGGTAATCTGACACTCAAGGGCGTGACAAAGAACATCGCTATCCCTATCGCCTCCTGCGTGCTTGATATAAATGAGGGGACATATACGTTTACCAGTTCTGTCTTCACCATCAATAGGGCAGACTGGGGTGTCAAGTATGGCTCGAAGAGCTTCTTCACTGGGCTCGGTGACAAGTTCATAAATGACGATATTGAGTTGAGCTTTGTCCTCGTGACTCGCTCGGTACAGCAGGAGGACATACTACCTCGCTCCTAATAAAATCACCACCTCGGTGGTAAGAAAATTACCACCTAGGTAGTATTGCTGTTACCCACCTCGGTGGTAATTTTCTTACCACCGAGGTGGTGATTTTATTACCTACTCGATCCTAATTTTCTTACCAATGAGTAGGTTCTTTGGATAGGGTCTTTAGGTCTTGTTCAATACCCTTCTAATACCATTCTCTCAAGCTCATAGAAAGAAAGTAGCCACACCATCGCAAGGGATGATGTGGCTACATCTGTAGGGTATGAACCCGAAGGAGAATAGAGCTTAGCCTCGACGCTTTAGCTCATCACGGATCTCACGAAGGAGTTCAATATCTTCTGGCGTTGGGGCAGGTGCTGCTGGCTCCTCTTCTTTCTTCTTGCGGAAGCTGTTCATAGCCTTGATGAGGAGGAAGATACAGAGGGCGATGATGAAGAAGTCTACAGTCGTCTGCACGAAGCTACCCCAGTTCAGCGTGATGGCCTCCTTGAGGGTTTCCCCCGTTGTTGTGTCAACTTCGGCAGCACGGAGTACGACCTTTGCGTCCTCGAAGCTACTACCTGTGATGAGCCCAATAGGGGGCATGATGATATCATTAACTAGGGAGGATACAATCTTACCGAATGCACCACCTATGATGATACCCACGGCCATATCCATGACATTACCCTTGAGGGCAAACTCCTTAAACTCTTGGATGAACTTTCCCATTTCTATTTGTACTTAGGATAAATTAACTATTGGTTGGAACTGGTGCAAAGATAGTATAAAAGCATCAGTGAGAAATAAGTAGGCTTAGACCTATATCCTTATCTCTTCTCTATCTCGGCAAGTAGAGCAGAGAGTGTGCCGTCTGACTTGCTCTGGGCAAGGTCTGCATGGGTCGTACAGAGATGATCCAGCAGGAGGTCAAGCATCGCTCGTTGCTCTGGTTGGAGAGACTGTGATAGGAGCATGGCTGCGGTACGCAGCTGTGGAAAGACTTTGCCTAGCTCCATGCGTCCAAGAGGAGTGATTGATACGAGTACGCTCCTGCGGTCTCGTTCGTCGGGCATCTCTTCTGCTAGACCCTTCACAACGAGCCGACGGATGATCTCGGCTCCACTGGTCTTCTCGATGGCATTGAGGGTGTTGAGGGTGGTCTTGGTTAGTGGCCCACTCATTAGGCTCACTAGGTACGAGTACTCTTCCTCGCTCTGGAGTAAATCAGAGGCAAGCAGAGCCCGCTTGATGTAGCTCTTTGAGTAACGTTGGAGTAGGCTTAGCCGGCGTGCTATAGATACCTCACGAGGCATGGGGCATGAGGATGACTGAGCTAGGTGTCGGTCGTTTAGTAGACTACTTGCGAAGGTAATGAAGCTCTGTAGGCTTAGCTCCTCCTCATGAGGGAAGGCTTCTTCAAAGAGCTCTAGGTATTCGAGGAGCTCTGTCAATAGTCGTTTGCTTCGCATAGGCTTAGTGCTGAGTACCTCTTTGTTGTGTCTCTATTCTAACGTATTCTTGCTGTGCTTCGGCTCGAAGGCTAGGGTCGAGACGTGTCGTTCGGATCAGCCAGTGGAGGATAATTTTATAGCTATCCTCGTCTCGAAGATGAGACTTGGGGTTAGCAAGTATTGAACGGTAGGAGGCCAGAAGTAGGGATAGTTGTTCGTCAGGGCATTGCTCCAGAGAGCGTACGAGTGCAGGACGAATGGTAGCTGTGCTTGCTCCAGATAGGAAGCCACAGAAGTCTAATACGAGACCATCTACCTCACCCTTCGTTGCCTGGGGAGAAAGGCCTCGCTTCCAGTAGTGGGAGATGATGTAGTCTCGTCGTTCGGTAGGTGTCGAGAGGTAAGCAGGAACAGAGACTCTAGCTGAATCAGTGCTACGCTTCTCTGGACGACACGATGACAGTACTAGAGTAATCAATGTTAGGAGCCCAAGGACGATACGACTAGTCATAGAAGTTGTCATGGAAAGCTGTAAATTCCTTTCCCCTCATCACGTACTTACGCCACCAAGCTCTTAGGAAGCCAGATCCATATCCCCAGAGCTGTATGAAACAGGCAGGTACTGCCAGTAGGGCTACCTCCCCATCTCTTGTACGGAGCCAAGCATCAATGAAGAAGACGAGTCCCAGCAAAATAAGTAGACCAATACCTACTCCACTGCAGAGGGCAAGGACAGAGAATACCGTAAAGAGTGCGGGTAAGAGATGTACAAGATGGGTACTACCTGGATGGCGCGTCTCAAGATGGATGCGTGCTATACCTGAGTTGTGAACCTGCTTGAAGAAGCGACGAAAGTCTACCCGACGCTTATGATAAACGAAAGCCTCAGGGATAAGCGCAGTCTTAGCTCCAGCTTTGATAAGGCGTAGGCTAAAGTCTATGTCTTCCCCAAACCGTAGACTCTCATCAAAGCCTCCTAGGTGTAGGTAAAGCTCTCTACGGCAACCAAGGTTAAAACTCCGAGGCTTAAACTGCTCCATAGCAGAGGCACTACCTCCTCTTATCCCTCCCGTAGTTAGGGGAGAGGTCATAGCATAGTTGATGGCCTTTTGGATCGGGGTGAAGTCATCAGAGGCTGCGTCAGGTCCACCGAATGCATCAATTGCTTGTCCTCTCAGTGCTGTATCTACTGCTTGTAGGTAGCCCGCGGGTAGGACAACATCAGAGTCCAATATGATGATGTAGTCTCCCATGGCGTACCCGACACCGATATTCCGAGCACGGGAGGGGCCACCGTTAGGTACTTGATAGTAATGTAGTGAATGAATTGTCGGGGTGAAGTCGTGTATCACAGCCTCAGAGGTAAGGCTAGACCCATCTTCAATGACGATAACCTCATAGTCGTTCAGCTGCTGAAGAGTAATGCTCTCCAGCAGTTCCCTTAGTTCATCGGGACGGTTATATACAGGGATAATGAAGCTGTACCGCATGGGCTAGAGAGACCACTCTGTACCTTCCTTGGTGTCCTTAATGATGAAACCAAGTGCCTCTAACTCTTTACGAATGTGGTCAGAGGTAGTCCAGTCCTTTTTGCTCTTTGCCTCAGCTCTGAGGGCGAGGAGGAGATTCACAGCTCCACTGAATGCCTCATGAGAAGCTCCCTCACCCATACGCTCATCTCGGATGCCAAGTAGGTCAAAGAGGAAGAGATGATATGCTTGCTTCAGCTCCACAAGGTCTGTGGCGCTGATTGTTGCCTGACCATTATGGATTGAGTTGATGATACGTGCAGTATCAAAGAGCTCAGCGATAACAATGGGTGTATTTAGGTCGTCATTTAGTGCTGCGTGGCAACGCTCCGATAGACCATGGATATCTACGCTGGAGGATACACTACTTTTCAGTGTGTCAAGTAGGATAGCTGCATCCAGTAGGCGAGTAAGCCCCTTCTCCGCTGCTTGTAGAGCCTCATTGCTGAAGTCTACGGTACCACGATAGTGAGCACTGAGGATGAAGAAGCGAATTGTCATCGGACTATAGGCTTGGGTAAGCATGGGATGCTCTCCAGAGAAGAACTGCTCCAGAGTAATGAAGTTCCCGAGCGATTTGCCCATCTTCTGCCCTCCGATAGTAATCATATTATTGTGCATCCAGTAGCGTACCATAGCTTCTCCGTGTTGTGAAGCCTTAGCCTGTGCTATCTCACACTCATGGTGAGGGAAGACTAAATCCATACCACCTCCGTGTATGTCGAACTGCTCACCGAGGTATTTACGTCCCATTGCCGTACACTCGGCATGCCACCCCGGGAAGCCCTCACTCCATGGACTAGGCCAATGCATGATATGCTCAGGTTGTGCCTTCTTCCATAGGGCGAAGTCTAGTGGATTACGCTTTTCGTCTTGCCCATCTAATGAGCGAGTATTACTCAGCATATCCTCGATGCGCCGCCCACTTAGTTCTCCATATCCATAGCTCTTGTTATACTTCTCTACATCGAAGTATACAGAGCCCTCGCTGACGTAGGCAAAGCCAGCATCCAGTATCTGTTGAGTGAGCTGAATCTGCTCTATGATATGCCCTGAGGCCATAGGCTCGATACTGGGAGGAAGTACTCCAAGACGATCCATCTCATGGTGGTAACGGGTTAGGTAGTACTGCACGACCTCCATAGGCTCCACCTTTTCTAGACGAGCCTTCTTTGCGATCTTATCTTCTCCTTCATCTGCATCATGCTCTAGGTGGCCAACGTCAGTGATATTACGTACGTAGCGTACCTTGTAGCCTAGGTGAGTGAGGTAGCGAAAGAGGATGTCAAAGGTAATTGCTGGTCGAGCATGCCCGAGATGAGCATCTCCATAGACCGTAGGACCACAAACATAGAGCCCAACGTGGGGAGCTTGGGTTGGGATGAACTGCTCCTTCCTGCGGTGCAGGGTATTGTATATGGATAAGGGATGTTCCATCTGCTGTATGTCTATTGTTCTTTTATACTTACAAAGGTAACACTTTGCAGGGGCATCATCGATAGCTCCACATGCTTACCCGAGGAGAAGTTCTCTTTGTTATGTCCTTTTTAATAGGTTCAACTCTCAAGGACTTATTATGGATAGAAGGAGAAAGCCCGTATTCAACCTGAGGTCGATACGGGCTTTCTCTTTGCTTGTAGCGTATGGTGCTAGAGCTCTAGAGCCTCACGAAGTTCGTCGGCACTAATGCCAATGAGTCTAGCCTCCCTTTGTACCTGGGGGATGGTCTCCTCCATGAAGAGAGCCTTGCGCTGTGAACGAACACGCTCCTTTGCCCCAGTGGAAATATAGAAACCGATACCACGCTGTGTATAGATAAGCTCCCTTGCGGTGAGCTTCTCGTACGCATGTACGACGGTATTGGGGGCTACCTGCATCAGTACGGCCATGTCCCGCACCGAAGGGATGCGCTCCTCTTCAGGGAAGCGTCCAGAGAGTATTCCCTCTGTTATGTAGTCTACGATGTGGGTGAAGCCCACGTTGAGATAAGCCATGTCATCTTACTTAAGTTGGATTGTCTTGAGCCTATAGTAGATACCGTAGGTTATGGCAGCATTAACGACAAGCATGATACCACTATAGATATTGCGTACGAACTCCAGCTCCCTTTGTAGCTGTTCCATATTACTATAGTCATCGTAGCTAGCGTTACTGAATACCCTGACTGTCTGGGAGGTGCTTATCCCAACAACAAGGATTACGATGAGCCCAATGGCGCAAAATCCGAAGAGTGGGCGTCGGAAGTAGAGCATGCAGAGGACGGGCATCACGATAGCAAAGATAGTTGAGGAGAGTAGTGCGATCTGATTGGCTGTGCTTAGATGGCCAATCTCTCCTCTGAGCTCCCTTCCTACCTCCCATAAGAAGAACTCGTCCTTAACTACGGCATCGGGTGCTATCCAGCTGAAGATTAGTGCGATGATTGTTATGGACATCAGGGTGATGAATAGGTATCCAAGCGTCGCTAGAGCCATCGTAGCTATCTTCTCCCCGACAGAGGCTGGTATCTGCGTGAAGGCTGAGGGATTAGAGGTATGCACGAGCTGGCAGATCCAGATTAGGCAGTATATCCAGGTGGCGAGACCATAGGAGAGGAGAAGAGTCCCGTCGAGGAAGGACTCGGCAAGCTCTCTATAGGCATACTCTAGGCTGAATCCCGAGGCTATCAAGTTAATGAGAAGGGGGGCTGCGATGAAGACAATAGCCATGACGAGCTGAAAGATCAGGAAGGATCTGAGTGAGCCCGTTAGGCTAGCCTTGGTGAGTAGGAAGATACGACCAAGGGATGATGTATGGAGACTAGAGGTATTCATTGTCGTTGTATATGTCGTTTGAGTGTAAGATGGAGGGGTGTGATGTCATAGACTAATGCCCTTGGGAGAGTGCTTGTAGGATACGATCACGCTCGGAGATAACAGCATTGAAGAAGAGCTCCATACTGTAGTTACTCTCTCCATCTTCGTTCCCATCGTTAGGTAGGATACCTACTGTACCTACTGCTGAGGGCTCACTATAGAGAGCCTTGTTTGCCAGCTCGGGAGTGATTAGTCTGAAGCTTAGTCGCTCTGTGATATCTGCTACTGTGGCATTGCAGAAGATAGATCCTCGCTCCATGATGAGTACACGGTCGATCAGCTGCTCTAGGTCTCTCACTTGGTGTGTACTGATGAGGATGGTCTGCTCGTCTGAGGTATAGCGAGCTACGGCACGGCGGAACTCACCCTTAGACGGGATGTCTAGTCCGTTGGTAGGCTCATCGAGTAGGAGCAGGGGCACACGCAGGGATAGGGCAAAGGCGATGAGAGCCTTCTTCTTCTGTCCTTGGGAGATCTTCTTGAGGTTCATATCCCACTGTAGCCCGAAGATATCTATCAGCTCCTTAGCTACGGTCTCATCGTAGTTAGGGTAGAAGGGAGCAGATATATCGAAGAAGCTGCGTATTGAGATCGGAGGTACCCGAAACACCTCTGGTAGCAGATACACCTGCTGAAGGAAGGAGACGGCTCGATGCTTCGGGTCGGAGTCTAATACCTTGAGCTCTCCCTGACGGCGTAGGAGCTGCCCATAGAGGAGCTTGAGTAGGGTAGTCTTCCCCTCGCCATTGCGCCCTAGTAGACCGACGATGCTTCCTTTGGGTAGCTCTAGGCTTAGGCTGTCGAAGATGTTACGACGACGGGTATAGCCGAATGATAGTTGCTTTACAGTAATCATAGTTTATAATGTGGATGATGTGTGTCACATTTATGACACACTGCAAAGGTAAGAAACTTTTTCATACAACATACTCCAGTAAAAGAAATGTAGTGTATGCCTCTCTGTACCCCTGTGTCTCTATGCCCTCGGGATACATAATCCCTTGGTAGTTTAACTCTTATTGCTCCTTCTTGATTTCTCATGATAGGGGTGAAAAGAAACCCATGCAAGGGTCTCCTTTCCTATCCTTGCATGGATAATAGGAGCGACCCTTGCATGGGTAGGAAGTAGGCCCTTGCATGGGTACTCCCCTTGACCTATGTTAGCTAGATGTATGGAGGGATGTTACCTCGGTTTTAGTGTCGTTCACTCCACGAGGAGGTGAGACAAAAGAGTGGTAGACTCAGCCTTAAAGCAACACCTACCTTGTGCTTGCTATAGTCAAAGCCAGCGAAGAGCCCAAGGCGCATCATCTCACCCCAGCCTACCGAGTAGCCCGCCTCTGTGTAGGCTTGCCCATCGAAGCCAATAAAGTTCTTGGCGTGCAGGGCATCATCCATCTTGAGAAATTCCCCAAATGCACGAGTACGAGAGAGTAAGAAGTGGTTGCTAGAGAAGGTGAATTCCTGTGTTGTCCAGCCTTCTCCTCCTGTAAAGAAGAGGGGCATAGTTGCCCAAGCCTGGCGGAACGATTGGCGTCCAACTGCTGAGCTGTGTGCAAAGTACTTCTCATCGCTAGCCGTGCGGAGGGCATGACTTAGATACCCCCCGACCGACAGCTTAAACTCGAGCTTGTTATCCTCCGTGAAGGGGATACAGCCACGTACAAAACCCTCAAGAGAGCTGTAGCTGCTATAGGGGACTTTGCTCTTGTCTATGCCCTCTGGACGAAAGGCATGTTTATAAACGAGGCCAAGCTCCCTTCGGAAGCCAATAGGGATGGGCGTAGAGGTGTAGGAACGATTGAGGAAAGATGGAGCCCAGAGCAATTGTCCCTCTGCCACGAGTGCGCGGTGATGTGGTAGGGGCGTAGATACTTGGCTCTTACGATCCTCGAAGGTCAGCGATGTGGAGAGGTCTATCGTGCTACCGAGAGAGAGCCTATTACGTAGCATGAGGTAGAGCTTCTCATAGTCTCGGACTGGGCTATTCGTAGCGGGGAGTGTGCCGTAATAGTCCCGATAGATCTCTTCGGGTGTTAGGTGTGTGGTCCCTCGGGATGTACGTCCGCCAGAGAGGAGAATGAGTCCATTCAGCCGAGGAGCATAATAGAGCATCAGATGGTTCTCTGTAAACCACTGATGGGAGCGGAGTGTATAGTTGTTCGACGTGCGTAGGCGTATGCTCTTCCCCTCTCCTAGGTGGCGTACGAGTTGTAGCTCATATCCTAGCCATTGCCCATCCACCTTATTGCGGTCTGGAATGAGATCTACGATCCCATCAATGCCCAGCTGCCACTTACCGAAGTCGAAGTTCGTGCCTGTTGCCCATTGGATGAGGCGCATTAGGGTCGTGGTCTTCCCTTGAGTCTCATTGTGTGTCCGCACTTGACTCTCTGCAAATGCATGCAGGAAGTCATAGCCTCGGTTATGATTGTATGGGTAGGGGGGCTCATATCGGAAGAGGCGGTCGATCTTCTTGATTTCGTACCGCTTCCTCCCATAATGCTCATTAATGAGTTGCTCTTGCAGTTGGATGAGTGAGTCCCTTTGGCTGGGCTTCGTCTCTAGGGTGGGGGATTGAGCCTTTAATCCTTGGGTAATGGCAAGGAAGGATAGAGCAAGGCAAGCGATACGGATTGTAGAGCACATGGGCTAGGGTAGGAGTGTTAGCTCACCAAAGAACTGCGGGCGATGAAAGGCAGGAGCTGTTTCCTCGATGGGTGCCCAACTAAGGAAATGAGGGTGTGCCGTCTTATCTCCACACTTGTAGAGGTTGGCGAAGAAGCGGTCGGGGTGACCTTGGCTGTAGCCCATTGTTTGCCATGGGATGCTGACCGTCAGCACCCATGCATGTGGCCCCGTCTCCTCTATGCCGTGTCTACCGAGATGGCTACCCCAACGCTCGATGGACTTAAATTCCTCGTCTGAGAGCAGCACGCTCTCGGAGGGACTAGAGTGATGAGCTGCATAGCACACTCCAGCAGCATTGAATTCGAAGTTTGTGTATGCATCCCCTCGCTCTCGTTGCATGAAGAACTCCACACAGCTGTCTACATGTACATAGTTCCCATCCCCTGGGGAGAGTGTACGCAGATCCTCACCATCAACAACATAGGTCAGGTATAGAGCCTCATCGTCGTAGCCCAAATAGGCTGCCACGAGAGGGCGATGAGGGAAGTCCTTTCGCCAGTTAAGGGTATCGATATAGAGAACCTGCCCTTGCTCACGGAGCAGAGGAGTGATAGCCTCTAGGGAGCGATGATTACGCTCGAGGTGTGGTATGGATGTTTGCTTCATTTGACTGGCTGCGGTTGGAGTGGGCGTTAGAGCATGTTGGTGCATCCCCTTACTCAAAGGCGACGGAGTAGATTCCCATCACAGCGATGACAATCAGGATGAATGCTACCGTTCGGTTGATCCACTCCAAGCTCCCCACTCCGAAATGAATGGAGAGCTTCTTTACTATATAGGTTAGGATGACCCACCAGAGTAAGCACCCTATGCCTATGCCTGCCATGGCAACAAAGAACTCCACGAACTGTAGCTTCACCACACGGACGAACTCTAGTCGAGTGTAGAGAGGCAAGAAGAGAAGGATGATGAAGGGATTGGAGAGCGTAAGGAAGAATGAGCCTGAGACTTTCTTCACGCTATAAACCGACTTCAGTGGATGGGCTTGTACAGGCTCTTCGTCTTCCCTCGGCGTGACACGCCTGGTCAGAAGTATGGCGCAGAAGCCAAGGATGAAGATGCTTCCTCCAAGACGTAACGAGCTACTATATTCATCGAGCAAGTTCAGTACGATCCCCACACCCCAGTAGGCTATGAGACCATATACAAGGTCACTCAGCGTAGCACCCAGTCCTACGAGCATCCCTTGTCGCCTACCACCACGTGTCGTCTCTCTGAGACACAGCAGACCTGTTGGCCCCATAGGAGCAGAGACCAACATCCCGATAAGGATCCCTTTGAGGAACGTAAATAAGAACTCAAAAAGTAGCATGACGCCTACAAAGATAGTTAAATGTACGGGTTCTACGCACCCTCCACGACACTCTTTCTTCCATCTCTATACTCCGTTCTTCTATGCTTCATTACTCTCTTCTGCGCTGGTTTATCTCACCTGTATCCACATAGTCATTACCCCTTTATTCATCGATATTTTATACCCTTAAAAAATACCCTTGCAAGGGTTTCCTGTGTTATCCTTGCAAGGGTAATGGATGCAACCCATGCAAGGGTAACCAAGCAACCCCTTTATGGATAAGGATGGTAATCCATGAAGGGATACGTTTCACCCCCTCTTAGCAGTCCTAGGCAACTGGATGAACCTCATAACTTGAGGCAATGCTCCTATGGCTGTCTGAAGCTACTGAGTCATCTAAGGTATCCAGTTTAGAGGAGAAGGGATGGACACCATTCATCTTACACGGGAATTAGTGTACCTTTGCCTTAGAGAGGTGAATAGCTTTTCCCTCCCTTGTATGTCTTCTAGTCAGTTAGAGCAATGGAGCTACTTCTCAAGCGAGCCTACTTGCCTGCCTCTCCGACCGATGGCTACCGAGTCCTCGTTGACCGCCTTTGGCCTCGTGGGCTAAGCAAAGAGGAGGCAAGGCTAGATGAGTGGAACAAAGATCTTGCTCCCTCCTCGGAGCTTCGTCGCTGGTTTGGGCATGACCCTACACGGTGGGCTACCTTCAGCGAGCGTTATCTCACAGAGCTGCGGGCGAGCGGTGCCTGCCAAACCTTCTTGAGCAAAGTGATGCGAGAGGAGCGGGTGACACTCATTTATGCTGCACGAGACGAGGCGCACTGCCATCCGCTTGTGCTGAAGGCTTACCTAGAGGAGCTGATGACTCATGAGGGGGCGAGGGGTGTGTAATGAATTATTGATCCTTTCCCTCCACTCCTTTCTCCTAGCGAGCATATACAACACAAACAGATATATACCTACGATATGGATATCAACGAAGAGCGACTGCATCACCCAGAGAATGACCCCGCTTACATGGGACTCAAGGTCAATGAGGGGGTGGTGGCACAGCCGATGATTAACCCAAACTTTAGGCGTGTAGCACGGCGTACCTATACGGTAGATGAGTTCGTGACTGGGATACTCGCCTCCGACATCACATGCCTGAGTCAGGCCGTTACGCTCGTGGAGAGTAACCGACCAGAGCATCAGGCTATTGCTCAGCAGATCATAGAGCGTTGCCTGCCTTACTCGGGTAAATCTATGCGTATCGGCATCACAGGGGTGCCTGGAGCTGGGAAGAGTACTTCGATTGATACCTTCGGTATGCACCTCGTCAAGCAGGGGCGTAAGCTCGCTGTCCTAGCCATCGACCCAAGCAGTGAACGCTCGGGTGGGTCAATCCTGGGTGATAAGACGCGTATGGAACAGCTCTCCAGAGAGAAGAATGCCTTCATACGTCCTAGCCCTACGGCAGGATCCCTCGGTGGAGTTGCTCGTAAGACAAGGGAGACGATTATCCTATGTGAGGCGGCAGGCTTCGACACAATCTTTGTAGAGACAGTAGGTGTCGGGCAGAGTGAGACAGCAGTACACTCGATGGTGGACTTCTTCCTGCTCATACAGCTGGCAGGTACAGGAGATGAACTACAGGGGATCAAGCGTGGCATCATGGAGATGGCAGATGCCATTGTCATAAACAAGGCCG
This sequence comes from Porphyromonas catoniae ATCC 51270, assembly GCF_000565015.1. Lineage (GTDB taxonomy): Bacteria > Bacteroidota > Bacteroidia > Bacteroidales > Porphyromonadaceae > Porphyromonas > Porphyromonas catoniae. The sequence goes on from NZ_JDFF01000024.1 coordinate 63,914, forward strand.
ATGGTGACAACATTGACAAGGCTAACCTTGCAGCATCGCACTTTCGAAACGCCCTACATCTCTTCCCGCCAACCGAGTCGGGTTGGAGACCGAAGGTGCTTACTTATTCGGGCTTCTATGGTATAGGTATCAAGGAGATTTGGGATATGATTGACGAGTACCGACACTTTGCGATGGACTCAGGCTACTTCACGGAAAAGCGCCAGCGTCAAGCGAAGTGGTGGATGTATGAGAGTATCAACGATGCCCTGAAGGCCTCCTTCTACCAAAATGAGCATGTGCAACGCCTTCGTCCCGAGGTGGAGCAACAAGTGCTCTCGGACACTCTATCCTCTTTCGTCGGGGCCCAGCATCTTCTGGATACCTACTTCGAGGCACTCAAGGGCAAGTAGGGTAGGCTGAGACCTCAAGAATATAAGACATAATAAAGCCGTGCATGAACTAGTCATGCACGGCTTTATTATATATATCCTCTAGGGTAAGGGGCTAGTGTTGCTTGCCTCCTCTTAGCCAATCGAGGCTCACCCGAGTGAAGTAGATATCGAAGCCTGGACGATCATCCTCCTCACTGATGACCCCAATTGAGCCATCGGGTAGGATCACAAGCTCACTATAGACCGCCTCACCAGCACATAGCTCACGGGAGTACCGCCATGTCTTGCCTTCGTCCTCACTTAGGAAGAGGCGTAGGTGATCACGTGTAGGGCTTGTGGGGAGTGTATGCAGGAGGAGGTGTTGATCCTTACCGCTGCCAATAGGGGCATAGCGAGCAAGGGCAGCATTGCAGGCGTTACCTGTTAGCTCAGGCCAAGTCTGAGGTTCACTCCAGGTCATCCCAGAGTCGGTAGAGCGCACGAAGGTACGAGCATTCGCCCCCCCAGCCCTATTGCGGCTAGAGATGAGGAGCGTACCATCGCTGAGCTCTACGACCTTGGACTCGTCCCCATTAGCACGTGCAACAGGAGAGGTATGCCATGTCCTACCTTGGTCGTCGGAGTAGACGAGTACATTATCCATTGTGCCCCCCCATTCTTCGCCAGTACGCATAGCAGCCACAAACATAATTCTTCCCTTACTGGTGATGATACCGTTACCCGATCCAAAGAATCCTCCATAACGGAAGCGGTCGCCATATACCTCATCCGATATTTCACGCACGGTACTCCAGCTCTTACCTCCATCGCTACTACTCGTGTAGTACATCTGTAGGGGCTTCTTTGCTTGAGAGGGATAATGCCACAGCCCGCTACCACTGACCATGACCATGTGTATTGTATGCCCATCAGTAGCCATAGCTGCATCTCCGAATCCCTGCTGAGGGCTACCCTTTGCTACGGTGATTGGTCTACTCCAGGTCTTACCCATATCGTGGCTGAGCTTAACCTCGACATCAATATCCTCGGGTAGGTCATATTCGCTATTCTTGCGCTTGTCTATACTGGCTACTAGCGTACCATCATTGAGACGAACGATCCCAGGTATGCGGTAGTGTGCCGAGTGGTTCTCTCCTGGAGCCCAGAGGAGTGTACGTTGTAGGACGATCTCATGCTCATAGGCCCTAGAGAGTGTATCAGGATGAAAGGGCTGGGCGGTACCTGATAGACGTACCTCCAGAAGACGAGAGACAATCTTCCCTCCCTCGGGAGCACTAGAGGCGACATCGGTGACTACCCATAGCTTGCTGTGAGCGTTGAGGGTTTGAGTCTTAGATACAGGACGAAGTGTAACCTTACATCCCTTGCCAACCTTCCCTGTGGCAATGAGCCTCCCTGGACTGCGTGGGTCAAAACGATCCCCATTCTGTGTCTCGTAGAGCTTTACTTGGGTAAGGGCGGAGGGAGTGGTACCACTGAGATTAAGGGCAAGGGAGCGTAGACGCTCGGGGCTAGCTAAGCCAAGCGAAAAGGTGAAGAGGGGTTGTGTGGTACCTCGCCCTACCAAGGTGGCATTGGTGCCATGCTCCCGATAGGAGCGTACTGAGTGATGGGGGAGACGCTGGGGGAAGCCTATAAGGTGCGCAGGGTGCCTCCCCGTGACATCATTTATTATTGTGTCACCAGGTCGATAGTTATCGAACTCGTATGCGGCTACGAGACCCTCTGCCTTGTGGCTGATGCGCTCGGTTTGGCTGTCTTCTCTGATCTCTGATGGTGATAAAGCTCGACGATAGAAACGTATATTGTCCAGCTTCCCACCATAGAACGCTACTCTTCTCTCTCCTTCTTGTGCCGCACCGATGAGTATGGGGAGGTTTTGTTCCATGCTCCAGCTACCGATGTCGGGGCTCTGTCCCTTTCTTTGAAGCTCTCCATCTATGTAGAGGAGCATGCGGTGTTGATCTCTGTCTACCACCCATGCTACATGATGCCACGTACGTAGCTCCCTTCGTAGTGCCTCGTCACCCGTCCAGATGTTCAGCGAGTGATCATAGCCACCGGTGCTGTCTGGTGTTGACACGCCAAAGAATGCTTTGGTTAGGTTTCTTAGACCGAGTAACTCATATCCGCTCTGATTGCTGCCCTTAGGTGCTTTTAGGTCTCTACGTGAGATGAGGCGTTGACCTGTGTTGTATATGATTGTGCGGTCACCCGATAGGTGTAGGCTGATGGTATAGCTCCCATCAGGTGGAATATTGAAGTCTGGATGGGAGGGAATCAATAAGTGCTCCCCCTGTCCATTAAGCTCGAGTACGGAGCGATGCTGCTGTGCTAGGGCTGAGGTTGCCATAGCAACTGCAATGAGGAGTGCAGATAGATGCTTTGTGTAGGTCATTATGCTCAGTAGTGGGTTAGTTGCTTGGGTATTCCTCTAGCTCAAAGGTTATATCATCTGCAAACTCACGTAGCACAGGGCTCTCACTGCTACGCCAGCTTGAGAGACTTGCTGATGATAGGATTTGCTCTCGAATAGCCTTATCCTCTCGTCCCCATCGTTTGAGGAGAAGAAGGGCGGTGCGCTGCTGTGTTGTGGGATAGGCAACCATCCCATCCGAGAGGATGTCGAGGAGTATATTGAGGAGACGCTGTCGCCACACAGGAGGCTGAATTATGAAGCCCTTGGTAATCTTGCGAACGAGGACCGTGAAGGCTACGGGCAGTATCTCCTGCCTGCTTGATACATTGGAGCAGAGCGACCAATCAAGAGCCCAGTGAGTAGACTCGGGTATACGGTCGAAGAGGTTCTTAGCAATATAGTCTCGTAGCTCGGGATTAGAAGATACGGTAAGGGCCAGCTCTGTAGCTTTCTCGTAGGTCATGCACTCGGGTGGGTAGATCAACTGCCCGATGATCTTCAGCTCTCGTACATCTCGGCTGAGGATGTATGATGCTAGGTCTTCGGTCTTAGGTTGCTTCTCTGCCAGTCGGATGATATAGTCGAGTGTGAGTCCGAAGTTAATACCATAGTAAAGACCTTTAGAACGCATGGAGGAGGCTACCTGACCATCCATCGAGTGGCGGAGGTTACTCCGTAGCTCCTTAGCTGCCTCTAGTGTAGCGTCAGAGGGCTCAGGGTGACGAAGGGTCTCTAATGAAATGGGGGCGGTGCTGAGTGTCCTATACTCCCTGCTGTAACGAAGCATTTGCTCTGCATATCCTTCGTCATAATGGGCTATGACATCAATAATCTTGTCTCCCTCAAGGACGGGCTCTAGTCTAGGATTGACAAAGCCCTTGTAGGGAGCAATGCCGAGCTGAGTATAGCGTGTCAATACCTCTCTATGTAGCTCGGGATCGACAGAAATAGCATATCGCTCTACGAGTTGTCTTCCAGCCTCGTGGTCGCCCGTACTCTTGATACGCTGTACTTCACGGAGGAGCTCTCCGATGATGGGTCGCATTGCAGCGTAGTCGTGTATGATGAGCTCTAGCCCACGTAGCTCTAGAGCACCGATAGCCTCCCCATGCTCGAGTACATAGCGAGCGATGAGTGCCCGATTCCGCATGTGTGCCTCCTCGAGCTGGTGTCCAGGACGTATACGTACGAGCTGTGTGACTAATCCATTCAGGAGGTAACGATAGTAGCATGCTTTGTACGCCTCATGATTGGGTAGAAGCTCTAGTTCAATGAGCTTCTCATCAGCCATATAGTATAGGGCGAAAAGATCTGCTCTAGCCTCCTCTAGCGTGGAGTGATAGGCTCCGAGGGCGTCGGCTGAGACGCCAGGAAGTAGTCTACCTGACCCATGCCCCAGGCACTCATGCAAGTCGGTATGTAGATGATCGGTGAGGTTGTCATACTTCGCAAGCAATGCTCGCACCTCGGGATTGGGGATAAAGACTTCGTCCATCCCACTATGCCGAGAGGCCCCTCGGTAGGCTTCGTGGATATTATCGATCGTCACAGACTTTGATCCATGAGTTGCTCTTATCCAATCTGCATTCGGTAGGTTAATACCAATTGGAGTAGCAGGATAAGAATCTCCGGCGAGCATCGCCACAGAGACAACTGTTGCCGTGACGCCCCTAGGCTCTTCTTTCTTAAATCGCTCGTCGATGGGGGCATGCTTCTCGAACCAAGCTGCTTCACGGCAGAGCTTCTCCGTACGTTTACTTGCCTCGTGATTGCGGATATGCACGAGGCTCTCCCACATCCCTTTCATGCCTAATGGATCGGTGTAAACCTCGGTGAAGCCATTGATGAAGTCCACCTCCGTTTGGGTATCACCTACCCAAGAGATCATACACCTATTGTATTCCTCTAGGTCTCCCGTCTTGTAGTAGTCCAGCAGGGCAAGGATGGTCTCTCGCTGCCTCTCTCCCTCGGCATAGGGCAGTGCAGCATGTAGCTCGGCGGAGATACGACTTAGTGCTTCTTCATAGAGCCCCCCAATGCGGTATGTCTGCTCGTAGAGCTTACCGTCCTCCCTTCGTGCTAGGCGACTGTTCAAGCCGAGTGAAGGTGGGGTAGATCGCTCCTCTTCGGTCAGTGTTTCATAGGCTTCACGATAGAAGGCCTCTGCCTCCTGCTGTGTAACCTCTGGATCATAGAAGTTAGCTGAAGAGGCTTGAAGTAAGTCCTTCTCTCCACTCTGCACTGTACGACGTGGCTCAAGGTGAGGGTTAAAGATGACCTCAAGAAGTTCCTCTAGTTCTCGTCCATGGAAGTATAGCAACTCCCCCCTCTCTACCTGCACCGCTTCAATGAGCCCACATAGATATGCTCTCGAGAACTGGGGCTCAAACTTCTCCGAGCCATAGTGGTGGTGAATCCCAGAGGAAAACCATAGACGGAAGAGATATTCCTCTACTCCACGGAACTCCTCATGGTCTCGTTCTCCTTCGTAATGAAGGTAGATACCCTCGAAGAGTTCTCTCAATCGGAGCGAATAGCGACCATTCTGATCGAAGGTGATGTCTCGTCCTGCTAAAGCCGCACGACTGAGGTGATAGATGAAGAGCTTGCGCTCTAGAGGAAGGTTCGCAAAGCCTGGTATCTCGTAGCGTAGTATCTCGATGTCGGCAAAGCGAGCTACGGAGGCTCCACTCACGGAGCAGGGGGTATCTGGATGCATGAATGTCTTATTTTCGTCCTGTCTAAGTAGGGCTACCTTAGCGTTCATGCCAAGGTTATTAGCTTTTTTACAAAGATACCGAAAAGCGTTGCGCTTAACAATGTATCCCTTCGATGCCTCCCCAAGATATGCCTTCTTCTCTCCTTTTTGAGCTGTCCTCCTCAGTCTATATGCTGCTTTGTTCTATGTCTTATTTATACGCCTAAGAAGTACGCATTACCTAGCTACTTGGGTAGCTACCTATGGATTCCCTTCGGCACCCACTCGTGGGTATCGAGAGAGACCCACCCATGGGTTTGCCCTGATATGCACGAGTGGGTTCCTAGGGAAACCCACTCGTGGGTACTAAAAGGAGCGTATGAATGAGTGGTTTCCCTCCCTAGTTATCCCCTTTAGGGAAAGGTAAGGTGGAAGATGCCTGTTCGCTGAGATATTGTGTGGCTAAAGTTTCTATCTTTGCACATACGAAGCATACATATCAATCGCTATTCACATACTTACATATCAGAATGCTCCAATCCCTTAGAAATAAGTCCTTCTATCCCTGGCTCGTCGTCGGTCTACTGTGGGTCGTCGCCCTACTGAACTATATGGATCGGCAAATGCTCAGCACGATGAAAGATGCGATGGCCATAGATATCACCGAGCTGCAGAGTGCAGAGCGCTTCGGTGTGCTTATGGCCATATTCCTTTGGATCTATGGCTGTGTGAGTCCATTCGCAGGCGCTATCTCAGACCGTGTCAATCGCAAGTGGCTCATCGTCGGTAGTATCTTCGTTTGGTCTCTGGTGACGTTCCTTATGGGCGTAGCTGAGGATTTCAATCAACTACGCATCCTGAGAGCACTGATGGGAATCAGTGAAGCCCTTTATATCCCAGCTGGCCTGTCCCTAATAGCTGACTACCACGAGGGACGGAGTCGTTCACTCGCCGTGGGTATTCACATGACTGGGCTATACATGGGACAGGCGATTGGGGGCTTTGGGGCTACCCTTGCCTCTGCTTTTAGCTGGCATACGACGTTCTTTGTCTTTGGGCTTGTCGGGATGGTCTATGCACTGGTGCTGATTCTCTTCCTCTATGAAGTGCCGAAGAAGCGTACTGTAGTGAAGTCAGATACATCACAACGGTTTACGCTCAAGAGCTTCCTGCAGGGCTTCGGTTGGCTCTTTAGCAACATCGCCTTTTGGGCTATATTGATCTGCTTTGCGGTACCAAGTCTACCTGGGTGGGCAACCAAGAATTGGCTCCCTACACTCTTCTCTGAGAGTCTTGATATCGGGATGAGTAAGGCTGGACCACTCTCCACGATTACCATCGCTGCCTCATCTTTCGTAGGTGTACTCATCGGTGGTATGCTCTCCGATCGCTGGGTGAAGTGTAACCTCCGAGGGCGTATCTATACGGGAGCAATTGGACTGACGCTTACTGTACCCTCGCTCATCCTCCTAGGTTACGGACATAGTGTTGTGGCAGTTGTCTCGGCTGGTATACTATTTGGAATTGGCTATGGGATGTTTGATGCAAACAACATGCCCATCTTATGTCAGTTTGTCCCTGCACGGCTCCGGGCGACAGCGTATGGCTTTATGAATATGATTGGAGTCTTCGCTGGTGCGCTGGTTACACAGGTATTGGGGAAGCTGAAGGATGAAGGTAGCTTGGATTCAGGCTTTATATTCCTTGGTCTTATTGTGCTTGTAGCCCTAGCCATCCAGCTCCTCGTACTTCGCCCCACGACCGATAATATGGAATAGATTCCGTTATCACATAGAGTAATTCCCATCACCTATAATACATTTACGACGCATGATACTTGGTAACCTACAGGACAGTGCACGCTACGATGCTCTACACCCACTATTTCGTGAGGTCTTTGAGTATATCAAGACGCACGACCTACTCCATATGGAGACGGGACGGATAGAGCTGAGGGGTGACGATCTCTTCATTAATAACGTTGAGCCTACTACCAAGAGTAAGGCCGAGCAACCTCTAGAGGTGCATGAGACCTATCTCGATATACATGTGCTACTCGAGGGGAAGGAGCGTATAGGTTGGATTCCTGCTAGCCTCTGTCGCAAGCCTCAGGGGCCATTTGACAAGGAGAATGACTTCATCCTCTACGATGATGAGCCTACGAGCTACGTTGATCTCCTACCTGGGCAATTTGCTATTGTCTACCCTGAGGATGCGCATGCTCCCATGATCGGCGACGGAGGTACGATACGTAAGCTCATAGTCAAGGTGCGTGTAACCTACTAATATTACCCTATGAAACTCAGGTGTAGCTCCCTATTCGTTCCCCTTGCTCTCCTCCTTGGTGCTTTTGCTTCGTGTGGGGTACATCGCGTGCAGAACGATTACATTAAGGTCTACGAGGTATCGGGTACATTTGGTGATCCTGCCTACGATGTACATGGTGTGTCGGCAGCCTTTGCTGGTCGGGTAGGAGATCAGATTTGCTTCGCTGGTGGAGCGAACTTCCCCAACACTCCAGCTGCTAAGGGGGGAGAGAAGATGTACTATGATGCGGTCTTCCTTGGCTCCCCCGCAGAGGGAAGGAGTATTCAATGGTATGCTGCGGGTAAGCTCCCTAAGGCTCTTGCCTACGGTGTGAGCATGCAGCTCGGTGATACGCTCTATATCGCAGGTGGAGAGTCTCATGATGGAGCTGAGCGGGGCTTCTATATGCTAACTAAGTCCGCAGGGAATACATTAGCAATCAAACCCCTTGCACCCCTTCCCTTCACGATTAGCAACGCAGCTGGAGCGGTTATTGAGCATCGTCTCTTCCTCATCGGTGGTATGCAGGATGGTAAGCCCAGTAGTGCAGTCTGGAGCTACGACATAGATAATCCAAGCAAAGGCTGGAGTAGACTCCCAGATCTACCCCATGCTCGTGGCTATGTACAGCCTGTGGCAGCCTCGGTAGACGATACACTTTTCGTCAGTGGGGGATTCTACCCTGGCGATGATAAGCACCCTGCCACGGTAAATCAAGGTATCCATAGCCTAGATATCACAGCGAAGGTACCACACTGGCGTACGGGACTCTTCCCTCGTGGAGAGGAGAAGCGCATGGACTATTGGGCTGGTGGCACACTAACCCCAGTGGCAGGAGGTCTTATTGCTACGGGAGGGGTGCACAAGGCTGTCTTTGAGCCTGCTCTAGAGCGGTTACGTAGACTAAACCATCATAAGGAGGCGTTATCAGAAACAGAGATAAGGAAACTAAGAGCAGAGCATGAAGACTATATGACCCACCCTGAGGCTTGGTACCAGTTCACTAGTGACGTTTACTATTTCTCCCCCATCACTAGCCGTTGGTTTCGTATTCTCTCTCCCATCCCGAGTCTTCTTGGGCGAGCAGGGGCGAGTGCTGTGGCTTTTGACGCCGGATATATCTACCTCCTTCAAGGTGAGCTAAAACCTGGGGTGCGCAGCCCCAAGGTCGTTTGTATCGAAGTACAACCTTAGTCGTTCCCTTTCATCCATTCCCCGAACATTAAACGATGCACTAATATGAAAACAAACTCATGGCTAAGGGTCGGCCTCGTGACCCTCATTGCCTTGACGGCTACCCCTATGGTAGCCCAGCGTAAGAAGGCAACCAAGCAACAGACTCCCAAGGCTACTGTGGTAGCTAAGAACAAGGCTGGTCACTATCTCATCCTCGGCACAGCTCCGAGTGCCGCCAATGGTAAGTGGGTTTACCTCACTGTCAATGGCAAGGATGCGCTGGACAGTGTTATGATCAAGGGGGGGAAGTTCAGTATTGAGCGTCCCGTTGTGCAAGAGCACCTCCAGGCTGCACTCCACGTACCTAGGGAATACTACCTTAGCCTCATTCCAGAGGAAGGCACAATCATAGCTCCGATGGATGAGAATGCTGCCACTGGTACGCCACTGAATGACCTATCTGCTAAGCTCAGAGAGGAGGATGAAGCCTTTGTAAAGCCTTACACTGACCGACTGAAGGCTATTCGTATGGATGAGAAACTCTCTGCGGATGAGAAGGAAAAGGCACAGGATGCCATCATCGAAGAGCTATATGGTAAGCTCGAGCCACGCTATGCGGCTCGTCTGGCAGAGCATCCCAATGATGCCATTGGCTTCATGGCGCTGCGTGATCTACTTGGTAGTACCACTATGGATCTAGCCAAGGCGGAGCGTTGCATTGCTCAAGCACAACCTCTGGTACGTAACCAAACTGATATCCAGAAGATGCTCGAGAGCCTTCGCCAGCGTGAGGCTACTAAGCCAGGGATGCCATTTGTAGACTTTGCAGGCGTAGATGATAGTAACAAGGCTGTCCGCCTGAGTGACTATGTCGGGAAGGGACACTATGTGCTGGTAGACTTCTGGGCATCATGGTGTGGTCCCTGCCGGCGTGAGATCGCTCACCTGAAGAAAGTACGTGATGCCTACACGGACAAGGGCTTGGTTATCCTTGGTGCAGTTGTATGGGATGAAATGGAGGCTCACCTCAAGGCGATGAAGGAGCTTGAGATTACCTGGCCTCAGATCCTTAATAAGGACGAGCCTACTAACCTCTATGGTATTCAGGGTATTCCTCAGATTATCCTCTTCGCTCCTGATGGGAAGATTGTTGCTCGAGACCTACGTGGTAAGGCAATCAATGACAAGCTAGACGAGATCCTCAAGACTACAGAGGGCAAGCTCTAGAGCTCCCATATCAACAAAGAAGAAACCCCTTGGTGGTGGCTGATTGGTCACCCCCAAGGGGTTTATCTTTTCTCCATCGAACCGTCTTCGTTTACCCCTAGCAAGGGTCTTGAAGGAAACCCTAGCAAGGGGTACCGATGGAAGGCTAGCAAGGGTTATGCGGAGACCCATGCAAGGGGGATCATTTACCCTTAGCATGCAAGAAATCGTAGGAGAGTAAAGACCTTGGACTTATATCTATATCTTCCTCTTTGGGCAAGGTCTCAATACCGTGCGGAAGAGGAGGGATTGGGGAGTAGTGACAGCTGTTAATTAGGTTACGACCTTTACTCATGTTCGCTTGCTTAAAGAGCTTGTATATAAAGTGGTAGATTGGGTATGGTAGAGGTGCAATGAGCGGAGGCTAGGGGAGGGCTTGATGATACGTGGCTTTTTTAGTAGCTTTGTCCCTACGAGATACATCTCTACCTCATTATATTACACATAAATGATTCGACTAGAACGATCACTGTGTGCACTCGGGTTGCTGACCCTCGTGCATATAGGTCTCGAGGCTCAGACAAAGGTTAGACGCTATGACGTCACTAAGGAGACGGACTACGGCATCGTCTACCGACTACCTGAGACGAGAATACAAGCGGTCTTCTCCGTACGTGAGCGTGTCTATACCCCAGGGGAGCTCTCAGGCTATGCCAACAAGTACCTCAATCGTAAGGTAACTCCTGAGGTAAAGACGACCTATGAGATCCTAAGCTCCACGCTACGAGTCGTTGGTGTACCTGATACGTCACACGAGTACCTGATTGCCTTCGATAAGAAAACCACAGCTCCCTTTGTCAAGCTGACCGACCGAGGTATCCTTTATTCCATCAACGGGAGTGGCGACCTATGTCAGGGGCTCATATCCGAGACCCATAGCGAGGTAACGAAGTCCAAGATTCTACCAGATCGTACCCAACCAGCTCTTCCCCGAGAGTATGTACAGGCAGGCTCGAAGGCTAAACAGGCTGCTATCGCAGCGAGTTATCTCTACGAGGTGCGGGAGAATACGATGAACATCCTCTCTGGCTCTGTGGATAACATGCCTAAGGATGGAGAGTCAATGCGCCTTGTCCTAGAGCGCTTGCGTAGCGAAGAGCATCGGGCACAGCGTCTCTTCTTAGGTGATACCACGGAGCGAATTATTGAATATATCTTCACCTACACTCCTACATCTGAGGATGTGACGGATATTGTCTTTGCTCGTTTCTCACCCTTGTCGGGGATGAAGAGCGTGGATGACCTGAGCGGTACCCCTATACACCTCTCTCTCCGTGCCACTGAGCGCACTGAGGAGTTACCAGAAAAGGAACAAAAGAAGAAAGAGAAGCAACTCGAAGGGAGTATCGTCTATAATCTCCCAGGGCAGGCTCTTGTGACCCTCAGCTATGAGGGGCGCACCATCGCCTCCGATAAGCTCCCACTTACTCAGCTGGGATCAAAGCAAGCTCTCGCTCCAAAGATGTTTAACCTCACTCAAGGGCAGGCTACGGCGGTTTACTTCGATATCCGTACGGGGGCTATCCTAGACATCCGTCAGGAATAAAACTGCTTATCACTAACTCACATACAATACTCACCTCCTAACAACTTACCAACTCTATGTTCAAAAATCATCCTAAGGGATTGCTCGCAGCCTCTCTAGCTAACATGGGAGAGCGCTTCGGCTTCTACATCATGATGGCGATCTTGACGCTCTTCATCTCGGCTAAGTTTGGCCTGTCAGAGGACGTCACAGGGTACATCTACTCGGCCTTCTATGCTTCCATCTACCTGCTAGCTCTCGTAGGGGGGATCATCGCTGACCGAACAAAGAACTACAAGGGGACAATCCTCATGGGTCTCGTCGTCATGGCTATTGGCTATCTGATCATCGCCATACCCACCCCGACACCAGTGCCTAGCCTAGGTCTCTACCTCGCTATCTCCTGTCTCGGACTAGGAGTCATAGCCTTCGGTAACGGGCTATTCAAGGGAAATCTTCAGGCACTCGTTGGTCAGATGTATGACGACCCTATCTACTCCAAGGTACGTGACGCTGGCTTCCAGATCTTCTACATGTTCATCAACGTTGGGGGAATCTTCGCTCCCTTCATGGCAGTAGGGATACGTAACTGGTGGCTCAAGACCAATGGCTTCGACTACAACGGTGACCTACCCGCATTATGTCACCAGTACCTCAAGGAGGGTGCAGCGATGCCACAGCAGGCACTCGACAACCTCCAGGCTCTCTCTGGTAAGGTTAGCCTAGCAGGTCAGTCCTTCTCTGACATTGGAGATTTCGTCAATAGCTATCTGGATGTCTTTAGCCGTGGCTTCCACTATGCCTTCGCTGCAGCTATCGTGATGATCCTTGTATCGCTTGTTATCTTCGTGATGAACAAGTCTCGCTTCCCTAACCCAGGGACTAAGACAGTGGTACAGGATGGCGATAAGCAGATTACCAAGGAGGAAATCAAGATGGATGCAGCTGAGATAAGACAGCGTATCTATGCACTCTTTGCTGTGTTCGCAGTCGTGATCTTCTTCTGGATGTCCTTCCACCAGAATGGGTACTCACTGACCTACTTCGCTCGTGACTACGTAGATCTAAGTGTGATTAACATTGACTTAGGATTTACCCAGATCAAGGGGGCTGAGATCTTCCAAGCAGTAAACCCCATCTTCGTGGTGCTACTCACCCCGATTGTTATGTTCATCTTCGGTAGACTCAATGCCAAGGGTAAGGAGCCCTCAGCTCCTCGTAAGATCGCTATCGGTATGGGTATCGCTGCTTCGGCCTATATTTTCCTGATGGCTTGCTCTATGGCTCTGCCTGGTAAGGAAGCTCTAGCTACGATGGATGAGACGGCTAAGGAGGCTATGCGTATCACGCCCTTTGTCATGGTAGGTATGTACTTCATCCTGACTGTGGCTGAGCTCTTCATCTCTCCTCTTGGGCTCTCCTTCGTCTCGAAGGTTGCTCCTCCTCATCTGCAGGGTGTGATGCAGGGTTGCTGGCTCGCTGCTACGGCTGTGGGGAACTCCCTACTCTTCATCGGTGGTATCCTCTACCTGAACGTGCCTCTGTGGGCGTGCTGGCTTGTCTTCGTTGGGGCATGTGCTGCCTCTATGATTACGATGCTCGCGATGGTCAAGTGGCTAGAGCGTGTAGCTAAGTAACACATTCTGTCGTCTCTCAGGACGAAAAGCAAAACGAGTAAGCCTCACATGGCATCAGGATGACTGGTTGCCATGTGAGGCTTTCTATCTCTGTGTGGTATGGTGTACTTTTGTAGTCGATTAAGGTAACGAACAAAATAACTCTACTTGAGCACTTGGAATAATTATTGGGTAGCAAGGCGTCACGCCCTACGAGAACTCTTGGCTATAGGGCTACCTATTATCTTAGGACAGCTGGGTATCATATCGGTGAACTTCGCTGATAATATCATGGTCGGTAAGTACCATACGGATGCCTTAGCTTCGGCCTCGTTCGTCAATAACATCTTCTCTGTCTTCTTCGTTCTGGGCATGGGATTCACCTATGGACTCACCCCCCTCGTGTCAAGCTCCTTTGCACGAGGAGATCAGTCTCGTCTAGGACGCCTGCTACGGCATAGTAGCCTACTGAACCTTTGGGTGGGTGGAGCACTCACCCTTGCCCTGCTCTTGATCTATGCCCTGCTGGAGCAGTTTAAGTTACCACCTCATCTCCTCTCCCAAGTACGATCCTACTTCATCCTACAGCTCATCTCGTTTGTCGTCTTCATGGCTTCGGGGGCTCTCAAGCAGTTCTTCGATGGGATTGGACGCACGAGGGTGCCAATGTGGATTATCCTAAGCTCGAACACACTGAATATACTAGGTAACTATCTCCTGATCTTCGGTGAGCTGGGGGCTCCTGAACTTGGACTCTTCGGTGCAGGGCTCTCTACCCTGATTGCACGAGTTTATATGCTCATCGCCTTAATCTACATCCTGCATCGGAGTCGAGATCTTAGGACTCCTTACCGAACCTTCCGAGAGCGAGGCTGGCGTACCCCCTACATACAGCGCCTTTTCCGACTAGGCTTGCCTATTGGGGTACAGATGGGGGTAGAGGCCGGGGCTTGGACCTTTGCTATCCTACTGATTACTCCTCTTGGTGTAGATGCCCTAGCTGTACATCAAATACTAGTTACCTTGACCTTACTTGGTTACCTCATCTATTATGGGCTAGGTGCAGCTACTACAATACTTGTGAGTCGCGCCCATAGTATAGGTGACCATAGGCAAGCAAGGCAAACCGCGGGTATAGCCCTAGCTCTCGCAGAGGGTACAGCCCTAGTCGTCATGCTCGGTCTACTCGTCATGAGGCATCAAGTCGGGTATATCTTTAGTGACGACCCAGCTGTCATACTGATGACTTCAGTAGCAGTGATTCCTATGGCTCTCTACCAACCCGGGGATGCTCTACAAGTAATCTATGGGAATGCTCTAAGAGGTATGGAGGATGTCAAGCGTATGACTCTCTATGCCTGTGCTATTCATCTCATACTTGCCCCTTCGCTCTCTTATATCTTTGGCTTCCTCTTGGGGATTGAGGATATAGGGCTAAGGCTCACAGCTATATGGAGCTCTTTCCCGATAAGTCTCCTCCTCTTGGGGATCTTCCTATACAAGCGGTTCTATCAGATTACGAGATAGAGTATACCCCATACCCTCCTCTAGGGTAGTGTGGGGTAACTTGCTTTGAATCGAATAGGCTGAATGCTAACCTTAGCGAGTACTAAGACCTATATTAGTCCGAGGGGTACAACAGAAAGCCTCCCTTTAGACACCAGCAGAGATATTGATACCTCTTGCTCACCTATATTGGATAGAAAAGAAACCTAGGAAAACTAACCCCACGATAAGTATAAAATAGGAAGCCCACCTCACGTTGGCCTAGTGTGCCAGTGTGAGATGGGCATCTCTATCTTTATAGGGAGGACTAGATCTTGAGACCTACACCGAGGGTAAGCATAGCATTTTTGAAGTTATTCTTATTGCTAATCTGTAGTTGCTTCAGTGAGGAGTTGTTCCTATCAAGTGTGTTGATCAGCCCGTGTGTATAACGAAGGTCGATGAACACGCCTTTTATAAGAAGGAGCTCGACCCCAGCGGCTATCCCGAAGTCAATCGCGGCAAAGGTATCTTTGTTGAGCTTTACTGAACTGTTACCTACAGATATCTCTTGGGTGGGGGTACCTACAAGGAAACCTAGCTGGGGACCAGCCATGACGGAGAGAAGCCCAAGCTTGAGCTTAGCCATCGCAGGGATATTGATGTAGCTAGTCTTAAGTTGTAGAGAGGCTTTCTGTCCTAGGTATGTTGCTTCCCACTTAGCTCCCTGCTCGGAATAGATTACTTCGGGCTGTAGGGTTAGGAAGAAGGTTATTGGGAACTCAACGAAAGCACCGGCATAATAAGTCCCACGTCCTTTTATATCGGCACCGCTCATCTGACCTCCATTGAGTGTGGAGTAGCCTAGACCTCCCTTTATCCCCAAGCTTTGTGCCCCAAGCCCAAGTGTAGAGAGGAGGAGTACGACCATTGCAAATAGTTTCTTCATCTTGTTGCTCTTAGTCTGAGTTATTGGGGGCATAGCCCTTCATATATCCTGTTACTCTAGATAAACGGAGGAGATTCATAAATGGTATAAGTCACCACCTTTAAAGCAGAATATACCAGCGTTAGTCCCCGTCTAGAGGAGTCCTATGAGGGGTTGATAGCTAGAGAGCGGAAGAGGTCTGCGAATATCTCTATATAACGCTCGGGACTGAAGTCACGTGCTATACGCTCCCGTCCTAGATGCCCCATAGCCCTTCGCTCCTCAGGGTGCTCCAGCATCCAAAGGATGGCCTTGGCCAAGGCTCCGGGATCTTGGGAAGGCACGAGTAGCCCCGTCTCACCCGGAAGGATCAAGTCCCTACTACCCGGGATGTCACTTACGATCGTGGGGAGAGACAGCGACATGGCCTCACGTACGACACGTGGGGAGGCATCACGCCAGCTCGGGAGGACATAGACATCAGAGGCAGCCATATAGCGCATAGCCTCTGGTCGCTCCCCTAGGAAGAGTATATTCGAGGCAATCGGGCTAGTCTGGACGAAGAGTTGCTCCTGCTCATCATAGTCTCCCACTAGCGTTAGTCCGATCCTATCATCCTGAAGTAGTAGCATGGCTTCTAGTAGGGTGTGTAGCCCCTTGAAGGGACGCCCCCTATTGTTGGCGACCATCACCAGACGCAGTGATTTCCCCTGCAACTCGGGCAGCTCAATGGGTGAACGGAGAGCTTCATCAGCCCAAGGTAGAGAGAAGGGCTTGGTAGCCACCGTGAGCTTAGATGGAGAGAAGAAAGTGCGTAGGTAGGCAGCCACATGCTCCGTCTCACAGACAATATGATGCACCCGAGGGTTCAGGATACCGAGGTAGTAGGTGGGATCTGTACGACGAATACGAGCTCCCGTACCTCGGTAGGCGATATTCTTTACCGAGGAGAACAGCGTTGCTAGAAGCGCATTCGATAGTCCTGAGCTACCTGGGGAGTACGTGTGCGTGAGGTGGTACAGGCGCATATATCGGCGTAGGAGACGACACACCGATAGGTTCACCTTGCCCGTGATTGGGGGACTGGGCAGGTAGGTCACCCCTCGCTCTACGACAGCAGAGGTGATACCTTCCCGAGTCATGTATACCTGGAAGTCAGGGAGATTCGCAAGCCCCTCCGCTAGGATAATCGTAGACTCATCGGCTTCACGATGAGTGATGAGCAGACGAGTATTAGTCGCTGGATAAGACATCTATACTGAGATAGGAGAGATACAGAAATACAGAAAAACTAACCTCACCACACCTCGCCCCTAGATCATTAGGGGCAATGGTGTAGTGAGGTCAGCAGCTAGATAGCAGCATATCGAGAGGGGAAGACTAAGCCTTAGGCTCGAGAGCCTTTGCCTCCTCCCAGAGGGTATCCATCTCGCCAAGGGTCATATCCTTGATCGAGCGCCCCTGCTCCTTGGCTTTTGCCTCTATATAGCCGAAGCGATGAATAAACTTCTCATTCGTACGGCTAAGGGCATTGTCGGGATTGATCTTATACTTACGAGCAGCATTGATCACACTGAAGAGGAAGTCCCCGAGCTCTGCCTCCATGGCATCGGCATCGTGGTGAGCTACGGCCTCGCGAAGCTCCTGGAGCTCCTCCTCGACCTTAGACCAGACGTCCTCGGGTTTCTCCCAGTCAAAGCCCACACCACGTGCCTTATCCTGTATGCGATAAGCTTTGATGAGGGTAGGCAGGGAATTGGGGACACCAGAGAGGACAGTCTTGTTACCATCCTTCTCCTTTTGCTTGAGTTCCTCCCATCGCTCTAGGACAATATCCGTGCTCTCAGCCGTAGCCTCTCCATAAACATGGGGATGGCGGTAGATGAGCTTATCACAGAGCGCGTGGGAGACATCGGCGATATCATAGAGTCCCTTCTCCTCACCGATCCGGCTATAGAAGACGATATGCAGGAGGACATCCCCGAGTTCCTTCTTGATCTCCTCGGGCCCTCCCCTGAGGAGGGCATCGGAGAGCTCATAGACCTCCTCTATGGTATTTGTACGAAGGCTCTCGTTGGTCTGCTCCCTATCCCAAGGGCACTCGACACGCAGGCGCTCCAGCACGTCTAGTAGACGGCTGAAGGCTGCGAGCTTCTCTTCTCTTGTATGAGACATCTTACTTCTTACGAGCTGAGTACTCTGCTAGACCGCTCTTGAGGAAGTCCATATAGGCAGGTACATCTTCGTTGTAAGCATAGGAGGAGGCAAGGGGCTTACCCTCGTTGTCCAGCAGGACATAGAAGGGCTGGGCATTAGCTCCGAACTTCATGCGCTGTAGATAGCTCCACTTGTCGCCGATCGTACGTAGCTTGACCTTCTTACCAGCTTCCTCGACCTCGATAGTCTCCGGTAGTGCCGTCTTCTCATCGACCATGAGGGTGATGAGGACATAGTCGTTGTCAAGAGTAGCCTTGACATTGGCATCAGTCCACACGGAGGCCTCCATCTTACGGCAGTTCACACAACCATAGCCCGAGAAGTCTATAATCACAGGCTTGCCTACCTGCTTAGCATAGGCCATCCCCGTCTCATAGTCTGAGAACTGAGCGTGTACCTCACCCTTATAGAGGTTGAGATCCTGCGTGCTCAGTGGAGGTGAGAAGGCACTGATTGCACGGAGAGGAGCACCGACGAGCCCTGGTACCATATAGAGAGCAAAGGCGAAGGAAGCAATAGCCAAGAAGAGCATAGGGATCGGTGTTTTCTCCTGAGGTGTATCGTGTGGGAAGCGTATCTTCCCAATGAGATAAAGACCTAGGAGAGTGAAGATGACAATCCAAAGAGCGAGGAAGACTTCACGGTCGAGGATACGCCAACCATAGGCGAGGTCTGCCACAGAGAGAAACTTCAAGGCAAGAGCCAACTCGATGAAAGCCAGTACCACCTTCACTGAATTTAGCCATCCACCGCTTTTAGGCATGGATTGCAAGAGGTTGGGGAAGATGGCAAAAAGGGTGAAGGGCAGAGCCAGAGCGAGGGCGAAGCCTAGCATTCCAATAGCAGGAGCAAGAATACCTGAGGAGGAAGTGGCAGCCTGTACCAATAACGTACCAATAATTGGCCCTGTGCAAGAGAAAGAGACTAGCGAGAGGGTAAAGGCCATGAAGAAGATACTCACGATACCCGAAGCTGAGTCTGCTTTCTCGTCCATCTTATTTGTCCAAGAGGCTGGGAGTACAAGCTCAAATGCCCCAAAGAAAGAAATAGCAAAGAAGACAAGCAGGAGGAAGAAGGCAATATTGAAGTACGCATTCGTTGCTAGGTCATTCAATGCACTCGCACCAAAGGCAGCTGATACAGCCAGGCCTAGAGCCACGTAGATAACGATGATTGAGATTCCGTAGAGTATAGCATCACGGATCCCCTTCTTGCGATCCTTAGAACGCTTGAGGAAGAAGCTCACCGTCATTGGGATCATAGGCCATACGCATGGCGTGACGAGGGCAACGAGTCCCCCTAGGAAGCCACCTACAAGGAGCATCCATAGAGAACCATCAGCCTGAGTAAGAGCCTTGTCACCATAAGCCTTTAACTCTGGTATCACAGGTGCCCACAGATCTGAGACAGCATCCTTGGCCATCCCTTGGTCCACCGATAGCGTATCTGGGGCAGACGTAGCGCTATCGGCTGAGGGCTCCCCCACGGTAGGGGTAGCCTCTTGGGGGGCAGGAGTCTCTGTGCTAGTAGCAGGTGCAACCTCGGAGAGTTTACCTAACTCCTTGACCTGAACGGTAAATTCCCAGTTGCTGGGTGGTAGACACTTCTCATCGTTGCAGGCCATGTGGCGGATAGCTCCCTCAAAGGCAAACTTCTTAGCATCTGTGATGCGTATCTTCTGCCTGAAAACTACCTTTCCACTGAAGAAACGGAGCTTCATATCAAAGTTCGGATCGAACTTCTCTACAGGCTTCGTATTTGCGGTGAGTGTCCCCACGAGCTCAGCTCCGCCCAGCTTATCGACGATGAGTTGGGTGGGTGTTGGCCCTCCAGCAGGGAGGTCTGTGGCATAGAGATGCCAGCCGTCCTTGATCGTAGCGGTGAAGACAATGGTTTTCTCTGTTGGGCCATTGTCCTCTACTGTTCGTGTCCAGCTTACTGCATCACGAATGATTTGTGCCTTTGCCCCAGAGAGGGAAAGTAGCACGAGTACGACACTCAGCATCCCTCGGTAGATATACCGATGAAGGGAAGACTGTGTCCAGTGTCTGGTCTTCATAATGATTGGATTTGTAATGATTGATAGTTCTTATACTAGAGGGGTAGCCTAGTGGTTTAGTCTTCCAGGCTGTGTCGCTTTCTTCTTAACGCCACGAGGGCGAGTGTTCGTACGTAAAAGCTTACGAAAGAGAGCCGGGATAGGCTGCTTAAAATCGAGTAGTTCATGTGTGATAGGATGCACAAGGGTTAGGTGTGTCCCTATCAGTGCAACGTATCCAAGCTCTTTCTCTTTAGATCCATTTCGCCAATCGCCCACGATTGGGTGACGAAGGATGGAGAGCTGCTTACGTAGCCTGTTATTCCGTCCAATATGTAGCTCAATGGAGAGGAGACTCCGTTCGCCACTGCTTGACAAGGTGCGGTAGCCTGCTTCACCAGCGGAGTTCGCTTCTTGATGAGGGGAGTTTTGTGCCTTCCTTACCTTCGATGTGGAGTTCTTTGTTTCCCGTGGAGTAGGGGCGTGAAGAAGACCTTCGCTTGGGTTTAATTCGCCCTCAATCGCAGCTGCAAATTGCTGGAGGCGACAGTACTTATGCCAGTTCTCACTGAGACGTGTCTGTAGCTCCTTACTTTTAGCAAAGACAACGAAGCCCGCGGAGTCTTTGTCTAGCCGCGTGACATGATAGACCTTTGCTAGAGGATTGAAGCTCTTGAGGTGATCGGAGAGTAGACGTAGTGCTGTCACATCCTTTTCTTCTCCACTGGCGACAGTTGGTATCCCAACCTCCTTACGCACCACGATAAGGTACTCATCCTGGTAGATGATGTCAATCTGAGGATGAGATAGCTTCTTGGGGAGTGGAGTGGGGTGGATACTCACGACATCGCCTGCCCTAAGAGGTGCATCAAACTGAGTCGTTGGCTCCATACCAATCGCTATAAAGCGGTCATGCAGTAGTTGCTTGACTGTTGTACGACTCTTATCAGGGAGAGCGGAGAGGAGGAAGGGAAGGAGGGTTGTCTCTTCACTTACTGTCAGTTTAAGTAGCTGTTTCCTACTTCCTGGGACTGTGACACGCTGTTTGGTAGGTGCACCTTGGCTCTTTGTCGTTTTGTTATCCATATAGTGGATGATGCTCTTTTGTGAGGTTACTTCTTACTCTTGCGCTCACTAAGGTAAAGGAGCACATTCCCATAACACATATAAACAAGACCAAGTGCGAGGAAGAGTAGCCATGCATTCCGACCATAAGCATCAAAGACGCCAAAGCGAGCAATGGCCGAAAGAAGGAAGAGTAGCCCGGAGAATGCCCCCATACGAGTAACCCTTCGGATGAGGTGTGACCGCTCCTTAAGTGGTGCAAGGACGTAATATAGGGTATATCCCAATGCCCCCAAAGTATAGATAATATCAAACACTATATGGCGCGTCATAGCGAGTGCAGCCCCAGTGAGGAGCATTAGTACGCTGACGATGTAGAGGTATTTATACTTCTTATTCATTGGGTCTATGAAGATCTATTCCTTATCCTCGGAGGGAGTAGTGATGATAAATAGCTCCTCCCCAGGTGCATGCATGTAGTACTTCTCTCTGGCTATATGCTCAATGAGCTCGGGATTATCCTTGATTTCACTGAGGCGAGCACTATCGGCTTCGTAACGTGGGCGATAGTAGTTATACTCTTTTTGTAGGAATGCTTTTCGCTTCATATGGCCTAGGTAGGAGAAAATAGTTCGCTCACCAAGGAAGAAGCAGAAGACAACCGTCGCTAGCCCCACTGCGATATAGCGTAGTGATGGATGTCTACGGTTGAAGTCTCGCAAAGGGCGTAGTCCCTCTTTCACCACATTCGTTATCATAGTTATACTATCTATATAGTAGAATAGTGAAGCTGTACTTGTTGTTCGCTCATTTACTTACGAATGAGAAGCATTACGCCAATCAGAATGGCGAGGAGGAAAACATTCCTTGCTGTCTCTCCAAGAGTCTTATTGAGCTCTTCTCCCTCTGCTCGCTGTAGACTGCGATGAGCATGTGAAATGAGGAAGACATAGGGAAGTAAGAGAAGCATTCCCCAGAATGAAAAGATAGGGTAAAGAAATCCTATAGAGAGTAGCCCTAGAGTTAGGTAAAGGCGAGGGGCAAAGTCTTTACCCATTCGTACGATGAGTGTTTGTTTACCAGCCTTGCGATCCTCCTCTACATCTCGGTAATTGTTTACAACTAGGATGTTCACACTTGCTAGGCCAATGGCTGTTGCGAGATGCCATATTGTTGAGTCGGAGACTGTCCCCCTTAGGATATAGAAGCTTGTAAGAGTAGGTATCCAGCCAAAAAAGACTAACACAGCTACATCGCCTAGCCCATGATATGAAAGAGGGTAGGGGCCTCCTGAGTAGGCGAAGATTCCGATGGAAATGAACCCTCCTATAAATAAGAGCCACCAAGAGGATAGGGCGATGAGGGAAATTCCAGAAATGAGGAGTGCTGCGAGGCTAATATAGAGAGCTTGCTTGACTTCTCGCTCTGTGAGTAGACCTTTAGAGAGAGGACGCAGAGGCCCTTTTCGCTCATCTGTATCAGCACCCTTTTTATAGTCAATGAGATCGTTGGCTATATTGCTCGCTATCTGTGCACTCACTGCTACGAGTATAAGTAGTAATCCCTTCACCCATTCAATAGCCCCTAAGCTCCCAGCATAGAATAGGGCAACCAGCACTGAGCTTAACCCAGAGAAGAGCGTACGTGGCCGGGTGAGTCCCAGCCAAAGCTGGCATCGGGAGGAGGCAGATGGCGCCATTATTCTTTGGCTGTGGAGCTAAAAAGATGATTACTGAGGGCGAGTAGGGTCCGTTGCTTATCCTCAGCCTCAACGAGTACGGTGAGGTTGTAGTCGCTTCCTCCATAGGAAATCATACGGATTGGAACTTCCCTAAGGGCATTGAGTATCTGAGCTTCAAAACCGATATTTTCCCACTCCAAATCTCCTACAATACAGACAATGGTTAGCCCATGCTCTACTTCAATCGATCCTAGCTGAAGTAGTCCGATACGGAGCTCATCAGGGAGACTTGGACGCTCAAAGGTGAGAGATATAGATGCCTCTGTGGATGCAACCATATCAATGGGGATACAGTGATGCTCAAAGAGAGAGAATACCTTGCCTATGAAGCACCAATGTGAGAGCTGATGATTGCTTCGGATACGGAGCATTGTGATGTTGTCCTTCGCTGCCACAGCCTTGATCATATCCTTGTCGGTATCAAGAGAGATGAGTGTGCCAGGAGCTTCGGGAGCAAGAGTGTTGAGCAGACGAACGGGGATGCTCCTTCGTTTAGCAGGTTGTATGCATGTTGGGTGCAAAATCTTTGCGCCAAAGTATGCTAGCTCAGATGCTTCTTCAAAATGCAGACGGCGTACTGGAGAGGTTGCATCTACGAAACGAGGATCATTATTATGCATACCATCTATATCTGTCCAGATCTGTATCTCGTCGACAGCGAGGGCTGCACCAATTAGGGTTGCAGTGTAGTCACTACCTCCTCTTTGTAGATTGTCTATAT
Organism: Porphyromonas catoniae ATCC 51270; assembly: GCF_000565015.1. Classification (GTDB taxonomy): domain Bacteria; phylum Bacteroidota; class Bacteroidia; order Bacteroidales; family Porphyromonadaceae; genus Porphyromonas; species Porphyromonas catoniae. The sequence continues at coordinate 87,490 of NZ_JDFF01000024.1, forward strand.
CACCGAATGCGTTGCGACAGATGTAACCCTCCGTGATGAAGAGGTGCGTTCCCTCTGGAGCGAGCTTGATGAGTCCTTTGAGATGCTCTTCTATGAAGGCCTCATCGGGCTCTGCCTGCTTATCTGTGCGCATATACTCCAAGGCAGGTAGTCCGACAGCCTGAATACCTCGATCAGATAGATGGCGGAGCATCATGGCTGTACTGAGTAGCTCCCCTCTAGCTAGTATCTTCTTCTCATCGAAGAGAGTGAAAGACTCTGCATAGCAAATCTGCTCTAGGAAGAAAAAGGTCTCGTTTACTAGTGTCCACGCCTTATCGTAGCTCTTAGTGTCAGGGAAGAGTTTGCGAGTCTCTGATTCATACTTATGCTTGAGCTTGGTGAGGATTGTCAGTGCCTCATGACGATGGTGTGCCATGAGCTGATGCCCAATCTCCACGAGAGCATTTGTCGTCCCTGCCATTGCAGAGAGAACCACAATCTTGGGTTCGTCTGTGGCTGTGATTAGGTTAGCTACGTGCTGGATACGCTCAGCGGAGGCAACAGATGTGCCTCCAAACTTCATGACTTTCACCAGTGATATGTGGACTTTAAATATGAATCTATGGTGATACCTGACACTAGATATTCCCTACCTCAATACAGCGTGCTGGATAACGCTCTAGGACAAGCCTATTATGTGTTGTCATAAGCACGGCTGTCCCTCGCTCAGAGGATAACTGGTGAAGAAGGCCAACGATAGCAAGTCCGTTCTCAATGTCCAGATTACCGGTTGGCTCATCAGCTAAAATCAGCTCAGGGTTACCAACCAAGGCACGTGCAATGGCAACGCGTTGCTGTTCACCGCCTGAGAGCTCATGAGGGTACTTATATCCTTTGTTTCCCAGACCGACTTCCTCGAGTACCTCGTCAATCTTTTCCTTGCGCTCTGCACTGCGCCCCATGCCAAAGGCTCTCAGAACAATATCTAGGTTGCCGTAGACATTTTGATCAGGGAGCAAGCGGAAGTCTTGGAATATGATCCCAATCTTTCGTCTCAGCAAAGGAAGCCTTCGCTTGGTAAGTTGATTGAGATCATGTCCGAGAACCATTGCTTTCCCTTTGGTAATTGGGACTTCGGCGTAGACTGTCTTTAGGAGGGTGCTCTTACCTGCACCTACGCTACCAGTTAGATAGAGGAACTCTCCTGCGGATAGCTGCAGGTCAAAGTCATCAAAGAGTATATGTTCGCGCCGTGCTATCTGAACCTTCTGATAGTCGAGTATATGCGCTGTATCAGCCATAGATATGCATCAATTCTTTATATATGTGACAAAGATACGTAAAGTATCATATCCACAGCAGATAAGATCCGCGTAGAGATTCCTTCTGTTTTTTATGCCTTTACCAGCCAGAGGTTGCACCACCTCCTCCAGAGGATCCTCCCCCAAAGCTCCCTCCAGAGAAACCGCCACCTCCCCAACCTGAGCCCCCACCTCTGTGGCGATTCCCACTCATTAGCCCCGACAGGACCATTGCACCGAGAGCCGCACTTTCATCTGATGCGTCTCTTCGGTCTGAGTACCCGTCATGGTTACAATACTTACAATGGGTGTGGGTGCGTATATACCGCCCGCCTCGAGCGCCACGTATGTGCTCACGGCGTACTACCTCCAGAGCATGTGTCCCACAGTTGGGGCACTCCTTGTATGGACTACTTGGGTGTGTATGACCAACTGTCCTATGGAACCCACAATGAGAGCAAAGACAAGTCTGGTAGTGGCAGGAGCGAAGTCGTTCCTCGAGCTCTTGAGCTGGAGTAAGGTAAGCTGTAGCTTCGCTCTGTGATACAAGGTGGAGAGCCTTCTGCTTGCACGAAGGGCATATACCTGTCGCATTCTTCAGCTTGCGAATGCGCGTATATACGTAGAGCAAGAATAATAGCCCGATAGGTGCACAAAGGACAAAGAGCAGAAATCCGTAAACAGATGAACTTCGCTTAACCTCGTCCTGCTCCATGAGTAGAGCACATCCATCAGACTCTAGCCTCTTGACTTTTCCTTGGAAAGAACTAACAGCACTATATGTCGCAGCCCCTATCAGGATGAGGTAGAGACATAGACCAAAGCTGCCAGGTAGGGCATCCTTCAGATTGCCCTTCCCTCCCTTGCGGTCGGATATGTATCCCTCACCGCTGATGACCTGTGAGACAGCCTGTACCCCAGCAAGGATTGCTCCAGCATAATCTCCCTGCCGCATGAGCGGTATCATTTGCTGTCGTTGGATCTTTGCTGCCAGAGCGTCTGGTAACATTCCCTCGAGTCCATAGCCGACCTCGAAGCGCAGCTTCCTTTGATCAATGACTATGAGTAGCAGCAAGCCATCGTTTGTTGACTTAGAGCCTATGCCCCATAGCCTAAAGAGCTCTGTGGAGAAGCTCTCTATGTCCCTATCTCCTATTGTCTCTAGGATCACTACGGGGAACTCTACACCAGAACTTAATCGAAGTCTTAGTAACTCCTCATTGATGGCTCTCCGTGCCTGCTGATCAATGAACCCATCAGGGTCAGAGAGTAACTGCAGACTATCCTCTACAAAGACATTGGGCACAGTCTCTGGTGTGTACACTTGTCTTGCTCCGTGCAACCATGTGGAGGAAGAAAGAGCAAGTATAATGAAGACGAAGAGGTACTTGAGAGAATGTTTTAGCATCACACAGCTTGCGATATTGCCTTACACTTTCTAATGGCTACTCACGAGGAGAGGGGGCTTACTTAGTGAAGTCTACAACAGGAGCCACATCACTACCTGCCTGAGCAGTGAAGTATGGGCGAGTGCGGAAGCCTGTAATGGAGGCTACGAGAGAGGCAGGGAACTTACGAATCTTGGTGTTGTAGTCCTTTGCTGCGTCATTAAAGTCCTTACGGGCTGTCGCAATTCTATTTTCTGTTCCCTCAAGCTGTACCATGAGCGACTGGAACTGCTCATTAGCCTTCAGCTCGGGATACTTCTCTACGACGACCATCAGACGAGAGAGGGCAGAGGATAGGGCGTCTTGGCTCTGCTGGAAGCGCTGTAGAGCGGCTTCATCCATATCAGAGGCATTAATTGTAGTAGATGTCGCCTTGCTCCGAGCCTGTATGACACCCTCTAGAGTCTCCTTCTCGTGCGAAGCATAGCCTTTGACGACATTGACGAGGTTAGGAATCAAATCAGTGCGACGCTGATACTGGTTCTCTACTTGGCTCCATTGGGTATTGACTTGCTCTTGGATCCCTACGAGTCCGTTGTACTGGCTGATCCCCCAGAGCAGAAGGATAGCAATGATGGCGACGGGTATAACCCACTTTGGGAACTTCATCTTTGTTTCTTTTGTGTAATTAAACAACCTAACTAAGGCATTGAATGCCTTGGCTAAGGTACGTAAATTTAGCGTGAGTTTGGTACAAGGGAAGTCGTCATTCCTTTCTTTTTAATTCGCCCCTCCTCCATATTGATTCCTTCTCTTTATAAACAACCTAGATACAGGTTTTTTAGGAGGTGGATAACGAGTTACTATAAGTCGTTGTAACGAGTTACCACAACTCTCTTCAACGAGTTACCATAACTCGTTTAGGCGAGTTGCCATAACTCTTTATGACGACTTATAGTAAGTTGTTTCTTCCCCCATTTATGTCCTTCGTATTTCATTCGATATGAACTTACTACATATATCATCCGCAGGTGTGTTCGTCAAGATGCTTGTGAATCAGATGTGCAGCATGGTATAGAAGAGATGCTAAGGCAAAGGTATTGGGTGGGCAATAGGCCTTATATCCGATGCCAGACCAGCGGAGACTCTCTGGAAAAAGAAGGCGGATACGCCACCGATGTGACGTATCCGCCTTTCTGTTCTGTATATGAGAGCGTTTAGTCGATGTCGGGGTAGATGCGTACCCAGCCATGCGTATCGGGATAATCCCCGTATTGGATGGCTCTTAGTCGCTCGTAAAGCTGCTTACTGATGGGCCCAGGCTGTCCATCCTTACTGATGATATAGCTCTTCTTTAGGTCGAGGTCATCTACACGTTCGATCGGACTAATCACAGCTGCGGTACCACAAGCACCTGCTTCCTCAAATGTCTCAAGCTCCTCTACGTGGACAGGACGGCACTCGACACGTAGCCCCATGTCTTCTGCCAGCTGCATGAGACTCTTATTGGTAATTGAGGGGAGGATGGAGCTACTCTTGGGTGTGATATAGGTATTATCCCGAATACCAAAGAAGTTGGCGGGGCCACACTCGTCGATGTAGAGTTTCTCCTTTGCATCGAGGTAAATAACGGCGGAGTATCCCATGGAGTGTGCTAGCTCGCCTGAGCGAAGGCTGGCAGCATAGTTACCTCCGACCTTGTAGGTGCCTGTACCGAGAGGCGCCGCACGATCATAGCCACGCATGATTGCCATTGGGGTAGGACGGAAGCCAGACTTGAAGTAAGCACCAACGGGGGTAACGAACATAAGGAACATATATTCATTCGAGGGTTTTACTCCGACTTGCTTACCTAGTCCAATCATCAGAGGACGGATGTAGAGTGAGGCCCCACTCTCATAGGGGGGGATGAAGCGTTTGTTGAGGTGTAGAAGCATATCTACGGCCTCGAGGAAACGCTCTGTGGGGAGCTCAGGCATCAGAATGCCTTGACTGGTGCTCTGCATACGCTTGGCATTCTCTTCTGGACGGAAGACACGAACCTTGCCATCTTTGCCACGGAACGCTTTGAGCCCCTCGAAGGACTCCTGCCCATAGTGCAGGCAGGTGGAGGCCATGGGTATGGTAATCATATCAGAGGAAGATACTTCCCATTCGCCCCACTTCCCATCACGCCAGTAGCAACGGACGTTGTAGTCGGTTTGGATGTAGCCGAAGCCTAGGCTTCCCCAGTCTAACTGTTCTTGTTGAGCATTCATTATAAAATAGGCTATTAAACTTGGTGTATATGGATGCTAGGCTTTGTGTGGGTGGAGTATTTGTCCTCCACGTTCTAGAGCCTGCATATTCATCGGAATGAGCTTGTGGTGACGCTCGGGAAGGGACTTCTCCAGCCCCTTACGGATGCTGTCCAGCGGTAGTATAGGGCGCACGGCGAGCATAGCACCAAGAATCAACATATTGAAGACCTTAGCGTTACCCATGTTTGTTGCTTCATCGGTTGCTGGGACTTCGTAGATCTCTATATCACTGCGCTCGGGGATATGGCTTACACCATTGGTGTCATAGATTAGCGTCCCCCCAGGCTTTACACGGGGAGTAAACTTATCTACCGATGGTTGATTGAGGGCAATTACTACATCGTAGTCTTGTACCAAAGGGGAGCTCACTGCATCATCACTGATAATCACAGTGACGTTGGCTGTACCACCACGTTGCTCTGGGCCGTAGGAAGGCATCCAGCTAACGTTCTTGTCCTCCATGAGGCCAGAGTAGGCGAGGATCTTCCCCATTGAGAGGACACCTTGTCCACCAAAGCCTGCTATTACTATTTCGCAAGTCATCGTATCGTAGTATATGAGGGGTTAGATACTCTTTAGGTCACCGAGTGGATACCTCTCGAACATGTGTTCGGCCATCCATTTATTGGCTTCATCAGGAGTTAGTTTCCAACCCGTATTACAGGTGGACACAATCTCGACAACAGAGGTTCCTTTACGATCAAGTGCGTTCTGGAAGGCTTTCTTCAGAGCCTTCTTTGCCTTCATTACAGCAGCGGCTGTATGGACAGACTGGCGCGTGACGTAGCAGGTGCCATCGAGTAGGGCGAGCATATCGGATATCTTCAGTGGGTAGCCGTTCATCTCTACGTTGCGTCCCTGTGGGCAGGTGGCTGTCTGCATTCCTTCGAGGGTCGTTGGAGCCATCTGTCCACCAGTCATGCCATAGATGGCATTGTTGATGAAGACAATGACGATGTTCTCCCCTCTGTTACATGCATGGATAGTCTCTGCTGTACCGATGGCAGCAAGGTCTCCGTCGCCTTGGTAAGTGAAGACCATCTTGTCTGGATTGAGACGTTTGATAGCTGTCGCTAGTGCAGGTGCACGGCCGTGGGCTGCTTCTTGCCAGTCGATGTCAATGTACTTATAGGCAAAGACAGCACAACCTACTGGGGCAACACCAATTGTTGTTTCCTCGAGTCCCATCTCGGCTACTGTCTCTGCTACGAGCTTGTGCACTACGCCATGGCTACAGCCTGGGCAATAGTGCATGGAGAGGTCATTCATCAAGGCTGGTTTGGCATAAACCAGGTTCTCTGGTTTGATATGCTCTTGTACGTTGGATGTAGGAGTCATAGTATGTGTGGGCTAACCCTTCTTTGTGAAAAATAATTGCTTTAGGTAATAGAGTACACGGATAACCAGTGCAGCTACACCTAAGCTCTGGAAGAGCCATGGAGAGTCTTGTCTAAAAAAGAAGAACGCAACGATTGAGCCGATAGCCAAGACGAAGAACCAGAGCTGGAGGGCTTGGTCTATACGGTCTCTATGTGGGCGGTTGCGGGGACTATCCATTAGGAGTGTTTGATAAGGAGTTTCTTGAGGTTCTCGACAATCTCGTTAGGAGAGAAGAGCATTCCGCCCATGCGTCCGTAGTGTACAACGGGGACTTTCCCATCTACCGCTAGACGCACGTCCTCAATCATCTGACCTGCATTTAGCTCAGCTACGAGGAAGCCCTTAACACGACTAGTCAGTGACTGTATGGCGTGCGTTGGGAAAGGCCAGAGCGTAATCGGACGAAGGAGCCCTACGCGTAGCCCCTCGGCACGAGCTAGTTCTACAGCCTTCTGACAGATACGAGCTGATGATCCGAATGCTACGAGTATGTAGTCTGCATCAGCTGTTTGTATCTCTTCGTAGCGTACTTCGTTGGCTTCGATTTCCTTGTACTTAGCCTGGAAGCGCTCGTTGTTCTGCTCCATGATGGAGGACTCTAGCTCCAGCGATGTGATGACATTGGGTTTACGCTTATCCTTGCGTCCGAGAGTTGCCCAAGGACACTCCTTGCGGATCTCATCCTCTGTACGGCGAGGAGTGAAGTCTGGGAGGCGTACCTTCTCCATCATCTGACCTATAATTCCATCAGCTAAGATAATAGCGGGATTGCGGTACTTGAATGCTAGCTCAAATCCTAGGGGTACGAAGTCGGCCATCTCCTGCACAGAGTTAGGTGCTAGCGTGATGAGTCGGTAGTCGCCGTGGCCTCCGCCCTTGACCGTCTGGAAGTAGTCTGCCTGACTAGGCTGGATTGTCCCTAGTCCTGGTCCACCACGCATTACATTGACGAGCAGACATGGTAGTTCTGCACCTGCGATGTAGCTGACGCCCTCCTGCTTGAGGCTCATGCCTGGTGATGAAGAAGAGGTCATGACGCGCTTTCCACAGCCTGCGCCTCCATAGACCATGTTGATTGCTGCTACTTCACTCTCGGCCTGGAGTACGACCATACCCGTCGTATCCCAAGGGTGCTCCTCGGTGAGGGTCTCAAGTATCTCAGACTGGGGAGTAATGGGATAGCCGAAGTATCCATCAGCACCAGCACGGATAGCAGCGTGGGCGATGGCTTCGTTCCCCTTCATGAGTTTGATTTCTTCTGCCATAACAAGGGTTCTTTAGTGTGTTTGACGATGCTCGAAGGATTTACGTTACTCTTTCCACTTGTAGACTGTGATGCACGCATCAGGGCAGACTAGTGCGCAACTGACACAACCGATACAGTCATTGTCGTTTTTGAGTCGGGCATAGTGATAGCCCTTGTTGTTTACGTCCGTAGGGTGCATTTCGATGACATGTACGGGGCATGCTACTGCACATAGGTCACAGCCCTTACAATGACCTGTGTCTACGACGATTGTTCCTCTTGTCTTAGCCATAGCTTCATGTCGTAAATAGTTTAACCAAGCTCCACCTCGCATGGGTTGCGCCCTCGCTACAGAGGAGGTAGCCGTGTGTATCTCTCTTTGATCGTGGCTACCCAATAGAGGGGATTAGCACGTCAAATATACCAATTATTTGTTATTGTATGCCTTACTACGAAATAGATGATGTCCCCACTAATAACGTACTATCAAGTGCCAGTATACATAGTCTTACTTTGTTCCCTGCTTGGATGTATGGATGAAGATATGATATTTCCATTGATGTGGTCAATGTCAGAGGTTGTCTCAGCTCGCCTCTAACTCGTCAGATTGGGATCAGGGCTATTAAGAAATCGTTCCACTATCTATGCTGTAAGGAGGTAGGAGAGGGTAGAGCCAGTACTTTACTCCTCCTGTGTGTCAGAGTTTGGAGCACCCTTTTCTTACACACCCTCGGATAGTATGAGTGCTCTTGTGAGAAGGGTAACGACTTATAGTAGTTGGCTTGGCTTTGACGAGTTACCATAAGTCGCCGTAACGACTTACCATAACTCTCTTCGACGACTTACCATAACTCGTTGCGACGAGTTACCATAAGTCGTTTTATCGAGTTACCATAACTCGTTAGAGGGGGGAATGGTATGCCTTGTTATCTTGCTGTAAGTCAAAAAGAAATGATGTGGTGAAGGGGTGGGGAAAAGTATGTGCGAGCATGATCCGTGTTTGGCTTGATTATTCTCTTGTTACTCATCAATATTTATGTTGCCTCATCAAGCTGTATTCATGAGGAGTTTCTTACAGCTTGTATCTATACCATCACAACCTGACCTTCCTGAGCTACAGTACCTAGCTGAGCCAGATTTCGTACCTTTAGCATTATTATTTCGTCATAATAGCCTCAATCCTATGAAGGGAATAGTCTTAGCTGGCGGTGCAGGTACGCGCCTCTATCCCATTACAAAGGGCGTAAGTAAACAGTTACTGCCCATCTATGATAAACCCATGGTTTATTATCCGATCTCTGTGCTTATGCTCGCAGGGATTCGAGATATACTCATTATATCTACCCCCGAAGATCTCCCTGCCTTCCAGCGACTCCTCGGCGATGGCTCTAGCTACGGTGTGCATTTTGCCTATGCTGAACAACCCCGCCCCGAGGGCTTGGCACAAGCCTTCATCATTGGGAAGGACTTTATTGGGAACGATAGTGTGTGTCTCGTACTGGGGGACAACATCTTCTATGGGATGTCGTTTACGCAGCTTCTAAGGAAGTCTGTAGAGCGAGCCGAGCAAGCTAATGAGGCAACGGTCTTTGGCTACTGGGTGAATGATCCAGAGCGATATGGTGTAGCCGAGTACGATGAGATGGGGCGGTGCGTCTCAATTGAGGAGAAGCCACAGAACCCGAAGAGTAACTACGCTGTCGTGGGGCTTTATTTCTATCCAAATGATGTAGTCACCGTAGCAAGCAATGTGAAACCCTCAGCAAGAGGAGAGCTGGAGATAACGAGTGTGAATCAAGAGTTCCTTAGTCAAGGGCGACTCCTTGTGGAGACACTTGGACGAGGCTTTGCATGGCTTGATACGGGGACACATGACTCCCTAGCAGAGGCCTCTACCTTCGTCGAAGTGATTGAGAAAAGGCAAGGATTGAAGGTCGCTTGCCTCGAGGAGATAGGCTATCATCAGGGGTGGCTCACGGCGGATACCCTAAGGAGTGTAGCTGCGCCTATGGCCAAGAACCCGTATGGGCAGTACTTGCTTCGTCTCATAGATGATAAGGTAAAGTAGATGGAGGTAATTAAGACTGCTATTCCCGAGGTTGTTATCCTAGAGCCCAAGGTCTACCAAGATGACCGAGGCTATTTCTTTGAGGCTTTTAGTGAGGAGGTCTTTTCACGCCTTGTCACTCCGACTCACTTCGTGCAGGATAACGAGAGCCGATCCAGCTACGGCGTAGTGCGTGGGTTGCACTTCCAAGCTCCCCCACATGCACAGGCAAAGCTTGTTCGGGTAGTTAAGGGCTCTGTACTAGATGTGGCAGTAGACCTTCGCAAAGGCTCGCCTTCGTATGGAGCGCACGTAGCCGTAGAGCTATCTGAAGAGAATCATCGGATGCTTTTTATCCCTCGTGGCTTTGCCCATGGCTTCAGTGTGTTGAGCTCCGACGCTATCTTTCAGTATAAGTGTGATAACTATTATGCCCCTCAGTCCGAGGGGGCTGTAGCTTGGGATGACCCTACACTCTCCATCGACTGGCGAGTACCTACTCAAGATGTTATCCTCTCTGCTAAGGATGCGCATCACCCGTGCTTGGATGAGTTTAATACACCATTCATCTATGGGGAAGAGTAATATCCTAGTCTTGGGAGCTGGTGGACAGCTGGGACAAGAGCTACGAGCGGTGGCAGAGGGGAGTGTGCAGCACTACTTTTTCATGAGCCGTAGTGAGCTGGATGTAACAGATCTGCTAGCTGTGAAGCTCTTCGTCCAGAAGCATCATATTGATACGATTATTAATTGCTCAGCCTACACAGCTGTAGATCGAGCTGAGGATGAGGCAGAGGAAGCCGACCGCATTAACCATCAGGCGGTGGCTGGACTTGCTGAGCTAGCGAAGGAGTGTGGCCTATACCTCATCCATATCTCTACAGATTATGTCTTCAGAGGAGATAGTCATCTCCCAATCACCGAAGACGAAATCCCCTGCCCCCAGAGTGTGTATGGGCGAACCAAGCTCCTTGGGGAGGAGGCTATACGACATACGGGCTGTCATGCCCTCATCCTGCGCACCTCGTGGCTCTATTCTACCTATGGGTCGAACTTTGTGAAGACAATGTGTCGGCTGATGCAAGAGCGAGAGGAGCTCGGTGTTATATTTGACCAGATTGGGACGCCTACCTACGCTCGTGACTTGGCTCGCTTCTTGATATCAATCCTTGACCAGAATGCAGGGTGTCGGCATGAGGGTACCTATAACTTTGCTGACGAAGGGGTGTGCTCGTGGTATGACTTCGCCGAGGCTATTCGCCATTATATGGGCTATCATTGTCGGCTTTGCCCTGTACGTAGCGGTCAGTATCCTACGAAAGCAACGAGACCATCCTACAGTGTATTGGATAAGAGTAAGCTCAAACGAGCCTTTGGGGTTACGCTACCTCACTGGCAAACGTCACTAGAGGAATGCCTCCATAAACTCACATGGACAGATACAAACGAATAATGGACTATAAGAAGACCATCCTCATTACAGGTGGAGCAGGTTTCATCGGCTCGCATGTCGTCCGACTTTTTGTGACGAAGTATCCTGACTACCATATTCTGTGCCTGGATAAACTTACCTATGCAGGTAATAGAGAGACCCTAGCAGATGTAGAGGCATTGCCCAACTACACCTTCATCCAAGAGGACATCTGTGACTATGATTGTGTGAGAGGGATCTTGGAGCGATATGCCGTAGAGGGTATTATTCACCTAGCAGCAGAGAGCCATGTTGATCGTAGTATCTCCGATCCCTTTGTCTTCGCAAAAACCAATGTATTAGGTACACTTAGCTTGCTACAAGCTGCCAAAGAAGTTTGGTCAAAGTCTCCCAAGGGCTATGAAGGGAAACGCTTCTACCATATCTCCACAGATGAGGTATATGGTGCCTTAGAGCTTGATGGTGGCTTCTTCACAGAAGACACGAAGTATGACCCGCATAGTCCTTACTCGGCTAGTAAGGCCTCTAGTGACCATTTTGTGAGAGCCTTCCATGACACTTATGGGCTACCTACGGTCATCTCTAATTGCTCCAACAACTACGGGCCGTACCAATATCCCGAGAAGCTCATCCCTCTCTTCATAAAGAACATTGTCCTCCATCGCCCTCTCCCTGTCTATGGCACAGGGGAAAATGTCCGTGACTGGCTCTATGTCCTTGACCATGCTCGTGCCATAGATCTCATTTTCCACGAAGGGAAAATCGCAGATACCTACAACATAGGGGGATTCAACGAATGGCGTAATATCGACCTCGTCCGACTACTAGTAAAAACCGTGGACGAGGTACTAGGTAATCCAGAGGGACATTCAGAGGAACTTATCACATTCGTTACCGACCGTGCTGGGCATGACTTGCGATATGCCATCGATTCAAATAAGCTAAAGAATGAGCTGGGTTGGACGCCAAGTCTTCAGTTCGAGGAAGGGCTGGAGCATACAGTGCGTTGGTACTTATCGAACCAAGAGTGGGTCGAACTTGTCAGCCAAAAGTCCTAATAAGTGGTAGGGATGAGATGATGAGGGTGTAGAGGAATGTATGGGTAGGGGAGAAAGAACTCTTAGCGTGGAGAGCAAGAGCTCGTAAAGCTGAAGGTAAGTGAAAACTGTAGGAGTGCAATGGTCTCAAGTGACTGTACAGAGCGATTTTGCTCTGCCCTCCATCCTCGTGGCGTAATACATAAGAATTTTCGTATTTGCTAAATTATTCCGTACTTTGCAGGTAGAGAACAAAGTAATAAACATAGTACACAAATCATTATGAAGCAGTATCTCGGCGTTATCGTCATGCTTATAGGAGCAATCCTCCTGGTTTACTCGTACCTCTCTGACCAAGTTGAGCATGCAAATACATTCCTCACTATCGGGCTTGTACTTGTCATTGGTGGGTATCTTGGGCATATCTTCCTTGGTAAGAAAGTAAAGGCGTAAGCGGCACCGCGCCATCACAACTAAGAAGGGGCTACCCAATAGACTTTATACAGGTCTTGGGTAGCCCCTCTTACGTATTTAGCTCTACCCCTTGGTATAAGGTCGTACCTCTTGTCGGTGCAAGGGGGATGAGGTCTTATGGGGTATGCTGAAAGATCTGTCCCTACCTGAGGAGTGTAGATAATAAGGTGGAGTTGCGGAACCTCTAAATGGGGAGTGAAAGAATGTCTATATGTGGAGTTGCGGGAGGTCTGAGGGCTAAGATGAAGAATGATATAGGGCTAAACTAATAGAGGCTACCTCAACACTGAGGTGGCCTCTATTAGTTTAAATGGAAGGGACGTGTTTACTTCAATGCTCCTAGTTCACGGCCGACCTTGATGAAGGCCTCTATGGCCTTGTCGAGATGGTGACGTTCGTGGGCAGCTGAGAGCTGTACACGGATGCGTGCTTGTCCCTTGGGAACAACGGGGTAGTAGAACCCAGTGACGTAGATCCCTTCGTCTAGGAGGCGTGCTGCATATTCTTGTGATAGCTTAGCATCGTACAACATAACAGCGCAGATAGCTGACTGTGTAGGTTTGATATCAAATCCTGCTGCAAGCATCTTGTCTCGGAAGTACACCACATTCTCCATGAGTTTGGTGTGAAGGGCATTACTCTCCTCTAGCATCTTGAAGACCTCCAACCCTGCACCTACGACAGCTGGTGGAATAGAATTACTGAATAGGTAAGGGCGAGAGCGCTGACGGAGCATGTCGATTACTTCCTTAGGCCCTGTTGTGAAGCCACCGATGGCTCCACCGAAGGCCTTGCCCAACGTACCTGTATGTAGGTCAATGCGTCCGTAGCAATTGAATTGCTCAGCGACACCTCGTCCTGTTGCACCGACTACCCCTGCAGAGTGGCATTCGTCTACCATGACAAGGGCATCATATTTATCAGCAAGGTCACAAATCTTATCCATAGGTGCAACATTCCCGTCCATCGAGAAGACGCCATCCGTTACGATGATGCGGAAGCGAGCTCCTTGGGCTTCCTGAAGCACACGCTCCAGATCCTGCATGTTCGCATTCTCATAGCGGTAGCGCTGAGCCTTGCACAGACGGACGCCGTCGATAATCGAAGCGTGGTTTAGCGCATCGCTGATAATTGCATCCTCTGGACCAAAGAGAGGCTCGAAAATCCCTCCGTTAGCATCGAAGCAAGCGGCATAGAGGATTGTATCCTCTGTGTGGAAGTAGCGAGCGATCGCTTGCTCTAGCTCCTTATGGATGTCTTGTGTACCACAGATGAAGCGCACGGAGCTCATCCCGAAGCCTCGAGCATCCATGGCGTCCTTGGCTGCCTTTACGAGACGAGGATGATCTGATAGCCCTAGATAGTTGTTGGCACAGAAGTTAATCACTTCCTGCCCCGAGCTAATCTTGATGTCTGCGGATTGTGGGGTGACGATGATGCGTTCCCTTTTATAGAGGCCAGCCTCATCGATGGCTTTCAGTTCCTCAGCGAGGTACTTCTTCATGCCTTTGAACATAGTCTTAGGTGTAATTGTGTATGTGTGTTAGACGAAAAGGGGGAGTACCATATAGTGCTCCCCCAGTGAATGTGCTTAGTTGTCAGCTGTTGCTTCCTCCTCGAAGTTGGTGATACCAGCCCCTGAGAGGATATTATACCATGTGAAGAGCTTCTTGATATCTGATGTGTAGACTCTTTCCCGGTCGTAGGAAGGAAGAATCTCGGCAAAAAGAGTGCGAAGGGTCTCGTTATCCTTGAGTACTTCGTCAGGGAATGCTGTCCCATTCTGCTTCTCATGTACTCTCTTTAGTACCTCTGAGAGAGCAATGTCCTCTGTGTCGGTAAACATCGAGATGTCACCAAGCGACACAACACGATCCTTGGGGAGAATAGGAATGCGTTGCTTGGTCTGTAATGACTCCACGATGAGGGTGTTTTTGCCCTGAGAGAGCAGACGATACAGCCCTGGCTTACCAGAGACGGAGAGGATGGTCTTCAACATATAAACAGTTCTCTATACTTGATTTTAATACTGCAAATGTATATAATCTCACGTTAATACACGAGGTGTGTATGGAGAGAGCTGACCAGTGGGGGCTCCTTATACGTCTAGTGGGATGGTGGGATACCACTAGAGGTAGTGCTTCAGCCTGTTGTTGGATGCCCTAAATTTAGCCCATATAAGGGCGATAAACAAGTAAATAGGAGGATGTCTAAAGTGAAAGTGTATCAGTGCTTTATGTTTCTAGAGAAGGACTCATCTACGACTTACCATAACTCGTCGTCACGACTTGCCATAACTCGCTTAAGAGAGTTACTATAACTCGTTTTAGCGAGTTACCATAACTCTTTACAGCGACTTATGGCAACTCATTTCGTTGCCTATGTAAACTCCCTAGATAAAGGGGGTGGAGGACAAAAAAAGAGCTGAGTTAGTTGACTCAGCTCCATGCTTCCTATTCCGAGGTGTCTATCTTGCTAAGATTGTATCCAGCTGTGCCTCTAAATCGTCTGTTGGGTCATTATAGATTACGTAGTCACACCTCTGCTGCATCTCCTCTTGGCTCATTTGATTTCGCATCCGAGCTTGTATTGCAGAGGCATCTGCTCCATCACGCCTCATTGCCCGCTCGAGGCGAAGGGTGTCGTTGGCAAGGACAGCAATACTCCTGTCCACATAGTCACTAAGCCCAGCATCCAAAAGGAGCGCACTCTCTAGAGCACAACATCCTAGCCCTCGGCGGATACATTCACTACGCCAGTGGACGAAGTCCCTACGCACGGCAGGATGGACGAGCGCATTAATTTGCTTGAGCTTCTCTTGGTCGCTAAAGATGATTTGAGCTAGTGCCTTTCGATCCAGCTTCCCTTCCTTGGTTTTGTATAGGGTGGGGGAAAAATGCTCGATAAGAGCTTGGCGAAGTACAGGATCTTCATCATAGAGAGCCTTCGCCCGTGCATCAGAGTCATAGACGGGGATGCCACGAGCGGTAAGTAGCTCAGCTATATAGCTCTTACCACTACCTATGCCACCTGTAAGTCCGAGGGTAAGGATGCGAGGGTCAGTCATCGCTACATCCAGGGCTTAGAGGGGCGACGCTCCTCGATGACATACTGCACACGATCAGGGTTGAGCCGGATAAGGTGTACCCAAGAGGGCTTTTTCGTTACTTGTAGGGGAAGCTCTCGCTGACCATCATCAGTGCTGTGTGTATCCTCACGAGGATAGTTTACAGAGACCTCAAAGAGGTCAGCACGCACTTCTCCATAGCGTGAGCGAGGGAGGGTGAGGTGAAGCGTAATGGAGCTGGGTAGAGGCCGAAGTTCGTAGCCACTAGGAGCATCCTTCACTGTGATCGGGAGCGTGATGGTTTGCTCGGTTAGTTGCTCTACGGGGAGGTGCGCCTGTACGATATTGGTAGAGGCATAGACGCCCTCGGGCAGGAGGAGGCTTACCTTCGTCGTGGTCGTGGTCTCAAGGATTTGCTCTTCAAAGGGAGCTGTGCGGATAAAGCGTATTGAGTCTAATAGCTTAGCAGAGGCAAAGATGGTAACCTCAGATGGCGTGAGCTCTACCTCACCAAGGGAATAGCCTTGTGTGACGAGAGGGAGCTGACCCACTACGATGGGCACCACCTTACGTGCACGATGATACGCAGATACCTCAATAGAGGCAGGGCTGATGGTTGTGATACGTGCTGATGAAGAGAGACGCTTGCGTACCTCCTGAGTAAGGGCTGCGGCAGTGAGTGAGAAGCCCTGATTCACCCCCTTGTGTTGCTTGAGATGGAGTGTAATCGGGTTCACACCTCGTATAGAATACTCTAAGATGTGATTGCCCTCATCCTCTAGGCTTACCTCGATGAACTCCGGTAAGTGACTCTCCAGCCCTACCTCAGGTGGGATAGAGTCATACGTGATGGGGATATGTAGTACGTATGGGAAGCGCATCTGTAAACTCTGGATGAACCAGAAGATCGCTGATAGGAAGACAAAAAAGAGGAATGTCACTACCTGCGTTGTCCGCTTCCTCCTATGCTCCGGGGAGAAGGTGCGTTCTCCTTCATTCTTTCGTCCTTTGAGGCTCTTCAGATCAAGTCGCATAGCTTGGTGCCTATTTGTTGTACTACGTAGTGGTGTTTACCTAGAGGAAGCATAAAGGGCTATCCCTAGAGCTTCGTTACTCCATGAGGCAGCCCTTTGTGCTGATGGGGGATAACTCCCTATTTCGTTACTTCGTCACTCGCTGCAGGGAAGACCGATCCACGATCGACACGGACACGCACACCCTCGGCAATCTCGACGACGAATTCCGTTTCCTTGATGTCACGAATTGTGCCGTATAGACCTCCAGAGGTAACGATACGATCACCCGTGGAGAGGGCTTCACGCTTACGCTGTACTTCCTTTTGACGCTTCTGCTGTGGGCGGATCATGAAGAGCCAGAAGATCAGTACGACTGCAGCCATCATGATGATGGAGGTCCATCCGCTACCCTGTTGAGCTTGTGCTTGGAGAAGGATTGTTTCCATTGATTGTAATTCCAGTTTATAGGTTAGTATTACTTTGTTTTCTATTGCTTGAGGATTTTACCCTCTTCACGTAGTCTCTTGGCCATAGCATCTAGGATACCATTGATGAAGGATGCGCTGTGAGCTGTGGAGAAGTGCTTGGCTAGCTCTACATATTCGTTGATGGTGATATGTGTGGGGATGCCAGGGAAGTGAAGGAACTCAGTTACCCCTAGCCTTAGGAGCAGAGCATCCATGTCGGCCAGGCGCTCGCTGCTCCATCCTTCGGTTAGGATGGGCTCAATGAGCTTGAGGTACTCATCGTGCTTGACCAATACCTGACGAAGCAAGTGGCGAGCAAAGGTTTCGTCTTCTTCTTCGCGGAACATCGGGAGGATTTGCTCGTCAATTGGTTGTGACTCGACTGCCTTTCGTAGGGTTTTCTCCACGAAATCCTTGACTACCTCTACGGGACCATTGGCAAAGGACGTGGACTGGTACTGCCCCATGCTCTTTGCTTCCTCGATGACTGCTTGTACTTGCTCTTCCTCCCCTGATGGACGCTCTTCGCATTCAATCTTTTCCTGAATCTTTAAGTCATTTTCCCAGAAGATAGACTGTTGCTCTAGGCGTTCATTCAGGAGATCATCCGCAGCAAAGAGGTGATGAAATGCATCCGCCCAGAAGTTTTGGTCTTGCTCATAGCTCTCTGTGCTTCCCTTTAGGTAGTCATCATAGAGCGAAGAGTCCTCAATCAAACGAATGAGATGGCGAAGGAGCGTCTCATCATCCTGCCAGCGAAGACCAAACTGATTGTACCAGTTCTGGAGCTTCTCGGAGGAAGCCAGCTGCTGGGCAAATCGATTACGGATGAGGCGAAGGTTGGGCGAGCGTTCCTCACGGGTAGCAAGATGCTTCCTGCGACGAACGTCTAGTACCTCTTGGTAGAAGTCCGTAAGAGAAGGGATGAGCTGTAGTAGGTACAGGTAAAGATCATAGGTGCGCTCCAGCCCCACCATGAGATCCTGCTCCGCAGCGGTTAGCTTCAGCTCTCCACGGTGCAGGTGTGCGTAGGCTGTCTGTAGCACACGGGTGCGTATAAGTACTCTATTGATCATACATTTAGTAGTCAGATGCGCTCCGAGCTGAAATCTTTTGATCCCCACTGGTACATCTTACTGAGAATACGAGCCAAAGATCGCGGAGACGCTACAGAGCACACAAAGATACAATGATTTAGGAAAACACCTAGTCTAAGAGACTTATGGGAGCCGTTAGGGTGCTAGGTGCAACGGAATGGATGCAGGGTGTAGGTCGTGAGATTGAGGTGTAGAAGGGAGGAAGAAATGCCGGAGTAAAGGGCTTGCTCGGTGTAGGAGGGACGATACTCGGTACGCAAAGAAGGTGCTGTTGGGTACGGGCATTACTCGCTGTACTCTTCGGCTAGATGCGAAGTGAGGAGATAGTGGTTGCCAAGGCTAGCTTCGGTGTAAGTCTCGTAACGAAGCGCCTCAACGGGCTTTTGGTACTTCCTAGCGAAGCGCACCGTATGTAGTGTGCCACTCTTTGCTCCGCATTCGGTGACGATGACACGCTCGGCCAGTGCTGCTTGTAGGCGGTCTCGGGCAATGAGCTGATACTTGTTGATTGGAGTGAAGGGCGGGTATTCTGAAAGGATCAAGCCGCCTTGTCTGAGCAATGCTTCTTGCAGAGCTTGGTGCTCTCTAGGATAGACTTCATCGAGCCCCGTGGCGACTATTGGTATGCCCTTGCCACCTGCATCAAGGCATGCCTGATGTGCTAAGGCATCACATCCACGAGCCAGACCGCTTAGGAGCGTAGCTCCGGCTTCGGCATGTCTTCGTGCCAATTCGTAGGTGCGTTTTTTCCCTTCTTCGTCGGGGTGGCGTGTGCCGATGATGGCGAGCCGAGGAGAGGCTGTTGTGAGAGCAAGATTACCCTTGGCATAAAGAAGCAACGGGCGGTCGAAGGCAAGGCAATGAAAGGCATCGGGATAGCTTGGACTAACGAAGGGAAGGACGTGTATTCCGAGTCTGTGGCATGCTCCGAGCAGGCTCGTGGCTTGCTCCTCGTGGGCGGTAAGCTCCTTCGTGTAGCATTCGAGCCCCGAGGGAAGCCCCAGAGGTAGCTCATCGCCCCTTGCCACCTTATCGAAGAGAGCGGCGATGTGTCGGTAGCGAAGTCCAGCAAGCTGTAGCGCGAGGATTTGTACGGCCTGTTTTTGCTCTGTATCAGTTCTTCCCATAGCATGGGCAAAGGTACGCAAAGCCCCCCAGTGACAAGAGCCCATAAGGCGAAGGTCCCGTTGTTGATCTTGAGGAGAAGGGGATGCCACACAGACAGATTGAGGTCTTAGCTCAAGAGAAGGTAGAGTAAGGTGTATTGGGTGCAAGAAGTACCCAGCTGGAAATCCTTATAAACAGCCTATTTATAAGCAGATTATGAGGGGAGCTGGGATGGAGGTCAAGGCATCCTTCCGGGAGGTATATTGTGTGCGAGCGCACACAATATACCTTGCGTTTGCACACAATATACGTTGCTGAAGCACACAATATACCTTCTGAAAGGGAGGCATTTCTCCCCTGAGTTTAGCTCCGTTTTTTGCCCTTGACCTTCATGAAAACCAGACGGGGTGTTGAGCTTATCTCAGCACTTCACAGCCTCATTTTTAGTATCTTTGGCACACAAAATCCATAGATAGAGGCAAGAAACATGTTAGATGAGCAAACGGTAGGTTACAGCGATGGAGACATCAAGACCCTAGAATGGGACGAACATATCCGCCGTCGCCCGGGGATGTATATCGGGAAGTTGGGGGATGGTTCGCACGCCGATGACGGGATCTACGTGCTCCTGAAAGAAGTCTTGGATAACTCCATAGACGAATACGTCATGGGGGCTGGCAAGAGGATCGAGGTGACCATCGCCGACGGCCTCGTTACGGTGCGAGACTACGGCCGTGGTATCCCGCTCGGGAAGCTCGTCGATGCAACGAGCAAGATGAATACAGGCGGGAAGATTGATTCCAAAGCCTTCAAGAAGTCCGTAGGGCTGAATGGTGTAGGGATTAAAGCCGTTAATGCGCTGTCTATTCACTGCGAGATTACCGTTTGGCGTGACGGCCTTACCAAAACCGTCCGTTACTCCCACGCTAAGCTCCTCGAGGAAACAGAACCCACACCCAGCACGGAGCGTGCAGGTACACGGGTGGTCTTCCGTCCCGACATCAACCTCTTCAAGGACTATATGTACAAGGATGAGTTCGTCATCGCGATGATTAAGAACTATTCCTACCTCAATGCAGGGCTTACCCTAGTATATAACGGACAGCGGTATCAGTCGAAGGAAGGGCTAGCAGACCTGCTTGCCGAGAACATGACGGACGAAGCACTCTATCCCATCATTCATCTCAAGGACGAGGACGTAGAAATCGTTATCACCCACACAAACCAAGTTGGGGAGGACTTCTATAGCTTCGTCAATGGTCAGAACACCACGCAGGGAGGTACACATCTCTCCGCCTTTCGTGAGGCTGTGGCACGAGTCATCAAGGACTTCTCAGGGAAGAACTTCGATTACCGAGACATTCGCTATGGGATGGCTGCTGCTATCAGCATCAAAATTGAGGAACCAGTATTTGAGAGCCAAACAAAGACCAAACTTGGCTCCAAGGACATGGAGCCTGACGGGCGAAGTATTCAGAAGTTCCTCAACGACTTCCTTGGTAAAGAGCTCGACAATTACCTGCACATCCACACCGAGGATGCAGCCGCAATGATTCAGAAGATCCAGGAGAGCGAGCGGGAGCGTAAAGCCCTCAGCGGTGTGGCTAAGCTCGCCAGAGAGCGAGCAAAGAAAGCGAGCCTGCACAACAAGAAACTGCGGGACTGCACTATTCACTTCAACGATCCTAAAGCGAAAGAGCCCGAGCGAACAAGTCTTTTCATCACAGAGGGTAACTCCGCTAGTGGCTCAATCACGACTTGCCGTGACCCACATTACCAAGCGGTCTTCAGCCTTCGTGGTAAGCCGCTGAACTGCTACGGACAGACGAAGAAGGTTGTCTACGAGAACGAGGAGTTTAATCTCCTGCAGGCTGCTCTTAACATCGAGGACGGCTTGGAAGGGCTTCGCTACAACCGGGTAATTATTGCCACCGATGCTGATGACGACGGGATGCATATCCGTCTGCTACTCATTACCTTCTTCTTGCAGTTTTTCCCCGAGCTCGTGCGTCGTGGACATGTTTATATCCTAGAGACACCACTCTTCCGTGTCTTTCTACCCAAGGAGCATAAGAAGGGGGATAACTTCATGGCGTCCTCTACGACAAAGAAGCGTGGACGCAAGAAGAAGGAAGACTCACCACAGACCGAGGAGCTGGTGACAAACATCTATTGCTACAACGAGGCACAGAAGCAAGCTGCTCTGAAGAAGCTAGGTAAACGAGCTTTGGTCACTCGATTTAAGGGGCTTGGTGAGATTTCTCCCGAGCAATTCAAGGATTGGATCTCGGAGGAGAATATCAAGCTCGACCCTGTTCGCCTAAGGAAGGAAGATAACCTAGCGAACCTCCTCCTTTTCTATATGGGTAAGAATACGCCCGAGCGTCAAAACTTCATTATTGACAACCTTGTTGTCGACGAATGACGCTCTCTATTGCGTGTAGGAGTAGCCTCTGTTAATACTCCTATTTCGTAGATGCATTCATGAGTGTCGATAAATAAATAGACCTCTTGCTCAGCTGAGCAAGAGGTCTATTTCGTTTTGTAGGGAAGTGACTACTTAATGCGCTTGTAGCCGTAGACAGCGAGATCACCGAGCTCTTCCTCGATACGTAGGAGCTGGTTGTACTTAGCCATACGGTCGGTACGGCTGAGTGAACCCGTCTTGATCTGACCAGAGTTGGTAGCCACTGCGATGTCAGCGATCGTAGCATCTTCTGTTTCACCAGAGCGGTGTGAGGTAACAGAAGTGAAGCCGTGGCGGTGTGCCATATCGATGGCATCAAGCGTCTCGGTGAGTGTACCGATCTGGTTTACCTTGATGAGGATGGAGTTACCGCAACCCTCTGCGATACCACGACGGAGGTACTCAACATTCGTTACGAAGAGGTCGTCACCTACGAGCTGTATCTTCTTGCCGAGCTTGTCTGTGAGCTTCTTCCATCCTTCCCAGTCGTTCTCAGCCATACCGTCTTCGATTGAATCGATTGGGTACTTCTCTACTAGTTCGGTGAGGAAGGCTACCTGCTCATCGATTGAGCGCTTCTTGCCACTCTCTCCTTCAAACTTGGTATAGTCATATACGCCGTCCTTGAAGAACTCTGAGGAAGCACAGTCCATAGCAATCGTGATGTCCTTGCCTGGTACGTAGCCAGCCTTTTCTACAGCCTTGAGGATAGACTCGATAGCGTCCTCTGTGCCGTGTAGAGCAGGGGCGAAGCCTCCTTCGTCACCCACAGCTGTGCTTAGGCCACGATCGTGGAGCACCTTCTTTAGGCTGTGGAAAACCTCAGCACCCATACGAAGTCCTTCACGGAAGGAAGAAGCACCAATAGGACGGATCATGAATTCCTGGAAGGCGATAGGAGCATCGGAGTGTGAGCCACCATTGATGATGTTCATCATAGGTACGGGGAGTACATAAGTGTTCGTGCCGCCGATGTAGCGATAGAGGGGGATGTCAAGGTACTGAGCAGCAGCCTTAGCAACAGCTAGTGAGACGCCGAGGATAGCGTTTGCACCGAGCTTGCTCTTGGTCTTGGTGCCATCGAGTGCGATCATCTTCATGTCGATCTCACGCTGGTTGAGGGCGCTCATACCGTAGAGCTCAGGAGCAATCACGTTGTTGATGTTCTCTACAGCCTTTAGGACACCCTTACCGAGGTAACGGCTCTTGTCACCGTCACGCAGCTCGAGGGCTTCGTTTTCACCTGTAGAGGCACCGCTGGGGACAGCAGCACGTCCGATGATACCACAAGCTAGATGTACATCTACTTCTACGGTGGGGTTCCCACGCGAGTCGAGGATTTCACGCCCGACGATCTTGATAATTTCCATAACTGAACTAATTCGAATTAGCAAATCTACTAGTGATTATACTTGCTCGCAAAGATACGATTATTATACAAGAGATAAAAGAGGAAGAAGGTAGAAAAAAGACGATAACAGAGGTAGGTGTGCTAGCCGAAGTGGAATGTGAGGTATACTCTATACTTGCATAGTTCTGTATGGTCTGCTATGCAGCGTTTGTTTAGCTTCGAAATATCAGAATATTTGCCCTTGATAAATGCCTAAATACAGTGCTTGGATATGGGAGGTGATGAAGTCCGCTTCGTCTCTTGATACGGAGCGAAACATATCGGCTGCAATTTCCAGAGAGGGTGTACTCTTAGATAGCTCTATAATGATATGAAAACAAGAGAGATACAAAAGGGTAGAAAGGCGAGTGAACGAGTTGTGGTAACTCGTCGCAATGAGTTATGGTAAGTCTTTGCAACGAGTTATGGTAAGTTGTCAAGACGAGTTACCATAACTCTTCATGGCGACTTATAGTAACTCGTCTGCATGTGCTGTAAATCCCTTTAAATAGGCGAAACTTGATTAGGGCATTGTCGGGTTTATTTTCGGGGGATGGCCACTACTGGTATGGGGAAGAATACTTGCTATTGGGCAGATCCAGGCCAGAGACTAAGAGCTAAGTAGATAACGAGGGGCCACATCAATAAATCTGAGGTACACCAAAGGCCTCTCTCAACTGAATTTACTCTCAAACACAAGCTCTAGAAATGAACTTTGGGCTAAGCTCTATTAAAGCCCAGCCCAAAGTTTAAGATATGATGATTCACCTTGGTATAGGATGCTATACGCGGGGAATGCGAGGTCATCCTTTGTAGCAAAGGATGGTTGTGTCCGATGTTATTCGGTCTCCTCCTCTAGTAGATGCTGGCTGTAGCCTACGAGGTGACGGAGGTTCACGAGGAGCTCGTTGGTCTCGATGAGGAGGTTGAGGTAGACGAGGGAGGCTCGTAGGTCTTCCTTACTGCTCTTGTGCGTACGCTTCATCTGCGTCTTACGCATATCCTTGACAATGTTGCGTAGCTCCTTCCCCATGGCCTTAGCTGTCTTGGCATCCTCCATACGTTCGCTGGCGATGAGACGATGCACCTGTGCGATGTAGTCTACGACACGGTCACGGATGGGGAGGAACTCCTCACGGCACTGCTCGGGGATAGGGTTGAAGTTGTTGTCTACGTGCTCGGCACAGACCTCGCTTGCACGCTCTAGGGCATAGATCATCTGCAGGCAGGTGTTTGCTCCGAGGTGGAACCACATGTTCTTCTCCAGCACATCCTCATCGTTGGACATACGTCTTAGTCCGATCGTCTCCTTACGGCGCATCGTCTTGAAGCGACGCTTGTGGCTGTCTAGGTGGTGCTGGGTACGGTGGAGCTTGCGTAGGTCTTCGCCGAAGAGGCCTGTAGTCAGATCCATGTAGTCTGCACTGACTTGGTCGAGGAGTGTAATCTGGTTGAGACGTACGTGCTCGGAGAGGAGGCTCCACATCTCCTCAGGCTTCTCGGCATTGAGGATAGCGACGAAGAGCTCATCGTCAGCATCATCCTTCTTGCGCTTGAGTAGGTGGTTATTGAAGAGGAGGAAGAGGGCGACACCGATGAGGGCAACCATAGCTACGAAGCCCCCGAAGTTCATGATCGCAGCGATGATGATCGCAATGATGAAGGCTGCACCAGCGGTGACGAACCACCCACCGATCACGGACATAACCCCCGTGAGACGTCCCACGGCGCTCTCACGTCCCCAGGCACGGTCTGCCAGTGATGAACCCATAGCGACCATGAAGGTCACGTAGGTCGTAGAGAGGGGCAACTTCATCGAGGTACCTACGGCGATGAGTAGCCCCGAGAGGACGAGGTTCACAGAGGCACGGACGAGGTCAAAGGCAGCCCCCTGCTCGAGGGTGATCTCCTGCTTGTTGAATCGGCTATCAATCCAGGTGCGTGTACGCTTGGGTACGGCACGCTCTAGGAAGTTCGCTATCGCACTACTCGTGCGTACGAGACCACGAGCGATACGAGAGGAGCCGAAGGTCTCCTCACCATCATCCTGACGGGAGAGGTTTACGGAGGTCTTGATGACGTTCTGAGCACTCTTGGAGAAGAAGAGCGCAACGACCATGATGACCCCAGAGGCCAGGAGGAAGTAATAGGGTGTCTCGGCAGGGCCCTTATTGGCTGCCATTAGGTAGCTATCATAGGCACCGTTGCCGTGAGCCATGAAGTTCTGATAGGAGGCTAGCCCAGTCAGAGGTACCCCGATGAAGTTCACCAAGTCGTTACCAGCGAAGGCGAGTGAGAGGGAGAGTGTACCTGCTAGGACGATGATCTTGAGGATATTCACCTTGCACCAGTGCAGGATCTGCATCACGATGGAGGAGACGACGAGGCAGCCTAGGACGAGCTCCTGAGTATGCTCGTTGATCCATGCCTTGTAGGCAAAGGTAGAGTCTCCTAGCCCCTTGATGAGCATGAAGTAGATGATAGCCGTGATGGCTAGTCCCCCGTAGATACCGGCTAGGTAGGGGAGAGTCTTTTTGTAGTTGAAGGTGAAGAGTACACGGGCTATCCACTGCACCACAGAGCCGAAGAAGAAGGCGATCGCCACAGAGAGGAAGATGGCGATGATGACCTGTAGGGCCTTGGAGGTGTTCAGTAGATCGAGTACCTGAAGGGAGGGATCACCGACACTCTTGATCATCGCCATACAGAAGGCTGCACCTAGTAGCTCGAAGACCATCGAGACAGTCGTAGAGGTCGGTAGCCCAAGTGTATTGAAGATGTTCAGTAGGATAATATCGGTGACCACTGCTGTTAGACAGATCGTCATCACCTCCTGGAAGGTAAAGTACGACGGGTCATAGATACCATAGCGTGCTATGTCCATCATCCCGTTGCTCAGGGATGCACCGATGAAGATACCGACAGCTGCAACAGCGAGGACGACCTTGAAGGGTGCAGCCTTCGCTCCGATCGCAGAGTTTAGGAAGTTCACAGCATCATTGCTTACCCCTGCCACCAAATCGAAGCAGGCGAGGATAAGTAGGAATGCTAGGATGCAGATAAAGATGATTTCCATTGCTGGGACAAATATGTTCTAGGGTTAGTTGGGTTGCTTGACTAATCGAAGAGTAGACGAGGCTCATCGCGCTCTTCTTGTACAGGAGCGGGAGTGGGTGCCTCAGTGGACGTAACCTGAGTAGCATGGAGATGGGCAAGGAAGTCTGTCTCGGAGAGTAGGGTGATGCCTAGGGAGGTAGCCTTCTCGAGCTTGGCAGGTCCCATGTTGGCTCCTGCAAGGACGAAGTCCGTCTTACTTGAGATTGAGGAGGAGATCTTACCTCCATAGGACTCAATCATAGCCTTGTACTCCTCTCGAGAATGCTCAGTGAAGACACCGCTGATGACGAACGTCCGTCCAGAGATGAATTCGTGCGAGGTGACAGGGCTTGGCTCCTCCTGTGCTGTACGTCTAAGCGGAAGGCCTAGCTCCTCAAGCTCTAGGATGAAGTGTCTGTTACTCTCGAGTGCGAAGTAATCGACTAGGCTCTGCGCTATGACCTTGCCGATATCAGGTATGGTGGTCAGCTCCTCAAGGGAAGCCTTGGCGAGCTCCTCTATACTTCGATAGTGCTGTACTAGGGTCTTAGCGACCGTCTCACCCACGAAGCGAATGCCTAGACCAAAGAGTAGAGCACTGAAGGGGCGATCCTTGGAGGCGGTGATGCTGTCAAGGAGCTTCGTAGCACTACGTTCCTTGAAGCCGGGGAGGGTAAGTAGATTCTCTACTCTTAGGCGATATAGATCTGCTATGCTATGCACTAAGTCGAGCTCGAAGAGCAGAGATATCGTCTCCTCTCCGAGACGAATGTCTGCTGCCTTACGCCCGCAGAAGTGCTCGATACGTGCTGTCTGCTGTGGTGGGCATGCAGACTGATTGGGACAGTAATAGGCAGCCTCCCCTTCGTTGCGCTGTAGGGGGGTACTACATGATGGACATTGTGTGGGGAAGATGACTGGTTCGGCTCCCTGCTGACGCTCCTCCTTAGCTACACCCACGATCTTGGGGATGATCTCTCCCCCCTTCTCGACGAAGACTTGGTCTCCGAGGTGTAGATCTAGGGTAGTGATGAAGTCTGCATTGTGTAGGGAGGCACGGCGTACGATCGTCCCAGAGATGGGTACTGCCTCTAGGTTCGCTACCGGTGTTACGGCTCCTGTACGTCCGACCTGGAAGTCTACAGAGAGGAGAGTCGTCTTTACTTGCTCTGCTTGGAACTTGTAGGCTATGGCCCAGCGAGGTGTCTTGGACGTATAGCCCAGCTCCTCTTGCTCGGTAATGGAGTCCACCTTGAGCACAACGCCATCTGTAGCTACAGGTGCAGAGTGGCGAGCTTCATCCCAGTGGTCGAGGAAGTGATGTACCTCCGAGAGTGAGTGACAGAGCTCTATGGCATGAGACACCTTGAGCCCCCATGCCTTGCACTGCATGAGTCGCTCATAGTGGCTATCAGGCATATCGGGCTGTGCGGGGACATAGTAGAAGAAGGCATCCAGCCTACGGGAGGCTACGATGGCGGGATCGAGCTGCTTGAGTGTACCGCTAGCTGCATTACGTGGGTTGGCAAAGAGAGGGAGTCCTGCCTCACTACGCTCTGCATTGATCCGATCAAACTCGGAGAAGGGAAGGAGTATCTCACCTCGTACCTCCAGTTCACGAGGATAACCCTCGCCCTGTAGGCGTAGAGGTATGGAGCGAATGGTGCGGACATTAGCCGTCACGTCATCCCCTACCTGACCATCACCTCGGGTGACAGCACGTACGAGGATGCCATCCTCATAGATGAGTGATATGGATAGACCATCATACTTCAGTTCGGCTGCTATGGCGAAGGGCTTCCCTCCCAGGTCCTTCTTCACTCGCTCGTAGAAGCTGTCGACCTCTTCATAGCTGTAGGTATTGCCTAGGGAGAGCATGGGGTAGCGGTGTGCTACCTGAGCAAATCCCTCTGTGCGGTCTGCTCCAACACGCTGGGTCGGGGAGTCGGGAGTGATGAGCTCAGGGTGCTGTGCCTCGAGTGCCTCTAGCTCCTTGAGCAGATGATCGAAGTCATAGTCCGAGATGGTAGGGGAGGATAGAACGTAATAGGCGTAATTGTGCCGATTAATCTCTTCCCGAAGGGCCCTGATTTGCTCGTCTATTCGTTCCATTTCTGATAGTAGTAGAGATCTTGATAGTCACCTTGTACCCATTGCCAGCGAGCAAGGGTAGCTGTATGGTGGAAGCCAAGGGCTAGGAGCATCGTCTGCGATGCAGTATTGTGGGCTAACACCTCAGCATATACCTGATGACAGCGTAGTAGATCGAAGGCATAGTCAGTAGCCAGGAGTATGCCTTCTGACGCATAGCCATTACGTCGGTGCTCTGGAGCAATGTAGACACCCAGCCCTGCTCGGCAGTGCAGAGGATTATAGTCGTATATGACTAGATGCCCAAGGGGCGTTGGAGGGCTATCCTTCAACTCAATAATGAGACTCATCGTTCCCGTCTCTAGTATGTGTTGGGTGGATGAGGAGATGTATTGACGGATGAAATCCTTGGAGAGGGGATTAAGGATATTGCTCGATAGCCAGCCCTCGGGATCATTCTCCCAAGTTTCAAGGATGGGTAGGTCATCGTGAGATAATGCTCTCAGACGGATGCGAGGGCTTTCGATGCTGTGTGCCACGGGCTAAAATCGGATAGATTGGTCGAAGTCAGTGCGAGTGAGTATCGATCTGCCGAGGGTTACTTCATCAGTGTATTCTATCTCATCACCGATAGCTATCCCCCGAGCAATGACAGAGACCTTGATGCTGAAGTCTTGTAGTCTACGATAGAGGAAGAAGTTTGTCGTATCCCCCTCCATGGTGGTACCAAGAGCAAGGATAACCTCCTTCACTGTCCCCGAGCGAACTCGTTCAATGAGTTCGTCAATAAGTAGCTCCTCTGGTCCTATACCATCAATAGGAGAGATGACTCCCCCGAGGACATGATAGACTCCACGATACTGCCCTGTATTCTCGATGGCCAGCACATCTCCTACATGCTGTACGACACAGATGGTAGAGGTGTCTCGGCTAGGACTAGCGCAGATGCTGCATAGCTCCGTGTCACTGATATTGTGGCACTGACGGCAGTAGATAATCCCATCTCTCATCTCGGTGAGAGCATGGGCAAAGGTATGGGTGTCTAGTTTGGGGCGAGAGAGCAGATGGAGAGCCAAGCGTAGCGCAGTCTTCCTCCCGATACCAGGTAGCGTGGAGAGCTGCTCTACGGCACGCTCGACGAGCTTGGAGGGGTAAGCGTTCATCTATACGCTTGTTAACTTGCCCGTTTACTAAGAGAAGCGCCCATAGAGCGACCAGAGGATTGCACCCAGATATACTTTTGGGGGCTATCTGATAAGGGTACTCTATGGGAGCTTCTCTTCATTTATTCGTCCAAAGACTCGATCTCGTTGCCCTCTTTATCGAGGAACTTATATTCGAGGAAGCCGAGGCTTTGATTCGGAGTGATACGGATACCTCGAGCAATCTGCAGCTTCCAACGGCGAGCGATGGAGATGAGGAATCCTTTGGTGAGGTAGGCTGCTACATAAGGATGTACATGTACATTTATGTAGGAGAGATCTAGTCGCTGGACTAGGTCTTTTAGCTTTTCTTCCAGTTGATCGGTGAAGAGGACAGAGGACTTCATCTTCCCTGTGCCTAGACAGGTTGGGCAGGTCTCCTCTGTATTGATTTGCGTGGCAGGACGTATCCGCTGGCGAGTAATCTGCATGACGCCGAACTTGCTAAGCGGTAATATATTGTGCCTCGTTCTGTCACTCTCCATCAGCTTAACCATATGCTCGTAGAGGAGCTGCCGGTTCTTTGGGTCGTGCATATCGATGAAGTCCACAGCGATGATGCCGCCCATATCTCGAAGGCGTAGCTGTCGAGCTAGCTCTTCGGCTGCGATGAGATTGACGTCGATAGCCGTCCCTTCCTGCTCGTTGCTCTTGCGTGACCTATTCCCACTGTTGACATCTACCACATACATGGCCTCGGTCTGCTCTATGATTAGGTAAGCACCACTCTTACAGGTGACGGTGCGCCCAAAGGCAGACTTGATTTGCTTGGTAACACCCTTCTCATCGAAGATGGGTAGGTTACCTGTGTAGAGGTGTACGATGTCTTCCCTGCCAGGAGCTATTTGAGCTACATACTCTCGTATTTCCTCATAATAGGCTTTGTCACTGACGTGTATGCTCTGGAAGGAAGGGTTGAAGGTATCGCGGAGCACACCTAGGGCTCGGCTAGACTCTTCATAGACGATCTTAGGAGTCTTGGTGATCTTAGGGAGTTTCTGTACACTCTCTTCCCAGCGGCGAATGAGTCGGCTTAGCTCTTGGTCAAGCTCCGACGCCCGCTTTCCCTCAGCGGAGGTTCGGATGATGACACTGAAGTTCTTCGGCTTCATACTGAGCACGAGTTGCTTCAGTCTAGTACGCTCTTCGTGTGATTCGATCTTTGTGCTGACGGAGACCTTATCCGAGAATGGGACGAGCACGAGGTTACGTCCTGCAATGGATATTTCGGCTGATAGTCGAGGTCCTTTGGTAGAAATGGGCTCTTTGACGACTTGTACTAAGACGTTTTGCCCAGCCTTAATGTAGTCGGCTATCTTTCCGTCCTTGGGGAGGTCAGGGAAGTTAGGGATTTTATGTAGGGCTGGCACTGCTTTGGTCTTCTCGATTAGTTCGAGGAAGCGTTGCTGAGCCTGATAGATCATCCCTAGATCAAGGTAGTGAAGAAAAGCATCTTTTTTGTAGCCTACATCCACGAACGCTGCATTGAGCCCAGGCATGACCTTCTTCACTCGTCCGAGGTAGATATCTCCGACGGCAAAGGCTAAGTCCCTGCGCTCTCTCTGTAGCTCTACGAGACGTTGGTCCTCGAGTAGAGCCATGGATATCTCCCGAGGGGAGACATCGACGATTAGTTCACTGGTCACTTAGCGTATCTGATGTATGGATGAATAGGTGGAATAAAGACGCAGTGCCTATAAAGCACACAAGGGGTAAGAGTTAGCTCATCGCTCACCCCCGACCCCTCATGTTAGGCTCTATTTCTTCTTCTTATGTCGATTCTTCTTGAGTCTCTTCTTACGCTTGTGCGTAGCCATCTTATGGCGCTTTCTTTTCTTTCCGCTTGGCATAGCTTCTTGATTCGTTAATATGTTATTGTTAGGATATTCCTTGTTCTACTTTACTCTTGAAGCGAAGAGCTTAGAGGGCTTGAAGGCAGGGATACGACGCTTGGGGATGATGATAGTAGTCTTCTTAGAGATATTACGGGCAGTCTTCTCTGCTCGCTCCTTGATGATGAAGCTACCGAAGCCACGTAGGTAGACATTTTCACCACGAACTAGCGACTCACGGACGGACTCCATGAATGCTTCTACCACAGCTAAGGTAGTCTCTTTGTCTACCCCCGTGCTCTTGGCGATGTCGCTCACCACTTCTGCTTTCGTCATAGTTGATGAAATATTATAATTAGATGAATATCATTTTTTTGCTGTGCAAATATAGTATAAATCTTTCAATCTGCACATGCTGATTACTAATTGCTTACCTACTTTCTCTTCCCTCCTCGCGCGTGGTACATCTATCGAGTTAACAGACCTTCACCTGGGGGAGCTTGGCAGGTTGGTTTCTTTCCCTTTTTGCAATGTCTAATAGCATGAAACTGTAGACGCCCCCTGTGAACCAACCTATATGAACACAAAAAAGTACCCACTCGTGGGTTGCCTTTGATACCCACGGGTAGGTATGAAATGTAACCCACGAGTGGGTACCAGAGATAACCCATGGGTGGGTGTCAAGGAAGACCTACGAGTAGGTTCTTTTTTCGCTAAGGGGGTGAGGTGCCAATGGAGTGTGTGAGTTGTTCATTATTAGTCTGTTATGATGGTATAGACCTAGATAATATGAGCATGTGCTGGCGAAGGAATATTTCTTCGACTCCTAGGGCTAAGGTAAGGGTGTATTTCACCTCTACTGTGCGTAAGCCCTATTATTCAGAATTATTTCTACCTTTGTTTTATAGAGCTGATATATGAATAGGCTCTTTGTACTACCCCAAAATAGAATGAACGAATTTAAGAAGTTTGCCATAGGGCACCTTGGAATGAATTCCCTTGCCCTTGATGACTACATGCAGGTGCAGAGTAGCTATATCTCACCTACAATCATCGAGGAGCGTCCTATGAACGTGGCTCAGATGGATGTGTTTTCTCGTCTGATGATGGATCGCATCATCTTCCTTGGGACACAAATCAACGACTACACGGCCAATGTAATACAGGCTCAGCTACTCTTCCTTGATAGCAGTGAGCCAGGCAAGGATATATCTATCTACATCAACTCCCCTGGGGGCTCTGTCTATGCTGGCTATGGCATCTATGACACCATGCAGTACATCAGTTGCGACATCTCTACTATCTGTACCGGCGTGGCAGCTTCTATGGCCTCAATTCTACTTGTAGCAGGGACAAAAGGCAAACGCTATGCCCTTCCACATTCGCGTGTCATGATTCATCAGCCCTTGGGTGGTATGCAAGGTCAGGCTAGTGATATGGAGATTGCTGCACGAGAAATTATTAAGGTGAAGAAGGAGCTCTATACCATCCTCTCCAACCACTCTGGACAGAGCTTCGAGACCATCGAGCGAGATAGTGACCGAGACTACTGGATGACTGCCTCTGAGGCGGAAGCCTATGGGATGGTAGACCGTGTACTAGTACGTGACGAGGCAAAGAAGAATGGCTAAGAAGCACGAATCACACTGTGCCTTCTGTGGGCAACCCGAGAGTCAGGTCGGTGGCCTCCTACAGGGGCTAGATGCCCAGATTTGCACGGAGTGTCTCTACAGAGGGTATCACCTGTTGGAGGAGATCACTGGAGGCAGTGCGTCTTCACTCGAATCTCGCACCCCTCAAGAGGAACTGAAAGACCTCCCCAAGCCTCAAGAGATAAAGGAATACCTTGATGGTTACGTCGTAGGACAGGAAGAGGCTAAGCGTTACCTTTCGGTAGCGGTTTACAATCACTACAAACGTCTTCAGCAGAAGCAAGACGCTAGTGATGATGTGGAGATCGAGAAGAGCAATATCCTCCTGCTTGGCCCCACAGGTACGGGTAAGACCCTTCTTGCAAAGACCATAGCTCGCCTGCTGAAGGTGCCATTCACTATCGTGGATGCTACAGTCCTGACTCAGGCAGGCTATGTTGGGGAGGATATTGAGAGCCTACTTACCCGACTGCTTCAGGTCGCAGACTACGATGTAGCTGCTGCTGAGCGGGGGATTGTTTTCATTGATGAGATCGATAAGATTGCTCGTAAGGGGGACAACCCCTCCATCACAAGAGATGTCAGCGGAGAGGGAGTACAGCAGGGGCTGCTTAAGCTCCTGGAAGGGTCGGTAGTGAATGTACCCCCTCAGGGTGGGCGCAAGCATCCTGACCAAAAGATGATTCAGGTCAATACCCAGCAGATACTCTTCATTTGTGCCGGTGCCTTCGATGGTATAGAGCGTAAGATTGCTCACCGACTGAACACCCGAGTGGTGGGCTACAATAGCCCAGGAGCCAAGCATGCTCACCTAATGGAGGAAGAACTGATGAAGTACGTTGATGCTCGTGACCTTAAAAGCTTTGGGCTTATCCCAGAGATTATAGGACGTCTGCCCATTATTACCCATCTCAACCCTCTACAACGTGATACGTTGAGGATGATCCTCACCGAGCCAAAGAATGCCCTGGTACGCCAGTACACGAAGATGTTTGAGATGGATGGCATCCAACTGAAGTACACCGATGATGCCCTAGATGCAATCGTGGACAAAACCATGGAGCAGAAGCTTGGGGCTCGTGGACTGCGCTCCATTATGGAACAGGTGATGATGGAGGCGATGTACACCCTTCCCTCCCAGAAGGTCAAGACATTCACCATCGATCGCCCCTACGTAGAGAACCAACTCACCGCCCGTGCCTCGTGATGGCGGATGTGTTCATATAATATTGTATTACTCATAAACCTAATTCGCATAACTTACCGATAATTGCTCCCTTGGAGTTCTTATAATCGTGGTACGGATAGCATGATGGGAATAGACCTACCTCAGGCACTGAAGGAATACTTTGGTTTTGACCAATTTAAGGGCAACCAGCGTGAGATCATAGAGCAGACGCTCCAGGGTCGGGATACCTTTGTCCTTATGCCTACAGGTGGAGGCAAGAGCCTATGCTATCAGCTCCCCGCACTACTGATGGACGGGACGGCTGTGATCATCTCACCTCTGATTGCTTTGATGAAGAACCAGGTCGATGCTGTACGTGGCTTCTGTGAAGAAGATACGGTGGCGCACTTCCTGAACTCATCACTCTCGCGAGCTAAACTCGAAGAGGTCAAGCAGGATGTACGCTCGGGTAGAACGAAGCTACTCTATGTAGCCCCAGAGTCACTACACAAGCAGGAGAACATTGACCTCCTGCGGGAGGTGCCGATTTCTTTCTACGCCGTAGATGAGGCACACTGCATCTCGGAGTGGGGACATGACTTTCGCCCAGAGTACCGCAAGATTCGCAGTCTTGTGTCAGAGATTGCTCCCCGTCCAATCATGGCTCTCACAGCTACCGCTACACCTAAGGTGCAACATGACATCATGAAGAACCTAGGTATCGAGGATGCTGTTGTATTCCAGAGTTCGTTCAACCGTCCCAACCTTCTTTATCAGATACGTCCCAAGACGGCAGACGTAGATAGGGATATAGTGCGTTATATCCTTGCTAACCCTAAGAAGAGCGGTATCGTCTACTGCATGCGTCGTACAAGGGTAGAGACTCTAGCCCAAGTACTGCAAGCTAATGGTATTAAGGCGTTGCCCTATCACGCAGGGTTGGAGGCTAAGGAGCGTATGGAGAATCAAGACGCGTTCATTGAAGAGCGTGTTGATGTCATTGTTGCTACCATCGCCTTCGGGATGGGCATAGACAAGCCTGATGTGCGCTATGTCATTCACTACGATATGCCCAAGAGCCTTGAGGGATATTATCAGGAGACAGGGCGTGCAGGTAGAGACGGAGGTGAGGGCGTGTGTATTGCCTACTACGACCCAAATGAACTGGAGAAGCTAGAGCGTTTTACCAAAGGACGCTCTGTGGCAGATCAGGAGATAGCACGTGTACTGCTACGTGAGACTGCTGATTATGCCGAGACTACTCTGTGCCGAAGGTCATTCCTTTTGAATTACTTCGGTGAGCACTACGAGAAAGAGAATTGTGGGAGTTGCGATAATTGTTTAGTACCTAAGAATAAAGTGGAAGCTAAAGAATTGCTTGTAAACTTACTTGAGGTTGTCAGCACACTCAAGGAGAAATTTAACGCTGACTATATCATTACCATCCTCAAGGGAGAGACGAATTCTGATGTGATGTCTTTTCATCACGAGGAATTGGATTGCTTTGGGGTGGGCCAAGATATCGATGAGACGACTTGGACGACGATTATTCGGCAAGCCCTTATCGCTGGCTATTTAGAGAAGGATGTGGAGAACTATGGTCTTCTAAAAATCACCTCTGCGGGGAAGAAGTATATGAAAAAGCCAGTCAGCTTCAAGATTACCGAGAGTGAGGATGATCCTGATGAGGTGTCATCGGCAGGGCAGGGTAGTGGAAGTGGAGAGTCGACCGACCCTACACTGTATGCTATTATGAAGGACTTGCGTAAGAAGATGGGACAGCAGAATGGTGTCCCCCCTTACGTCATCTTCCAGGATACATCTCTGGAGGCTATGGCGACCTTCTACCCTGTCACTATGGAGGAGCTCCAGAATATCCCAGGTGTAGGTGCAGGTAAAGCTGCCCGCTACGGAC
This sequence comes from Porphyromonas catoniae ATCC 51270, assembly GCF_000565015.1. Taxonomy (GTDB): domain Bacteria; phylum Bacteroidota; class Bacteroidia; order Bacteroidales; family Porphyromonadaceae; genus Porphyromonas; species Porphyromonas catoniae. The sequence continues at coordinate 123,644 of NZ_JDFF01000024.1, forward strand.
AGAAGTTCCTTGAAGTTATTCGTCGCCATGTCAAGGAGAACGATATTGAGCGTCCTGCTGACATGCGAGTGCGCACACTACCTAATAAGTCCAAGCTAAAGGTTAGTATCATTCAGCAGATAGACCGTAAGGTAGCACTAGATGATATAGCTATTGCTTTGGGCCTAGACTTCGATGTACTCATCGGTGAGGTTGAGGCGATTGTCTATTCTGGTACACGCATCAACATCGACTACTTCATTATGGAAATCGTCGACGAAGACCGCATAGAGGAAATCTACGAATATTTCAAGACATCTACGACGGACGACATCAATGAGGCACTCTCTAACCTAGGCAGTGATTTCTCTGAGGAGGAAGTTCGACTTGTGCGTATTAAGTTCCTCTCTGAGCTAGCTAACTAACCTACTCTTTGACCCAACAAGACAATACAAGAGATGAGATATAAGACAGCCCTGATCCTACTTAGCCTATTCTCCGCAGGTAGTGTACTCGCCACTCAGCCTAAGAAGGATGAGCCACAGAAGAAAAATGTAGCCGACGAGGTGGTTTGGATGGTAGGTGACGAACCTATACTCCTTTCGGATATAGAGTACCAGAAGCTAGTTCTACGTAGCGAAGGGCATAATATCGAGGGGGACTTAGACTGCGTCATCCCAGAGAGGATAGCCATACAGAAGCTTTTCTTGAACCAAGCTAAGATTGATAGCGTTGAAGCCAATGAGACCCAAGTCAATCGCATGGTGGAGATGTGGATTCAGAATGCCATCTCTCAGCTTGGCTCCAAGGAAAAGCTTGAGGAATACTTCAATAAAAAGCTATCTCAGATACGGGAGGAGCAGGCTGCACAGATGCGTAATGAGGAGATTGTACGTGCCATGCAGCAAAAGATAGCCCAAGGGGTACAAGTCTCTCCCTCTGAGATTAGTTCCTTTTACAAGGGAATACCACAGGATAGTCTTCCCTTCATTCCCAAAACCATCGAGGTCCAAATCATTGCCCTTCAGCCTCAGATACCTCTGACCGAGATAGACCGCGTCAAGGGGATCCTCCGAGGTTACGCTGATGACATCAATGAGGGGAAGCGCGAATTCTCCACTATTGCTCGCCTTTACTCTGAGGACAAGCGTACGGCTCTTCAGGGCGGGGAATACGGGTTCGTGGGGAAGGTATCGCTTGACCCGACCTTTGCCGCAGCGGTGTTTAATCTCTCGGATAAGGCACGAGTCTCTCCCATTATCAAAACTGATGAGGGCTACCACATTGCTCAGCTCATTGAGAAGCGGGGTGACTTAGTCAACTTCCGCCATATCCTTGTTCGTCCTGTCGTGGATGAGGCAGCGATAGCGTCAGCGACTCATCGTATCGACTCCATAGCTAAGCTGATTAGTGAGGATCGACTTACTTTCGAGCAGGCTGCAGAGCTCTACTCAGAGGATAAGGATACCTTCAACAATGGAGGGCTGATGATCAACACCTCTAACGAGAGTGATTTCTCTGGTTCATCAAACTTCCGCTACGAAGACCTTCCTCAGGATGTGGCGAAGGTTGCCTATGAGCTGAAGGTGGGGGAAGTCTCTAAGCCTTTCACAATGCGTACAGCGAAGGGTCTTGAGCAAGTTGCCATTATTCGTCTGAAGGATGTGCATAACGAACACATGGCGAACATGAATACTGACTTCCGTACGATTAAGGAGCTGGCTCTATCGAAGAAGCGGAGTAAGATCATTGATGAGTGGATACGCAAGAAGCAAAAGGAAACCCATATCCACATAAACGATAGCTATCGCAATTGTGCCTTTCAGTATCCAGGCTGGGTACACGAAGAAGAGTAGGGGATAGACCCTTACTCTTCTCCCTTATTTTCCCCTTTCCAACTCCTGTTCCTTGCTGCTTTTCTCTAGATAGGTTCTCGGGACATGCTTTTTCCCTTTTCCTAGAAGCCGAGGTATAGGCGATGAAAGAGGCTTCAGATTAGTAGCAGGTAAGAGGTCAAATTTCTTCTCAAAGATGGTTTCGGCTAGCGAAATGGGTGTTTAACCATTACTTGTCAGAATACTTCTTTGTGGATTATAAGGAGTAGCCTAAATAGGTTATGAGGAAAACCCTTCTGAGGTTATGGGGATACCTCTGATGAGGTTGCGAGGGAAACCCTCACGAGGTGACGAGGGTACCTCCCACAGGGTAGAGAAATAGCCCTTAGAATAGAGTAGGCGGGAGCCTCATTTTGGAAGAATAGAAACTTGATGGGTCAAATCACAGAGCATCATACCGAGCCTACACGCTCACTGCAGCTGATTATAGCATTTTTAGCTATTGTCGTCATTGGCATTAGCTATCTGACCTCTAGTGCTTCTTTCCGGCCATCATCTCCATCGTTAATGAGAGGCATCTCCCAGGATAGCCTCCCTCAACGCAGTGGCACAAGCCGAGTTCAGGGGAAGGCTCCAGCCAAGATTTATATCGAGCATGCCGATCTACTTAGTTATGATGCTTCCCTCATGCCAGGAGTGCAGAAGCTAAAGGGAAATATCATTCTGAAGCATGGCAATGCTACGATGACTTGTGACAGTGCTTATCTGAATGAAGAGGCTCAGACCTTTGAGGCCTTCGGTGAGGTGCATATGGTACAGGCTGATACGGTGAATATGTATTCTCGCTACCTGTTTTACGATGGTGTCACGAAGCTGGCGCGCCTCAGGCATAACGTCCACTTAGCGAATAAGACGACAGACCTCTATACTGATAGCCTTGACTACGATCGCATAGCAGACATAGCCTATTACTTCGAGGGAGGCTCCGTATCTGACGCCAAGAATACGCTGACCTCAGACTATGGACAGTTCCTCCCTGCCACCAATGATGCTGAGTTTCGCTACAATGTAAAGCTCGTCGGGGAGAAAACGACCCTTACTACCGAGCACCTCTTCTACAACACACATACCCAGATCGGTAGCTACGAGGGAGAGACCCTTATTGAATCAGACTCGGGGCAGATCATCTCCCAACGAGGAGTTTACGATGTGGGTAAAGACATAGGCATCCTACTTGATCGGTCTTCTGTCTTCTCTGGGAGCAAGACTCTTACGGGTGACTCCATCTACTATGACGGAGGGGCAAAGTTTGGGGAAGCCTTTGGTCGCATGGAGCTTGAGGATACAGCTCAGGGGGCAATCCTCTTTGGCGACTATGGATTTTTCGATGATAAGAGGAACTACGCATTCGCTACATCTCGGGCATATGCTGAGGATTATTCACAGAAGGATACCCTTTATGTCTCGGCTGATACGCTAGAGCTCATCAGTGTGCCTATACGGGATCGAATTAAGCTGGACAGCCTGCTCTCTGATACCACCTCGGGGAAGAAACCCGATACACTCCAGCGTTATCTCCGTGGTTACCATCACGTCAGGATTTTCCGACGAGATGCCCAAGCCATAGCAGACTCTATGAGCTATATTTCCTCCGACTCCACCCTCTCCCTCTACGGACATCCCTATATGTGGAGTGAGGCACGACAACTGTCGGGTGATACTACATTCTTCTACTTCCGCTATGGAAAGCTCGACTATGTCGATGTGCTGGGAAACACGCTAGCTGTGGAGCATATTGATAGCGTAGACTACTACAATCAAATGCGAGGTGATAAGCTACGTGCCTATGTCGCAGATAGCACACTACGTCAAATCAATGTCGATGGCAATGTCGAGACCATTCTCTACATGAAGGAGGAGAAATCCAACGACTACACGGGGATGAACCGCATGACCAGTTCCACAATGTACGTCACGCTGGACTCAGGTATCGTGAAGAAGAGTAGCTGGAAAGGCCCTGTCTCAGGTAAGCTCTATCCCCTAAGCATGGCCTCGTCTGCTGAACTCAATCGTCTCAAGGAATTTGTGTGGGCTTCCGACCGACGCCCTATGAATAAAGAGGCGGTGATTTATGGCATGGACTCCCTAAGCCAGGCAAAGACTCTACCGCCACCTCTATCAGACCTGCGCAAGTTTAGTGGTGCACAGGCTGCCCTTACAGCCTATGCACCTTTTGATCGTGCTGCTGAGCAGGATTCACTTCGTGCAGACTCTATTCAAAAGGCTCGTAAACCTCTAACAGAAACGGAATACCGAGCGCGCTATCAATATGTCCTCCAACCAAAGAAGGAGGAGGGCCCCACTTCACCACCACCGCTTATCAATACGTCATGGGTATACAAAGCTTTTTCAAACAAAGAAGACCAAGACAGTTCGAGCACAAGCTCATCTATTGGGATCCTAGAAAGGAAGAACTAGAGAAGCGTATAGCACGCGTTCGAGAGGAGATGATTGCCTCGGGGGAGCTATCTCCTGAGGAAGCTGATGAGGCAGCAGAAGCGATGCGTCGGGAGGAGATGCCTCAAGACGTAGGGTACAACCCGACCTCAAGCCTGCGTGGAACCTTCATTCACTCCACCGAGCATTTACAGAGACAGCGTCGCCGAGGGATTACAGCCCAAGATCGTGACCGTAAGAGTGTACGCTTGATGCTGGCTCTCTTGGCTCTTGGCTTTGCTTTCTGGTACTTCTTTATCCGATGAGTGACGTCATTCGCCTTCTACCTGAGTCCATTGCCAACCAGATAGCTGCAGGAGAAGTTGTCCCCGCACCAGCCTACATTGTCAAGGAGCTTTTAGAGAATTCCATCGATGCAGGAGCCTCAGAGGTACAGGTCGAGATCCTCGGTGCTGGTAGGGAGGCTGTGCAGGTAACGGACAATGGGAAGGGGATGTCCCCCACTGATGCTCGTATGGCATTTGAGCGACATGCTACCTCGAAGCTTCGGGAGATAGAGGACTTAGACCGCCTCTCCACTATGGGGTTTCGTGGTGAAGCACTTGCCGCGATTGCTTCGGTGTGTCAAGTAGAGCTCCGTACCCGCATCGCAGAGCTAGAGGTGGGCACAGAGCTGAGGATAGAGGGGGCGAGGGTAAAGTCAAGCGTCCCTGTTGCCTGCCCCGTAGGTACGACCCTGCGTGCAATGAATATCTTCTATAACACACCTGGTAGGCGTAAGCATATCGAGGCCCGTAAGGAGTCCACAGAGCTTGGGGATATTTGGAAGGAGTTTGCTAAGGTAGCTCTGGCTAACCCAGAGGTGAGCTTTGCTCTACGTGGTACGGGGAAGTATGACAAGTCTCTTCCTGCTAGTTCGCTCAAGGAGCGAATTATCGGTATCGGAGGAAGCAAGCTCTCCAAGGCTCTGATTCCTGTAAACTATGAGAGTAGCTTCTGCTCTATCCGAGGCTTCATTGGCACGCCTACGACTGCATTGAAGAGCGGTGCACAGCAGTACTTTTTCGTTAATAACCGCTTCATACGTCACCCCTATTTCCATAAGGCGGTGATGCTAGCCTATGAGAAGTTTATCCCCGTCGGCACCCAACCACATTACTTCTTATACTTCACGATACCTGCGGAGAATATTGACGTTAATATCCACCCACAGAAGACGGACGTACGCTTCCTAGATGGAGAGACGATATTTCAGGTTATTGTCAGCCTTCTTCGGGAGGCATTCAGCTCTCATGCCCTTGCCCCTACGATTGATTTCGACCAGGAAGCCAGTATAGAGATCCCAGCTTACCAAGGTCGAAGGGACGTGGTACTAGACCTAGATGAGCAGTACCGCCTAGAGGGTGGAGAGGCTAATCTTGCGCAAGGGGTACCTTCGCTCTCACCCTCTGGTGTATCGGGTATTCGGCGTACACTCTCGGGGCGTAGTTTCCGCCCCAAAGAGCCACAGCCTAATTGGGACGACCTCGGGGAGCATTTCGACACGATGAGCTTTAGCCCAAGGGAGGAAGAGCAACTCTTTGATTTACCTGCCCCTGAGGAGAAGGCTTTGCAAGGGGTACGTCTCTCTACGGGGAAGCCTCTGCAGTCGCCCCCGCTCTTCACTGCAAGCTCTCTCCTGTTTCAGGGGAGATATGTGGTGACTACCCTCGGTGAATCGCTTGCCCTAGTGGATATACGTCGGGCACAGCTACGTATTATCTATGATGGATATCTAACGGGCATTACTTCACATGCATATAGCTCAGAGCAACCCCTCTTCCCCGAGGTACTGGAGTTTACCCCCTCCGAGCTCCCCACGGCCATTGAGGTGATGGCAGAGCTCTCTAAGCTCGGCTTCGATTTTGGAGATCTTGGGGATGGTCATTTCTCAGTTGCCGAGGCACCCTCACTCCTTGCACGAGAGGCGATTAACTTTGTTCGGCTCATTGTCGCCGATAGCTTAGACACACATCGTTCGGGGGAAGAGTATGTGCGTAGCTTCTTAGCTGAAGCCGCAGCTGAAGCAGAGGTATTGCAGATGCCTCTACCAAGGACAAGCGAAGAGGTGTCTGATCTCCTCTCTGAGCTAACCTCTAGTTCGGACGCCTACTTTACTCCCTCGGGCAAGAGCATCATTGCTCTACTTCCAGAATCAATGATTGGGAGTTTCTTTAGCTAGAGGGCTTAGGTGTATTAGATAACTAGGGACAGGCTTCTTACGGCATCTAGGGTATAGAGCCCCTGATGGGTCTACGGACAAAATACGGCGACGAGCAGCTAGGTAATCCCAGTTGCTCGTCGCTTTTTCTTATGCTAGCTCTGCTGGTTTTGCCCTCTGACTGTCTTTAATCGTCCAGTGAGACTCGGGACCTCAGCACTATTTAGCCAATAGTAGTAGCCTCTTTAAGGGGTGTTAGTTTAGTCCTGTCTCAAACTCCCCGTTGATGAAGATGCTACGCTTCCTTCCCTTTTTGTGGATGCGAAGAATAGGCTTGGATTCGTGCGCAAGATAACATAGGCTAACCCCACGCTTTCTTACCCAGAAGTACCCAAGGTAACCAAAGAAGCCACCTGAGCCAAAGAGGCGTAGGGTGATACGCCCTTTCATCGTACCGTCTTCCTCGATTTCGTAGTCTTCGTAAGAGTAGAATTTCTCGAAAGCTAGCAGACGAAGGCATAGTCCATCCGGACGCCATTCGTAGTAGACAGGCTTCCAAAGGACGGTGATGCTGGTCAGGAGAATGATTGCGAGTATGAAGAGATACATTTCGATACCCAGACCTTCGTAGATGAAGTAAATCAATATCCCTACTAGGGTCACATAGGCGATGCCTGTGGAGACCCAAACAAGAGGAGATAGTCGATAGTAATGTCGCATTGCTTTATATGATTAGATGAATGATTTATATGCTCCCAAAGGTAGTTTTTTTCAATCATATATTTTAAGTATCCCCACTTATTTGGGGGGCTTGTTTCCTCTTCTTGTGTATATTTTCTACTTTTGCAATTGAAATCACCTATGATAGGTGATGACCTTCACCTATCATAGGTGGCATTCATCGCCTATCATAGGTGATTGTGGAGTTTACGGTAGAAACTAAACGATACTTCACTAGCGGAGCAGGTAAAGGCTCCGCTGGTGGTGTGTCCCTTATCAAGAAAGCAATAGCCCTATGATGACATTTGAAATTAAGAGCAAGGTAACCAAGCAAGGCCGTCGAGCAGGCAAGACCCTCTACTATGCCTATCCGATGAAGCGACAGAAGCTGAGCATAAAGGACGTGGAGCAACGCATTAGCGAGAGCTGTTCACTCTCTGCTGCAGATGTTCGGGCGGCTTTGGTTGCCTTCGGAGAGATTGTTTGCGACTGCTTCCAGGAGGGGATAGGCGTAGATCTTGGGGAGATGGGTACCCTTATGCCCTTCACCCAAGGACGGCTCATGGATACCCCAGAGGAGGTGACGGTGGAGACCCTCCAGCCTGCAAAAGTAATGGTACACCCTAAGAAGAATATCCAGACGGCACTGGGGAAGATCCGCTACCGCATCAAGCGATAACTGAATAGCACTGTCCTCACTCCCCGATATACTTTTGCTCTGATAGATCGGAGCACCATCACTTTAGACAAAGAAACGTAAGACATAGTATGCAGATTCGATTAGCCTCTCCCTCGAGATGGGCTATGCTGGGTATCGTGGTTACCCTTTCCTTCGCTGGGCAAGCCAGGGCACAGAGGATCTTGACCCTAGACTCCTGCCGAAGCCTCGCCAAGGAGCACAGCCGTACCCTCCAGCAGAAAGACGAGGAGATCAAGGCCGCTCATGCTAAGAAACAGCAGGTAATGACCAACTTCTTCCCTCAGGTAGCTGCCCGAGGGGTATACCTGCACATGCAGAAGGAGCTACACCTCATCGACTGGGACAAGCCCCTTGGACATCTGAATTTCCTTATCCCCGAGCGACTACGCCACCTCGGCACAGTAGACCTGCGCAACCTGTGGGTGGGGAACGTAACAGCTATCCAGCCTCTCTTCCTCGGGGGAAAGATCATCTCCGGGTACAAGATGGCGAGCTTAGCAGAGCGACTCCAGGGAGAGCTACGTCAGACGGCCGAGACAGAGGTCGAGACCAAGCTCGATGAGACCTATTGGCAAGTCATCTCCCTTCGCAGTAAAGAGCGACTACTGGATCAATTGGTACGCCTACTAGAGCAGACCGTCAAGGACGTGGATGCCTCCATCGATGCAGGCGTAGCGACTAAAGCCGATGGCCTCTCGGTACGCACTAAGCTCAGCGAAGCCGAAGTCAAGCGTAGCCAAGTGGTCAATGGCCTAGAGCTCTCCCGCATGCTCCTAGCTGACCTCTGTGGCCTTAGCGAAGATGAGCCCTTCACTCTGGCGGAGGAGGGGCACCTGCAGGAGCTTCTCCTCTCCACACAGACTGCGCCTATTGCCCGAGACGAAGATACCGAGGCCGCTATCGAGCGCCGCTCCGAAATCCGTAGCCTTCGCCTAGTAGATAGTATCTACAGCAAGCGGGTAAACATGGAGTCAGCCTCCCTCTTCCCCAAGCTCTACGGAGTGGCGAGCTATTCGACGACGAACCCCAATAGCTTCCAAGGACAAAAGAAGGAGTTCGGGGGGCAGTATTACCTCGGCCTCATGCTGGAGGTACCCATCTCAGACCTGTTCTCTGGTACCTTCAAGCGCCGACAGGCTAAGGCAGAGCACCGAGTCAAGCAGCTAGAGCTCGCCGAGGCTCGTAGCAAGATCAACCTCCAGATCAAGCAGGCACTACGCACAGCAGACGATGCCCGTAGAGCCTACACCACAGCCCTAAGTGCCGTCAAGATGGCAGAGGAGAACATGCGCTACGCCAAGGCTGGCTATGACGAAGGTGTGATACCGCTACTCAACTATACGATGGCTCAGACAGCCTGGATGAGTGCACAGGACAGCCTCATCGACGCACAGATACGGGTGCTACTCACCGAGAGTAAGCTCAAGAAGATACTTGCACTATAAACCAGTAGGTAAGAATGGACAACAAGCAGAACAAAGAGACGAAGGAAACAGGAGCTAAGAAGAGCATTATCCTCGGCGTAGGACTAGTCGTCCTAGCTATGGTACTATTAGCGGCATCGGGCTTCATCTTCTTCGGTAAGGGTGAAGACATCATCACAGGTCAGGCCGAGGTGGACGAAGTACGGATTTCGGGCAAGGTACCGGGACGCATATCAGAGTTTCTCGTCGAAGAGGGACAGAGAGTACGCCGTGGAGATACCCTCGTGCGCATATATTCCCCTGAGGTACTCGCCAAGCTAGAGCAGGCAGAGGCTGCGAAGGCAGCTGCTATGGCTCAGAACCAAAAGGCCATCGTGGGAGCTAGAAAGGAGCAGAAGGAGGGAGCCTATGAGCTTTGGCAGAAGGCCAAGGCTGGCCTTGAGGTAGCCGAGAAGAGTTTCGCCCGAGTGGAACGCCTACACAAGGAGGGCGTCCTCCCCGCACAGAAGTACGACGAAGCCTCAGCGCAGCTACGGGCTATGCAGGCTACAGAGCGTGCCGCTCGTAGCCAATATGACCTAGCGGTGAACGGTGCACAGCGAGAGGACAAGCTAGCCGCAGCTGCCCTCGTCGCCCGTGCCTCTGGAGCCGTCTCTGAGGTAGATGCTTACCTCAAGGAGGGAGCCCTCCTCTCCCCCATCGATGGGGAGGTCTCGGAAATCTATCCCCACAGAGGGGAGCTCGTCGGTACGGGAGCCCCGATCATGACGATCTCGGACACCTCGGTAGTGCGCGTGCTCTTCTCCGTAAGAGAAGACAAGCTAGCCTCGATCAAGAAGGGGAGCAAGCTGCGTGGCACGATCCCCGCTCTCGGAGGTAAGGCCATAGAAGTGGTGGTCACGAAGATGAAGGATATGGGGAGCTATGCCACCTGGAAAGCCACGAAGCCACGTGGAGAGCATGATCTTCGTACCTTTGAGGTCACAACCCGCCCCACCAGCCCCGTAGAGGGACTCCTAGCAGGCATGACAATTGTCCTAGACAAGGGGCAGCTCTAGTAGATCACTTTGCCCATGTACGCAATCCTACGTGTAGCACGGAGGGAACTGGACTACCTCCTCACCCGCCCGATCTATCTCTTCGGCATCATCGGGGCTCCCCTGCTGGTGACGCTGCTCCTGCTGTACCTGATGGGCAGCGGACTGCCTACCAATATGCCCGTAGCCGTAGTGGATGAAGATCAGTCGGCTCCCTCTCGTGCCCTCGTACGAAATCTCGACATCTTCCAGTCCTCAGAGGTAGTACTGAAGTGCTCCAGCATGAACGAAGCCCTCAGAGCGATGCGCCAAGGAAAGGTCTACGGGATCTACCACATCCCCCGAGGGCTACAAGCAGAAGCTGGATCAGCTCGCCAACCCAAGCTCCACTACTATACCAATAGTAGCTATCTGATGGCAGGGAGCTTTGTCTTCCGAGATATGAAGATGCTCTCCGAGCTAGCTTCTGCTAAGGTTGGTCTGCTGACAGGACAGGCACGTGGCAAGACCCAGGAGGAGATCATGGGGAGCATTCAGCCCATTGTCGTACGGTCAGAGGTGATGAGTAATCCCCAGCTGAACTACGCAGCCTATCTGACGACCACGATACTACCAGGCGTGCTCCAGCTCATGATCTTCCTCATGACGTCCTATGCCATCGGGGTAGAGATCAAGCGTAAAACGGCTAAGGAGTGGCTTCGTCTCTCCGAGGGCTCTATAACGCTCGCTCTACTCGGGAAGCTCTGTGTCCACACCCTGATGTTCCTCGCTGTCGGGCTGGGGATACAAGGCATTCTGTATGGCTGGATGGGCTTCCCCCTACAGTCAGGTTGGGGTGCGATGGCACTGGCGATGCTCCTGCTTGTGCTGGCCTCTCAGGCTTTAGGGATCTTCTTCATTGCCCTGATACCTATCCTTAGGATGGGGCTAAGCCTAGGGAGTCTCCTTGGGATGCTCTCCTTCTCGATCTCGGGGATGAGCGTACCCGTCTCCTCTATGATCGCCCCTGTACAAGCCCTAGCATTTATCTTCCCCCTACGCTACTACTATCAGATCGGGATCAACCAAGCCCTTATCGGGGCTCCACTAGCGGAGAGCGTACCCTATTATATAGGCCTACTGGCCTTCCCCCTGCTTCCGCTTGTGACGCTTCCCCGACTGAAGCGTTACCTCACCAGCATAGACTACATCGCTTAATCGGGATATGAGTATCATTGGATTTATCAAGGGGCATCTACAGGATATAGTGGCGATATGTGGGAGGGAGCTACGTAGGGTCTTTGCCGATAGTGCCTCGATCCTCTTCTTCTTTGTTGTACCCTTCATCTATCCCTTCCTCTATGCAGCCCTGTATGGCAACGAGGTAGCCCGCGAAGCTCCTCTCGTGGTACTAGACTACAGCCATTCGGCTCTAAGCAGGGAGTTTGTCCGTAGGGTCGATGCGTCGCCTGATGTAGCAGTCATAGCGCAGGTGGCAAGCGAAGCCGAGGCTTACCAACTCATAAACGAGGAGAAGGCCTACGGGATACTTATCTTCCCCGAGGACTTTAGCCAAAAGGCTCATTTAGGGCGACAGGCCGAGGTCAATCTCCACACAACCTTTGCCTCGGCTCTCTACTACAAGGCCTTCGCTCTTACCGCTACCGAGGTGGCACTGACGATGGGACGTGAGCTAGAGGCTAGTCGTAGCCATGGAGCCTCTCACGAAGCTACCCGCATACAGGTACGACCCATTGAGAGCGAATGGATTACCCCCTTCAATCCTCAGGGTGGCTTCCAAGGCTTCCTCCTACCTGGCGTACTCATACTGATCATCCAACAGACACTCCTTATCGGGATCTCTATGGTGATGGGGACGGAGCGTGAGCGGGGAGGTCTCAGCCGTGGGCTACGTATCGGTAGGGGTGGACACTATACGAGTACGATGCGCCTACTGGTAGGGCGTGCTCTGTGCTATCTACTGATCTATGCGGTGAGTTCGCTCTTCACGCTGGTCATCGCACCGAGGATCTTTGGTTTGCCCCAGCTCACGGACGCAGGGACATTTGCCCTACTTCTATTGCCACTCCTCTTGGCTTGTGTCTTCTTCTCCTTCTTCTGGAGTCTTATAGTGAAGCACCGAGAGAAGGCGATGATCATCTGGGTCTTTACCTCCATACCCTTCCTCTTCCTCACGGGCTTATCTTGGCCTCTCTCTGCTATCCCTGCACCGCTAAGGGCGCTGGGCTTACTCGTCCCCTCTACTCCTGGGGTACAAGCCTTCGTCTCCATAAGCAGTATGGGGGCGAGCCTCAGAGATGTCCTCCCTCAATACCTCATGCTGTGGGCACAGGCTCTGGGGTACTTCCTTATTACTTCTTTCACCTATGCCCGTCTCGTTAGACGCAGCATGAAGGTCGCCTAAATATCGACTATGCAAGAAATCACATTGCATCAGACCCTACCCCTCGTCTTCCGTGATGAGCCTATTCAACCTTCGGAAGTATGGCGTACGGAAGTGACGTTTTGCCGAGGAAACTATTACCTCATTGAAGCAACGTCGGGTGCTGGTAAGTCATCTCTCTGCAGTTTCCTCTACGGATGGCGTGGAGACTATCTGGGGAACATATGCTTCGATGGGCAGGACATCCGTAAACTAAGTGCTGGGGCGTGGAGTACGATACGTAAATCATCCCTGAGCTTCCTCTTCCAGGAGATGCGCCTCTTCGACGAACTGACAGCTTGGGAAAATGTAAAGCTAAAGAATGACCTGACGAAGTATAAGGAAGAGAAGGAACTTCGCCACTACTTCGAGTTACTTGGTATCGAGGATAGACAAAACACCCCAGCTCGTATCCTCTCCCTCGGCCAGCAGCAACGTGTAGCAGCCATCCGCTCGCTCTGTCAGCCCTTTGATTTCTTGCTTCTGGACGAGCCCATCAGTCATCTTGATGAGGAGAATGCATCCTTACTTGCCTCGCTCTATAAGGCGGAGGCTGAGCAGCAAGGTGCTGGTATCATCACGACCTCAGTAGGTAAGCATCTCCTGCTTAGCTATGCGAATGTCCTTCACCTTTAGCCACAACGTACCATGAATAGGCTTTTACTTCGCCTGCTACGCAGGCATATCAGTCCGCTTCAACTACTTGGTTTCTCGCTGGCAAACTTCGTGGGCGTGGCAATTATCCTGCTCGGGATACAGTTTTATCAGGATGCTCGTTCATCGCTAGAGGCTAAAGACAAGTTCATGAAGGGAGACTATATCATCCTCTCTAAGCGAGTTGGTGGGCTAGCTCTCTTTGGTTCGGGGGACAATACCTTCTCTGACCAAGAGATCAAGGAACTAGAGGAGCAGAGCTTTGTCAAAAAAGTGGGTCGGTTTACGCCGTCGAAGTTTCAGGTTTCGGCTGGTCTTGGGGTAGGGAGTGGCGTGTACACCTATATGTTCTTCGAGTCCGTGCCAGATGATTTCATTGATGTGTCGAGTGATGAATGGCAATATCGCAACGGAGATACCTCTGTGCCCATCATTATCCCACGCAACTATCTCGGGCTCTATAACTCTGCTTTTGCCCAAAGTCAAGGTTTACCGCTGCTCTCCGAGGCTACTATGAGCAAGATCCCTCTTACTATTGAGGCGATTGGTCAGCATGAGACGCTCCAGCTAAGGGGACGAATAGTTGGTTTCTCCAATAGGCTGAATACGCTACTTGTCCCTCATTCGTTCCTCTCGTCAATGAATGCCCGCCTTGCACCTAATGAAATGGTGCGTCCTACACGGCTTATTATGGAGGTTACCTCAGTCTCTGATGCTGAAATCCCCGTCTACCTGAAAGCAAATGGCTATGAAAGTGAAGGCGAACGTTTGGCTTCTGGCGAATCGATGTACCTGCTACGGCTCGTTGCTGGTATTGTTCTCTCTGTTGGACTGCTGATCTCTGTCCTCTCTGTTTATCTTCTGATGCTTTCGATTTACCTGCTTCTTCAGAAGAATACTAAGCAACTGGAGAGCCTCCTCTTACTTGGCTACACACGGCAGGAACTTGTACGTCCCTACCTCGCATTGACGTTTTTGCTCAACGCCCTTGTTATCATCGTGTCGCTTGTGGCTGTCATTGAGGTGCGGGGCTATTATCTTCGTCTAGCCGAACGGTTACTCTCCGATGAGATCGGGGGTACGATGCGCTACACATACCTTGCAGCGGCAGCACTTCTTTGCGTCACTACGCTGTTGAATGGCCTTGCCATCAGGCGCAAGATTTATTCTCTTCGTACCTTCTCATAAGGTTCTTCCTTCTTACAGGAACTGAAGCCCCGAGTACATGCAGTTGTACTCGGGGCTTCGTTATGCTTGGCTCATGCCGTGGGATAAAGGGACGAGCCGGGGGAAGTTAAGCTAGATCCCGACGCCGCCACCTCCAGGGGACTCGTTTTTTTCCTTAGGTTTGTCGGGCTTCTTCCCGTCTTTCTTCTGCTTGCTGACTGTCTGCTCGTAGCTCACATCAGTTAGTGTGAAGTACTTCTTCGATGGAGCCAGAAGCACAACAGGTTTCTCGATGTGGATATTTGCATTGAATTTCGTCCCTTCCTCCACTGCTTTGCTCTTGAAAGAAGGCATTAGTGTGCCGAGATCACCAAACTCTACGATGTCGCCGTTGGATACGATGTCCTTGGCGATTTCTGTAGCGTAGTTCAGGACTGCTTCTACTTCCTGACGGTTGAAGGTGGTGGACTTGGCGACTCTGTCGCAGAAGTTGCGGAAATCAACCCGATGCCGGCCCGTGGGTCTAGCAATCTGCACGGTCTTCCCTGCATGTTTTCCTACGTTTAGTTTGCGTTTAACGATTACAAACTGTAGAGGCTTATTGGCCATAATACTTAAAGTTTAACCCTCCATAAACTGACCTCATCGGAGTCGGAGGGTGGGCAGGCGGTGAGGTGTGTATTAGGTTCAGAGGCAAAGTTACAAAACTTTCCCTGAAAAGGACGAACAAATTTCCCAAAATACACAGAGCAATTTGGTCTGCGTAACTAGCTGTTTCATAGATGGTAAATGGCTGTCGTGTGAGAAGAAACTTACCGACCAAATGAAAGTACCTAATCAATCCAGAAAAAGTACCTAATCAATCGGGAAAATTATTAGGTAAATTTAAAAAATTATTAGGTACTTTTTCTGGATTGATTAGGTACTTTTTCTGAACTCGTCAGATACCTTTGATTAGGCATGGAGTATAAGGGTGGAGATGGAGTAGTTAATTTGGAGTGACTTGACATTGAGGATAGAGGGCTGAGGCAAAGTGTTTCTAGAGTCGGGTAGGGCAATTTCCGTATCTTTGCCCTTGTCTTATGGGCAGATTATTAGCAATAGATTACGGACAGAAGCGGTGCGGTCTAGCCGTCACTGACCCTCTTCAGATTGTACCTGGAGGTTTGGGTACCATCCCCACACATCAGCTCCTCAGCTTTGTGCTGGACTACGTGAAAAGGGAAGAGGTAGAGCGTATCATCGTAGGCTATCCGAGGCAGATGAATAACCAAGAGTCCGCCTCGATGAAGTTAATCCGTCCATTCGTGCAAAAGCTACATCAGGCACTACCTAGCCTTCCCATCGACTATCAGGACGAGCGGTTTACCTCCACACTGGCTCAACGAGCAATTCGTGAAGCAGGTATTGGCAAGAGACGCCGCGAGACAGATAAGGGACTTGTGGACGAAGTCAGTGCCGTAATTATCTTACAGAGTTACCTGGCCTCACGTGAGGGTTTGGGCGAAATAAACCTACCTCACCAGAGACCCTAAGCACAAGTGTATGAAACTACCAATTTATATCTATGGTCATCCCGTCCTGCGTGAAGTGGGAGTGGATATTACTCCCGAGTACGAAGGCTTATCCGAGCTCATCGAGAACATGTGGGAGACAATGTATTTCTCTGATGGCATTGGGCTGGCTGCACCTCAAATAGGACGTGCCATTCGCCTCTTCGTCATCGATGCAGACCCAATGAAGGAGAGCTTCCCAGAGTGTGCAGGCCTCAAGCAGACCTTCATCAACGCTCGGATCGTTGAGCGTAGCGAGGAGACATGCTCTGAGAATGAGGGTTGTCTCAGTATCCCTGGTATCAATGAGCGGGTTACGCGACCCACAACTATTACCATCGAGTACGTGGACGCCAACTTCCAGCCTCATCGTGAGACTTATTCGGGCTTCGCTGCACGAGTTATTCAGCACGAGTACGACCACATAGAGGGAATCCTTTTCATTGACCAAATCGCCGCTATTCGGAAACAACTCATCAAGGGAAAGCTCTCGAACATGCTTAAAGGTAAAGTATCAGCGCATTACCGTACAGTGACTGCCCCACAGAAGAAAAAGTAACGTCCACATACACTAGCTTACCGCCACGGATCGTTTTGCCTATGTGGTAACGAACTACTCATCCATACGCTAGGAAGAATAGACCATGAGGAAGCTGAAATTTTTGATTTTATCCCTCTTACTTGGCTCTTCGGTAGCCTCCGCCCAGATAGATGTACAGCAGGTTTTATCTATTGGTCGTAACGCGATTTACTTCAATGACTACATAGTCTCAATGGGGTATTTCAACCAAGTCATTGGTCTACGTCCATGGATGGCAGAGCCATACTTCTATCGCTCTGTGGCGAAGATCAACCTTGATGATTACCGAGGAGCCGAAGAAGATGCTACATTGGCTCTGGAGCGCAACCCCTTCCTTAGCAGAGCTTACCTAGTGCGAGGAATAGCACGCTTCAGTCAGAAGGCCTATGAGCCGTCGATCAGCGACTTCCAGCATGGACTTAGCTTGGCTCCATCAGATGTGGGGTTGCGTTATAACCTTGCCATCGCCTTTCTTGAAGCTAAGCGGTACGAGGAGGCAGATAGTACAGCTAGGACGCTACTTCGTTTTTCTCCCCGCAATAAAGATGCTTATCGTCTCATTGCGCAAGCTGCGTTGGAGCGGAAGGATACCATACAAGCACAGCAACAGATTGCAGAGCTTCTTCGACGAGACAGTACATATTCCCCTGCCTACCTGCTACAAGCACAGATAGCAGCTGACAGGAAGGATTATCCTACAGCTACAAAGGCCATCGACAAAGTAATCCAGCTCGAGGGTGGTAACGCAAGTCTCTTCGTCAATAGAGCTATCCTGCGCTATCACCAGAATGACTTCCAAGGTGCAATGGAGGATTATACGGAGGCCATTACCTTAGAGCCAACGAACATCCCAGCACGCAATAACCGTGCACTACTTCGTTCGCAAGTCGGAGAATACAGCAGAGCGGTCAAGGACTGGGATGAAGTCATTTCCCGTGAGCCTAAAAATTACATCGCTCGATATAATCGTGCCCTGCTCCATATACGCCTAGGTAATCCTCGTGCAGCTTTACAAGACCTCAATCTGGTACTTGATCAGTATCCGATTTTCAGTGAAGGCTTCCTTGCCCGTGCCGAAGCTCGTCGCATGATTGGAGATATAAAAGGTGCTGGGCGTGACCAAATCCATGTCTTCGACTTACAGAATAACAAGCAATACCGCTCTGCAGCGGCGAAGGCTTCTAAGGAGAAGGCAAAGAGTAAAGCTACCCGAAGCAAGGAGGATGAAGCAATAGAGAAATACAACATGCTTGTCGAGACGGCACCAAAGGCTGATGCCGAGAAGCCCAAATACACTAGTCAAGTGCGAGGGCGAGTGCAGGATCGTGACACACAGGCTGTACCTAAGGCAGACTTATCACTAACTTATTTCACCGAGGTAGATAAGAATGGTAACCAAAGTCGGGTATTTTTCTCACCCCTGCTAGATCGTTACAATGCCCTCCAGAGGCAGTCCGATAAGCGAGCTCCTCGTATTCTCCTGCAAGAGCGAACTATTGCGCTCTCTCACGAACAAATAAAAGCTCTGGAACAGGACATCGTGCATCTGTCGAAGACTGATCAAGAGACCGCTACTCTGTATTTACGCCGAGGGATTAACTATGCACTCCTGCAGGATCTTGATCAAGCAATCCTCGACTTCACCCGAGCAATCAAGCTAGCCCCACAGCATCCTTTGGCATACTTTGCCCGTGCCTCGGCCACTATGCGTCGCAGTGAAGCGGAGCAAGGAAGGCTACCCGAGGAGCATTCAGCTCAAGAGACGATGATTATTCGCTCTGCTGCAACGGGAGGGAAGGCTGTCACAACGCAACCATCTACTGCACCACTGGTACGCCCAACACGTCTATCGGAACAACCACCACTGATTGACCTAAACCAAGCTATTGCCCTTGACCCGCAGTTTGCCTACGCTTACTACAACCGTGCAAATCTGTATGTGCGCTCGGGAGAGGAGGATAAGGCGCTACTTGACTACACAAAAGCTATCGAGTTAAGCCCATCCTTTGCCGAAGCTTACTATAATAGAGGTCTATTATTCTTTGCTCTCGGTAAAGTGAACGAAGGGACACGAGACCTGAGTAAGGCTGGCGAGCTGGGGCTATATGAAGCCTATAGCCTGATTAAGCGAATGAATAAGTAGGGTTTTGAGTTTAACCACGAACAGTTATAAGCTTAATTTGTGTAACTTAGCAGTGACATCAGGGATGCGCCCCGAAGTCAAAAGACGATACATCCAACACTAATTAATTCAAAGACTGCTATGGTTAAGACGATAGGAACAAATGCAGGTCTCGTTTGGAACGCTCTAGATAAGCTAGGGAAGATGGACCCAAAAGCACTAAAGAAAGCAACAAAACTACGTACCGATAAGGAGCTCTATGCAGCTATCGGTTGGTTAGCTAAGGAGGGTAAGCTTCATTTTGAAGAGCGAGATGGAGAGCTCTACCTAGATCTAATCTACTAATTCGGTATATCTAAGGCAACAAGCCACAGCACGTATCATTGCGTGCTGTGGCTTGTTGCTTTATCTCCTTAATCGTAGGACTGAGGCTCCGTTTGTTTAGCTCTAATAGACGGACTTATATATCGATGGGGTGAGCCGTGTATCAAAGAACCAAACCTCGATATCAATAAGGTCAATGACGAGCTGTGGCTTTGCTTCGCCTCGCAGTAGGCGAGCAAGACGTTTGGCTGTGTGGGAGCGTGTACTAATGAGTGCTGTCATGCGCTCCGTACCGACCACTGAGGCTTCTTTTCTTTTTGCCAGATCCTTCAGTAATGAGCTGAGCTGAGAGCGTTCTCTGTCCTCTAATGGTATGCGCTCGACGACAACTAACGAAGCCGTTAAGACTTCACTGAGGGCAGGGATATGCTGTCTCTCGATTACTTGCTCCACAGATCCCGTAGCCATTAAATAACGAGGGACGAAGGAGGTTTCACCTGTGAGGAGTAAGACATGTCTAGCCTGTAGCTCATGTGCTATACGGAAGATCAGCTCTAGGGTACGAGCTTTCCGAATAGGTCTTGGCGGTTTCTCCTCTGATAGCTCTCTGGCCTGACGTAGTGCCTCTCGAAGCTCTGTGAAGCAATAATAAGGGCGCGCATTACGTACCACCCTCGTGATGAAATGGTAGGCGTAGGGTGAATGCACACCATCACCACGGCGATTGATGATGAGGCGTTTGGACCGCTTCAGTCGCTGGGTAAGGCCCCTGAGCGTAACTAGCCTTTTGACTTTACGCAATCGGTTCATCAATCTGCTCTATTGCTGTGCCTTGTAAATAGCGGTAATAGGTTACTAGGTAAAGAGTGACGAGGGGCTGAATGAAGATCAGCCCTAGCCCAAAAGTAATCGCCCCGAGTAGGATCAATCCAAAGGCTACGAGAAGTACGACCACCTGTGTGTAGAAATGCCCCTCTGTTAGACGCCAAGACTCCTTAAACGAGCGTACTATTCCCCCTTGCTCCAAGAAGGTATATTGTGCAAACATGAGCCGCAGTAGGAGGTAAATCCCCGGTATGATAAAGAGTACAATCCCCATCCCTATCCCTAATAGGAGCATAAGGGAGAGGAGTAACAGTGGGATGAATTTACGCAACGCCACCTTATATGGATTAGCCTGTTCATGACCCTCCTCTTGTGCTCTCTCCGTCAGCCGTAGGACTTGGAGGATTAGGACTAAAGAGAAATAATTCGAGATAAGGCTTGCTACAAGGCCAGCACAAGCAACCAGCATAGACAAACTCTCCGCACTCATCCCACTAGGATTGAGGTGCGGGTAGAGCCTTGTTCCTCCAACCAAGATAAGCTGGGTAAGCAGGATGAGGCAAGTAGGTATATAGAGTCTCTTATTTGCTTGTAGCAGACGTAGGGCCTTCTTCAGTGCAGAGCTGTGCGAGAAGGGGGGGAGTGGGTGCTGGATCATTGTTGTAGCACGTATCTTTAGAGTGAGGTGTATACTTTATGACGACAAATATACGTATTATAAAAGCGAGTGTGAATGTTTTCCCTTGTTTTGCTACCTTTACGGGCGGAACAATGGTTCCCATTCATACAGATTTGTCTCACTAAATAAGAATTAAAGAACACAATGAAGAAGTTCATTTTAGCTATTGCCTGTGTCTTCGCCTTGGGCACGAGCCTCTCAGCACAGAATCCAGAGAAGAGGGATTCAGTTAAGAAGGAAACCTCTGCAAAGTCAGGCGCAACAAAGTCTACGGATAAGGCTGGGAAGAAAACCTGCTGTAGTGCAGGAGCTAAGAGCTGTGACTGTAAGGCTGGTGCTGCCTGTGAAAAGGATGGTAAGAAAACTTGTAAGAACGCTCAGCCTGCCACTAAGTGTGATAAGGAGGACGGCGACAAGAAGCAATGTTGTAAGAAAGAGGCACAGGCCAAGGAAGCAGCTAAGTGCGATAAGAAGGATGGTGCCAAGAAGGAATGCTGTAAGAAAGACGCAAAGAGCGAATGCTCTAAGAAGTAATCCCTCTATGGTCATCTGAACACCCTAAAGAAGCTACGTCTAGTACTACACTGGGCGTAGCTTCTATTTTCTTCCCTAGGTTGTGACAAAGGTAAAGTGTGTGCTAATCTGGGAAACAGAAGAACATATTGGCACGGAGTAGCGTAGGCGATAATGCAACAAGGGCAAGTAGAGTGACACTCTACTTGCCCTTGCTTATATTAGGCCTTAGCCTCTCAAGTGTTTACTTGAGTGGGATGGTCTTGTAGATAGAGTTAGCAGATTCGTTGATGTCCTTAACAACGCCCTCTAGCTCAGCCTTACCTCCATACTCATCGTTGGGATCCCAAGCGTTACGTCCAGCGAGGAAATCATTGAAGTAAGCAGTCCAATCTGCATACTTAGCCTGAGCAAGAGGAAGGAGTTCCTTTTGGTAGGCTTCTGCTTCTGCCTGTGTGAGGTAACCTGTGCGAACACCTGCCCAAGCAATATTTACAGCACGTCCCCAGTCCCAAGCCTTATGTTCGCCCTCTTGGCTCTTGAGCTTCTCTAGCAAAGTCTTTAGCTCTTGGCTGTTAGAGACATCCCAGTCGTTCTTGAGCATATTCGTAGCGTTGGCGATGGATTCTTCTTCATAAGGATTTGTGAAGAGTTGCTTGTACCCTTCGATGCGGTCTACGCCACCACTCTTGATGTGGTTCTCCACAGCATCCACACCACCGTAACCACGGTAGTAATAGACCCCAGCGAGCATGGTGGGGCGGAGTGCTTCGAAGTCAGCGTTTTCGCTTGCGTTGGAGCTCGATGAAGAGCCACCACAGGAGGCTAGTCCTACGACTGCGAACAGTGCGAGGAGCGCTACCTTAAGTACGTTCTTTCTCATGTTGTTGAACTATTAATGAAAGCTTGTTAATCTCCCTGAACTAACCAAAGCCCTAGAAGACCTTTCAAAGGTATGAAAATATGTACAAATACAAAAACAGATCAGCTTTATTTAGTGAGAAATAGACGAATCAACTAGCTACTCCGTCATGAGCTTGACTGAGAGCTATTGCCCCTCGTCTATCCCTGATCTTATTGGCCGTCACTGTACTAAGGGAGAAGTCACGTACAGGTCTTGCTCCACCAAGTCTCACATCAGATAGCGATAGCTCCTCTGAAATGTAAATTTTATACGAATGAGTAGAGGAGGCTATCCATTTTATCTATCTCTATAAGTTGTTGTATCACACGGAGACTAGACCCCTTGTGAGGGGAGG
This sequence comes from Porphyromonas catoniae ATCC 51270, assembly GCF_000565015.1. Taxonomy (GTDB): domain Bacteria; phylum Bacteroidota; class Bacteroidia; order Bacteroidales; family Porphyromonadaceae; genus Porphyromonas; species Porphyromonas catoniae. The sequence goes on from NZ_JDFF01000024.1 coordinate 146,094, forward strand.
GCTCCGTGAGTTATGGTAAGTCGATGAAATGAGTTACCATAACTCGTTGTAAAGACTTACCATAACTCGTTGTAAAGACTTACCATAACTCGTTGTAAAGACTTACCATAACTCTTTACAACGAGTTATAGTAACTCATGACACCCTCCTCTAAAACGCCTTATATACAGGAATTTTAGAGAGAGGGAATAGACTCTTGATGCAGGAGGTCTTTGTGTATTTTATATGCAACTTTTAATTGTCCATTTATGTATGGAAAATGAGGCTACGATAGCATACAATAAGTCCCTACAGCCAGACGAGCGCGCAATAAATGGATGCGCCTCTCGGTGTAGGGACTTAATGCTATTAATTCTTGGTTCGTATATACCCAAGGGTACACAACTGAGGGAAGGAGAGCTTCCCTCTAGGGCGATGAAATAGGGGGTGCCTATTTCGCAGCAAACTCCTTCTTAACCTGCTTTACCCAATCCTTGAGACGTTTGTCCGTAAGATCGGGGTGATTGACCCAATCAATGATGAGCCCGAGGAAAGAGCCTTCGCTCTCTGCGATAGACTGCTCATAGGTGTAGCCAGCTGTGGAGGTGCGCCCTATAATCGTAGCACCTAGCTCCGTGAAGTACTCTGCTAGTAAGCCCACACCATCAGCGAAGCTCACAGGGGAGGCAACCTCATCTCCTGTACCATAGATTGCGACCTTCTTGCCTGATAGGTCTTCCCCCTCTAGCTCGGGGAGGAATTCATCCCAAGCCGAGGGCAGCTCTCCATTGAAGTAGGTAGGCGTTCCTAGGATCAGCCCATCATAGTGAAGGACATCCTCCAGGCGTGCTGTATCAATGTCTACATATTCAATTCCTTCCCCCCATAGCTGTGCGATGTGCAGGCCTAGCTCTGCGGTATAGGCTGTACTCTTACTGTAGAGTATTCCGATTTTCTTCATATCGTCGTCACGTTTGGAGGTTAGTATTCGATTAGTTCCTTTGCGGTAGTGTAGATCTTCTCTTCACTAGGTAGTGTGGCTAGCTCAAAGCACTTGTGGAAACCGACAGGCGTAGAGAGTGATCCAACACGATAAATCGGTGCGTCAAGATCTCGGAAAGCCTTCTTGGCAATCGATGCTGCTAGCTCTGCACCAAAACCTCCGAAGACCCGATCTTCGTGGACGATAAGCGCCTTGGAGGTTTTCCGTATGGAAGCATAGACCGTTTCCTCATCCCAAGGAGCAAGAGAGCGCAGGTCAATGACCTCAATACTCTTGCCAAGTTCCTTCTGGATGCGCTCTGCCACGTTTAATGAGAGATGAAGAGTATTACCGTAGGTGATCAGGGTCACATCTGTCCCCTCACGACGAATACGTGCCTTGCCAAATGGCACTTCAAAGTCCTCGGGGATGATGGCTGTGGACTCTGCACTGTTGTACTGCGCCTTAGGCTCCATGAAGACAGTAACGCCACGTGAACGCATCGCTGTACGCAGCAAGCCTGCAGCATCATCAGCGAAGCACGGATATACGACACGGGCACCAGGGAAGGTGGTCAGTACGGCTTCGATATTCTGCGAATGGTAAAGACCTCCTTGTATATACCCACCAGAGGAAAGGCGGATGGTGATATTGGGAGAGAATTGTCCATTACTGCGCCAGAAGTCATGTGTAGAGTTCACAAACTGCTCCATGGCAGGCCAGAAGTAGTCAGCAAACTCAGCTCCCTCAATTACAATACGAATTTTATCACTGAACCGGCTCATCCCATTGGCTGTCCCAACGATGTAGTCCTCAGCAATAGGCGCATTGAAAACACGCTTATGACCAAACTCCTGGAGCATCCCCTTCGTGACATTGAAGACGCCTCCCTTATCCTTGTTGGCGACATCTTGCCCCCAGAGGAAGGTGTCAGGATTATGACGAAACTCTTGCTTGAGCGTCTTGTTTAGAGCTTGCACTAGGGTAAGCTCCTCGCCCGTGCCATCAGGTATCCCTAAGCCGTACTTATCACCTGGATAAGCCTCTCCAATGACATAGTCGAGGACGGTATCGGCAGAGGGCTCTGGAGCCTTCATGGCATTGCGGTTCGCTATCTTCAGCTCCTCTTGCGCTTCATGCTCTATTTGTTGTAGCTCCTCTTCCGTGAAACGGTTGTAGCGAAGCAGCATACGGCGGAACTTGGGTAGTGGGTCAGCTGCCTTTGCCCGCTCGATCTCTTCGTCAGAGCGATAGAGGGTATGCTTGTCTGAGTTAGAGTGCGCCCCGATACGGACACACTCGGCAGTGACGACCACGGGGGTACGATGCTCCACGGCATACTCACGAGCGGCTGCCATGGTGTTCATTGAGTCAAAGATGTCCTTCCCGTTACAGAAGAGAGTCTTCAGATGGCGTATACCAGCATAGTTCTCTCCTACACGAGGGTTAGCTGTCTGCTCGTGTGTAGGAACAGAAATACCATAGCCATTACTCTGTAGGACGAAGATTACAGGGAGACGCTCACGAGCTGCACCATTGATCGCCTCGAAGACATAGCCTTCGGAGGCAGAGGACTCCCCATGTGAGGCAATTGCTACACCATCTACACCGTAGTAATCTAGTGCACGTGCTAATCCTACAGCCTGGGAGTCGTGCGCCGCAACACACGAGGAGATATTATGAATGCCCCATTCAATCTTGGCATAGTGATCCGACATGTGTCGCCCACCACTTGTTGGGTCTGTTGCTTTCGATATACCATTGAGGATCATCTCCTCCACCGTCATCCCTGCTGAGAGCGCAGCTAGGAGGTCACGATAATAAAGAAATAGATGGTCCTTTCCCCTCTGGAAGACTTGTCCGATAGCTAACTGTATACCATCATGCCCAGCATTGGAGGCATGAAACTGCCAGCCAATTGATTGGAGTAGATAGCTTGGTGCCTTCTCATCCAAGAGACGTCCGAGATAGAGTAGATGATACCAGCGACGTAGGGTATCCTTGTCGGTGATTTTAATCCCGTAGCGCTTCTTTATATAGTTCTTCTGAATGCTCATAGTCCTTTGTTTGTCTTCCAATCCTCTAGATAATGTGCTACCGCTTGTAGGAATGCTCCACCAAGCATGCCGTCGATGATGCGGTGGTCATAGGAGAAAGAGAGGTACATTTTATGACGTGTAGCAACCACATCACCTGATACTGTCTCTAGGATAGCTAGCTCCTTCTCTATAGCACCAATGCCAAGAATGGCCGCCTCGGGCTGGTTGATAATCGGTGTGCCAAAGAGCGTACCTGACGATCCATAGTTTGAGATGGTGAACGTCCCTCCTGACATCTCGTCTGGGGAGAGCTTACCAGATCGGCTCTTCTCTGCTAGTTGAGATACTTGCTCTGCAACGCCCGTACGGCTGAGCTTGTCAGCATCATGTATCACAGGGACGACTAGGTTGCCATCGGGGAGGGCGACAGCCATCCCTACGTTGATATGCTTACGCTCAATGATGTTGTAGCCATCCACAGATGCATTGATACGAGGGTATTGCTTTAGTGCATGAGCTACGGCTTCGATAACTGGGGTCATATAAGTAAGAGCGAAGCCTTCCTTCTTTTTGAAGGCATCCTTCTCAGCCTCACGCCATGCTACAAGATCTGTAATGTCAATCTTCATGAAGCTCGTCACATGCGGTGCAACCTGTACGGATTGTACCATGCGGTCAGCAATGATGCGACGGATTGGATCCATTGGGATAACCTTATCATCTGCCCCAATAGATATGGTAGGAGCTGTGACCTGAGGACGGGAAGATTGTGGTGCTACCACGCTCGCGGATCGCTCTACACGTGGCGTAGGTGCTGGTGCTCCCTTCTTCTGTTCAATATAGCGAACAATATCAGCCTTGCTTACACGTCCCCCAAAGCCTGTACCTTGTATGCTATCTAGCTCCTCCTGAGAGACCTTTGCAGCCTTAGCTCGCTCTATTACCACAGGGGAATACCATCGCTCTACTGAACCTCGGTGTACCTCAGTGACAGCAGGTGTAGGAGTGTCCTTTGTTTCGATACGAGCCTGAGGAGTCTCTTCCTTTGGTTCCTTTGTTGCAGATGGTGCTACTGTGGCATCTACATCTGTATCGACGACAACGACCGGAAGACCTACGGGGACAGTATCGCCCTCTGCATAGTTAATCTTGACAATCTTACCTGCTACGGGTGAGGGTATTGTTGCCGCAGTCTTTGCGGACGTAATCTCAAAGAGTTCGGTATCTTCCTCGATGAAGTCTCCTACCTTGACGTTGAGTACCGTGATCGTACACTCGGTCACGCTCTCACCCATCTTCGGCATCTTAATATCGAATGTTGCCATTATCTCTATTATATAATCTGTCTAGTTTGTTCCTCGATCTAGTCTAGGAGAAGAGCACCTCATGTATGATCTCCCCAACAGTTGGGTGAGGGAAGACATGGCGACGAAACTCTTCTACGCTCGTACCATCTGCTATGGCAATACCTGCCAAAAGGATCAGTTCGGAGGCTGGGTTACCTAGGATATGACAACCAAGGATGGTCTCATTCTCATCTACGAGTATCTTGCACAATCCTCCAGCCTTCTCATGCTCCACGACATAGCGACCGGCATAGGCCATCGGGAGCTTTAGCACGCGATAATAGCGTCCCTCTGCTTTTAGCTGCTCTTCTGTAGCCCCTACACCAGCTATCTCGGGATGGGTATAGACCACACCTGGGATGGCATCATAGCGCATGGGGTCGTCCTCCGTACCTACTATGTGATTAATTGCTACCTCACCCTCACGGATAGCGGTGTGAGCAAGGAGGGAGAAGCCCGTAATGTCCCCCGCTGCATACACTCTAGGATGAGAGGTCTGCATGTAGCGGTTTACGACAACTGCAGAGCGGTTCATCTCGATACCGAGTGTCTCTAGTCCGAGTCCATCGGTCTCAGGCTTACGCCCAACACTAAGTAGGACTTGTGACGCAGGCAATAGCTCGGTCTTCCCGTTCTTTGCCTCTATGGTTACCCCTTCCTTAGAGACGCTGACCACCTTTGCTCCTAGATGGAACTTTACCCCACGGCTTGCGTATTCTTTGCGGAGCATTGCAGAGGTCTCCTTGTCCATTGCTCCTAGGATTTCAGGTGCCATCTCTACTACTTGCACGGGAACCCCCAGTGATGAGTAGATACCTGCGAACTCCATACCGATGACACCACCACCTATAATCGTGATATCCTGAGGAAGTGTCTTAGCTGCAAGAGCCTCTCGGCTCGTCCAGTAGGCTACTTCACTAAGCCTAGGGATGGGGGGAATAACGGTTGAGCTCCCTGTGGCAAGAAGGACAAAGCTCACAAGGTACGTTTCCTTCCCTGCCCGAATACGGATTACCTCTCCCTCCTCACCATCGAGGAGTGCTGTCTCATTGACAACAGTCACGCCTGCGCTCTTGAGCTTATAGGCTACACCCGAGGTTAGGGTCTTGACAACTTTATCCTTACGGGAGGCTATCTCGGCATAGCTCGCGGAGACTGCTCCCTCAATGTGAATACCGAAGGCTTTGCTTTCTCGTATTTCGTCGAGGAGGTTCGCTGAGTGTAGGAGTGTCTTTGTGGGAATACACCCTTCGTTGAGGCACACACCACCGAGGGTATTGTGCTCGAAGAGTACGACCTTCAGGCCATTAGCAGTGGCATTTGCTGCTGCATTATATCCAGCTGGCCCGCCACCGATGATTGCTATATCGTAGTTGCTCATATTAAAAATCCCTTGGTCTGTCTATATACAAACATTCACCAAAGGTATAGTATTTTCCTCAAAGAGCAACTATTAACTTGTGAAATATATAGTATATACGTATAGCCAACCCGACACACAATCAGTCGACTCATCACCTAGGATGAGCCGACTGATTAATAGTGCGAGCGCATTAGTACAGAGGGTGAGTGAGTATACACACTTGCTCTACCCTCTAAGCCGGAAGTACGAAGAGTCGGACAACCGTCGTAGTGAGAGAAGAGGGGGAAGTTAGTCGTAACGTTTGTCAAAGCGGAGTGAAGCCTCAGCCATGAACTCCTTAATGCGTTGCTCCTCTCCTCGCTTACAGATCAGTAGTACACCATTGCTCTGGGAGATGATGCAGTCATTGATACCTTGTACAACGACCAGCTGGTCGCCCTCGCCATCCATGGAGATGATGTTCCCCTCAGCCTCATAGAAGAGCGCCTCGGTGTGTAATGCTACGTTAGCCTTGTCCTCTGCCTTCTTCAGGTCATAGAGTGATCCCCATGTACCGAGGTCTGCCCAACCGAAATCTACGGGTAGGACCATCACATTGTCAGCCTTCTCTAGCACAGCATAGTCGATGGAAATGTTAGGGCACTGAGAGAAGATTGCCCCTACATGTTGCTGCTCTTCGCTCTGAGCGTAGTGTCCATTTACCTCATCGAGGATTGACGTCAGAGAGGGAAGGTAGCGATGGAAGGCATCAAGTATCGTCTGCACATTCCACGCAAACATGCCACTATTCCAGAGAAATTCGCCACTCTCGAGGAAGACCTTTGCCATCTCTAGATTGGGCTTCTCCGTGAAGGTCTTGACCTGGACAAAGCCACCCTCTGTCTCACCCGTTATTTGAATGTATCCATAGCCCGTTTCTGGGCGAGAGGGGCGCACACCGAGGGTCACGAGCTGAGGATGCTGTGCCACGAAGGCGAGTGCTTGCTTGATAGCCTCCTCGAATACATCTTCCTGCAGGATGAGATGATCCGCAGGGGTTACGATGATGTTTGCCTTGGGGTTCTTCGCCTGGATGTGGTAGGTGGCCCAGCCGATGCAGGGTGCTGTGTTTCGGCGCATGGGCTCGAGGAGTAGCTGACTAGGCTGTAGCTCAGGGAGCTGCTCTAATACAAGGTCTCTGTAGGTAGCGTTGGTTACGATGACAAAGTTTTCCTTAGGTATTACCTTCGAGAAGCGATCGAAGGTCATTTGAAGCAGAGAGCGTCCCGTACCGAAGATATCTAGGAATTGTTTGGGTTTGCTCTCCCTACTATAGGGCCAGAAGCGACTACCGACACCTCCACCCATGATGACGCAATAGTTGTCTATATGCATAGTTATATCATTTAACTATCCGTGAACAGGACTTGTGTAGCAAAAGTAGGTAATATAACTGACATCCCCTAGGGTTTCCCTCTTTGAAGCAAAATTATACCGCCAGAAGAGTTGCCACGAGCAAATCATACCAATACCCATCTTGTTGATCAACCTCTTATTACCCCGAAGGTGACTTAGTTTCTACTCATGGCTTCCTTTTGACACCCACGAGTGGGTTACCCTCGACACCCACCCGTGGGTTCCCTTAGTTATGTACTCGTGCATTCCCTCGGATACCCACGAGTGGGTACCAAAAAGAAGGCATGAAGGGATGCTTGTGGGAGAGAATTGACCAGCTATCTAGGTCAGTAAAATACCCCTCTCTCCACACTGTCTATGGGGAGGGAGGGGATATTATGTATTGAGAGAATAGCTATAGAGAGAAAGAGGCCGAGCCAATCAAGTTGCCATCAGCAAAGATACGTAGCTGGTACGTCCCACTCTGTAGGCTTTCTTCGACAGGCCAATACATAACGAGAGGAGTCTCCTCTCCGTTATACTCTATCTCTCGACGAATCGAGTAGGGGATCTGCTTCCCCTCAAAGGCGAATGTCCCTGCACCAGCCTTCACCAGCAGCTCATCGTTGGGCTGGGTAATGCGACAGTAGAAGGTCTTCTCTCCAACCTCAGCTGTTACGTTCTTTGAGATGGTGAAGCGTATCTGTAGGTTTACGACCTTAGAAAGGCTCTTGGTGTGCTTACCTCGTTTGTCAATTGGGGTGACACTTATCGCTGTAGCATCGAGCTTGGCAGCGAGCTTTACACGATCAGAGAGATGTGCCTTTTCGTTAGAGAGCTGTTGCGCTTGGCTAGTTACACGATTATAATTCTCTTTGACTTCGGTGTTCTCAGCTCTTAGTCGCTCATTAGTGGCCTGTAGCGAGTCAATCTGTACGACGTAGGTACGTAGTACGTTACGTAGGGTGGTGACCTCACGACTGAGCTGATCGATGCGCTTTGCGCTGGTTGCTTTGCTCGCCTTCAGCTCCTTCTGTAGCTGCTCTACCTTAGCACGCTCAGCGAGGATCTGACTGATGAGAGAGTCGGTCGCTAAGGAGAACTTCTGTTCACCTTGACCAGCTGAGAGCTTCTTGTACTGTATATCGTATTCGGCAGCGAGCTTGGTGAGCTCCTCCTCCATGATATCACGCTGTTGATTGACCAGCACTGCCTTCTCCTCCTCGAGCTCTGTACGCTGAGAGCGGAGGATGAAGATGAACCCGATAACGAGGGCTACGATGACCGCTAGGGCAGCGATGAGTACATGCTTGGTTTTCATCTATAATTATTCTTTGGTGAGGGTAAAGGGTGTGAAGGTTGAGCCATTCCAGTGCGACACGAAGCGAGGAAGCCTTTGAAGGAGACTTTCCAATGCCTTATCCGTCTCATCTTCATCCCTCAGTGGGGGAAGAAGTTCCGCATAGAGGTTCGTACCTTCATTGTGCCATGAAAGAGCAAGGGGGAGCGGCGTGAGGAGCTCCAAGAACCGGTAGCCTGCTGAAGTCTTCGGGATGTCAAGCCCCGAGAGAAATTCAGCTCTACTCGGAGTCGAGATGGATGGGTAAGAAAGCTTCTCACCATCTGTACTGTAGAAGCTAAGACGAGAGTCCGTAGTTAGCCCCTCTCCTCTGATTATCTCAATGAGCCCCACTATGTATGATCCATCCTTACGCTGTAAGAGTTGCAGATCACTCCTCCCGACCTCACTTGTCTCAATCGTTAGGCAGGTCTCATTAGCTCGAGTAAGACGTATTCCCTCTCCCAGATCTAAAGGAAGTAGTAGCGTGCTATCACGCAACGAAGAGGCTATGACCAATTGAGATTGCTCAGTCAGTATATCCATCCTGAGGAACGCCTTAATAAGGTGCTCCGAGACAAGCTGTGCATGTAGGGAGAGTAGGGGAGTCCCAAGGAGGATGAGGGTCAGAATACCCTTTAGGTAGCTTCTCATATCTATATATGCTCTCTAGAGTGCCATCCTTAGGCGAGTGAGCCGCTCAAGAAGTCCTTCAAAGAGATCTAGCGGGAGCATATTTGCCCCATCACTCTTCGCAACGGATGGATTAGGATGCGTCTCGAAAAAGAGACCATCAGCACCTACTGCCACTGCAGCCTTAGCTATCGTCTCAATGAGGGCAGGCTTCCCCCCCGTCACTCCACTAGCTTGGTTCGGACGCTGGAGAGAATGAGTGACGTCCATGACGACCGGGAACCCCGTGCTACGCATCGCTGGTATATTGGTGAAGTCCACTATAAGGTCAGAGTAGCCAAAGCTATTGCCTCGCTCTGTGAGGATGACTTGCTCGTTACCGCATTCAGTAACCTTATGCGCTGCATGCTCCATACCCGAGGCAGATAGGAATTGCCCCTTCTTGATGTTTACAATCTTACCCGTCCTCGCTGCAGCAGCAATCAGGTCTGTCTGACGACAAAGGAAGGCTGGTATCTGAAGGATATCAACGTACTCGGCAGCCATCTCTGCTTCCCTTGTCTCATGAATATCCGTCACCACTGGTACATCAAACGCCTCTCGTACACGGCGTAGGATACGTAGCGCCTTCTCGTCACCGATACCTGTGAAGCTGTCCACCCGAGAGCGGTTAGCCTTGCGGTATGACCCTTTGAAGATATAGGGTATACCGAGGCGAGACGTAATCTCTACAACACGCTCCGCGATGAAGAGAGGGGTATCCTCGTCTTCTATTGCACAGGGACCAGCCATTAGGAAAAAGTTCGGCCCTTTCGTTAGGTCTTTGTATGTAATCATACTCCTTATGTTTCTAGTGTCTACTTTGCTCCCACTCTTTGAAGTAGTCTAGGGAGACTGCCACTTTCTCCTCCATTGGGAGCAGGGCATCTATATAATGCAGAGTAAATCCCCTACGCTCCATACCTCGAAACCAGGTCATCTGACGCTTAGCAAACTGATGGATAGCAATCTCAAGTAATGTGAACATCTCCTCATAGTTGAGTTCTCCTAGGACATAGCGTGTGATAAACTTATACTCCAATCCATAGTAGATAAGAGCCTCGGGGGTAACTCCAGAGGCAAGCAATCCCTCTATCTCACCGATCATATCTTCCTTCTCTAACCGCTCCTTGAGACGAGCTGTAATACGGCTACGCCGTGCCTCTCGAGGTAGATCCAAGCATAAGATGACACTATCAATTGGGGGATACTCTGTATAGTCAATGCCTGAGGCTCGCTGTGCTTGAATGTAGTCCGCTATCTCAATCGCACGGATTGCACGCTGTGGGGAGTCCAGGTCTGTCTTATTATGCAACGGACCGTAACTAGTAAGGAGCTGCTGTAGTTCGTCAATGCCCTTACCCTGCAACCTCTGCCTCAGGGCCTCGTTTGGTGGTACATCGGGCAGATTGTAGCCTCGAAGTACAGCCTCTGCGTATAGCCCCGTCCCCCCACATAGGATTGGGTAACGTACCCCTCTACTCTTAATTGCTCCATAGGCCTCATGGAAGGCGCGTTGCCAAGCAAAAAGGCTATAACGCTCCCCAGCTGGGACAAGGTCAATGAGGTGAAAGGGTATGCTATTACCCTCGACTGTGTACTCCCCGAGATCCTTCCCTGTGCCTATGTCCATTCCTTGATAGACCTGACGAGAGTCAGCACTTAGGATCTCTCCACCTAGGCGATGAGCCAGACAGACGGCAAGAGAAGTCTTCCCTGAGGCTGTGGGGCCGAGGACAGTAATCATCCTCTATCCTTCAGGATCACATCATGTGCTCCACCCTCAACAATGGAGGTACTTGAGACTAGAGTAATCTTTGCTGTGCGCTGGAGCTCCTCGATAGTGATAGCCCCACAGCTACACATCGTAGCTTTCATCTTTCCTAGGGTGATAGCTAGATTATCCTTGAGTTTACCGGCATAAGGTACATAGCTATCCACACCTTCCTCAAACTTCAACCCATCACTACCACCACTATCATATCGCTGCCAGTTCTGCGCACGATTAGAGCCTTCACCCCAATACTCCTTGACGATATTGTTCCCTATCTTGAGCTTACGTGTAGGGGACTCATCAAAGCGAGCAAAGTACCTCCCCATCATAAGGAAATCTGCCCCCATAGCTAGGGCAAGTGTCATGTGGTAGTCGTGAACTAGCCCCCCATCGCTACAGATAGGAATGTAGATACCATGCTGCTGGAAGTAACGGTCACGTGCCTGAGCCACATCAATAATAGCCGTAGCCTGCCCACGACCAATACCCTTCTGCTCTCGGGTGATACATATTGATCCTCCGCCGATACCTACCTTTATGAAGTCTGCTCCCGCATCAGCTAGGTAGCGGAACCCCTCTTCATCCACAACGTTCCCTGCCCCTACAAGGACTTGATCACCATAGTTCTCTTTGATCCATCGCAAGGTATCATACTGCCATTCGGAATAGCCATCCGAAGAGTCTATACATAGCACATCAGCACCTGCTTCGATAAGGGCAGGCACACGCTCTTTGAAGTCACGAGTATTGATTCCTGCTCCTACGAGTAGCTCCTTCGTTGCCTTATTTGACAACTCCACAGGATTGTCCTTGTGTGCATCGTAGTCCTTTCGGAAAACGAGGTAGACTAAACAATCATTCTCGTCAATGATTGGGAGGGTATTGAGCTTATGCTCCCATATAATATTATTGGCCTCCTTCAGTGTAATACCCAGACGTCCAACTTTGAGCTTTTCAAATGGAGTCATGAAGTCCTTGACTAAGGCATCATCGGGAGTTGTACCTAGCCTATAATCTCGACTCGTGACGATACCTAGTAGGCGACCATTGGGCGAGCCATCCCCTGTTACTCCAATTGTAGAATGACCCGTACGCTGACGTAAGAGAAGCACATCTCTCAATGTGGCATCGGGACGGATATTTGAGTCACTGGATACGAACCCAGCCTTGAACTTCTTGACTCGGCGTACCATCTCTGCCTGTTCAGCGATGGGCTGAGAGCCAAAGATGAAAGATAGCCCACCATTGCGAGCAAGCTCTATAGCAAGTGTGTCATTAGAAACAGACTGCATGATAGCCGACACAAAGGGTATATTGAGCTGAATGCGTGCCTTCTCCCCTCGAGCAAAGCGCGCAAGAGGAGTTACTAGGGAGACATTCTGTGGAGTGCATGCACGAGTAGTGAGCCCAGGGATCAGTAGATACTCTCCGAAGGTACGTGATACTTCATTTACGAAGATAGCCATGACGTATTATAGATTGGTAGGTGAATGATTATTTCTTAACGTGGTGTAGGATGTGTCCCATCCGTTCCTTCTTCGTTTGCATGTAGAAGGCATTGTACTCATTGGGCTGAATCTCCAATGGTATCGTCTCTACCACCTCTAGACCATAGCCCTCGAGTCCAACACGCTTAATAGGGTTATTGGACATCAGCTTCATTTGCTGGACACCGAGCTGCTGGAGTATCTGAGCACCCACCCCGTAGTCTCTTTCGTCAGCCTTATGCCCGAGGTGCAAGTTCGCATCTACAGTGTCAAGCCCTTCTTCCTGTAGCTTATAAGCTCGGATTTTGTCCATGAGTCCAATCCCACGACCTTCTTGATTCAGGTAGACGATGACACCACGCCCCTCTTCCTCGATGAGTTGCATAGCCTTATGGAGCTGTTCTCCACACTCGCAACGCATAGAGCCGAAGATATCTCCCGTAGCACAGCTTGAATGAACACGCACGAGTACAGGGGCTCCGTTGGATATATCTCCTTTGAAGAGTACGATATGCTCTAGACCATTGCTCTTTTGTCTAAAGGGGATGAGGCGGAATTGCCCCCACTGAGTAGGCATCATCACCTCTTCACCTCGCTCTACGATGCTCTCCGTGCGCAGGCGATAGGCAATGAGATCCTTGATTGTGATAATCTTAAGGGAGAATCGCTGAGCTACCTCCCAGAGCTGAGGGAGGCGCGCCATTGTACCATCCTCATTAATGATTTCAATAAGAGCTGCTGCTGGCTGTAGCCCTGAGAGGCGCGCCAAGTCTACCGCAGCCTCTGTATGACCTGCACGTCGGAGGACACCCTTGCTCCTTGCTCTGAGAGGACAGATATGCCCTGGGCGTCCGAGGTCACTTGGTTTCGTGCTAGGGTCTGCCAGCGCCAGAATAGTCTGGCATCGGTCGTACATCGAGACACCTGTCGTACACCCATTGCCTAACCTATCTACGGTCACGGTGAAGGGAGTCTCATGCACAGAAGTATTGTTTGGTACTTGCATCTCGAGCTCGAGCTCCCGTGCTCGCTCCTCGGTGATAGGGGCACAGAGTACACCACGCCCGTATCGCATCATGAAGTTAATCTTCTCTGGGGTGACCTTCTCGGCAGCGATGATGAAGTCCCCTTCATTCTCACGGTCTTCATCATCGACGACAATGACAAACTCTCCATTACGAAAGTCCTCGAGAGCTTCCTCGATCGTATTCAGCTTGATTTCGCTCATACTCGTATTCTTAATTACAGCCTACCACCTCGGTACTCATTAGCTGAGGTTAGGCTGTAGTTGATTAGCATATATAGGGTTTGTTTCGTCTGTTTGATTCTCTTGTTCATTCTCTTGTTCTCGTGTCCCTTTTTGGATTGACATAACTTCCTCTTGGAGTGCAAGGAGAGTCCTCTTTGTTGTCTCTAGATCGCCGAGCAAATGCTTCCTCAAACGACTAAAGTAGAGGGTCATCGGGATGGAATAGGGTAGGATGAAGGACATGATCCATCCATACTTACTCTGCTCTGGGAGTAGCGGTGAGAAGTGCTTGGGTAGTAGCGGTAAGTCCTTTAGCTTAGATACCAAGAGGCGACTAGTAGAGTGGCGTAGGCTCTCAACGAGGTCATCTAGAGCTGTGGATAGATCTCTGAGCTTCGCTTGGTCACTCGCGTTACTCCAAACACGTATGATAGGACTCTGGAAGAGGGGAGAGGTACGTAGCGTCTCTGTTTGCTCTAGTAGAGTACCGAGATCTAGAGTGGCCTGTTTGTAGTCTACCTCTTCGATTGACACCTCTTGATATTCCACATTACGTACGCCTCGATAACCGAAGAGTTTGCGGAAGAACATTACGTACGCCTCAGCATTAAGTGAAGACGAATCTTGGTTGGACTTGTAGGTCAAGAAGAGCCCAACAGGGAGAAGGACTAGGTTACTCAGCCACATACCTAGCCAAACAGGGATTGTTTCGCTGCGTAGCATATTGTCTCCAAAGGATTCGATCGTATAGTACACGACAAAGAAGAAGATGGAGACAATGACAGGCATCCCAATTCCCCCACGGCGCACAATCGCTCCTAGTGGAGCTCCGATAAGGAAGAAGATGAGACAGGCCACTGATGCCGTGAACTTACGATGCCACTCTTGGCTATAGGTGCGGAAGTAGTAGAAGGAATTATCATCCTCGTCCTTTGCGAAGGAGGCTTGATTCTTCGTGCGCTCGAGGGTAGATACCGCAGCCTGTATAACACGAAGGCTATCCGTAGCAGAGGATAGGATCAGTAGACTATCCCCGTTAGCTTTCTCATGAGGCTTAGCCTCCTGTATGCGTAGTGAGAGTGCGGTCAGCTCCTCACGTTGCTTGATGAAGGTGGCAGTGTCTGTTATGCCGTAGGCGAACGACTGGTAGTGTGTCGAGAGCAGGTCTCGGTCTATGCCGTCTGTGATGACTGCACGTGCACTATCGAGGAGTCGTGCTGTGGAGTCGATCGAGTAATTCAGTTGGCTCAGGTTTTTTGAGATATATAACCCTCCGAGCTGTTTCTCGTCTTGGTAGTTGATATTCGTGTTATGCGCAATGAAGGTCTCACTATAGGTGAAGCGGGGGAGCATGTAGGGGATGGGCTCTTCGGAGGTATTGTAGGACTGTGCACGGAGATTCTCGTAGCTCTGACCGTTATAGAGCTTTAGCACGAGGAAGGTCTTGCTTTTGTCCATGACTAGACGCCCGGAGTCTGCTCGGATGATACGTGGGTTTAAGTAACCACGACTCATATCGTAGACCATCAGCTGCTCCATACGACCCGAGGGATCACGGTGCTGGGCATAGAGGCTATAGCCTGGGATACCCGTGTAGAAGACACCCTCTGTAATCTCCATCTCTGGTGCTGCATACTTAGCAGAAAGCACAAGCGTCCACATGCGTACCTGAGCTTGGATCATCCAATCATTTTGGAACTGGAAGAGCAAGATCGACATCACCCCAATCAAGAGAAAAAGGGGGCGCATAATGCGATAGAGTGGAAAACCTGAGGCTTTCAAGGCAAGGAGCTCCAGTCGCTCCCCAAGGTTACCAAAGGTCATCAACGATGCCAGAAGGATACCCAGCGGTAGAGACATCGGTATGAATGACATCGCAGCATAGAAGATGATCTTGCACAGGACGAAGACACCGAGACCCTTCCCCACCAACTCATCCACATAGCGCCAGAGGAACTGCATGACCACGATGAACCAGCATACCGAGAAGCTCATCGCAAAGAGCGGTAAGAAGGTCTTTAATACAAATCTATCTACGATCTTGAACACGTCTTCTGTCTCCGTTTTACTGTGACAAATATACGCTTTTTAGGGCTTACTAAATGTGGTGATGAAGCGCTAAGGTGTTTAGCCACGCACACCCCTCAGTGTCCCCCAACTATACCCACCCCCTCCAGCCCACAGTCATCGAAAAAAAGACCCCACCCGTCGGCCTTCTTTAATACCCACTCGTGGGTACCAAGTGCAACCCACTCGTGGGTATTAAAGAAGATGCACGAGTGGGTATCAAAAGAACCCCACGAGTGGGTACTAAAAGGAGGCAAGAAGTGAGGTCTGAAGAAATAGAAAAGGTTGCTTCCTCCTTGTCCTTTACTCCCCAATCTTCCTTACACCTTCTTATTAGCGGTGACGGACAAAAAGGAAGCGAAGATGACGCCAAAGGGTGGCGAAGAGACCATAATGCTCCGACATCACCTCAAAACGCTCGATGAGTGAGGCTCGATGGTTGGCTGTCGTCGCCCCTTCGTTCAGGTAGAGTGCAATAGGACGAGGTATGAAGGTACATTCTTTGGCGACTTTCAGACAGCGGATACACCAATCAACATCTGACGAGAAACGGTAACGGAGGTTATACTTCGGGGCTATGGCTCGGCGTACGATGAAGGCTTGGTGGCAGACAAGCATTCCATCCCGAAAGCTCTCCCAAGTGAGGCTATGAGGAGGGCGTAAACGACGTAACCCCAAATCTCTACCCTCACTATCAATGAGTCGTGTATCGCCATAGATTATATCAGGGCGAGCTCCATTGAGGCACGCCTCCCCTACGATCTCTTCAACTGTTGTGGGGGAGGGTAATGCATCGCCAGCATTTATGAACCAGATGTAATCCCCCGTAGCATGGCTTAACCCTTTATTCATGGCATCATAGATTCCTTGGTCTCGCTCACTATGGACGAGAGCTCGAGGAGCAAGTGTGCGTACTAAATCAAGCGTATTGTCTCTAGAGGCTCCATCTATGACCAAATACTCCAAATCATCGTAGGTCTGCGCCTGGATGCTCCGTAGAGTGCGAGAGATGGTGTGGCTAGCGTTGTAACAGATGGTAATGATAGAGATACGGGGAAGGTGGGTATTCATTGTTTTGCTTCAGGCTGGGTAGGGTGGGTGAGTGCATACTCGTAGAGCGACAAGAGCTGTAATGCGATGGTCTTAGCTCCAAAAGACTGAACACTAGCTTGGCAGGTCTCTTTGGTGAAAGCACCAGCTTCTCTCTGACTGAGGAGCAGAAGTAGCCTCTGGGCATAGAGCTCAGCGTCAAAGGCAGGGATCAGGTAGCCATTGACGCCATCGACCACGATGTCCTCTGGTCCACCACAAGCGAATGCCATCGCAGCCGCACCAGAGGCAAGCCCCTCGACCAGTGTCTGCCCTTGTGTCTCGTAGATGCTCGTAGAGAGGACGACAGAGGATAGATTATAGAGCGTGATGAGTTGATGACGGTCTTGGATAGCACCAAGGGGAAGAGTCTGAATGGGGAAATCAGCAAAGGTCTCCTTGTTCTTGATATTCCCTACGAGTAGCAGACAAAGTTCTTCTGCTCGCTCAGGTGACTGGGTTTTAATCTCTTCGCAGACCTGTCTCAGCAGATGCGCCCCCTTCACCTCATCATCCAACCGAGCAGCAACAAACACGAGATAATGTTTGACCTTAGGAGAGTACCACTGTGGGTATTCATTTCTCGTTGTCACCCAAGGGGAGAAGAGGCTCAAGTCAATAGGATTAGGCAAGACGAAGGGTTTCATGCGTCCCTTCATCAAGTAGCTTTCCTCGAAGAGTCTTGCCTCAGCTTGGCTCACCGCGATGTAACGGAAGGGTAGCTGAGCGAGGAAGCGCTTCTTTTGAAGTGTTTGGTGAGATAGGTCTTGCTCATCCTCACTCATGAGGAGGGGGCAACGACCACAGCCTAGCTCATAGCGAGAGCATAGCTTCCTGCCCATGGTACCGAATTCAAGGGGGAGGTGACAGATACCTGTAGCAACCCAGAGGTCATGTAGGGTCGAGAAGATTGGCTTACCAAGTCTAGCGAGGCGATGGAGCGATGGTAGGGAGAGAAAGCCCTGATTAATCCAATGCAGGTGCAATATATCCGCCCATTTAACCCAAGGATGATGACAGACATCGAAGCCAAAGCGTGCTGTCGATACACGGAATAGATTGCATCGTGACCGCCCGTTCTTTAGGTAAATCTCGGCTCGCTCAGCTAGGAAAAACGCTCTCCCTAATACCTTGAGGAGTGGAGGTCGAGCAACAGACATAACCGACGAGGAGTCTGTCCGTTGGTTTAGAACTAACATTCGTACCTCTACTTGTGGTATTTGCTCAAAGACCTCAAGCAACCTGCGGCATGCTTCGGCTGCCCCCCCTCCGGTGTCAGAGGTGGAGAGCATGAGGATGCGCAAGGGTCGATCATGTGTATGAGGCATGAGAGAGCAGAGAGTAGGGGTTACTTCCTAAATCGAGCAGGGAGCTTGCCTTCAAGCATGCCCATGAGTTCTGGTGTAATGCGCATCAGAAGCAGAAGAGCCACCAGTACCAAACCAATGAGTACCGAGCGGATGAAGAGATCAATCCATACGGAGGAGAAGGTAGGTAAGATGGTATTTGCTCCCCAGGCAAGAAGTGCGAGCGGCAGGAGTAGAAGCATGCGCCGAGAGAAGGGATGTATATGCATCTTCACACTCAATAGGAGTTGCTGTAAACCGTAGCTTATGATATTGGTTAGGAGCATTGCTAGCGCAGCTCCCATTGTCCCAAGCCATGGGATGAGGAAGAGCGTAGAGAGGAACGACATAAGGAGCACACAGCAGGTATAGTAGACGTTCCAGTGGTAATACTTGGAGGTGCTTACTACGGTATGGCTGCAGGTTAATGTCAGTTCTACAAGCTTTGCTAAACCCAAGAAGAAGAAGATCCACTTCCCTCCCTCAAACTGCTCCCCATTGGGCATAATACCGAAGATATTATCGATGTTTACCCAGATCATGATGAAGATGAGTAGTCCAGCAAGTAGCTGATAGAAGGCAACGAGCTTGTAGATATCTTCCACTCGCTCTGTATCTCCCTCTTTCGCTGCATCTGCTATCTTCGGAGCTGCGATACTTAGGATGGCACGCATCGGTATTTCTATGATTGACACCATATAGAAGGCCATTGTATAGACACCCGCAGAGGTTAGCCCCCCTTGGTCAATAAAGGCAACCATGAAGAGGTCCATACGCCCAGCGAGTGTGATCCCTACCGAGGTAAGAGTATAGAGGGCTGTATAGCGATAAAAACCTCGCCTTAGCTCTGGAGAGACATAGCTGGGATTATGCCTGAGGCTAAGAGGTGTAATCCTGCCTAGATATACGCCACTGGTGAGCATACAAATCCCAAAGCTACCAATGAACCCCCAGACCATCGTTGTGAAGTCAATATATCCAAAGGCATAAAGCAGATATACCGCTAGTTGCAACACACGGAGTAGCACCTCTTTGATTCCCTTCGGTACTGCGACCTTCATCAGCTGGTACGTATAGAGCTCGAAGATCGTCCACCCCATAGTGAAGAGAGTCAGCGGTATAATCGCATAGTAAAAGTCAGAGAGGAGCGGGCTATTCTTGCTGTAAAGAGCAATGAGAGGATCATGAGCAAGGACGTAGAGAGCAATCATGCTAAGAGCCCCAATACCTCCTACCGAGAGGACATAGAAAAGAAAGCCGTGGTTAGGCCCATCCTCTTTCTTATAGGGGTTAGAAGGACTATCCTTAAAGAACGGGAAGTAGCGACTAAGGGAATAGGTCATACCTAGCATCCCAAGCCCAGAGAGCTGGGTAGCCAACTCAGGTAGTAGTCGAGTGAGACCAATCTCCTCTGGGGTAAGGAACTTAGCTAAAATAAAGAAGGTCGTTAAGAAGCCTATCCCAACGCCTATATAGGTGACAACCGTCCCTAGGATACTCTCTTTCGCTGCAGGGCTTGGCATGAATTAGATTGAGTTACACTGAGAAGCACTTGCTTTACTCCCCAGAAGAGAAAGATAGAAGTCCGCGAGGGTGAGCGCCGTCATAGCCTCTACTACAGGAACAGCACGTAGAGCGATACAAGGGTCATGTCGCCCTTGTATTTCGAGCTGAATAGGTGTAGCCTGTGTTGTAACGGTCTGTTGTGCCTTGTGTATCGACGAGGTAGGTTTGAATGCTACTCTGAAAGTGAGATCTTCACCAGAGGTAATTCCTCCGAGAATCCCTCCTGAATGATTTGTCTTTGTGCGAATGTTATTGTCCCTAAGATAGAACTCATCTGAGACCTCTGAGCCCCTACACTTTGACATACGAAAGCCATCTCCAATCTCAAACCCCTTCACAGCATTGATGCTCATCATAGCCGAAGCCAACCGAGCAGAACATTTGTCATACAGTGGCTCACCAAGCCCAACGGGTAGCCCCACGACACGACAGCTAATAACGCCCCCTACACTGTCCCCCTCCTCTCTCATCTGCTCGATAATCTCTGCCATCTGCTCACTTAGAGCTTGATCTGGGCATGAGGGAATGTGATTTCTACTCGAGCGTAAATAATCTAAATACTCTGGTGTTGAGGGTTGATTCCAGAGGGTATCCTCTAGCTCGAGATGGCCAATCGATGAGATATAGGTGAAGATCTCTACCCCCATTGTTTTCAGCCACTCATAGGCGAGCGCACCTGCAGCCACGCGCACTGCAGTCTCTCGAGCAGAAGCTCTGCCCCCTCCCCTCACATCACGTACGCCATACTTCATGGCGTATGTATAGTCAGCATGTCCTGGGCGATAGACGTTCCTCAGGGCATCATAATCTTGGCTACGGAACCCTTCATTCTTGATAAGGAAGGTGATTGGAGTACCTAGAGTTACGCCTTCATGTATACCCGAGAGGATGTGTACATAATCCATCTCCTCTCGAATAGATGTGAGCCTCGATTTACCTGGGCGACGACGCTCTAGGGCATCCTCAATCACACTAGGATCAATAGCAAAGCCCGAGGGGAAGCCATCAAGTACCCCCCCGATTGCTTCCCCATGAGACTCACCAAAGGTAGTGAGCCGTAGCGTGCGCCCAAATGTATTCATCTGGTGATAAATAAAAGCACGGACACCCGTGGATTGATGCCACTTGGTATCCGTGCTTTGTGAGTCATCTTAATTAGTGGCAGCCACAGCAACCGCCACAGCCCTCATCTTCGTGGTTATGCTCATGCTCGTGGTCATGACCGCAACCACAACCACAACCTTCATGACCGCCAAAGAATTTCTCTACTTCCTCGGGTGTTGCCTCATGCACGTCTAGGACCTCTCCTACGAAGTGGAGCTCCTCACCTGCGAGTGGATGATTAAAGTCCATTACGACTACGCTATCCTTAATCTCAAGGACGCTCCCTCTCACAGTCTGCCCATCGGGTGTATAGAGCGGTAGGGTAGCCCCCTCTTGTACCATTGCGTCTAGATCTCCATTTTGGTCAAGGAAGATTTCACGGGGAAGCTCTTGAACAGCCTCGTCAACACGTGGGCCATAGGCTTCGTCTACTGATAGTGTGAAGTCGAACTTATCTCCAGCCTTTAGACCCAAGAGGTGCTTCTCAAACTCAGGAAGCATCATCCCCATACCCTGTATATACTCTAGTGGTTGCTCTGGGGTCGTAGCTTCCATGAGGATGCGCTCATCCCCACTCCCGACGTAGAGCTCATAGCCACATGCTACGAACTTATTAGGTGAAATAGTCATAATCGTTTCTTTATTGATGATGTGACCCAGGAGGGACTCAAACCCTCGACCTTCAGAACCGGAATCTGACGCTCTATTCAACTAAGCTACTGAGCCGTGAATGCCCCTCTCAGGGCGATTATTTACGTGTGCAAAGATACAACGTTATATGTAAAGCCCCAAGAGAAGGGTGTATAATCACTATTACTAACGTGAGTTTGGCGGTAGGAAGTGTCGCTCTATAGAACGAAGAAACAGCTATCAGGTTAAACTCTCCTTTGCAGCCTCTAGGTCGGGATGCTTCCCTCTACTTCTTTGCTTGTTTCTTTTCGATTTGTCCCCCTTATTCAAATAAGATTATCACCCGTAGCAAATCTCCTAGATACAAGGCTTGTAGAGGGGAGACAACGACTTACCATAAGTCACCGTAACGAGTTACCATAACTCTCTTCGATGACTTACCATAACTTGTTTAAGCGATTTACTATAACTCTTTGTGACGACTTATGGTAACTCGTTACACCTGACACCTCCATTCTTCATATCTCATTCAATATAAGATAAATACAGGTCCCCTCTGGATCGACTGTAAAGCTCATGCGAAACTCACGTTATTGTGCGGGATATTAGGATGCTTTCGAAATGGGCAGTAGGGGATAGAAAAGTTTGGGAATAAAAAGCGACAGGTCTCCGATAGGGTATTCCTATTTATAGCAATACATGACCTGGAATCAAAACGATGCATGCCCACTAGAGCCCCCAATATATTGAGGGCTCTAGTGGGCATGCATCGTTTGTAGGGTATGCGAACATACCCTGTTCGCATATAGTAGTTTTATAGCCCTTAGTTGTCGGAGGACTAATAGAGGTGGTGTATCATAGTGAATATGACTCTAGTACTCGAGCTCTCTAATCCTCTTCTTGCACTAAGTTACTTAATCTCACATGCACCACCAGCACATGATTGAGCACCTAGCTCATCTGCGTTCGTGTACTTATTTCCAGTAAAGTCTACAGACTTCCAATCTACAGGCTTATAGGTCTTCTTTAGGAGCTCAAAGAGATGCAGGTTATTTACACTCTTCAGTAGGTTTACAGCCTTGTAGAGGTCCCCACGATAGTAGTTATGGGCGAACTTCTCTATGCGACGTACGATGTCTCGCTTAGCAGCTAGATTGTCCACCTTGTCCTGAAGCTTGCTCGATAGGATGGAACGTACATGTTCTCTATCAGTAATGGAGACCTCACCTTCGACACTATTCTTACGGATATAATCATCGATGGCTTGCTCCGAGACGAAGAGCTGTTCTCCACGCCCTTGGGCTGCCTCACAGGCTTTCCACAGATCACCGAAGACCTCAATCGTATCGACAACCAGACCAGAGGCAAACATGCTACCTACACCATACTCCCGAAGAATCTCTTCTGGAGATAAGACCTTACACATGGGAGCTTGGGGAAGATCCATGTCACCATAAGTAGAGAGGAAGGTCACACCTGCAATATAGTTCTGGTTCTCCCAGACCCAGTCTCGTACAGCATCCCACTGGTCACTGGGGACATCTACGGTATTGGATACGTTGTTCTTCACAGGCGATTCCATATCACTCATGCCAGGAACTACCCAACTCTGCTGTACGAGCTTGACATACTCAAGTAATTTCACTCCGCTCAGCTCACTACGAAGGAGTGTATCCTCTGACTCTTCTATAGGGAAGAAGATCTTCTTATCGGTATTGGGCTTGAAGATATTAGGTTGTACGGCCTTGGGGTTTACTTCCTCATAAGCCTTGAGGTTGGGTTCTTCAACATTTGCCTCCACACTACGTAGGTAACGCTTGGCATAGGCACCATGAATACCAGATGTCATCCCAAGTAGGAGGCTTACTGTACCATCAGGCTTCACACATGTTGTACGACTCGCTGGGTTAATGCCTAGGATACGAGCACACTGAGCATTCTGCTGGCGTACTTGCATAGCACCGACCGCAAGGATATCTCCATTTGTCAGAATCTGGGGATTATTCATGATTCCCCCAATGGATACACCGATGAGTGGATCGGCCTCGATGATGTTCTTCGTAGCAGGACTTAGATAGGGGAAATCCATGTAAGTCGCTTGTACCGTAGCTAGAGTAGAGGCACAGCGACAAATCTTGTAGAACTCTTCCTCGCTTGTGCATGCGAGTCCATTGATGGATGCTAAATTACATACCTGCCAGCCCGTAGCGCCATCTTTATCAGTTGGGAAGAAGCCTATTTCACAGCAGGGATTACAACCTACACCGAATTTATCACGCCAGTAGAGCCCTGGGTCTCCGCTCGTGCGCATCGCCTCGAAGAGATATTCGTACACAGTACGCTCTACTTGCCCACGGTTGAGGGCGGCAGACATGTTGAAGCGTGCACGCTGTGGATTGGTGGAGAACCAGTCACCATGCTTACAATTCACCATCTCCTTGTCTTCAGGGGAGAAAAGAATCATCAAAGCGGATCGTCGTACACCACCCGAGAGCACAGAGTCTGCTAGGTAAGCTATGATATCTGTACATTGTAGGGCGGAGAGCCTTCTCTGACCAGCTGTGACTGCCTCCTTAAGCAGTCCACGAATTTTATCTAAAGAAAGACGAAGGCCATCAGGACCAGGGGCAATGAAACGCCCTGCGATTTTAGCTCCCTTAGGTCGGATTTCCGAATAATCAAAGACAGGCTTCTTGCTACCCGAGACAAAGAAGTATTCAAGTAGGCGATGGATGGCATCTGCCCACCCCTCAATACTATCCCCAATTATATAGGCTTCACTCTCCTGGCTGAGTTCATCTTGGCTGAGGAGGGCAGGGAGCTTATCAACATGCTCCTGCTCCACCGACAGTCCACAGCCACAGCCACTGAGGAGCAGCCACTCCGTCTCACGGAATACTTCTAAACGGTCACAGTGTGAGTAGCTACAGTTATATGATTTTGCAGAGGACTTCAGTACGGGTTCACCACCAAACTGAAGGTTGCGCTGCGAGCCGACAAATTTCTTCTTCTTGTAGTAATCAATGGCCTCATCGAATTGAGTCATGAACCATTCATCCTGCAGAGCTTGTGGCGCAAAAGAGGCAAGGTGCTTAAGGTGCATATCCTTAATGCGATCGATGCTTTCTTCCCACGTCTCTTTGCGTCCTAAATCCTCCCGATATAGGGAATACTTACTCTGATAAACGTACTCGGATAGAGCGAGTTTGCTTTCTGTCATTGTACTGTAGCTTGATATTTCTAATTGCCATCCCATAGAGGTAGTCTAACCTTTTTCTCCATAGGAACTACAATGGAAACCCATTGTTGATAGAGATTGTTTTGAGGCTAAAAAATGGTATCATAACAACATACCTTCCCTGTTAGCACAAACCTATGCTACTGCTTGGATACATAGACCATAAAACGCATAAAGAGAGTCTGTATACCCTCTCCGAGAGATTATCTTGACAGAGTGCACAAGACTTACTCTTTAACAGGGAGCACAAATACCATACATAGTACAAATAACGCAAAAGAATAAGCCCAGTAAACCATCAGGTTTACTGGGCTTATAAAGTGAGTTATATCTCGACCAAAAGAGGAAATCCTACAGGAGCTGCTGACTACGGCGAATGAAGGCGGCTAGTGCCTCACCCGTCAGTAGTCCACTACCTAGGAGTGCAAGGTCTACCAGCTGACCAACAAGGGGCTCTCGGTCTCCGAAGGCTCGGAGCTCAGCATTGATCTTACCCTCTATCTCAGCCTGCTTGGCAGCTAGTGCGGAGAGCTCTTCGCGCTCAGTGGCAGTGACCTCCTCGGGCTTCTTGGCAGACTGTGCAGAGCGTGCATCCTCTACGAGCTTTGTCTGCTCGGCAAGCTCCGTACGTAGGCTTTGGAGCTTAGGCTCAATCTCACTCTTCTCCGAGGAGAGGAGGCGTGAGAGGAGGGCATGGTCGGTATTGAGTACGACGTTGTAGCCCTCGGGGAGGTCGCCATAGAAGTTCATGCCTGGCTGTAGACGTGCCATCTCCTGCATACGGCGCATGAACTCGCCCTGAGTGATCAGTACGGCATCCGCCTCTGCTCCTAGTGCCTCGAAGACTACACTATAGTTACGCTTCTCGTCCTTGGGCAGGCGGGCCTTGAAGATCTCGGAGAGCGTCTTCTGCTCCTCTGCCGACAGGTGGCTTTCCTTAGCTTCATCCTTGACGATGAGCTTAGCGATGGAGTCTGAGTCTACACGTACGAAGCGGGTCTTCTCTAGCTTCTGCTCCAGCTGAGAGATAGCGTGGACGTCAAGTGGTCCATCGAGGACAAGGACTGAATAGCCCTTCTCCTTGGCACGCTCGATGGCGCTGTACTGCCCCTCCTTGTCGTTGGTGTAGAGCCATACGAGCTGTCCATCCTTGTCTGTCTGTTCGCTCTCGGTGAGGGTGCGGTACTCCTCAAGGGTGAAGTACTTACCATCGAGGTCGGTGAGCAGGTCAAACTTCACAGCACGCTCATAGAACTTCTCATCAGATAGCATCCCATACTGGACGAAGACCTTGAGGCTCTCCCACTTCTCCTCGAAGAGAGGACGCTCGTTGCGGAAGAGTTCATCTAGGCGATCAGCTACCTTCTTAGCGATATGATTCGAGATTTTCTTTACCTGTGCATCGCTCTGTAGGTAGGAGCGAGATACGTTCAGAGGAATGTCTGGTGAGTCAAGTACCCCATGTAGTAGGGTGAGGTACTCGGGGACGATACCCTCTACCTCTTCGGTGACGAAGACTTGGTTGGCATAGAGCTGGATCTTGTTGCGCTGTAGCTCCATCTGGTTCTTCACCTTGGGGAAGTAGAGGATCCCGGTGAGGTTGAAGGGGTAGTCTACGTTGAGGTGGATCCAGAAGAGTGGCTCTTCGAAGGTCTGAGGATAGAGCTGATGGTAGAACTGTATGTAGTCCTCATCCTTGAGTTCGCTAGGCTTCTTCGTCCAGGCAGGGTGAGTATCGTTGATCTGGTTATCCTCCTCGGTATCTACGTAGGCACCGTCCTTCCACTCTTGTTTCTTGCCGAAGATGATGGGGATGGGGAGGAACTTGCAGTACTTGTTCAGCAGCGCAGAGAGGCGGTCACGGGAGAGAAATTCCTCGCTCTCGCTGTCTATGTGTAGGATGATGTCTGTACCACGCTCGGTGCGACTACCTGCCTCAAGGACATACTCGGGGCTACCCTCACAGCTCCAGTGGACTGCCTCTGCGCCCTCCTTGTAGGACTTGGTCTGGATCTCCACACGGCTGGAGACCATGAAGGAAGAATAGAAGCCCAGCCCGAAGTGACCTATGATGGCGACCTTGTCATCCTTGTACTTGTCGAGGAACTCCTCTGCTCCCGAGAAGGCAATCTGATTGATGTACTTCTCTACCTCCTCAGCTGTCATCCCGATACCACGGTCACTGACAGTGATGGTCTTGGCCTCGGGGTCGAAGCTGATGCGTACATCTAGTTCCCCGAGCTCCCCCTTGTATTCGCCTGCCGAGGCTAGTGTGCGCAGCTTCTGCGAGGCATCGACTGCGTTGGAGACGAGTTCGCGCAGGAATATATCGTGCTCACTGTACAGGAACTTCTTGATGACGGGGAAGATATTCTCACTCGTTACCCCGATCTTACCTTGCTTGCTCATACGTTAGTCTTATCTTGTCTATAATTGATGTATACATGAAAAGTACAGCACCGAGCGCAAAGGTAATGCCATTGCCCTCGGTGCTGTCATTATGTCACCTGATTGCCCTACTCTAGGAGAACCTAGACAGCGGGTAAATTCATCCCCGTGATAGTACGATAAAAGTTCAGAGCGTAAATATCCGTCATACCTGAGATATAATCGAGGGCGCACTGTATTTTACCGTAGAGTGTTGGGCGACTAGTATCATATTGGCTACTCACACGACTAAGTAGGGTACGACTATATGAATGCTCAGGATGCACTTGTGCCTCAATAAGGTGGTCTAGTAGAGACGAGAAAATACGGTGTCCAGCTAGCTCCACGTCCACCACATCATGTGCTGAGTAGATACGAGTATAGGCCGTGTGACTACATGCTTCGTAGGCTGAACGACTGCGTGGGGAGAGGTGCTGAATGAGGGTACCATGGAAATGCCCTTCAAGAATAGCATTTTCCTCATCTAAGAAGATCGAAGCTACCTCTTCTACGAGTAGGTTAATTACCTTGGCACGTAGATAGCCAAGCCGTTCGTTAGCATCACCTATCGTTCGAGAGACTTGTTGTATCTCAGCTTTATCTGCGTCACTAAAGAAGGCCATCAGATGCGTCTCTGCCTCATCAAAGCTCAGGATGTGTAGCTTGCACGCATCCTCTATGTCCATAATTTGGTAACAGATGTCATCAGCAGCCTCCACAAGGTATACCAAAGGGTGACGTACATAGCTCAGAGGTGCATCACTTAATCGAATTAGCCCCAGCTCATCACCCACTTCTCGCATCGTATCCTCTTCCGTGGCAAAGAACCCAAATTTATTCTTTTTCCCTGCTAAGAGACTGCTGTATGGATACTTCACAATACTAGCTACAGTGCTATAAGTGAGAGCAAAGCCTCCAGCCCTTCTACCCTCAAATTGATGCGTAAGCAATCGAAAGGCATTTGCATTTCCTTCAAAAAAGAGGAAGTCCTCCCAGCGCCCTCCTTCATCCTCAACCTCAGCTCTCCAACGCACCCCATTGCCCTCCTTGAAGTAGGCACTGATAGCACGCTCACCACTGTGACCGAAGGGTGGGTTACCCATATCGTGTGCTAGACAAGCTGCACTGACAATAGCACTAAGTCCAGAGCGGAAAGGTACCTCTCTGAACTTAGAGTGGCGACCCTCTAGGCAATCTCCCACCATATTTCCAAGTGAACGCCCAAGACAACTAACCTCAAGGCTATGCGTCAGACGATTGTGGACGAATATATTCCCAGGGAGAGGGAAGACTTGCGTCTTATTCTGCATACGCCGGAAGGGTGGGGAGAAGATTAAGCGATCATAATCACGCTCAAAGTCGCTACGGGCGAGGTGAGATGTTTGTTTCCTCTCGGAGGGTTCAGCGCCGAGACGTCGGTCGGAGAGCAATTGTTCCCAATGCATAATGTTTTAATAAATATCCAGTGACATCGCAAAGGTACAGAAAAACAACCTCCACAAAGAGAAGATAGAATTGCAGCAAGAACGGTCACAGCGTAATGTGAGAAGGATATGTAATCGGTTAGATATTAAATCCGAAGAATCTCATGCCACTCTCAGAGTTGAGATTGATCATAGGATACTTCTCAGGGTAATACCAAGCAATGAGTTCGCTAGCAGAGGATATCCCAAAGTACTTGATCTCCCCAATAACCTCTTCAATAAGTTGGGAATTGATAGAGGGGGCCTGTATAAGTCGATTCCATGCCCTGGCGATGCTTCGTGGATCATTCTCAGAAAGTATTTTGGTCTTATTCAATGGCCGGCTGTGTAGGCAGTGTAGACACTCCAAAACTTCCTCTATCTTCTCCTTTCGAGGAGAGTCACCAGCTTTAAAAGGGAGGAGTTCACGGATGCGATTCCTACGATCTAAGCGCCACAGTCCACTTCCAGGAGCATAGGACATGGACATTAACTCAAAGTAGCGGAGTATCTCTTGCTTCACCTCCCTTGAAGTTAATGATCGATTCTTATTACACCCCTTAGAGGGCTTGTCCGGATGATCATGGTAGAGGAAGTTAAAGAAGTAGTCTAGTTCTTCATACAGAGAGAACCCCTCTCGGACCATCTGCTGATTACGTCCTGTGACGGACTCGTATAGAGAGGCCAATTCTTTGAACTGATCGCATTTTTTAAGAAACTGGTCACTTGCCCCAGAAGTGTACTTAGGTAGCTTATAGAGTACCTTATATTTAGTCGAGTCCTCTTTATTTGTAATAGTTTTGGAAGGAGATGGGGGCAGAGATGAGACTGCCTGAGCCTTCTTCCACCACTGGTCAAATAGCGTGACCACCTGCTCTATCCCAGACACCACCTGTCCGACTTCGTGCCTAGCACTGAACGCCATTCCTGTAAGATTCGCAGAGGTCAAGAGACACCAATCATCTATGAGGTAGATTTTTGCGTGCAAACTTAACAGACTACGAATTTCGGTGTTGGGGCTTTCCTTAAATTGGGCATAAGTGTCACGACGAATAAAGCCTGACTCGACATCAGTTAGTACTCGAAAATCTATGTGGCTACGCATCCAGTTCCCACCAATGATCTTCTGCACATCTTTGAAATTCCCAATATAGGGAGAGGCTATCCAGATACGTTTTTTCGCTTGGTCACAATGCTCTCTCAGAGCATTGACGAGGTTTTGACCTGACAGTATAGTATTCATTTCTCTTTAAGTTTAGTTATGATCACATCGGGTGGCTTCATTCTCTAGGTCTGGGTCATGCCCTACATATCCCAGCAGAAGAGCTGTTCCCATCAAGAGGAAGACTCCTACGAACGGTTGCCAAGAAATATCTAGTGAAGGAGAACTCATAGTCTCATTCACTAGATAAATGACTATGAAGTAGGATAGAGAGAAAAGGGTTAGGAAGAATCGCTTCACTTTCTAAGAATTATATTCCTACATACCCGCCTCCAGGGGTGTCATTCGAAGAGCCACCTCCAGCGTTAGGTTTCGCTTTCTTAGCCTTCTTCGTGCGGGGAGCGACCCGCTCGAAGCTGACATCATCCAAGCGGAAGTACTCGGCATTGGGGCGTAGCGTCACGCGAGCTTCGGTGATGTGGATGTTGGCATTGAATTCCTCTCCCTTGGGTACGACCTTGCTCTTGAAGCTAGGCTTCAGTTTACCGAGGCGTCCGAACTCGACCATATCGCCGTTAGCGACGAGTTTTCTCGCCATATCGGCGGCTAGATTGAGCACGGAGGCAACCTCCATGTAGTTGAAAGTAGTTTGGTCGGCGACCATTTCGCAGAAGTGGTCGAAGGAGACGCTACGTCGGTCTGTGGGCGAAGCTACTTGTACAATCTTCCCTTTGAGCTTGCCAATGCTCATTTTTCTTTCGCGTAGCACGTAGGCTAAAGGCTTATTCTTTCCCATGGGGTTCAAATAGTATTAAGCTGTTAATAATGCAGTTATGCATCCTACTTGGTAGGACTCTACAAAGTTAATAATTCCTCTATGAATATTCCTATATAGCTTCACCCCAAAAGCTATATAGGAATGCGATGATTACTATGTAGTAATCGGGGCGATCCTATATAGTAATCTCCCGAAAGCTATATAGGAACACAAAGAAAGCTATATAGCAATCGGGCGAATCCTATATAGGAATCAGCCCAAAGCTATATAGCTTTCGCTGGGATCCTTTGCTCAAGGCTCCTCGTTATCTGAGTAGACCAGGGAGTTACTTCAGTAATTTGTTTGGGTCAAACTCATAGCCACAGGCCTGCAGTTCCTTGCCTACGGCTAACTTCCAACCTCCCCCTTCATCCATTGGGATGTAGACGACACCAGATATATCAGTAGGCTTCTCGATATCTCCTTTGACAAGGGCACAGACATTCTTTCGTCCAATTTTCCCGATGAGGTAGCCGTGTTCAAAGACTACATTCTGTCTTGCCCGAGGTTTCAGTTGCTCTCCCTTCTTTTGGGATGTGCCCAAGTCACAAGGGGTATACAGCACGATGCCAAACCCAACATTAGTATTCGCTTCGATCTTTTCGATGATCGTCCTCCCTGAACTCGCTTGTTCATCCAGGATAATAGCCTCAAGATCCAATTTCTCTATGAACCCAGCAACCGCTAGCCGTGCAGCTTCGTCATGCCCATGCACGATGAAGACTTTGGATTTGTCCATAGGAGCTTTGGGTTTGGTCACTGTTGGTGCTTCAGGTTGGGGCGTAGCTTCCTGAAGAAGACTTCTGCACTCCTTGAGGATATTCCTTGTAATATCCTTGGTGTAGTCACTACGTTTAATGATACCTTCTCGTGGAATAGGTAAAAAAACATTAGGCCCCCGCCGTCTTTTCACTTCGATAACATATTCTTTTGATGTGTAAGCTGATTCTCCAATTACAATACGTTTCACCTTCGCTTCATCAAGGAAATATCCACTAAATACGAATTGCTCCCCTTTTAAATAGGGAATAATGAACTCATCTTTAATTTCTGACAGATCCGTCTTGTCCAGTTCATAATATGGTTCGCTGGATTCATAGGACTCAATAAGTACGTGGTAGTATGGCATAAGCACTTGTGTTATTTGAGTGTATTGTCGGACAAAGATAAGAAACAGAAGTAAGGAGATAACGAAGTGAAGTACTCGAAGGGACTACTTACTTGCCGATGCAGAAGTGGGCGAAGATGTTGTGGAGGATGGAGTCACTGGTGATCTCGCTGCCGGTGACTTCGCCGATCGACGTGATCGCTCGACGAAGATCGGGCGTCAAGAGATCCGTGGAGAGACCGTCCATTAGACCCTGGCGAACCAGTCGTAGCCCCGTGAGCGCTTCCTTCAAGAGAGCGTGGTGACGAGCATTGCTGACGACGAGGTCAGAGGGAGCCAGGTGAGGAAGCGCAAGCGAATCAATCAGCGCCTTACGCAAGCCTTCGAGTCCTGTTTGTGCCCGTGCTGAGATGGGAAGGAGCGGTGTGTCGGGAGGTAGCGACTTGAAGAATGGTGAGCTCGTGACGAGTGTGTCAAGCGCTTCTTCTCCGAGAAGGTCGGTCTTATTCAGTAGAACGAGCAGGGGCTTCTCTGCAAGGTGAGGGAGTACTTCACTGAGAGAAGCGAGGTAAGTCTCTTCTGTGAGACGAGTCACATCGACCACCAGGAGTACGATGTGGGCAGAAGCGATCTTGCTGTAGCTTCGTTCGATGCCCAGCGCTTCGATGGTATCCGAAGTTGTACGCAGTCCAGCGGTGTCGATGAAGCGGAAGAGTATTCCCTCGATATTAAGGACATCTTCGATCGTATCACGGGTCGTCCCATGGATGTCACTTACGATCGCGCGCTCTTCACCAAGCAGGGCGTTAAGGAGAGTGCTCTTACCGACGTTGGTCGCTCCTGCGATCGCTACAGGTATGCCCTTCTTAATCGCATTACCGAGACGGAAGCTGTCGGTGAGTCGTCCGATCTTGCTGGTCAGTTCGTCAAGTAAGCTGAGTAGCTGTGTGCGGTCAGCGAAGTTCACATCTTCTTCACTGAAGTCTAGCTCTAGCTCCATGAGCGAGGAGAGGTGAATGAGGCGCTCCCGAAGCGAACGGAATTCAGCACTATACCCCCCCTTCATCTGCGTGAGTGCCATGCGGTGCTGAGCTACACTCTCTGATGAGATCAAGTCGGCTACAGCCTCGGCTCGGCTGAGGTCCATCTTCCCATTAAGGTAAGCCCGCTGCGTATACTCCCCTGGAGCTGCCATACGGCAACCATTATCAGTGAGGGCTTCTAGTAGGGCTTGCTGGATATACACTGAGCCATGGCAAGAGATTTCCACTACATCCTCGCCCGTGTAGGAGTGTGGAGCACGGAAGCAGGTAACGAGTACTTCGTCCAGCATCTTACCCTCGTGTATGACCTTCCCAAAATAAGCCACGCGATCCTTTGCTCGCTCTAATGTCCGAAGTTCGGATGACGAGAAGATTTGATCCACAATGCCAATAGCCTCAGAACCAGAGATGCGGATAAGAGCAATACCTGCAGATCCTGGTGCCGTAGCTATCGCACATATGGTATCACTGCCAAGAGGAATATGATGCATGGGGTGAGGCTAGAAATTGAAGTAGATAAAGGGCTGAGCATCCGCACTCCTTATCTGTAGGAGAGCGAAGATTACCACGAGGAATATACCGGCCTGAACGAGGAAACTACGCTCAGTAATCCAAGAGCGGAATCGCTGCTCCTGACGATGAGATGTGAAATGGAGGAGATACCCAATCACAAGCAGAATAAGCACATTACGATAGCCGTCTATAAACTGAAGGAAAACCTCAGGGGTGAAGTGATCTGTGATCTGAGTGATAACCATTGTGGCCGTATCCATCGTGTCTGCACGGAAGAAGATCCATGCGAAGCAGACGAGGTGGAAGGTAATGACTTGCCCAATGAACCGCTGTATTCTCAATGGATTCTTTCTTCTCCATCCGAAGTGATCAAAAATAGATAAGTAAAGCTTGTGCAGAGCAAGAGCCACACCATGTATAGCTCCCCAGAGTACAAAACGTAATGCAGCACCATGCCATAGTCCGCCTAGCAGCATGGTAATGATGAGGTTGACGTAGGTACGTACCTTACCCTTTCTATTTCCTCCGAGAGGGATGTAGAGATAATCTCGTAGCCATGTGGAGAGGGAGATATGCCAGCGACGCCAAAACTCCGTGATGTTACCAGACTGATAGGGGGAATCAAAGTTAATATTGAAGCGGAAACCTAACAGTAGTGCTATCCCAATAGCCATATCCGAGTACCCAGAGAAGTCACAGTAGATCTGCATGGCATAGCCATACACGGCAAAGAGGTTCTCTAGTCCAGTAAAGCGTGATGGCTCCGCAAAGACCTGATCCACAAGGTTTGCACCAATGAAGTCTCCGATGATTGCCTTTTTAATAAGCCCGCTGATAATCAGAGCAAGAGCTTCTCCATACTCAGCTTTTAACAGCTGTGGACGACGATGTATCTGAGGTATGAAGTCTTTGGCTCGCACAATAGGGCCAGCTACGAGCTGAGGGAAAAAGGACAGGTAGAAGAGATAGTCAATCCAACGACGTAAGGGACGTATCTCTCCTCTATAAATATCCACTGTATAGCTCAGTGTCTGGAACGTATAGAAGGAAATCCCTGCCGGGATGAAATAGTCACGTGCCTCTAGTGGTACATCGAGAGGGGAGGATAGCCCCAGTGAAGCAAGGGCCATCTGTAGAAGATCTAAGAGGAAATAGAAATACTTGAAGTAGGATAGTAGGCTAAGATTAACCAATATACTTGTGCAAACTAAGTACTTCCTTCTTGATGGATCATCAGTTGCTTCCATAGCTCGACCAATCAGGTAGTCCATCGTTGCAGAGAATAGCAAGATCAGGACGTACTCACCACTGCTCTCATAATAAAAGAAGAGGGAGAATAGAGCAACGAAGATAATGCGCAACGTTGTCGTCCGCCTCAGTATCATGTACATTGGAAGGAAGAAGAGTGCGCAGAAAAGAAATAGCCCCGAGGAGAAGATCATCGGGCTCTCTCGGCTGAAGGTCAGTACGTCGGGAAGTCTTCCCCAGTCTATTGTATCTAGGTAGTTCATTTATATCTATAGTCGTTTGGCTACTTCAGAGCCATAAGAAGGGCATCGGCCAGTAGCCTCCCCTGACGTTCGTAGCCTGACACGCTGTAGTGTACACGATCGGAGGCAATCAGCCCCTCACTGATCCATCTGCTCATCCCTGATTCTCCACCCATAGCACTGAAGAGATCAAAGGCAGCTATGGCATGAGCTTCAGCATAGCGCATAATCTCGGCAGAGAGGCGTCGAGCATTATCGTTAAAGCTATAGCTCATCTTCACAGAGCGGTGACTCCGTTTCTTTTTCCCCTTACGGGTATAGCTCACGACAGCACGGCGAAAATAACTGGGTGGGGGAGTAGTAAGTAAAATCTTTGTCCTAGGGAGTGCAGCTTGGACATACTCTATCATTTGATTCAGATTCTGCTGAAACTCACTCATAGAGAAAGCATGGCTGTAGGAATCGTTTGTTCCAAGGGATATGATGAGGAGCTCAGGCTCGAGTAACGCCAGCTGCTCAATATAGTCCTCACGAGCATAGTGTTTATATGCTGTGCCATTGATCCCAATATCATGTACGAGGGCTCCTCCCTGTCCAGAGAAGAGTACACAGCCTGCATAGACTGCTTCGTCCCCATCTCTACGGTCTGGTCTAAGTGAAACTTCTGTATGCGAAGATGACCAAGAAAGGGTGTCTACGACATAAGCACCTACGGAGAACTT
Organism: Porphyromonas catoniae ATCC 51270; assembly: GCF_000565015.1. Taxonomy (GTDB): domain Bacteria; phylum Bacteroidota; class Bacteroidia; order Bacteroidales; family Porphyromonadaceae; genus Porphyromonas; species Porphyromonas catoniae. The sequence continues at coordinate 181,483 of NZ_JDFF01000024.1, forward strand.
CCCCTTATGCAACTGACTTACGGGGAAACTCGTCAATGGGTAGGATGATGCTGTACGTAAGACGTGCATCTTGTTGAAAGGGCTAAGAGCTGAAGATACCGATATAGAGAAAGCTCCCACCTTGCTGGAGCCTACCACATAGCCACCAACTCCCATAGGCAGAGATCCTTCATCCTTGAGCAGAGTTTGTCTCTGCCATAAAAGTCCTGCGCTTGTTACCTTATAATTATCTGGGGCATTCGACCCAAGGAGTCGATACCAACCAACCCAGCCACGCCCTGCATTGCCATAAGTACTCTGTAGCTTTTGCCTTAGAGGGGCAGTTGTATGCCCTGCTTGGATGTGGCTATCTCCAATCTGAACGATCGATACTGCACGCCCTGAACGCTTGCTAGCAGAGAGCTTGGCAGCTAGGCTTGTGAAGTAGCCTTTAGGTGCATACCAATTGGGCTGGGTACGAGGGACAGATGCATAGCCTCCCACAGAAGAGAGGAGTAGCAAACCCCAGAGACTTAGCTTACTTAATCGCATCATAGTACTTCTCTTCGAGTAAGAAGGCATCGAGGAATTGCCCTGCTAGTTCATCTCCTCCACGGTGGGAGAGGTGTGTATAGTCCTTAGCAGCCCATCCTCGCTCGGCGAGCTTACCAATCCCTCCGAGTCGACCTACAGCAGCTCGTGTACTCCAGAAGGTGACTCCTTGCTCTGCTGCTAGACGAATCTGTGCCTGCTCTAGGCTCTTAGCTGCAGGCATTGTCACGACCTCCCCTCCAGACTTCTTGCCTCGATCTGATACACCTAGGATGAGGAACTCTGCTCGTCCCATAGAGGACCTTAGGTGACTAATTGCCTTCCCCATCTGCTTCGTATAGCCTGAGTAGTCCATTTGCTTAGGAGAAATGACGTTCAGACCATATTGTAGGATGATGAGGTCGTAGGGGTGTACAGAGGTAAAGGCCTGGTTAAGCTCGGTATTTACAGAGCCAAGTGGTAAACCAGAGTTCCCACGCGTCGAGAAGTTATCTACCGCAATGCCTGATGAGCCATCTAGTGAAACGCCATAGCACACAAAGCCAGAGGCCCCTGAGATGAGAGAGAACTGAAGTGAAGTGAGCTGCCCCTCTGCAATTCGGTAGGCAGAGAGTGCGGAGCCGTCCGTGGCTGGTAGCTCTAGGTTTGTGGGGTCTCCTCCATTTATCCGTACGGAGAGTGTGATGGGCTGGCTAGCCTTATAGTATAGAGTTGCTAGCTCAAAGGGCTTATCTCCTTTAGGTACAGTATAGCGTACCCAGTCACCGACTTGCCCAGTGTAGTAATGCCCCGTTAATGGATAGCTTCCCTTGGTACGAAGTTGCTTGTACTCCTTCCAGCCCTTAAACTCATGCTTTATCGTACGACGAAATCCTGCAGTCTCCGAGGTTAAAGGCATCCACCCTACGCCAGAGCCTCCATAGCGAGCCTGGAGCTTGGCACGTAGGCTACCACTGAATATATCCCCCTCAATGAAAGAGTCTCCAAGTATCGCTATGCGTACAGGTCTACCCAGCGACCCACGTCTACGTAGCTGAGCAAAAAAGCCCCGAAGGCCATCGTGCTCCGCGGTCATATCAATGATGGTATTAGACTCTATGGTAGCTGAGTCTACAGATGAAGCACCTGATGTCCCTCCTTCTGCCTCGTTCTTCAGACGCTCATAGATGGCCTCACGGCGACGTACCTTGGCATTGTCCTTTCGAGCTCCTTCACTGAGCCTCACGGCTTCAGTAGCATCAGCACCGATCGTATCAGGCTCTTCGTAGCGGAGATCGGAGAGTAGATCTACTTTATTCATCTCCCATGACCCTATTTGTGGAGGAAGGAAGTATAGGACCACGAGACCAAGTACTACGAGGATGAGTAGTAGCCAGAAGCGGAGGAGATAATCTTTATTTTTCTTATCCATGCAGTGAATAAACGTTCATTTCGTACCCTTCATTATTGAGGTCGACGGGAGAGGGGAGTGGTGATGCCAATGTGACGAAGGATATTCGGCGAAGACCTAAAGACATCTATGAGAAGGGGAAAATGCCTCTTCGATACTTAGGTACTCTATCGAATGAAACTCTAGAGCTCCCACCATACAACTCAAAGAGGTATGGAGCGGCATCTCTAGAGCTCTCAGATGGTCACACCTTGACAAATAGGAGATTAGAGCTTCTCCCCATAGGCTAAGTCCCCAGCATCCCCTAGCCCAGGGACAATGTAGGCATGATCATTCAGCTCTGGGTCAATCGCGGCTACCCAAAGAGTAACATTATCCTCTGGGAAAGCTTTGCACAGAGTATCCACGGCCTGCTGGCTGGAGATAATAGAGACAAGATGTACAGCCTGTGGCGTTCCTTTGGTTAGGAGTGCTCGATAAGCTAGCTCCATAGAGCTACCCGTGGCGAGCATTGGATCTACGAGCAGGAGCGTCTTGCCTTGTAGGGATGGAGAAGCTATGTACTCAATGAAAATATCGAAGTTCAGTCGGTCTTTATACTTGCGATAGGCAGAGACAAACGCATTCTCTGCACGGTCGAAATAGTTGAGGAAACCTTGGTGCAACGTTAGCCCAGCCCGAAGGATGGTAGCAATGACAACCTGATCAGAGACCTCTGCACACGAAGCGATACCCAGAGGTGTCTGTACGTCATGGAAGTCATAGTGGAGCTTCTTACTGACCTCGTAGGCCATGATCTCACCGGCCCGCTCTACATTGCGACGGAAACGCATAGCATCCCTCTGGATATTTATGTCACGCATCTCAGAGACAAAGTGACAGAGAAGAGAGTTCTCCTCGATGAGATGTTTTACTTGCATCTTAGACTATGATATATAGGGTGACATGATGGATTACTCTACATAGAGTACAAGTCCCTTGAGGTACTCACCCTCGGGATGATAGATGTTGATAGGGTGGTCTACAGGCTGAGTGAGTTGATGGAGGATACGCACACGCCTGTTGGAGCTAGCAGCCGCTGTAAATACAGCTAGGCGAAACTCCTCCTTCGATACTGCCTGCGAGCAACTGAAGGTGAACACGATACCCCCTGGAGCAATCTTGCGGAAGGCTAAGCTATTGATCTTGCGATAGCCTATGAGAGCGTTGCGCAAGACCTTACGATGCTTGGCAAACGCAGGTGGGTCAAGTATGATGAGGTCATACTCATGCTCTGGCATTTGCTCTAGGTAGTCGAAGGCATCTTGTGTAATTGAACGATGGCGAGAGCAATCTTTGCCAAAGTTCAGTGCCACATGTTGCTCTGTGAGGTACATGGCCTTACCAGAGCTATCCAACGAATCCACGCGCTCAGCTCCAGAGGCTAGTGCATAGACCGAGAAGCCCCCTGTATAGCAAAAGGCATTAAGTACCCGACGATTGGGAGCGTATGCTCTGAGAAGAGAGCGGTTGTCTCTCTGGTCAATAAAGAAACCTGTCTTCTGTCCCTTTACCCAGTCAGGTATGAACTTGAGTCCATTCTCCCATACATAGCTTGCCTCTGTATGCCCAATGAGAAACCCATCCTCCGCCATCTGTCGCATATCACGAGTGGGAAGGGTCGTCTCTGACTTATAGTACACAGCCTCTAGTGGCGGAGTGAGTTTATCCTCTGTGCCGTAGACTGTCATCAGAGCCTCAGCGATTATCTGACGAGCCTCGTGCATACCCATACTATGTGCCTGCACGACTGCCGTACTAGCATATATGTCGATAATGAGACCAGGTAGCCCATCACCCTCTCCATGCACGAGGCGGTAGGTAGTATTGGGGGAGGTGTTTCCTTCCTCTTCGGGACGAATAAGCCCCATTGAGGCTCGTAGCTTCAGAGCTGCACGTAGTCGCCCTTGGTAGAATGCTTGGTCAATGGTCTCCTGCGGATCAAAGCTCAGCATGCGTACCGCTATGCTTCCTAAGGCATAGTGTCCTGTACCGAGAGCTCTTCCTCGAGAGTCAAGTACCTCCACCAGATCACCATCCCGTGGCGAACCATCGATAGAAGCAATCGCTCCAGAGAAGACCCAGGGATGAAAGCGCAGGAGAGACTCCTCTTTACGAGGGAGCAGATGTAGCTTGGGGTAGGACATTGTCTTTAGAGTAGAGCAAAGTTTGTAGGGGAAGGGGTAGGTGACGCAAGTAGGGTCTGGTAGATACGCAAAGAAGCCCATGCATCAAGTGCTGCATAATGAATCTGAGCAGGACTAAGTACCTTGTCCTCCCAGTTGCTCATACGCTGTGCCTTGCTCATCCTCTCGGCAAATATGATGGCATATATCTTCAGTAGACTCAGCTCACGTATACCATATCCACCACAGAGTCTCTGGAGCTCTACGAAGGAAGCTGGAGTGAAGGTCTCTCGACGATTGAGGGCAGATAGGTCATCCTTTAGACTTAGCCCTACTTTCAGGATGGATGGATCCTCAAGTAGGCCAATCAATGACTTGGTGAGCCCAATCGTATTAAGACGAAAGAGGAAACACTCCTCATCCGTTGCAATCTGTAGTAGAGATACATCATAGCGCACACCTGCCTTGAAGCTCGGGCGGGTCTCGGTATCTATTCCGACACAAGAGGCTCTACGTATCTTGGCCACAGCCTTACGTGCATCGAGCTTCGTATCGATGACGTGAAGCGGAACAGGGCATTTAGCTATGGGGAGATGACTTAGTTCGTCATCGCTGATGGTAGCAGGGTAGAGCTGCGTGAGGGTGAATGGTTGTGTAGCCTTACGCCGTCTTTCGGGGCGTAGGGGGGTCTCTTCTTGGACTTGAGGGGAGCGTGCTTTTGCTCTATTAGAAGAGGTCTTCGTAGAGCTTTTCGCTACCTTCCTCTGTGTCGATGTAGTCTTCTTCGTCATCCGTTAAGCTGAGCAATTGTGTATGTACTCGATGAAGTGCCGTGAGTGCCTCCAGCAGGCGTGCTCCCGTATAGGTACGAAAGTAGAATAGGCACCGACCGATAGCAGCCGGGAGTGCCTCTTCGTTCTCATCACGCAGTATCCCGAGCAGGTTTACTGTCTGCTGATAGACATCTGCCATACACTCGGAGACAAATGATGCTAGAGGGGTATCACTATACTGCATATCCTCTGCCTGACAGGAGAGGAAACTATCCTCCTCGCCGAGTAGCCCTGCCAGACGCAGACGCACGGTCTCGTACGTCTCCTCGGTCACAAACTCCTCAATATAATCCTGCTCTGGACTGTAGAGATAGTCTGGCAGACGTAGGGTGGAGAGATAAAGCTGAGGAAGAATCAAGACAGTCTCATGGACGAACTGACGTTTCTCAAAGGCTGAGGCCTGCTCCATAAGACCTGCGAACTTTACACCCACAGCAGCGAACTCTAGTACCTCCTGGGTATACAAGCTCTTGATCGGTTGTTCCTTCGATTCCATACGGGTACAAAGGTACCGTTTATTCTCGTAATAGGCTAGGGTAGGGGAGCCTTAGAGCATCGAACATGTTTCCCTAGCAAGGAAGGAAAAGGAAACCCTTGCAAGGACGATCGTGAGATCCTTGCAAGGGTTAAACAAGTGACCCATGCTAGGGTCTGAAGGGAAGACCTAGCATGGGTCACATCGCATTGCTCTTTAGAGTAGAGAGCTACGGCCTCTAAGGCGTGGTATCGCTACCCTCGGATAGCAACAGTGATATGCCTAAGGGGCATCAGGCGTGAACATAGGGTCCCAGGCAGGGAGCTGTATAGGCTTCGCCTTCAGTAGCTCAAGGACCTTGTCCGTAGCGTATTTCTTATTCACTACCAGACGGAAGGTATAGGCATCAAACCAAGCATCGGTCATGATGATGTGTCCCTTCACCCCGGTCGTCTCACCCCAGCTATTCTCTACTTTCCACTTGGTTGGCTTTTGGGTCTTTGGGTCAATGTCTACAGCCTTGAGCGTCATAGCGTGTGTAGAGCCACTATCAAAAGTCTGAATACGCTCAGCCTTAGTCATGTCAAAAGGATAGCCTAGGAGCGAAGCATAGTCATAGTTGTCCAGTGCTGCTATGCCTTTTGTCCGATCGAGCTCACGTCCCACATCACAGGAATAATACATCATCGTATTATCCTTTAGTGAAGCGATGGCCATCTGCTTAATCTCATCCATCGGGAGGTTTACATAGGTCCAGTTCTTCCCATCGTAAGCGTGGCGGTCGAAGTCTATTTCATAAACCTTGTGATAGGGACGTGAAGGATCGTTCATAAGCATGACGAATTGGTCTCGCATATCTACACCGACAAACCGCTTATAGAATGACTGTGGCGTATAGGTGTCTGTAGAGATGACCTTGCCCTTTGCATCGCGTAGTGTGTAGATAAAGCTTGTTGGAGGGACACCTAGGTTCAGACTGAGGATACGGTAAATCTGCTTGAGACAAACCTCCTTACGTGCACGGAGCTGTGCAAGACTTTCCCCCGAAGCAGAGGCTTTGCGGATCTGCATACCTGCCTGACGGAGTGTGCGGGCGATCATCTTGCCCATAAGCCGAGTGTCGTTGCTAGAAGCCGTCTCGGGCATCACATCGGCTGGCACGACACCGTACTTGATGAGATTATCAGAGATACCTGTGAACTGCCCACCATCACTGATGGGATTCTTAAATAGCCATTCGACCTTCTTGTCTGTAATCTCCGCTTGGCGTGTATCAATGATTCCCTCAAGGAAGAGATTAGCCTTCTCGAGCTGATCCCAAAAGAATGAGTAGTTCTGAGAGAAAAAGAATGTCCCCGACTGCTCTCGGCTCATAAGCTGAGCTCTTAGGACGTTGAGCCCCGTGAAGAGCCAACAGCGTCCGCTTTGCTCTTGGTTGGTGATACCGGAGCTCTTTACTTCGATGGAAAAGCGATCCTCAATAGTGCGTGGACGCTGAGGATTAACAAAGAAGTCCTTCATCCCTTGGAGGGCAATCGCATTACGTAGAGCTTGCTCTGTAGCAGAGCTAGGCTCTGCCTTACGAAGCTCCTGAAGGAGGCGTGGCGAAATAGCCCCATCTGGGCTTTGAGCAACGAGTACGTTGGTCGCCCACAGCGAGAGGCCGAGGGCAAGCATAGATAGTCGTATAGGTCTCATAGAGGAATGTGTATTGAATGGTTATCGAATACTATGGTAAGTGGCCATCGCTAAGGATTTTGCTCTTTATCGAACCACGAAGCATACATTTGATAGTTATTGGCGATGCGTTCGTTCAGCTCTTTGCTTTGCTCTGGAGATACCTTCTTTATAAACTTCGCTGGGACACCCGCATAGAGGCTATACGGCTCGATGATAGTCTTCGCTAGTACTACTGACCCTGCTGCCACGATAGCACCCTCACCAACGATTGCATCATCCATCACTATGGAGCCCATGCCGATGAGAGCATAGGAGTGTACGTGACAGCCGTGTAGGGTCACATTATGCCCAATAGAGACATTGTCACCAATCTCAATAGTCGACTTCTGATACAGGGTGTGTAGTACAGACCCATCTTGAATATTAACGTTACTACCGATACGGACTGAGTTTACGTCACCACGCAGTACAGCGTTAAACCAAACACTGCATCCATCGCCGAGGACTACATCCCCCACGACTGTGGCATTGACAGCGAGGAAGCAACCTTCCCCGATTTGAGGTGTATAGCCTCGGACTGTTTGTATGAAAGCCATAGATTTATATTAGTTTGTCTGACACAAAGGTAAGGCATTTGTGCCTATACCTTCTAGATAGGGAGAAGTAGAGAGTCAAGAGACATCATAGTGAAAGCTAGATATCCAAGACTCTGTGTCACATCCATGCACTCTGAGACAAAAGAAAGCCTCTGCACCACGGATGGGTACAGAGGCTGTAATCTTGGCGTTACATAGTGAGTGTCAAACCCACACTATGTAGCGACCTAAGAACTCACGCTCGTGTAAGGCTAGAAGCTGTAGGCTAGACCTAGACCAAGTACTTCACGGAACTGCACCTTTGGACCTCGTGGGTTCCCAGCCTTATCCACACTCTTCACATTGTCATCATAGATGAGGTTTGTCGTCAGTGTCGTAGTGAGGAATTTGTTAATCTTAAAGGCAATCATCATATCCCAGTTCACGTCGATATTGCCGAAATCAGAGTTATAGGCAGTGAAGAGCGTTAGCTTCGTAGAGAAGTCGATGTTAGAGGCGAGCTTCTGCTTGTAGTTTGCTACAACTGAGGCACCAAGCTCTGCAAGGAGTTTCTTACCGGGCTTCACACCAAAGGCTCCGGCATCAGAGAGCTTCTTGTCGAGGACGAAAGTCATCTTCCCCGTGACAGGAGAGAGTAGTAGAGAGAGGTTATCATTTGGCTTATAGTCCGCACCAAGTGCAGCGGTTAGATAACCAGGAGCAAAGAGATTGGAGATATACTTATCTCGGTTGCCTGAGACATTTGGATTAGTAGAAGCATCATAGCCACGGGAGAATTGTGTGAGCAGGTCTCCAAGAGCAGAGATACTCCAGTGACGGCTGATGAGGTGACCGACCTTCGAGCTTAGGTTGAGCTTATCTACATTCTTGAGCCATTCATTGCTTGTGGTATAGGTCATACCGAAGTCCGTGACTAGGGCATTATCCCATGACCATTTATCCTTCTTGTAGTTAGCAGTAGCATTGAGGTAGACATTCCAAGCAACGGAGTTCTCACCCCCAGCAGACCAATTGACCAAAGCCGTCTGTGCTGTGTTTGCTCCTGTGATACCACTCACCTTCCAGTTGCTCTGTGGTGCAGCTACTGAATCAGCTTCTTGTGCGAAAGCAGACGTAGCCATAGAAGCTACGAGTGCTAGAGAGAAAAGAGTTTTCTTCATACTTACATTCTTTATTCAGAGTTAATAAATTATCGTTCGTTAGGTGAAGGCATAAGTGCCCTACGAATCTTAGCCGTGAATTCATAATTCTTCCACCCCCAGCGCGGGGCAAGGAGAAGCTCCTGTGGAGACTGTGAAACAAAACGCTCTAGGACGATGCCCGAACGCAGATGATGTACAAAGTCCACACATAGCTCGATGTATTCCTCCTCAGTGAAGAGGTGAAAGTCAGACGGAGAACGTAAGTATTCACCCGCCATAATCGTACCTCGGATGATCTGTAGCTGATGTATCTTCAGCGTAGTGATAGGTAGCCTAGAGAGACGCTCTGCATGAGCTATCATCTCCTCTCTACTCTCACCTGGTAGACCAAGTATAATGTGCGCTCCCACAAGGATACCTGCCTCATGGGTACGCTGTATTGTATCGACACTCTCCTGCCAAGTATGTCCACGCTGGATACGCTCTAGCGTCTTATCCCAGGTACTCTCCACCCCATATTCGATTAAGAGGAAGGTACGCTTAGCCAATTCAGAGAGGTACTCTAGTAATGGCTCGGGCATACAATCTGGTCGTGTACCAATAATCAGCCCTACGACATCAGGATGAGCAAGTGCTTCCTCGTACTTGGCTATACAGTCGGCGACCTCTCCATAGGTATTCGTGTACGACTGGAAGTAGGCTAGGTACTTCATCTCAGGATATTTTTTCCTGAAGAAGGATATACCCTTGTCTATCTGCTCTGTGATGGGCCTGAGCTTCGCAGCATAATTGGGACTAAAGCTTTTATTATTGCAGTAGGTGCATCCACCTTTACCCATTGAGCCATCCCGTGTAGGACACGTGAATCCTGCAGTAATAGTAATCTTCTGCACCTTCTGCCCAGGGAAGAAACGGCTGAGGAAGGTAGCAAAGTCTACATAGGGAGCAGCCGATTGATTGGTCATCTAGCTCTCTTTTGCCTTTCCGATTAAGGAATGAATCCAATCAGGATGCTCAAACTGCTCTGCACGTTTACGCTGTATGTACTCTTCCGCCTCATCATCTAATACCAATGGCACGAGCTCCTCCTCCATACCTCTCAGTTCATCGAGGATAAGTGTCTGAAAATCGGTAATGGTATATCCTAGGGGAAGAGTAGGGCGCAGATTCGTGACCTTAGAGCGAACTGAGGCTACTCTTGAACGAACCTTCGTACCAGGTGCTACGGTGAGTATGCGATCCAGCTCCTCAAGGTCTGTGTCAAAGAGCAGACAGATGTGATATAGTAGTCGTCCTCGAGTCATCGCTTCAGCTGAACCTCCAACTTTGAGTCCGTCTAACCGAAGATCTCCGCGTGGTGAACGTACAACCTCTACCCCCTTCTTTGCTAGGGCAGATTGAACGGGCTGAGGGCAAGCAGCGAGGTCAAACCCCTTAGACTCCTCTCCATTTTTGATCACGGAGAAGTTCAGATTTCCCTCATCATGATACACTGTGCCTCCACCAGAGGTGCGGCGCAGGAGTGCTATCCCTCGTTTTTGGAGATATTCTACGTCTAGCTCTGCCTCTGCATGCTGGTAGCGCCCCATGAAGACTGAGGGTCTATTGATCCAGAGGAAATAGATTGTCTCCAGTGAGCGCAATTGCCTGTAGAGATAGTCCTCTAGGGCTATATTATAATAAGGATCTTGGGATGTGCTGATGTAATAGTAAGCTTTCGTCATCTATTACCTAACTAGGGATAGAAGGAAATGGTTACAATACTTCTAAAGGGCAAACCCTACAAAAGACGTAAACTAAAGAGGCTCATCCTCCACAGACCTAGGGAGGGTGAGCCTCTTTGCTAATAGGATTGACTAAGCATCAATGCGAGCATAAGTCGCATTGGCCTCGATGAACTCGCGGCGTGGTGCAACTTCGTCTCCCATGAGCATGGAGAATATAGCATCGGCCTCGGCAGCATTCTCGATTGTAATCTTACGTAGTGTACGGTTCTCTGGGTTCATCGTTGTTTCCCAGAGTTGCTCATCATTCATTTCTCCGAGACCCTTATAGCGCTGTACATGCACACGCTTCTCATCACCACCGCCTACACGGTCAATGAATGCTTGACGCTGTTGTTCCGTCCAACAGTACTCCTTCTCCTTCCCTCTCGTGCAAAGATAGAGTGGGGGAGTAGCTATATATACGTAGCCGTTCTCAATGAGGGAGCGCATGTTGCGGAAGAAGAACGTAAGGATAAGTGTGGCGATGTGACTGCCATCGACGTCAGCATCAGTCATGATGATGACCTTGTGGTAACGGAGTTTGGCTAGGTTTAGTTCCTTAGCATCCTCCTCTGTACCAATCGTTACACCCAATGCGGTATAGATATTACGTATCTCTTCGCTCTCGAGTACCTTGTGTTGCATGGCCTTCTCTACGTTGAGGATCTTACCACGCAGGGGAAGGATAGCTTGGAACTCTCGGTCACGCCCCTGCTTTGCTGTACCACCTGCAGAGTCACCCTCCACGAGGAAGAGCTCCGAGAGGACAGGATCCTTAGAGGAGCAGTCAGCTAGCTTACCTGGCAAGCCTCCACCAGAGAGAGGAGACTTACGCTGTACCATCTCACGTGCTTTACGTGCCGCTTGACGTGCAGTAGCAGCGAGGATAACTTTATCGACGATGACCTTAGCCTCCTTAGGATGCTCCTCTAGATAGGTCTCCAGAGCTTCGCTTACTGCGATATCTACGGCTCCCATGACCTCGTTGTTTCCCAGCTTGGTCTTCGTCTGACCCTCGAACTGAGGCTCAGCCACCTTGATGCTGATTACAGCAGTAAGCCCTTCACGGAAGTCATCCCCCGTGATCTCTACCTTGACCTTATCTAGGAGCTTTGAGTCGGTAGCATATTTCTTCAGCGTACGTGTCAGCCCACGACGGAAGCCAGCTAGATGCGTTCCCCCCTCGATGGTGTTGATATTATTGACGTAGCTATAGATATTCTCGTTGTAGGAGGTATTGTAAGTCATCGCTACCTCTACAGGGATGCCTTGCTTCTCTGTGACAATGTGAATCACATCATCCACAAGATGCTCCTTGGAGCGGTCAATGTACTTGGCAAACTCCTTGAGTCCATCCTGCGAGTAATAAACCTCTGTTAGGGGCTTGCCTTCCTCATCTACCACTCGTTCATCAACAAGCGTCAGTGTGATACCTGCATTGAGGAAAGCCAACTCACGAAGGCGGTTTGAAAGGATCTTAAACTGATACTCAGTAACAGAGAAGATCGTATCATCTGGCTTGAAGATGATTGTTGTCCCCGTACGATCTGTCGTACCAATAGTCTGTAGGTCTGTCGTAGGGACACCCTGGCTAAACTCTTCGGTATAGATCTTGCCATCTCGATGGACAATAGCCTTGAGGTAGGTAGAGAGAGCATTTACGCAGGATACCCCTACGCCATGCAGACCACCAGAGACCTTGTAAGAGCCCTTATCGAACTTCCCCCCTGCATGCAGGACAGTAAGCACAACCTCTAGAGCACTCTTCCCTTCCTTCTCATGAATATCGACAGGGATACCACGGCCATTATCTTGTACTTCGATCGAATTATCTTCGTGTATGATTACCTTGATGTCGTTACAATAGCCAGCCAAGGCTTCGTCGATGGAGTTATCTACTACCTCATACACCAAGTGATGGAGTCCCTTTTCGCCAATATCGCCGATGTACATGGCAGGGCGCTTGCGTACAGCTTCTAGTCCTTCGAGGACTTGGATGCTACTCGCGGAGTATTCCTTTTCACTTGCTTGGTCAAACAGCTCTTCGCTCATTGATATTCGTTGAATACTATTATAATGTATAGGCACAAAGATACTAAAAAAGGTTCATCCGCCTTTGTGACAAGTACGTTGCTCTGGTATTAATGCATATCGCCAATCTAGAGCAATAGCTCCATTTCACTTCGACTTAGTAGGGTGCACATGGACTTATCTAATCAACACACTACAATATTCATCAAAAAACTCTAGAGATTTGGAGTTCAAACTCTAAAGATACGCAGCAGAAACTCTAGAGTTTCCAAAGAGGAATAGCATAGTGTATCCTTGATTTCACACTCAATATCGAGAGACCACAGAGACTACTTTATGAGGTGGCTACTAGAGATACTGAACCAAGATCTAGGCTTTCGGTTATCTATTAGTATAGAAGTTTTAGTAATTAACAATAACAACTCAGCAATGCAAGCAGTATTCATGAAGTTCCTCGAGTGTGCAAGTAACCTAAAGAGCCTTGGTTACAAGCTCATTCGTATAGCTATCCTAATCATCTTCGTGTGGATTGGTGGACTTAAATTCGCCAACTATGAAGCCAATGGAATCGTTCCCTTCGTAGCTAATAGCCCACTAATGAGTTTCTTCCTCAAGGATGCCAACAATAAGGTAACTACGGACGAAGGTAAGGTGGTGAAAGAATACACCCTGAATAAAGTACCAGAGGGGCAATATAATGATGCCAAGCACACCTGGCATGTAGAGAATCGTACCTATCTCTTCTCGCATGGTCTCGGCATTCTCATCATGACGATTGGTATTCTGGTATTTCTCGGTTTATTCTCTCCCTACCTTGGACTCGTTGGAGAGGTACTCTGTATCATTATGACAATTGGGACACTGAGCTTCCTCGTTACCACACCCGAGGTATGGGTACATGCGTCACCCGAGGCTCTCGCTGCAGGCGAATGGGCTAATGGCTTCCCCTTCCTCACAGGTGCAGGTCGTTTGGTCATAAAGGACACTGCTATTCTAGCGGGAGCCGTCGTCCTCCTATCTGATTCGGCATCAAAAATCCTTACTCGCCTGAGGAAATAAACTAAGCCACCAACACTATCCCCGCAAAGGGCTAATATCCCTCCCATAAGTACCACCACAAGGGAAATAGGCATGTAGGTATTTTAGCTATCTTTGTGCCGTTCCTCTGAGAGATATGGTACACTACTTCTCGCTAGAGAACATAAAGGATCGGGATGTAGCACAGTTGGTAGCGCGCCACGTTCGGGACGTGGAGGTCGGAAGTTCGAGTCTTCTCATCCCGACATAACAACAAAAACGAAAGTCCGAGGTACACTCCAGAGTACCTCGGACTTTTAGGTTACAGCGCTATAAGTAAGGAAATTCGTACATTAGCCTCATAGAAATCCCCCTATGGGCAGTGGTAGAAAGAAGAAACAAACGGTAAATACAGCAATAAGTAATGGAGAAGACCTTTCAAATTCCCTATAAGACTCTTGTACGAAGCGAGCTCTCTGACATTGAACAAGAGCTAGAGCAGAGAGCTGTAGCTGCAGCCAAGAGAGCCTATGCCCCCTATAGTCACTTTTTGGTAGGGGCTGCTGTACTCCTGGCTAATGGAGAGATTGTGACTGGATCAAATCAGGAAAACGCAGCTTATCCATCAGGGACATGTGCTGAGCGTACTGCTCTCTTTTGGGCGTCTGCCCAGTGGCCAGAAGTTGCTGTGGAGAAACTCGTTGTTGTAGCTATCAACGATGCAGGGCGTGTGCCTTTTATTTCTCCTTGTGGTAGCTGTAGGCAAGTAATCATGGAGACTGCTACACGTTTCCATCCCTTCCCCATACTACTATGCGGTGAAGAGGAGATTGTAGTCCTCGAGGATTGCCGCATGCTTCTCCCATTTGGCTTTGACAGTAAAGCTCTTCTTTAGCCCTTACTCAGCCTATGGCATCCAGTACAGTGACACGAAGGCACTTCCCCTATATAGAGCGAGATGAAAGCTGGATGTACTTCAATAAGCGCATCCTCCTAGAGGCTCGCCGTGAGGATTTGCCCATCTTAGAGCGGTTTAACTACTTAGGTATCTACTCAAATAATCTGGATGAGTTCTTCCGTGTACGTGTTGCATCTCTTCGTCGCATGGTAGATACCTCGCTCGAGGCAACAGAGGATGAACGTAAGAAGGCACGTGAGGTCTTACGCAAAATCCTACGCCTAAACCAAGAGTATTCGCAGCTTTTTGAGGAGACATTTGAGGAGCTCCTGCATTCTCTCTCTGAGGCACACATCCATATTGTCAACGAGCGGGAGCTAAGCAGAGAGCAGGAGAAGGAGGTGCGTAGCTTTTTCATGGAGAAGATTAATGGGACTACCAACCCTATCTTCATCAATAGCCCAACCTTCAGTGCGGAGCATCACCTCAAGGAATCCCTTTACCTAGCCATTGTCCTATGGCACAACATATCAGAGGGAGAAGAGAACCATGACATAGCTTTAATAGAAGTCCCCACAAAAGATCTTGGCCGTTTCTTTCGCCTCAAGGACAAGGCAGGGGAGAGCTACTTAATGTTCCTCGATGATGTCCTACGCTCATGCTTGCCTTATTTCTTCATCGGGAAGAAGTATGCACGCTACGAAGCTTACACCTTCAAGTTTACAAAGGACGCAGAGTTTGAGATCGATCAAGACCTTCGTACGAGTGTCATCGAGAAGGTCTCTCGTGGCGTGAAGCGACGTAAGCGAGGGGAAACTGTCCGTGTAGTCTACGATGAAGCAATCCCCCCCATGGTGCTCAAGAAGCTGAGCGATATGGCTGAGCTGAACTACAGAGACACACGTGTGGGAGGCGGACGCTACCACAACATGCGTGATCTGATGACCCTACCAGACTGCGGACGCAAAGGCTTACGTTTCCTCCCTCGTGAACCTCTTCGTATGGATGAGCTTCGCTACACTGAGAGTGTGATTGCTGAGATCCTAGAGCGAGACCGCTGTGTACACTTCCCTTACCAGAGCTTTGATCATTTCTTGCGCCTTCTGCAGGAGGCAGCGATAAGCCCTGCCGTAACAGAGATACGTATCTCCCTGTATCGAGTGGCGCAAAGCTCTAAGGTAATCAAGGCTCTGATGGCTGCGGCTCAGAACGGCAAGCGTGTAACAGCTGTGATTGAGCTATTGGCACGCTTCGATGAGCAATCCAATATCAGTTGGAGCAAGAAGATGCAAGACTCTGGTATCAATGTGGTCTTTGGACATGAGAAACTAAAGATCCACTCCAAGCTCGTCTATATAGCTACAACCCAAGGAAACATCGCTTGCATTGGCTCAGGCAACCTCCACGAAGGGACAGCAAAGGTCTACACAGACCTGATGCTCATGACGGCACATAAGGGGATCACGAGTGATGTCCTTAAAGTATTTGATTTCATTGAGCGTCCATTCCTCAACATTCATTTCAAAGAGCTCCTCGTTGCCCCAAATGACATGCGCCAGCCTCTCTACAATATGATTAACCGTGAAATACGGCTAGCGCGCTCTGGGAAAGAGGCATTCATCCGACTAAAGCTTAATCATATCGTCGATGAAAAGATGGTACAGAAGCTCTACGAGGCCTGCAATGCTGGTGTACATGTTGAGCTATGCCTCCGAGGCAACTGTTCCCTTATCCCTCAGGCAACAGGCTTTAGCGAAGGGATGTACATTAACTCAATCATCTCTCGCTATCTAGAGCACTCTCGCATCTATATATTCGGGAATGATGGTAAGCCTCGCTACTTCATTGGCTCTACAGACTGGATGGCAAGGAACCTCGATAAGCGTATCGAGGTAATGACCCCCGTGTATGATGAAGATATTCAGCGAGAGCTGGATTTCATCGTTAGCGCTGGGCTATCCGATACAGAGCAAGGCTATTATACTCTTGATGGTGAGGTCTACGCGCGACGGGGTGACTTCCCTCCAGGGACAGAGCTTTTCAATTCCCAGGACGCTATCTATCAATATTACCTGAATCAAAAGAATAAGAGATGAGTAAGTCTCATTACGCTGGTATAGACATTGGCTCAAATGCTGTACGTCTACTCATTAAGTGTCTTAATGAACCAGGAAGCACCGAGCCTCTATCAAAAGTTCAGCTAGTCCGTGTTCCCCTTCGCCTAGGAGAAGACTCATTCACTGATGGCTCCATCTCAAAGAAGAAGAGTAAGCAGCTCATCAGTCTGATGAAAGCCTATCGGGAACTCATGGAGATCTATGAAGTGACTTCCTTCCGTGCATGTGCTACATCTGCCATGAGAGACGCCAAGAATGGGCCTGAACTCGTTGAAAAAATTAAAGAGAAAACAGGAATACACATAGAGATCATCAATGGTAGAGAAGAGGCCCGACTCATCTCCGCTGACCTCATGCGCTCACTCGAAGGGAAATCCGAGGATACCTTCCTCTATGTAGACGTAGGAGGTGGGAGTACAGAGCTAAACGTAGTGCGTGGACATGAGCTGATTGATTCTCATTCCTTCGATATCGGGACTATTCGCCAGCTCAGTGGTAAGGTACGAGAGGAGGAGCGTCAATCCTTTTGCTCATTCCTTACCCAACTAGCAGCTGACTACTCGGGGCATATCCGTCTCGTTGGAACAGGAGGTAACATAAATAAGCTCCTACGTCTGGGGGCCCCTTCAGAGCGAGCCAACGTAAACCTTCTTCCCGTCTCTAGTCTTCGCTCTGTGGCGGATGAGCTACGTCGCTACACCCCTGATCAGCGAATGCAACTCTTCCGCCTAAAGCCTGACCGGGCAGAGGTAATTGTACCAGCTGCTGACATCTTCCTAAAAGTGGCAGAGATAACCGGCGGAACAGAAATCATAGTTCCGACAAAAGGGCTAGCCGATGGTATTGTAGATTCTATCTGCCCCATAATAGTGTAGTTTGCGAGGGAAACCATTTGGTGTATAAGGGCTTTATAGCTATCTTTGCACACGAAAAGAGGAGATATGCACTTGCAATTTCCTTATTTTAGGTCCTATAGCTCAGTTGGTTAGAGCACCTGACTCATAATCAGGGAGTCCTTGGTTCAAGCCCAAGTGGGACCACAACCTTTCTAGATAAATCGCCTCAAGGTAGCATTACCTTGAGGCGATTTCTTCTTTTCTAACCTTATCATCTGATGCACCACCTAACAAATATGTAGCTACAGGACAATGCTCTTTCTCTCTATAAATCACTGATAAACAGCCTATAAGAAGAGGGAATAACGAGTTACCATAACTCACCTCAACGACTTATGGTAACTCGCTAAAAAGAGTTATGGTAACTCATCTCAGAGACTTATAGTAAGTCGTTGAGGTGAGTTATGGTAAGTCCCTAATCTGTATTCCAAATCCCTTTATATAGGGGCACTTATGGAGACACTCTCTATCTGCACCAGGAGGCTAGTTGTCCTACATTCAAATGTCCAAAGTATAATTTAGCACCCCCAAACCTAAACCATATAGCTCTAAGGAAACTACTCGGTGAAGTAGAATATGATAGACTTGGAACGCATAGTAGTGATACAAAATCCAACAATCTAATTCCGTGACACATTGTCACCCATTCAAGAAAATAATTTATCCACATAGGTATTATATCGAAATACTAAATACCCAGGGAGCAAACATTCTAAATCTTAATTTTAGAATAGCTAGATGGTAGAATATACTTACATACATCCAAACCATTTGTAATGCTAATATCTGTAAGGATTATTCAACACACAAAATCAAATATATAGATGAAAATCTTATACTTATATAGCCAACATTAAACCAACGCTACAAAACAGAGGGGTAGGAGAGTACCCATATCGTCACAGCCCCTATAAGCAATAGCATATATCTTAATATGTATCAATTTATTACACCATGAAATATCAAGTAATACTACATATGCAAAAGGAGTCGTATGGGAGGCAAGACAGGGATCAGGTCACCTATTTCATTATTCAGAATACGGAAACCAAATACTCGGAATTCAAAACGTCAATACGGATATGTGATTTTAAATTCGTAATTTTGAATACAGATAATCAATGACACTATGGCAGAATTTCTCAATTTGGACGAGATTACGAAGCGGCTCAAGAGGATTGTAGAGCAAAGCGGATTAAGCGCAAAGGACTTCGCCCTTGGTGCGGGCATCCCCCAGGCAACTCTTTCACAAATACTCAATGAGAAACAGCAGATCAATGTCTCCACAATTAATAAGGTAATCGAGCATTACCCAGACCTCGTTAATCCACATGAGCTGCTCTTCGGTGAGGGCTCCGCACATCAAGAGTCTGCAGAGAGTGGTCTCTTTCCATCAATAGGTCTAGCTGAGACAAGTGACAAAACCGTAGACGCTTTACAAGCAACCCTTCTAGCGCAGAGCGAAGAGATTACCCGACTCAAGTCAGAGCTAGCGCAGAGACAAGCTAAGACAATAGACCATATTACGGTCTTCTTCACGGACAATAGCTTTATGACATTCCACTGCGAGGACTAGCTGTGACTGGGTATGAAGTCAGGAGAAAATAGGTCAAGAGGCTAAGTGATAATCTGAGTATCTTTGCACCTGAGTTTTCATACCCCGAATTGATGAAAAAGTACTCTCTTCGCTTTACACTCCTCTCCACACTAGACCTAGGAGCAGGGAACTATCTATTACGCTTGACCCTCCCTTTACATGAGGGCATCTTCCCAGAGATGGCACCAGGGCAGTTTGTTCAAGTCGCGGTACCTGGTGGCTATGTCCTCCTCCGTCGTCCCATATCTATATGTAGTGTCTTCGCTGAGCAGCGTGAGCTATGGCTATTAGTGGGGCGTGTAGGACAAGGGACGTCAGTACTAACAAACCTAAGGGATGGCAGCGAGCTTAGCCTTCTTCTACCTCTGGGGAATACCTTCTCAACAGAGGGTATTAAAAACCCTCTTCTTATCGGAGGTGGTGTGGGGATAGCTCCCATGCTATTTCTTGCTCGGAGCTTTGCAGAGCGAGGGATACGCCCAACAATCCTCCTTGGTGGACGCACAAAGGAGCATGTCGTGCTTCGTGATTATTTTGAGACACTGGGTAATACACATTACACGACAGATAGTGGTGAGCTAGGCGTACATGGTCGAGTAACAGATCATCCAATCCTACACGAAGGCACCTTCGATCAGATATATACGTGTGGGCCCAAAGTGATGATGCTCGCTGTAGCGAAGATGGCTGAGGCGCGGGGGATCTCGTGCGAGGTGTCGCTAGAGAATACGATGGCTTGCGGTATAGGGGCTTGCTTGTGTTGTGTGGAGGACCTCGAGGGCAAGGGGAACACATGCGTTTGTACCGAAGGGCCTGTCTTTGACTCAAGGCTCATTAAGAAGAACTAATAAAACGCCATGCTACAGACACAAGTAAACATCGGCCGAGGCCTCACGATCAAGAACCCCGTAATGACAGCATCGGGTACATTCGGCTACGGGACAGAGTACACAGATTTCATAGACCTTGATCGCCTCGGAGGCATCGTCGTTAAAGGAACGACCCTACATCACCGTGAAGGGAATCCCTACCCTAGGATGGCCGAAACCCCCTCGGGTATGCTCAATGCTGTGGGACTTCAGAATAAGGGAGTAGACTACTTCATCGAACATATTTACCCAACCATATCCAACTATGATACAGCTGTCATAGTCAATGTCAGTGGATCTCAGATTGAGGACTACATCACGACAGCTGAGCTACTAAATGCACTACCCCATATTCCCGCTATTGAGCTAAATATCTCCTGTCCAAATGTCAAGGAAGGAGGGATGGCCTTTGGGGTTACTTGTGCTGGAGCCTCCTCGGTTGTGCGAGCAGTGCGAGCCGTATATGACAAGACCCTGATTGTGAAGCTCTCTCCTAATGTCACCGACATCACCGAGATTGCTCGTGCAGTAGAGGCTGAGGGAGCTGACGCCATCTCTATGATTAATACTCTACTGGGCATGGCAATTGATGCGGAGAAGCGTCGTCCCGTTCTTTCAACAATCACGGGAGGGCTCTCTGGCCCTGCAGTAAAGCCCGTTGCTCTACGTATGGTTTGGCAAACAGCACGAGTGGTGAACGTACCCATTATTGGGATGGGTGGTATCGCTACAGCAACGGATGCTATCGAGTTCTTACTAGCAGGAGCGACGGCCATCGAGGTTGGCACTTATAATTTTGTAGACCCTACTGCCACCATTCAGATTGTTGAGGGCATAGAGAACTACATGCTTCGCCATGGTTTTTCCAATATAACTGAACTGATTGGCACACTTAACACTAAGTGATCAAGGTGAAATGGTCATAGTATTTCTTGTGAATAGGAAGAAACAGGACAATAAGTAACCTATGTTTATCATCATATTGGCTTACCAGAAAGATCTCACAGTAGTGGAGGCGCATTTAGCCCAGCACAGAGCATATCTGGATGAGCATTATGCCTCTGGATGTTTTATTGCCTCTGGGAGACAAGAACCACGAATCGGTGTGGTAATTCTTGCTCGTGCTTCACGCAAAGAAGAGGTGGAAGAAGTTGTTCAGCGAGATCCATTCTTTCAGCATGGGATTGCCAGCTATGCAAATCATTGAGTTTATCCCAACGAAGCACTGCGAAGCCTTTGCACCACTGATTGAGTAAATACGATTATGGCGCGCCCTACGAGCAAAGATGAGCTACTCACCCTTGCAGAAGTTCGCCTAAACACCCTCTTTACCCTGATTGACTCAATGAGCGAAGAGGAGCAAGAGCGGACTTTTACGTTCGAGGATCGAGATCGCACCATCCGTGATGTGCTGATCCACCTGCATGCTTGGCACAACCTTCTATTAGAGTGGGTTCAAAAGAACCTACAGGGAGAGCCTGCGAGTTTTCTTCCTGAGCCTTACAATTGGCGTACATATCCAGAGATGAACCTACGTATTCAGGAAGCAGCTCAATCTATTCCTCTAAAGCAGTCAAAGACATTACTTAGGACAAGTCATCAGCAAACCCTTGAGCTAGCGAAACACTTTAACGAGGACGAACTCTTCGTCAAGGGGTATTTCCCTTGGAATAGGACAGCAACACTTGCCAGTTACTTTATCTCTTCCCTTTCCAGCCACTATGACTGGGCACAAAAGAAAGTAAAACGACATAAGAGAAGCCTAAGATAGAAAGTTTTTAAGGTTTTTCCCCCTTTCTACCCTAGGCTTATTCCTTTTATTAAGGAATGCTTCCTAGCCCTTCTTCCTTTTTACTAATTCGGCAAAGAGATCATACCAGCGTTTCATAACGACATCCTCTGAGAATAGCTTAGAACGTTCCCTTGAGCTTCGTCCCATCTGTTTACGCAGTTGCTCATCTTCTATCAGGTGCATTATCGCCTCGGCGAGCTTTTCATGATTACCCACCTCTTCTATCAGAAAACCTGTTTCACCATTAACAATAATATCTCGAGGTCCACACTGGCAGGCATAAGAAACATTGGGGACACCACAGGATTGAGCCTCCAGAAGAGCCATAGAGAATCCTTCATGCCTAGAGCTCACCACGGATATTGATGAGTCCATATATTCGGCCTCCATATTATTTGACTCGTGGCAGTCTATACTATCGCTCAAGTTTAGCGATTGGATAAGTGGGTCTAGCAAGCTAAGACCTTGACCACAAATCTTCAGACTCCATCCCGGATAGCTCTTGTGGACAATATTCCATGCTTCCACAAGGCTCTCAAAATTCTTCTGTTCTCCATATCTCCCTGAAGCTATAACTTTGGGGACATCCAAAGAGGATGTAGTCTGTGGCATGAACGTATTTGCGTTTGGTATGCAAACGGTATTATTTACACCCCAAGTAGGTAGGTCTTCGTTAGTTAGGACAACAAACTGGTCAAACTTCCTGATAAAAAATAAGTCTATCCAGTTATGCACTTTACCTAATATTCCTTTGCGAGAGAACAACCAAGTGTATCTTGCCCCATGAGCTTCAAGTACCTTAACGCTCCCGTCCTTTAGAAATGGAAGAAAATAAATTTCCTTACCAAACATGGAGATACAAACATCCGGGCGGAGCTCTAACAGAGACTTTTTAAGTAATCGCTTATGGCGAATAAGGAAGCGAGAGAGACGCTTTGCCTTCTCCAGTTTGGATAATTGGTCTGCACCCATATAACCAATGGCATAGTCTATGATTTTTACCCGACTGTCCATTGCGTAGTATGACTCTTTCCCTATTTGATCAGAGGTCAGTATGTAAACCTCATGCCCATTCCTAAGCCAATAGTTTACCTTATTTGCAAGTACTCGTGTCTGGCCTCCAGGAAACCAAGTATTGTTGATTACGTAAGCTATTCTCATCTCTGTACGCTAATTAGTCCGTCACAAAGGTAATGGTTTCCCCCATAAGGAGCAACCAAAAGCTAAGGGATGACGCATTACAGTTTTAAACAATTGGTTATTAGTAAGTTGGGTTTATCAGATACTACTCCTACAGAACAAAGATATAAGAGAGATTGAGTCCTGTTGTAACAGCTTCTGTTTAGGGTATTTATGAGGATTGATGACGAGTTGCCATGAGTCGTCCCGATGAGTTACCATAACTCGTAATAGGCACATTTAGTAAAGGATGTAACATTCTGATTGTAGGTGTATTATATTCGTATTAGTAAGGAGGTTAGGGATGCTGCTTCGACAACCACCCTCGGAAGGAGTTCAGGGGATGATATATGATAAATTTAACTTGCTAATAGTCAAGCTCTGTGCTTG
This sequence comes from Porphyromonas catoniae ATCC 51270, assembly GCF_000565015.1. Classification (GTDB taxonomy): domain Bacteria; phylum Bacteroidota; class Bacteroidia; order Bacteroidales; family Porphyromonadaceae; genus Porphyromonas; species Porphyromonas catoniae. The sequence goes on from NZ_JDFF01000024.1 coordinate 204,847, forward strand.
AAGGGTAAAATATAGGAGATACAACATATAAATAGATATCCACTATTACATAGTCAATCCTTCAATCGTACGCCTAAATTTATTTATGCGTCTTCCCAGAACTAAGGGTAAGAGAAATACCCTTCTCATTTAGCGTCCTTACGAAAAAGCCTCTTAGAGAGCCATGCTGTAATAGGCTCTTCATAATATTTGTTGACGAGGATGCTTATAGCAATAGCGACAGGTAGTGTAACAGCAAATCTTATCTGCCATGGGGTACTAAGGGACGCTATATCGAAAACCTTCTTACAGAAAAGTATCACTAAGTTATGTATCATGTAGAAGCTAAAGCTAACCTCTCCAAGATATATGAGCCACCGCTGAGAAATCAAAGCAGGGACCCCTGCTTTATCTTTGCTCTTGTCTACAAGAGCAAAGATAAATATCACTAAACAACTTGGAAGATAGTAGTATACCGAGGGGTGAATACCACCTCTACCACTATCTATATAAGCAAAAGCAAGGGCATACAAGAGTAGGGGAGCAAGCTCCATTAATCTCCTTTTGACTGGAGAAACTCCGCCCCATATGCGATGAAAATATTCTTGTGATACATATTGGTAAATATGGTAGGATAGGATACCCAATATGAAGTCGCAAAGCCTACTTATTGGGAGTTTATACCAGTACCAAAATAGTAAGTCATCGGAAATAGGCAAGGCGTAGTAAAGTCCCCAGCACATCACAATAAGAGACAATAAAGTTACTCCGAGGTTCTTTGGCTTCATTCTCATTAAGAATGGGAATAGCCCATAGAATAGAATTAAATCAGAGAGACACCAAGCGACACCATTACCCTCCATTTCTTTGATTGGGAACCAAGCTTGTAAAAGGAGCGCATTCCCAACCAAAGGGAGAGGCTGAAGAGCTTCTTTTCCCCATTGTCCGTAAGCAAATATCATCCAAATGGCTAGGCATAGGAGGTGTAGTGGCCAAAGGCGAACGAGGCGTTTCTTCATAAAGGTTCCCCATTTAAAATCGGGACCTTTAACTTTCTCTGCATATCCAAGACTCATTACGAAGCCACTTAGGACAAGAAAAAACGAAACACCCATATAGCCAGCTCCATCTAGTAAAGCTCTTGGTTCCTCATTTCGTATAGGGAAGTGTTGAAAGAATATGAAGAGAGCAAAAATGAAGCGTAATGCTTGTAAAGATGAAATCATACTAGATATATCAGTTGAGATTAAAAGCAATTAATACGAAACGTTTCGGTGAGATTAGTCAAATATCTCATTATTCAGGGTGAATAGGATTACTTAGCCATCCCGACGAGAGCAGAGGGTGAAGGATGCTGAACTTACATCACCTGGGAAGGGAGGATTGTCTTTGGTGAGGGTTAGAGAGAGGCGCAAGAGGCGGGGGTACTCTGCGTAGAGACGCCTACTAATCTTCCCAACCACATGCTCTAGTAGCTGGGATGGATGTGCCATCTCCTCTGCTATGGTCTCATAAATATCTGCGTAGCTAATCGTGTCCTCAAGTAGATCTGTCTCTAAACTTTTCTCTACTTGTGTCCAAGCAGTGAGCTGCAAAGTAAAGTGATTCCCAACCTTACGCTCCTGATCCAGCACACCATGATAGGCATAGAAGTGCATATCGCTAAGCTCGATCTTCATTTCCTCGATAATCATCTTTCCATCCATATTAATAGGTGTCTGCTTTTGTATCTAAAACGCCATCCTTTGTTGCGAAGGGGGTACTCTCTATTCTTTATTATCACACTCCCTGACACATTGGTGGTGCGAGTAATCAACGGGCTCTACATGTATGGCAATATGAGTCGTAGCTCCGAACCGCTCTCGTAGTGTAATCTCGATAATATGTGTCACATCATGCGCCTCTGTCACGGTGATTTGTCCGTCTACAAGGATATCCAACTCAATAGCATAGCGTTCACCTATACTTCGGGTGTGGAGCTTACCAATCCCCTCGACACGAGCTGTAGTACAGACGATCTGGCGTATCTCTTGCTCCACTTCAGGAGGGAGGGATTCTTCTGTTAACTCGTTAAAGGCTGGGCGCAGGATACCCCATCCCATATGCAGTATGAAGAGGCTTACGATGGCTGCGGCCAGTGGCTCTAAGAAAAGCCAACCGTCCCCCAAGAAGATTGCCCCAGCAATACCTAAGAGTACGGCTACTAGTGTGAGCATATCCCCTCGATGATCCATCGCTTTCGCTCTTAATGCTGAACTTTTGAGTATCGTAGCCCAACGGGATGTATATCGGTAGAGTAGCCCCTTCGTAATGAGGGAGATTACAGCTATTACCAATGCTAGATAGCTAGGCGAGGGAAGGTGACTTCCCCTTACAACGATAGCATAAACCTTATCTATGCTGTGATAGAATAGTAGTCCTCCCACCCCCATCATCACCACAGCCATCACGACAGAGGCGAGCGTCTCATACTTACCATGTCCATAATGGTGATCCTTATCCTGAGGTTTACCTGAGATACGAATGAAGATAAGGGCAATGAGGTCAGCAACGAAGTCCGAGAGAGAATTAATAGCCTCAGCAATCATCGCACTACTGTGCCCGAAAACTCCAATGAAGAGCTTTAACCCAACCAGAAGAGCATTAGAAACACTTCCCAGCAAGGTAATCTGAAGGATCTTTGCTGTGCGCTGGGAGTAGTGGGGATGAGACATAGTGCTAGAGGTCCGTAGAGAGTTCGTCAGCGAGGATCTTTGCTTGCCTTACACGATCTGATATACCTATACCATCACGCACTGCACCAGCTAGATGTAGCCCAGGGTAGTTCGCTTCCAGATGACCTATTCGCTCTAGCCTTGCTTCTGATGAAGCCTCATACTGAGGGATGGCGTAGCGATGACGGAAGAGCCGTAATAGATCTGGACGTTGCGTGATACCCAAATAAGAGTGAACACGATCTGTAGCCAGCTCTATAAGCTCTTCGTCTGATGCATCAATCAGCTGCGGGGCACGCATCCCCCCGAGGAATATCGATAGAAGCGATCCCTCGAGAGGTGCACGATCAGGGAAGCAAGCTCCAGGATTGAGAATCCCCAGAAGCTCCTTATCCTCTCGCGAAGGTACTAACCCACCAAAGGCATAGAAGTGGGGGAGTGTAACATGTTTCATTCCCCAAGCAATCTGCACTACAGGAGCATATCGTAGGGCGGCAATAGGGGCTAGATCCTGCACCGAGAGGAAGGGGAGGAGCTGTGTGAGTTCCTGGGCAGGACAAGTGGTGATGACGTGATTTGCTACAAGCTCATGCAACTCTTCTCCCTGATGATAATAAACCTGCCATCCTCCACCTGGTCGTGGTTTTAGAGTACAGTCTGAGGCAGAGAGATGAATACGTTCGTGGCCGATAGCTGTTGCTAAATGACTGATAAGCTCACTTAGCCCACCTCTTGTAGAGAAGACCTCACGAGTGATAAGCTCTGCCTTAGGTTGCTTTGGCTCTTTTCGCTTGGCCATAGCGCCTCGTATGAAACTGCCATAGTTTTGCTCTAAGGCATATAGTTTAGGGATGGCATAGCGAGTAACTAACTTCTTGGGATCACCTGCATATATACCACCAATGAAGGGATCTACCGCATAGTCCAGGTAGCTCCTCCCTAGGCGTCGTACAACAAGCTCAGCAATGGTCTCATCAGGGTTTATACCTCTCTTTCGGAAGGGCTCTCCAAGCAAGCGAAACTTATCCCACCAAGTGATGAGTGGAGTCTTCATACCAGACTTCCCCCCCGAAGGGAGCGGGTAGAAACATCCATCCTTCAGTATTAGTCGTCTCTTTGCAGAGGGCTCGGCCATCTGTACGATATCAGGGAACGCCCCAAGTAGCTCAGCCAACTCGATACTCCCAATTACTCCTGTTGTCGGGCCGCTCTCATAGATAAACCCATCCTCACAATGGCTATGAATAACACCACCGATGCGAGGCTGTCGCTCGAGAATATGTACCCGAGTCTGGCCACTCTGTACCAGTTGATACGCTGTAGACAACCCTGTCAGCCCAGCACCAATGATTACTACATCTGTCATGAGGGCAAAAGTACGGCTTTTTCACCAAGCCCCTAGCTATAGCCCTCTGCACGATAAACCATCCGATAAAACCTTCACGAGCAACCACTTAATAAGTTAGAAGCGTTATGTTTAATTCATTACGGGAAAGAGTGACATTATTATTAGAATGAAGGCTATCGCATATTCCCCCATTACTATTTGTTCATCCTAACTTTCTGATAAATCTAGTGTTAGAGGGAATGTATTTGTCCATTCTCTCTATGGCTCTCTGCTTGGTCTACTCTCTAATAACTATTGGAGGCAATATAAGGACGCTGGAGAATGAGCTATTCTTGCATTGTTGCTTCTGCTATGCGTTATCCTCCAAATATTAAGTTTGATTATCTGCCTGTTGTTTGTCTCATATGTGCCTTATCCTTGTCATACGACCTATTGTTGAGTTACCTCCCTTCCCCTATCTATCAACTCCAATATAATACGTTCACGAACAAGCACTTGACATGTGTAACAAAAAAGCCTACTACGAGTTATGGTAACTCACTAAAATGACTTATGGTAAGTCGCTCAAATGAGTTATGGTAAGTCGTTGGAGAGAGTTATGGTAAGTCTCTGAGACGACTTATGGTAACTCGTCATCCCCCACTGCAAACAACACAGAAAGAGCATATTACAATGCATCATGGTTTAGATCTTGTCTTTGAGGGTGACATACGATAAATACAACTACGGATAGTCAGCCTTAGTATTTGGAGGATAACGCATGGGAGATACAGCAATGAAGAGCATCCATCACTGATAGTCAGTCTCTTAATCCTATCCCTAAAAATCATTAGGCATCCCCCTACCTTATCTATAAAGTCATAGTTAAGAATTAATAGAGAAAGGCTTACCTTTGTCCTATTCGGGATGAAGCCATCCTGCTGTAAGTGGCAGAGGCTCTACCAAGGGATATAACATAGATTAGTATAGGACAAGTAAGTGGACTACCTACACCGCACACATACATACCTGCTTCGGCATGGTCGTACAGGACTTCAGCGCAGGCTGATGGATGAGATTAATTGGGAAGAGCGGATCATCGGTATTAAGGGCTCACGTGGTGTAGGGAAGACGACGTTCTTGCTAGACTATGCTCGCAGGCACTTTGCACCCACCTCTCCCGAGTGCCTATACATTAACCTTAACCAGTTTAGCTTTACCGTCCATTCGCTTGTAGACTTTGCTGGAGAGTTTGTGCGTAGTGGAGGGCGAACACTGCTCTTGGATCAAGTCTTTAAGTATCCGAACTGGAACGAAGAGTTCAAGCAGTGCTATCACCTCTACCCTACACTACAAATTGTCTTCACGGCATCAGCGGTAATGAACCTCAATGAGGAGGATCCTGAGCTGGCAGCCATTGCTTCGGTGTATCACCTCGCAGGCTTTTCGCTGAGGGAATTCATTCACCTTGATAATGGGATTGTCTTGCCTACACTGACACTTGACGATATCATGACTCGCACATCAGAGGTTGTCACAGAGATTACCCGCTCTGTCAACCCTGCTCTCTGGATGGATCGGTACCTTGAGTACGGCTATTATCCCTTTCATCTAGAGCCACGACTGTACTCAGAGAATCTTCTCAAGACGCTAAACATGACACTCGAGGTTGACCTACTCTTCATCAAGCAACTTGAGCAACGTCTACTTCATAAACTCCGTAAGCTCATCTACCTAATAGCCCAGCAGCCCCCCCTCTCGATGCTCAATGTCTCTCAGCTAGCTGGCGAGATAGAGACCTCTCGTACAACGGTCATGAACTACATCCGCTACCTATCAGACGCACGGGTACTACGCCCCGTCTTCAAGGTGGATGATACCGACTCAAAGAAGCCCGCCATGATCTATTTAGGCAACCCCAACCTACACAACGTGCTAGCAGAGGGGACACTAGATCGCTCTGAACTCCTACGGACGTTTGTCTTTAACCAGCTCAGCAAGGGACATGAGTTCCGAATCGCATCTCGCTCCTCATTAGCCCTCTTCGAGATAGATGGGAAGTACCCTCTCCAGATCGAAGCTGAGCTGAGTGGTCGCTATCGAAGTGACCGATACTACGTGCTGGAGTATGGTGACCTAAGCCGTGACAAGACCATTCCGATATGGCTCTTCGGCTTCCTCTACTAATCATCTATTTTCTCTGCATACATTCTCCTATTGATGACACGCACCCTAACATTCTCTACCCTATTTACCCTTGGGACCCTTACCCTATCAGCACAGAGACTGCCTGAGCTCTATCCACAGCCACACAAGGTAGAGCTTGGTAAGAAGATCCAAGCCCTTAGTCCCTCACAGCTTCATTTAGGCAAGGTACTTGATACCCTCACCCTACCCCAGATACACGCCCAGCGAGAATTATTCACGAAGGCACGTGTACAGCTAGGACTACGTGGAGAAGCCTCCCTTCGAGCCTATTCGTCAAAGGTCCCCAACCAAGAGGAGAGCTACTACCTTCAATTTGATAGCAAGAAGACCATCCTCGTAGGGGCAGACTCCATCGGCTTGTACTACGGACTCCAAACGCTCCGACAGCTGCTCTCCGAAGAGCGCATCCTCCCAAGCTGCACCATCACCGACAGCCCTGATGTAGCTCTGCGCGGTGTAGTCGAAGGCTTCTATGGTAACCCGTACAGCCATCGTGATCGTATTGAGCAGTTCAAGTTCTATGGACGCACGAAGCTCAATACCTATATATATGGTCCTAAGGATGACCCCTATCATAGAGAGAGGTGGCGTGAGCTCTACCCCAGCGAAGAGCGTCAACGCATCGGTCAGCTTGTTTCAGAGGCACATAGTCGCGGTGTACTCTTCGTCTGGGCTATTCACCCTGGTCTAGACATCAAATGGACGCAAGCTGATCGTGATGCTGTCGTACGAAAGTGCGAAGATATGTACCACCTAGGTGTACGCTCCTTCGCTGTCTTCTTCGATGATATTAGTGCTGATGACGAGTCTGCTGGGCATCAAGCAGACCTCATGAACTACCTCTACGAACACTTCCAAAAGACAGGTATGCAGGTCAGCTCTCTTATCCTCTGTCCCACGCAATACAACCAAGCTTGGGCAAAGGGTAACTACCTAGACATCCTCGGCACAAAGATGCACCCCAAGATTGAGATCATGTGGACCGGCAAAACAGTCGTCACGATGATTGACCGAGAGACGATGGAGTACGTAAACGGGCGTATCCGTCGTAAAGGTTATGTCTGGCTCAACTATCCCGTGACAGACTTTGCTGTAGATCATTTACTTCTAGGGCCAATGAAGGGTAACGCCACGGATCTTACACCTCTACTCGGTGGCTTTGTAGCCAACCCAATGGAGTATGCAGAGGCGTCCAAAATCGCCATCTTTAGCGTAGCAGACTACCTTTGGAATATGAAAGCCTATGATGCTGATCGTGCCTGGGAAGGTGTAACCAAGGAGCTTTATCCGCAAGCCGTAGAAGAATTTCGTCGCTTTGCTCAGGATAATATTGATCCAGGAGCCAATGGTCATCGCTTTCGCCTCCCTGGAGAGTCTCGAGATTTCGTTCCCTACATTAGCCAGTTCAAAGAAGCCTATCTGAAAACAGGATCTGTCCCAAGTACTCTGCGACTGAAGCTAAGTAACCGCTTCGCCCTCATGGGAAACGATGCTCTAGTGGTTATGGCTAGTTATCACGATAGTCCTGCTCTCACCGAGGAATTACTTCCTTGGCTACAGGTCTACTACTTTATGTCCATGCAGGGACAAGCCCTCCTGAAGATGCAAGAAGAACTAGAGCAAGGGAACTATTCCTCCTTCATGAAGCTATATGATGCCCTTCACGAGGTAGAAGTAGAGCAATCTGCTATTCGCTCACGAGACTTCAAGGGTTCACTGAATGCCCCTTACCCCAAGCCTGCAAGCCAAGTAGTCGCTCCCTTCCTCTCTTGGCTCAAGCGACAGCTCTATGCACGCTATCGTAAGGCATACACGTACCAAGTAGATAAGCTCCCTGCTCCACTAGTTGAAAGCGGCAAGTATTACGTTAAGGTCAAGGGTACTTACCTCACGAATAGCTCAGCAGGAGTCCAGCTGATTACTAAGGCCGATACCATCAATCCTCAGCGTCAAGTTTGGCTCATAGATTTCGATCAAGAGACGGGGCGCTACGTCCTAACGAACGCTCAGGACCAGCAAGTCTTGACCTCATCCCTCAAGCTCACCAAGTCTGTAGATAAATCTCGGGATAGCTTTACGCTGCATCGCAATGAGTCAGGATTCTTTGCCCTACAAAATGCAGAGGAAGCTCTTGCCTACATCTGGGGACTCAAAGATGGTAAGTTGCACATCAACTACCGCAAGACACCCCAGCCCGAGGATTACCTCTTCGAGTTGCTTCCTACGGAGTAATTCTACACCTTGTCTCCTTTGCTTGTGCCTCTACTTCATTTACCTTTTCGGTAGGACATAAGCAGGGTCATCCCCCCTAGAGAGGGAAACAATTATCTATAAACCATAGCCAGCCCTCCTCCACACGCAAATGGACATTGTTCTGCTTGCGTATGGGGGAGGAGTTATTTTACAATAAACTCTTGTTATATTACAAATATTTGTATCTTTCGGGTGTAAATTTGATAGATAAGCTCTAGACTGGTCACTCTTCTAGTGATAAGGAAGGGCTATTATTCATCCTCCAACAACGAACGTATAATGAAGAAAACAAACGCCTTAGTCCTTGGCCTATCTGTTCTATCCCTCGGGATGCTCTCAAGCTGTCGCTCGAAATCGAATGAAGCTCCCACACCACCTACATCAGAATACCTTCAGGTCAAGCAGGAAACCAACTTCGATGAAACGGGTACTATACCCGAGAAGCAGGCCATTTACACCTATGATGCATCAGGAAAGACCGTAAAGGAGCAGTTCCTAACCTACAATACAGGCTTCCAGCGGTTCGAGCATAGTAGCTACCTGACCCATAGTTACAATGGATCTGGTCTAGTTACGGAGACACTATCCTATGTCAACGCCTCTGGGGGCAGTCCAATACCTCCCGTATATAGGATTGATCGCAAGTTCAAGTATACATACACTGGGGAGCAGCTCACAAAGGAAGAGAGATATAACTTCGACATCCAAACAAACCAGCTTGTCCTGCAAAGTGAGAAAATCTATACGTGGGAGAATGGAAAAAAGAAAAAGTCCGTTGAGTATGTCTATGAGAACGGGCGACGTAGGGAGTATGCAAACGTGATCTATCGCTACGAGAATGGATTTGAGATCCAAGACCATCATAACGGACGTGAAGACTACCCCTCCTTCTCTCATGCGTATCGCTATGATGCCAATGGTAGAGTGGTCGAGGAGCGTACCAAGAACTTTAGTCCTATCCTTGACGGGAATAATCAGCGTACAGGCCTAAGAGAGGTAAAGAACTACGTAGCAAATAAGGAATATAACAGCCTGGGACTTGTCACATTTGAGAAGAGCATAGAGACCCAGTACAATGTCAGTGGACAGGTTGAGTCTGTCACCAAGCAGGAGACAACCTACATCTACTCTGGCCACGATAATCATGGCTACCCAACAAAGCTAGAGGTCAAGCTCAAGGAAGGCGATAATGCAGCTAAGACTGTAAGTCAATCTAAGTTTGAGAATACTTACGCTAGACGCTAGCATTCATGCCAAAGGAGAGCACTGTAACATTACCTATACGGATAATCTATAGTTCTCTTTCAAAACCTCTAGAGTAATAGTGTAAAAGCTCTAGTGAATTCATCTAAAAGCTCTAGAGTCTCCTCGAGGAGACTCTAGAGCTTTTTCCTTCCCTCTTCCCTAGCGACCGAGATTAGGCCGTGGTTTTTACATAGAACACCACCCTGTAGCTCTAGAAACAAATTAGGAAAGAAGTAGGATAGATACTTCAAAAAAAGAAGGTATAACCATTATATCAACTCGTTACCCTCCATTACAAACACCTCTAAAACTAGTGCTTGACATGCGGGAATACATATTGTAAAGTAGCCACACACATCAAATAGATATAGAAACCCTAGCTTCCCCCTCACCCCATTGCTCTCCACTCTTTATCATATAGCCTTCCTCAAATATGACTTCATGTACAATATACAAGGGGCAAGAAGATGGTTTGAGAAGAGCTAATTCCATAGAGATTTGGGCTAAAAATCGTTTCTTTGCACTACAATCTACAAGTATAAAAGAAATGAATAGCTTCAGACGTGTGCTACTCAAGCTCAGTGGCGAATCCCTAATGGGTACCAAGCAGTATGGTATAGATACCGACCGCCTCAGAGACTATGCGCAGGATATACAATCCGCCGTAGAGATGGGGATCCAAGTAGCGATTGTCATCGGTGGAGGCAATATCTTCCGCGGTCTGAGTGGTGCAGCTCAGGGCTTTGACCGGGTGCAAGGCGACCAGATGGGGATGCTTGCTACCGTAATCAATAGCCTAGCACTTAGCTCTGCCCTCTCCGCTCGTGGGGTGAAGAATAGAGTTTTGACGGCCATACGGATGGAGCCCATTGGAGAATTCTATGCCAAGCGTCGTGCCATCGATGCCCTAGAGGCTGGCGAGGTCGTTATCCTCTCTGGGGGGACAGGCAATCCCTTCTTCACTACGGATACAGGCTCGTCCCTACGTGGCATTGAGCTGGAGGCAGATGTGATGCTTAAAGGGACGCGTGTGGATGGCATCTACACAGCAGACCCAGAGAAGGATCCAACCGCAACTAAGTTTGACCGCATCACCTATGATGAGATCTACAACAGAGGGCTGAAGGTAATGGATCTGACTGCTACGACGATGTGCCGAGAGAATAACCTCCCGATCATTGTCTTCGATATGGATACCCCAGGTAATCTATTGAGGGTACTTCGCGGGGAGTCTATCGGTACCTATGTAGGTTTCTAACCAAAGGTGCTGAACCAAGAAGTATATGCAATAACAAAACAACTAAACGATATGAGCGAACTAAAAGACCTTATTGCGCAAGCAGGCGCACAGATGGAGAAGACCGTTGAGCATTTAGAAGAAGCCCTTGCCCGTGTACGAGCAGGGAAGGCAAATATCAAGATCCTCGATGGGATTATGGTCGAGTACTACGGTAGCCTCGTTCCTCTCACTCAGGTAGGTACAGTCACTGTCCCCGATGCTAAGAGTATTGTCATCACACCTTGGGAGAAGGGGATTATCCGAGATATAGAGCGTGCCATCATCAACTCTCCTCTTGGCATCACCCCTGAGAATAATGGTGAAGTTGTCCGCCTAGGTATTCCTCCTCTCACAGAGGATCGCCGCAGAGAACTCGTTAAACAGGTAAAGGCTGACACAGAGACGGCTAAGGTAAGTATCCGCAACGCCCGCCGTGACACCAATGAGCTTATTAAGAAGAGTATCAAGGCTGATAATACCCCTGAGGATGTAGCTAAGGATGCCGAGGCTGATGTACAGAAGCTACACGACCGCTACATTAAGAGAGTAGACGAACTCTTCGCAGCTAAGGAGAAGGAAATCATGACCGTCTAGGGTCTGATGATTTCCTTTAGCTATAGCACAGACTCTCCGAGTACCCTCTAGTGACAGGGCTAGTTATCAAGAACACAGGGAGCCACTACATCGTCCTCACAGAGGATGGTGTAGAGCGTCCGTGCCTTGCCAAGGGTAATCTACGCCTACGTGGCATTCGCTCTACAAATCCAATCGTTGTAGGCGACCACGTCATCATTGAGCAGAGCAAAGGGCAAGCAGACGAGGAGGCCCACTACATCTGCGATATTCTCCCCCGTCGGAACTACATCATTCGCCGTGCGGCAAACCTCTCCAAGGAGTCACACATCTTAGCTGCTAACCTTGATGCCTCCTTCCTCGTCTGTACAGTAGTAGCTCCCGAGACCAGCACGACGTTTATTGACCGCTTCCTTGCTACTGCCGAGGCCTATCGTGTCCCGACAGAACTTGTATTTAACAAGATAGACCTTTATACTCCTGAGGACACAGCCTATATGCATGAGCTGATTGAGCTCTATACGCAGATAGGCTATCCCTGTCATAAGGTATCAGCTACCACAGGTGAAGGAATCTCAGAGCTAACACAGCGTCTATCAGGGCAGATAACTCTCTTCAGTGGGCACTCGGGCGTAGGGAAAAGCACCTTGATCAATCGTCTCATACCAAGAGCAGAGCTTAAGACAGGAAATATCTCGTTAGCTCACTTCAAGGGGATGCACACCACAACCTTCTCTCAGATGCTTCCTCTCCCCCACTCTAATGGTTACCTTATTGACACCCCAGGGATCAAAGGCTTCGGTACGCTTGAGATGAGGGGACAAGAGGTATCTCATTATTTCCCTGAGATCTTCCGCTTCAGTGAAGGCTGTCGCTTCAACAACTGTACACATACGCATGAGCCTGGCTGTGCCGTACGTGAAGCCCTAGAGCAAGGCTCTATTGCTCCCTCACGATATACCAGCTACCTCGGTATCCTCGAGGATGAAGAGGGGAACAAGTACCGCCCTGAATACAAATAATCACACTTTACCCTTCGGGCCTACCTCCCTGTGCATCGTAGGCAAAGCCTTGGTCTCTAGGAGTGACCATTCCTCTGGCATCCCAACATGTGGCCTTAGGCATAGTTACAGCATAAAGTAGAACTTACCCAAAATATATTTTATGTATATACATAAATAAATTTAGGTATATAGAAATTTTAGTATATACCTAAATTTTTTGCTCTGTAATAGTACGATGGCAACACTAAAGTTTCCGCCTTCAGATGGCGGCATAGGGATCTAATCCCCTCTTGCCATAAACGACGCCCCCAACCTGCTGTCGCAGGTTGGGGGCGTCGTTTATGAGCCTACATGAAGAGGTAAAACAAGAAAGAGGTAAGAGAGATACGAAAGAGCAACTGAAAGCAACCCAAGCATAACCTACCTCTCGGCTACCAGCTCATGACAATACTATGTGTTTCACACACCTATCCCCTACTCTCGCGTCCAGCAATAGGTGAGGAGAAAATCATCGTAGAGGTTGAAGGAAAGGGGAACGAGGCGAGAAGAGGAGGAAGAGGCTTCAAAAGTAAGTAAGCCCGAAGAGATGGGGCGAAAGTCCGAGGGAGAAGACTGAGCAGGCGTAGCAAGAGAGGGACAGTAGCTACCGCGAAGAGCAGGATGGGGAGCAGAGGGAAACAGGCCAATACGTCTTGACGCAGAGGGAAGAAGAGAAAAATCCCTCAGGCGGAAGTCAAGAAGCGACTGTGAGGGGGGCTGGAGGAGCTTGAAAAGGGCTTCCTTAGCAGACCAAAGGAGCGTCAAAGCCGTCAGTTCGTCGGAAATACAGGGGAGGAGCATGGGAAGCTCGTCATCATGGAGGTACTTTGTCTGCACTCGGAGGAGCTGGGGACGCCTTCGCTCAACATCAACACCAAGACGATATGTGCTTGGGGCAAGGAGGACTGCCACCACGCCCGCTGCATGGCTGATGCTGATACTCTTCTCTGGGTGCTGTGGAAGGAAAGGAGCCCCCGAAGGATGATGAGCCAGTTCGGGCGGGGAAGGCAGGGACAGAGCCTCTTGGATGAGGTGAAGGATAAGTTGCCTTTCTCTATCCAGCTGTTCCCTCCTTCCCTTGCTTAGCCGTTCTTCCCCTCCCTCGGAGACGAAGCGACAGAGATAAAGGGCTATCCCATCGGGTAGCCCTTCTACTTGCTCTATCTGTACACTGCTAGCTTGAGGCAACATCAGATGCTGGTGGAGGAATGATTTGCACTTCGGTGATACGAAACTTCTCCAGCGAAGTGACACGAAACTGCCAACCCTCCGTCCTAACGACATCACCCTTACGTGGGAGGTCTTGCTTCAGCTCCAGCACAAGGCCACCGAGAGTATCTACTTGGTCTTCGCTCTTGCCAAACGTACCAGGCTCTAGGTCGAGGGCGCGCAGGACATCGGTCAGAGGCGTACCTCCCTCGAAGAGATAGCTCCCGTCAGGCAAACGTTTGTAGGGCAGTTCGTCCTCATCATATTCGTCCGTGATCTCACCGACAATCTCCTCCAGCAGATCTTCCATTGTTACGATGCCACTTGTACCACCATATTCGTCCACGACCACGGCGATGTGCTTCTTCGTGCTACGGAATTCCTCCAAGAGGTCATCGAGGGGCTTATTCTCAGGGATGAAGTATGCCTCTCGGATCAAGCCTCGCCAATCAAAATCTGCGTCCTTGCTCTTGTGCGGAATGAGGTCCTTCAGATAGAGGATACCCTTGATGTTGTCCTCAGAGCCCTCATAAACGGGGATGCGCGAGTAGCCACACTCGACAGCGAAAGAGAGCATACGGTGGAAATCCCACGATATATCTATGTCGGTCATATCGACACGAGGCACCATAATCTCAGAGGCTGTCTTATGATGGAAGTTGATGATTTCCTCGAAGAGTTCCTTCTCCTCGGGCTCGTGTCCCTCCAGTAGGTCTACAGCCTGCGAGAGTTCATCTACCGAGAGATCGTACTTCCGAGGTTGCATGCGACGTGTCACAAGGCTTGTGGAGCGCATGAGGAAGCTCGAGAAGGGATACAGGAGACGAGAGACAATGCGCATCTTCCCCGAGGAAAAGCGACTAAAGGCAAGAGGTCTCGCCTGAGCATAAACCTTGGGGATGATTTCGCCGAAGAGCAAGAGCAGGAGTGTCAAGATGACGGTCTGCACGATGAAGCCCAGAGCAGGAGCCGAGGAAAAGTCGAAGATCAAGCTGAAGGCATAGCCCGTGAGGATGACGATTGCCACATTGACGAGATTATTGCCAATGAGGATGGTTGCTAGGAGCCTCTCCGTATCCTTTAACAGGTCAAGGAGGGCTGGGTCTGCGGGGTCTTCCTCCTCCTTAATCGCATCGATATCCGAGGGAGAAAGCGAAAAGAATGCGACCTCGGATGAGGACATAAAGCCCGAGAGAATGAGGAGCAAGCCACTGACAGCCAGTGCTATCCACGCCGAGAGGGCAATATCGGGGTTGATGATATGGTTAAATGTTTCCAAGAGGGATCTTATTAGTGTACACCTTCGAGCTTACGCACGGCATCGTATAGGGCTTTCAGCTTCTCAGCTTCTGATGCGAGCTGGGTCTCAGTCATGAGGATCGTTTCGCGTAGATCTTTCCGTCTCTCCTCGGTCGATTGCTGCCATTGGAGGCGTAGATGCGCAAGAGACTCTTGCTTCTTCTCTAGTGCGAGCCTCTGCTCCTCTGCCTTACGGAAGGCCTCTACAGCTTCTTTAGAAGAAAAGTCTGACCAGTAGCGATAAACACGATTTCCTTGGAGCAGGAAGTAGAAGTCACCAGACTTTTCATCCTCGGGTGTGGCAACAGCAACATCCGTATCTCTTGAGGGTAGGTCACGGAGGCTTGCACGCAGGAAAGCCTGCTCTGCACTCAGCGAGTCTACCTCGTCACGGCTCTTACCTGATAGGAAAGGAGGTCTCCCCTTAGCGTAGTATACGAAGAGCGAGTCTGAGGGGCAGAAACGATCTGTCACCAACCAACCAGCGTCCTTCTCTTCGTCATAAGTCAGGAGGTAGTCATTGTAGGGAGAGTTGTAGGGCATCCCCAGAAGGGTTGGCTCGTAGAAGCTATCCCCCTGCCCTGTGAGGCGAGACATATAGAGGTCGTATCCCCCAAGTCCATCATCCGACATACGCCCAAAGAGCAGAGTCGTCCCATCCTCTAGCAGGTAAGGGTATATAAGCTCAGCCCCACTATTAAGTGCCTTCATTTCGATAGGCTGTACCTCCCAGTTCTTGCCCACCATAGAGAGCCACTCTAGGCTCGAGGAAGAGGGGCGGATCCAATTACGACCCAGCTTGTCTCGGTAGGAGGTTTGCCCCATAAGGCTATCGCACTTGAGCACCCCCTCCTCGGGAATTAAACGATTCCTTAGCTCATTGATCTTCTGAAGCCACTCCTTCTTGGCTACCATATACCGAGACTCGAAGGTTAGGTCTTCGGCACGTTGATACATACGCTCAGCGCGCTGCACTCTTGCCTGTAATAGGCGCACAGAGTCAGGGATAGCCTGCTTACGTCGCCCGAGAGCAGTGACGTACTTCTCGAGGAGCGTGTGTGCATCGGAGAACCGGTAGGCTAGATAAGCCTCTCGGGCATCCCTGAGCAGGGTCTCTGAGGCTACAGGAGTCTTAGGCTTTACCTCCTTCGCCCCTAGGGATAAGGAGGAAAGGAAGAAGAGGCTAAGAGAAAGGAGAATGGACGACTTCAAGTACATCGTAGGGAAATCACTAGTGTATTAAAAGACAAACTGAGCGCGCAATCGCAGGGTATGTAGGCGTAGCCCTTCCTCGCCAAGGGCCTTGCTATGCAGGTAGCCACCAGCATTGGCACGTGCATCCATATTGCCGTAGGTGTAGCTTGCACCCAGCACTACATATAGGTTGGGGTACCAATTAATCCCAGCTATACCCTCTGCTAGTCTCCCCCCTTGGTCTGCATCTAGATAGCCTAGACGTGCTATCAGCTCGAGGTTCCCCCCTGGGAGGAGCTCATCGGCGGTGTTGCGAAAGGTAGCCGATCTACGATTATAGGCACGTTGCTCCCCACGGAGCATATAGCTGGCAGTAAGGTAGCCCCCAAAGAAGCTCTCATACTCCTCTGGTGAGACAAAGAGCCCTCGCTCAATATCCTCTGGACGTCGAGCATGCGACTCGGGGGTATATCCAATGTTGGTCAGGAGAAATTCCCCCTGAGCATAGAACTTGGTATTGCGGTAAGCCGCCTCTGCTCCAAAGATCTCATACCGCTGCACGTTTGGCAGTTTCGTTTGGACAAAGCTCCTCTCATCTACTACAGAGCTACCATGCGCAGCTAGGAGCATTCCTCCCGTAGGGTCAAGCCTACGCTCTGGTGTACGTGTGCTGGCTGACACTCCTAGGTGCAAGACATCTCCCTCAGAGCAAATGGGGAGCCATGCAGCACGAGCAGCCACACCATAGCCCTCACAGTAGCGGTTTGCCCCCGATGTAGTCCCGACAATACCCCCTGCATACAGTCCTCCCGAGAACCAGTACCTTCCCCCCCACTGAGTCAAGGTAATCCCAATGTGACGTACCACGGGTGTAAGGAAGGTAACCACCATAGGCATAATAAGCGACACATGGCGAGATGAGGTATTCAGTCCGATGCTAATCGGGTCGTAGAGATGCCCAAGCGTGATATCCCCCCGCTCCGAATAGGCATAGCGGATATAGGTGTCACTGAGGCGTACCTTCTGCCCAGCGAAGTTCACATCTATCCTCCCCGTCCATGACTGGTATTTGGTGACAAGTGCTAGACGAGCCTGCGAGATTGTCACTCCTGGAGACATACGAAAGGGCTCAGCATCTGCCACATTCTTCCCCCAGAGGTAGTTGGACTTATTCTCGGGTAGGAAAAGGGCAGACTCAAAAGTCAATCGCCCATCAAGGGCTAGAGACAGCTCTTCGGATTGCCCTAGATGCAACCCTAGCCGTGTCTGAGCCCTTAGAGGAGAGGCTATGCTCAGGAGAGTGAGGCTCGTGAGAGCCACAATGCTGGTGAGGCGTAGACGTTTTACCATAATAAGCACTACCGTTATTCGCTGTAGTGACGAAGCTATTTATCCTACAAAGATAGCCTTTTCTACGCCAGTTCCCCGCTGGAGCTATCCCCTACTATACCATGGTAGCTCTACCTAGAATGAGGTCATGGCATGATTGGGTAAAGCTATCCCATACTTCTAGAGGCACCTCTGGCTCACCCTATGGTAGCCTCAGCCAGACGAGAGGGGTAATAAGTTTGGCATCCCCAAGGGGCCTTGGTGGAGGACTTCTGGCTCTACCCTAACCGATTCCACTTCATCCGTTTTACCTAATATCCACTCCCCTTGCCCTAGATTGCTTTTCTTCTCCCTTCTGCCTACCCATCATTCCCCAAATAGGTACTGAGGGAACCTAGTAGGAGGTACCGAGGGAACCTCTAGGTAGGTATCCTCAGTACCTCCCTAGAGGTTACGGGGGAACCCCTAGGGCGACTCCCAAACCCGCTCCACACAGGGGCTAGATGAAGTCTCTTATAGGAAATAGACGAAAATCTTGATATTCCTCGGTTTAATTTCTAACTTAGCAGGGTAATTAGGCCTAGGTCTCTCCCCCCAGGGAAACCAATAGCCTGAGATATGTAGACAATAAGCAGCTCAAACTCTACCCATCTGACCTCTCTCCCAGAAGAGGCAGTGTAGGTACACTACATAGACAAAGCATGAGTTACCTCAAGTTCGACCGCCGACTCATGGCGAACCTCGATGAGTCTACCCAGCGTGAGTACATCCGCACGAACCGTAAAGGAGCTTACTGCTGCTCCAGCATCGTCGGCTGTAACACACGCAAATACCATGGTGTGCTTGTCATACCAATCCCCTCTCTGAGCCCCAATAACCATGTCCTGCTCTCCAGCCTAGACCTAACGATCATACAGCATGGAGTGCCCTTCAATGTAGGGATACATGAGTACGAAGGAGACATCTTTTCACCTAAGGGGCATAAGTATATCCGTGAGTATAATGTAGACGTAGCCTCCTCGACGACCTACCGTGTGGGGGGCGTAGTCTTGCGGAAGGAGTTTATCTTCTGCCACTACGTCAATCGTGCGCTACTTCGCTATACCCTCCTGGAGGCACATAGCCAGACGACCCTACGACTCTCCCCCTTCTTAGCCTTCCGAGACGTCAAGATACTCACTCATCAGAATACCTCGATCAATGAAGCCTATCAGGAGGTCAAGTCAGGGGTGAGCTTCTGTCTCTACGAGGGCTACCCTACCCTACACCTTCAGCTCTCGAAGGAGCATCAATACGTCAGCGCCCCTACCTGGAACGAACGGATAGAGTACACCAAGGAGCGGGAGCGGGGCTACGAGTACACTGAGGATCTCTACGTGCCTGGCTACTTCGACGTAGATATAGCCGTTGGAGAGACCGTGTACTTCTCCGCAGGGCTAGATGAAGTAGCACCAGAGAGCCTTGCCCCTCTCTTCGAGGAGGAGCTCGCCATGCGTACCCCGAGGGAGGACTTCCGTAGTTGCCTCTTAAACTCAGCCTTACAATTCTATTACCGTCCCGATGCAACCCGTGGTTACCTCCTCGCTGGTTACCCTTGGTTCGGAGTGAGGGCAAGGGACCTCTTCATCGCTCTGCCAGGCTGTACTATCTACGCCGATGCCCCTGAGCGGTTCTACCGCATCATGGATACCGTCATCCCCGATACCCGAGCCTTCATGAACCAAGTAGGAGTGTCAAAGGAGATACAAGGCATCAACGAACCTGACGTCGGCCTCTGGGCCATCTGGACACTACAGCAGTATGCCCACTACGCGGGTAACGAAGACATGGTCAGCCGCTACGGCTCATTCCTAGATGAACTAATCCATTACTACCTGCGCAACGTACACCCCAATCTTCGTATCGATGAGACGGGTCTCTGCCTCATCATAGGAGATGGGAAGCCCCTCTCCTGGATGGATGCCAAGATAGGTGGGCGGGCAGTCGTTCGCCGAGAGGGTTATCTCGTGGAGGTGAATGCCCTCTGGTACAATGCTCTCTGCTTCTACAAAGAAGTGATACCCTCTAGGTGGGATGAGCAGCTAGAGACACTCTTAGAGCAAGTCAGGGAGAGCTTTAACCAAGTCTTCGTCAATGAGCATGGCTATCTTTTTGACTACATTTCCCCTCATACACGGCAGGACTGGAGCGTACGACCCAATATGATCTTTGCCGCTTCACTCCCCTACTCGCCCCTCTCCAAGCCGCTACGTCGCTCTGTGGTGGAGATTATCACACGAGAGCTACGTACGCCTAAGGGTCTTCGCTCCCTAAGCCCCAAGAGTGATGGCTACCAGCCACAGTGCCATGGCACCCAGCTACAAAGAGAGCAAGCCTACTACAATGGCTCTGTATGGCCATGGCTCCTGGGCTCATACTTCGAGGCCTACCTCAAGCTCTACGGGCAAGGGGCTATCTCCTTCGTTGAGAGGACACTCATCGGGATGGAGGAGGAGCTACAGGAGCATGGCGTGGGGACAATCAGTGAGCTATTTGATGGGAACCCACCCTTCAAGGGGCGCGGAGCTATCTCCTTCGCCATGAGCGTAGGAGAGATACTACGTTCGCTCAAGCTCCTCGAGGAAGCCAAGAGAGAATACGATACACAGACACTGCCGATTATCAGGTACGAATGAAAGCGTTAATGTTTGGATGGGAGTTCCCTCCCCACATACTAGGTGGTCTAGGTACTGCCAGCTACGGTCTGACACAGGGCATGGCAGCTCAAGGGGA
The DNA here is from genome assembly GCF_000565015.1 of Porphyromonas catoniae ATCC 51270. Lineage (GTDB taxonomy): Bacteria > Bacteroidota > Bacteroidia > Bacteroidales > Porphyromonadaceae > Porphyromonas > Porphyromonas catoniae. The sequence continues at coordinate 225,271 of NZ_JDFF01000024.1, forward strand.
TATGGACATTACCTTTGTCATACCTCGCCCATCAGGTGATGAGGACACGAGCTTCCTGCGTATCATTGGTGCAGGTGATACCCCCATAGTCTATCGAGATGTACCCTATGAGTACGTACGAGAGCGTCTCTCTGGCAAAATGAGCCCAGAGATGTACTACCATCTGAGGGATCATATCTATGCTGACTTCTCCTACCGTGGGACGAATGACCTTGGCTGCTTTGAGTTCTCGGGCAAGTATCCCGATAACCTTCTGGAGGAGATCAACAATTACTCCATCGTAGCAGGTGTAATTGCACGTGCCGAACAAGTAGATATCATCCACTCCCACGACTGGCTGACCTATCCTGCGGGTATCCACGCCAAGCAAGTGACGGGGAAGCCTCTCATCGTACATGTACACGCCACCGACTTCGACCGTAGTAGGGGTAATGTAAACCCAACGGTCTTTGGTATCGAGATGGACGGGATGAATCAGGCTGATCACATCATTACCGTGAGCGACCTTACCCGCCGAACAGTAATCGACAAGTACCACCAAGACCCTGCTAAAGTCACCACTATACATAATGCAGTTACTCCGCTTGCTCCATCCATACTCGCCCTACCCGATCGGCGAGGAGTCAAGGACAAGGTCGTGACCTTCCTCGGACGCATCACGATGCAAAAGGGGTGTGAATACTTCGTTGAAGCTGCTGCTAAAGTACTAGAGCGAACGAAGGATGTGCGCTTCATCATGGCAGGTAGCGGCGATATGATGGATGCCATGATTCGTCTGGCAGCCGAAAGGAATATCTCCGATCGCTTCCACTTCACAGGCTTTATGAAGGGTCAGCAAGTCTATGAAGTGTTTAAGTCAAGCGATGTCTACGTTATGCCCTCCGTCTCGGAACCCTTCGGCATATCTCCTCTGGAGGCGATGCAGTGCGGTGTTCCCTCAATCATCTCTTATCAGTCTGGTTGTGCAGAGATACTAAGCTATGCTGTGAAGGTAGACTACTGGGACATCGATGCTATGGCCGATGCCATCTATGCTTTAATTACATACCCCGAGATGCATACCTTCCTGAAGGAAGAAGGCCTAAAGGAAGTCAATAGCATTACTTGGGAGGCAGCTGGACGTAAGGTACGTGCCATCTACGAACGATATACACGCTAAGTCACAACTCCACTATACTCATTCCCCTCATGAAAAAGATTTGTCTTTGCTTCCAGATACATCAGCCCTATCGTCTGAGGCGTTACCGCTTCTTCGACATAGGGAATTCCCATTATTATTCAGATGATTACCTGAATGAAGAGGTCTTCGAGCGCATTGCCGATACCTGCTACCTTCCGGCTAATCGTATGCTCCTAGAGTTACTCAAGGCCTACCCTGATTTCTCAGTAAGCTTCTCACTCTCTGGCTTAGCAATTGAGCAGATGGAGTACTATAAGCCCGAGCTAATCGATAGCTTCAAGGAGCTGGTAGCTACGGGACGAGTGGAGCTACTTGCCGAGAGCTATGCCCACTCCATCTCCTCGCTCTACGATAGCGTAGAGTTTCGCAATCAGGTACGGATGCAGCAGACTAAGCTCCGAGAGCTATTTGGGGTTAGTCCCTCTCGCGTCTTTTGCAATACCGAGCTCATCTATTCGGATGATATTGCTCTGGAGCTCTCCGCCCTCGGCTACGAAGGCATCATCACCGAGGGAGCTAAGCATGTGTTGGGATGGAAGAGCCCCAATTACCTCTACACCTCTGCGGTTAGCCCTAAAACCACCCTCCTACTGCACAACGCAAATCTCACAGAGTTGATCACCTCACACTTCTCCAACTATGCCTCAGCAGAGTACCCAGTCACAGCTGATAAGCTCCTTGGACGAGTAAAATGGTTACCCGAAGGGGAAGACTTCGTTTGTCTCTATATGAACTACGAAGTCCTAGGTGTGATGAACCGCCCAGAGACAGGAATATTTGAGTTCTTCCGTGCTTTACCTGCTCTAGCAGCCAACTATGAGGTGAGTTTTACTACTCCATCTAGACTTCTAGATGAAGAGAAGAGCGTTGGTGCGCTCTCTGTGGCCTACCCTATCAGCTGGGCTGGAGAGGAGAAGAGCACAAACGAATGGAACGGAAACATCCTACAGCAGGGTGCAATCGAAAAGCTACGTGCCTGGGGGGAGCGCGTGCATGCCCTCGAGGATCGACGCCTCCTACAGGATTGGCTATACCTGCAAAGTGCAGATCACTTCTATTATATGAATACGGTCAATTGGGGAGGACATCCATTTAGCCCCTACAGCTCACCTTATGATGCGTTCAATAACTACATGAACGTCCTCAGTGACCTTCTCCTTCGAGTGGAAGAGCAAGCACCTAGTAGCATTGAGACTGAGGAGCTGAACTCCTACCAGCAGACCATCCGAGCCCAAGATGAGCAGATTACTCATCTTGAGAATGAGGTACATCAGCTACGTAAGCAACTCTCTAGCCTCTCTGAGATCAAGCAATAACGACTTCCACGTGAACGATTGATCCAGAAGCATTGTTCTATCGCTGTGTATCCTTACGAGCAAGAGGGTGTACCGAGGCACGTGGTCGGCTTCTCATCTGGCACTGCCTCCATAGAGATAGAATTGCTCAACAAACAAACATCAAGCAGACACAAACAATGATAGGAACAGAGATTAATGAATTTGGTCTCGTCGCAGAGCAAGAGGAACTCATGGTCGTACACGTAGACCTGCCCCAAGGGAAAAAGGTACGTCCTCACGACCATGTCGGGCAAGATGTATTCTTCTCCGTAGTGAAGGGTGAGGTGATAACGACCCTCGACAGTAACGAAACCCACAAGCTCACCCCCGGTACCCTGCTACGATTCCCAGGTGAGGCGATGATTGGTATCGAAGCCTTAGTAGACAGTGAATTCTATGTCTACTTAATAAATCGTAGGAACTAACAGAAGATTCCCATATGGAAATGCAGAAGCACCTCCCAGAGGTAAACATGGATAAGCTACGTATCGTCCTCGATACAAAAGAACGCTACATGAGTGGAGATCTCTCCCTCGATGATGCTCGTGCCATCCTCAGAGAGAAGGTAAAGACACTTCGCCCCTATGAGATTGCTCTAGCAGAGCAAGAGCTCAAGACCTTCGAGGAGGACGAGTGTCGCAAGGAAGATATTCAGCAGATGATGCAACTCTTCCAGGACGTGATGGATACTAGCCGTCCTGACCTTCCCCCCGACCATCCAATCATGTGCTATATTCGTGAGAATGATGCCATGCGTGAACTCCTCAAGCAAGTAGAGGAGTTAGCTCAGTACCCTGTAATCAAAAACCAATGGCTCGCACTCTACGATGAGCTTCACAAGTATCGCCTTCACCTCTCGCGCAAGCAGAACCAGCTCTACTCCATACTAGAGAAGAAAGGTTTCGACCGCCCAACAACGACGATGTGGCTCCTCGATGACTTCATCCGTGACGAGATAAGCGATGCACGCCGTCTCATAGAGCAGGATAAGGATGAGGAGTTCATCAAGATGCAGAAGATGATCGTTGAGGATGTCCTCGACTTGATGCAGAAGGAAGAAACTGTTCTCTACCCCACATCGCTGGCTATGATACGTCCCAACGAGTTTGAGGAGATGAAGGCTGGAGACCGTGAGATTGGCTATGCCTGGATACGTGTGGGCAAGGCTAAGAAGGAGCAAGAAGAGCCTACCCCTGCATCTGGTACAGCTATGACAGCAGGCTTCGCTGGTGAACTAGCAGCACTCCTCGGTAAGTACTTCAGTGCAGGTGGTACAGACCCCAATGGACTACTGGACGTTGCTCAGGGGCAGATGACCCTCGAGCAAATCAACCTCGTCTATAAACACCTCCCCGTAGACCTCTCTTATGTGGACGAGAGTGAGATTGTTCGTTTCTACTCGGACACCGACCACCGGGTCTTCCCACGAAGCAAGAACGTAATCGGGCGTGATGTGAAGAACTGCCACCCTCGTACCAGTGTCCACCTCGTAGAGGAGATTATCGAGAAGTTCCGCAACGGAGAGGAAGACGAAGTCGATTTCTGGATCAATAAGCCTGGCCTCTTTATCTATATTACATACGTGGCAGTCCGTGATGAACAGGGACGCTTCCGTGGTGTATTGGAGATGATGCAAGATTGTACTCGTATCCGTAGCCTCGAAGGCTCACGTACCCTGCTCTCTTGGGATAAGAGTAACAAGGCTGCAGACAAGCACAATCGTGCAGATCAAGAGGGAAGTGCCTATGCATCCCCTTCGCATAGTGCTCCTCATCAAGAAGCACCCCACCCTCAGGAGTCACATCATCACCATGCAGAAGAAGAGGATGACGATGATAACTATGTATCCTGCTCCTGCATGAAGAAACCTGCTAACGCTCCAACAGAGGAGCCAGAGGAAGAACCAGTCACAGAGATCTCTGAGTACAACGGCGATACACGTCTCAAGCACCTACTAGACGTCTATCCTTGGCTCAAGGCTGAGTTACCACAGATTAACCCAGCATTCAAGATGCTCTCCAGCCCACTAGCTCGGATCATGATTCCCCGTGCCACAATCTCAATGATGAGTGAGCGCAGCGGGATGCCTATCTCAGAGCTAATCGCAGCTATCCAGGCTCGCATCGCAGCCCACAAGGAGTAAGCTATCCTTCCCCACAAGGAGGAGATAATAACAGGGACACCACGTGGAGGTACAATCCATGTGGTGTCCCTGTCCATTATATACCATCACCATCAATAGATAATTATCATAGCTCTCATCACCCCAATTGATCTCGTTTTACACGGGCATTCTCAACAAGTATAGGGTTCAATCGATACCCACCGTAGGGTCCGATTAATACCCACCGTGGGGTACAATCAATACCCACTGTAGGGTATAACTANGCATTCTCAACAAGTATAGGGTTCAATCGATACCCACCGTAGGGTCCGATTAATACCCACCGTGGGGTACAATCAATACCCACTGTAGGGTATAACTAATACCCACTGTGGGGTACAAAAGGGAAGAACTATGTCAGGGAGGCATGAAGAAAAGCTAGCCCCAGCACTCATCCAGAGTACCGGGGCTATGCAGACAGGTGTGTGTATTACGGTATCTTGGCTCTGCAACCAAACACAATTCTCGGTTACGAAAAAGATTGCTTCGAATTGGTACTACAAAGGTGCAGAGAAATATCCTTATATGCAAGCAATATCAACACATCCCTAAAACTTTAATCTATTTTAATCTTAGCAAACTATATATACCTCCTAAACCACCCTTGTAGCAGACAGATTTAGGCATATTTATTTCTCTTTTAATAGTCTTTAGTAATTCATTGAGTGTTTCAACTCCTTTCTTGGAAGAGTTAGAGTCTACCAACGATAGCCTAAGCACCTCTTTCCATAGCCTCAAGCAGAGAGTTTTCGGGAAATCAGAGACCGTTGCGGTAAGACCCTCTTTGGCTTGTTACTCTCCCATCTCAGGAGCTGAGACTACAGAGCAGCTTTATTTGTATATTTGATGCAGGATTCACTCAACTCTAATCAATTACGGCAATGAAGACGGACATCGAAATCGCTCGCTCAATCGCCCTCAAACCTATCGATGAGATTGCCAATCAGGCAGGCATCCCCGTGGGGAGCCTTGAGCATCATGGCAAGCATATTGCCAAAGTAGACCTATCTGAGATACCCAGCACACCACCCTCTGGAAAACTTATCCTCGTCACAGCAATCACCCCAACAAAAGCAGGCATCGGCAAGACAACAGTCTCCATAGGTCTTGCCCTAGGCATGGCGCGCTTGGGTAAGCGTGCTGTTGTTGCCCTTCGTGAGCCCTCTCTGGGGCCTTGCTTCGGACAAAAGGGAGGAGCTGCAGGAGGAGGCTATGCACAGGTACTCCCGATGGAGAAGATCAACCTCCATTTCACAGGAGATTTTCATGCCATCACCTCCGCTCATAACATGATCACAGCACTCCTAGACAACTACATTTATCAGAACCGAAACAACCCCATTGATGGTCTCAGTGAGGTACTCTGGAGACGTGTCTTAGATATCAACGATCGTGCCCTCAGGGAGGTAGTCACTGGACTTGGTGGTTCCGTCAATGGTATCCCTGCTGAATCAGGCTTCGACATCACCCCAGCCTCGGAGATCATGGCTATTCTTTGCCTTGCCACCTCACTTGAGGATTTAAGACGAAGGATAGAAAACATCCTACTAGGCTACACTAAGAGTGGCACCCCCTTCACCGTGAAGGATCTCGGTGTAGCTGGAGCTATCACAGTACTGCTACTTGATGCCCTAAAGCCCAACCTTGCCCAGACAACGGAGCATACACCCGCCTTCATACATGGCGGGCCGTTTGCTAACATTGCTCATGGCTGTAACTCGATCCTTGCTACACGCATGGCTCTAGCGCACTCCGAGTACACCATCACAGAGGCAGGCTTTGGAGCTGACCTTGGAGCTGAGAAGTTCTACAACATCAAGTGTCGCACAGCAGGCTTATCACCAGCCCTAACCATTCTAGTAGCGACACTAGGAGGACTAAAGATGCATGGTGGTGTAGATGAGAAAGAGCTCAAAGCTCCAAATGTGGAGGGTGTACGCAAGGGGCTCGCCAATCTAGATCGACACATCGAGAATCTAGGTAGCTTCGGTCAAACTGTTATCGTAGCCTTCAATCGTTTCGCAACTGACTCGGACGAAGAAATCGAAGTTGTACGAGCACATTGTGCATCACTAGGCATAGGCTTTGCTGTCAACACTGCTTTTTCCGAGGGTGGAGCTGGCGCTCTCGAGCTTGCCCAGCTTGTGGTGGATACAATCGGTAGGGAGCCCTCTAAACCTCTGACCTTCACATATCCTCTCGAAGCTTCGATTGAAGAGAAGGCTCAGCTACTAGCCCGGAAGATCTACGGAGCACGGAGCATCACCTTCTCAGCTAAGGCAAAGAAGCAGCTGGCACGTATCAGCACCCATGGCTGGGACCGCTTCCCTATCTGTGTGGCCAAGACCCAATACTCGTTCAGCGAAGACCCTACTGCCTATGGAAGTGTGCGGGATTTCGACCTAGAGGTACGAGACGTGGTAATCAATACTGGGGCAGAGGTGATTGTTCTTGTCCTCGGCACCCTGATGCGTATGCCTGGACTACCTAAGAGTCCGCAGGCACAGCGCATCGACTTCATCAACGGCTTTATCGAAGGGCTAAGCTAAGTCCTTTCGTCACTACATACCTAAGTACATACTACAATGAACTATGACCTAGCTATCATCGGGGCTGGCCCTGGTGGTACGGATGCAGCGGAGCATGCTGCCACTCACGGCCTCAAGGTCGTTATCTTCGAAAAGAATAAGCTCGGTGGCGTATGCCTTAACGAAGGCTGTATCCCCACAAAGACACTCCTTCACTCGGTACACTTGCTGAGCGAAGCCCAAGAGGGACGCAAGTATGGTCTCTCAATCCCTGAGGCGGAGCTGGAGCTATCGAAGGTGATGGCTCGTAAGAACAAAATACTCAAGAAGCTCTCAGCAGGTATCCGCATGAGTCTACAGAATAGTGGTGTAGACATCGTCACAGAGGAGGCTAAGCTCTCTGGGAAGGCGGGGGAAAACTTCCTCATCCAAGCAGGCGAAACCACCTACGAAGCTAAGAACGTTATCCTAGCAACAGGATCTAAGGCTTTTATACCACCTATCCCTGGTCTAAATGAGACTGCCTACTGGACGGCAAAGGAGGCTCTAGAGATAGATGAGCTACCCAAGTCTCTTGTCGTCCTTGGGGGAGGCGTCATCGGGATGGAGTTTGTCTCATTCTTCTCTTCTCTGGGTGTCGAGGTAACTGTTATTGAGATGCTCCCCAAGATACTTGGTCCTATGGACGAGGAGGTATCAACAGAGCTACAACGAGCATTTGAGAAGAAGGGAGTAAAGTTTCATCTTGAGACAAAAGTCACTGCTGTACGCCCAGATGTGATCGTGGCAGAGTACAATGGAGCTGTGCTGGAGATACCCTATGAGAAACTCCTTGTCAGTGTGGGTCGTAGGGCTGTGACAGATGGGCTAGGTCTGGAGACCCTTGGGGTGAAGCTCGAGCGAGGTGCTATTACTGTTGATCGCTATATGCAGACATCAGTCCCAGGTATCTATGCCATAGGAGATGTCAATGGTGTCTCTATGCTCGCCCATACAGCTGCCCACGAAGGGGTGGTAGCGGTGGATCATATCCTCGGAGGCAAGGAAGAGATGAGCTATCATGCCATCCCTGGGATCGTCTACTCCAACCCTGAGATAGCTTCTGTAGGGCGCACGGAGCAGGAGCTCCAGCAAGGAGGAGCTACCTACCAAGTCCACCGTGTGCCGATGACCCTCTCGGGGCGGTTCGTTATTGAGAATGAACAAGCAAACGGTATCTGCAAGATCCTTACCGACGAGTCAGGCGTCATCCTCGGAGTACACCTCCTCGGCAATGGCTCCTCTGAGATCCTCGTACCTGCAGTGATGGCAGTGCAATGTGCGCTGAAGCTCTCCGACCTAGCTAAGGTCGTCTTCCCACACCCGACAGTCTGTGAAGTCCTTCGCCTAGCAGCCTTGCACTAGGGGACACTTACTCCCAATGCTAAAGGCGACACACCTTAGTGAGGTGTGTCGCCTTTACTTTTACTTGTCCTAGGACGGAGAGATCCTCCTCTTCCTATCTTTCCTTTGAGATAAACTCCGAGCAAATCCCTAAGCCTTTTGGGGAAAGCTACATGAGACTCATATAAGGGTGGCTCAAAGGAGGGGTTGAGGAAGAGAAATAACCTGAGGGAGAGGATCCCTACATGTTCATACCTCCGCAGACGTGGATCGTCTGTCCCGTAACGTAGGAAGATAGGTCGCTGGCAAGGAAGGTAGCCACATTAGCTACATCCTCTGGCGTGCCACCACGACGCAGGGGAATCTGAGCCTCCCACTGCTTGCGCACCTCCTCACTCAGAGCATGTGTCATGTCAGTGATGATGAAGCCTGGTGCGATAGCATTTGCTCGTACACCACGTGAGCCAAGCTCCTTGGCTATGCTCTTGGCTAGCCCTATCATCCCTGCCTTTGATGCCGAATAGTTTGTCTGACCAGCGTTGCCAGATACCCCAACGACAGAGGCCATGTTGATGATGCTTCCACTGCGTTGCTTGAGCATAACGGGCGTCACAGCATGGATGAGGTTGAAGGCAGACTTCAGGTTCACATTGATTACGAGATCCCACTGATCTTCGGTCATACGCATCATCAGTCCATCTCTGGTGATCCCTGCATTATTAACCAATACGTCGATGCGACCAAAGTCGGAGACTACCTGATCTACGAGCTGATGTGCAGCCTCGAAGTCCGCAGCATTAGAGGAATAGGCCTTAGCTCGAACGCCTAGAGCCTGTAGTTCTTTCACGAAGGACTCTACGCTCTCATCGATCTTGAGGTCAGTGATGACCACATCTGCACCTTCCTGTGCATACTTTAGTGCAATCGCACGGCCGATTCCACGACCTGAGCCCGTGATAACGGCTACCTTGCCAGATAGTAAGTTCATATCTATTCTCTTGTTAAAGGGTTTACATTACTTATATATGCTCCCCACGGTTGGGGTGCATCAGTCCATTGAGGAGGAAGTGACGGACGCAGCGTCGTATCTCATCCACTGTTCCCTCGGAGCGGTAGGCACCACTGATGAAAGGTACCTCCATACCTTTTACGATGTTCTGCAATAGGTAGGCGGTGAGACGCACATCCTCAACGAAAAAGAGACCTGCCTGCCGTCCCTCTTGAAGCACAGCCTCAATCTGATGGATTTCCCTGCGATCGAAGGTAACTCTAGCCTGCTCTACCAGCCAAATATCCTTGAAGAACTCCGCACGGAGTGACCCATTACGTAGTACGAGGTCTTTGATCTTGTCCAGATGCGTGAGCATCATTGTCATGATTTTCTCTTCGGGGCTAACCGAGAGACGTCCCACCAGCTCCAGCTCATGCCATAGACGCTCCAGCTCTCGCTCGATGACGGCATGATAGATCTCATCCTTGTTCCTAAAGTAAGTGTAGAGTGTACGGCGCCCCCTCTTTGAGGCATCAGCAATATCGTTCATCGTCGTATTGGTAAACCCAAAACGAGCGAAGAGCTGTCGTGCTACCTCGATCATCAGATCCTTTGTTTTGACAATGGTTGCCATGTCTCTGTACTTAACTTCCCTAGACGGATAATCTATGTGATGTGGTTGTACCAAGGGGTATGAGTCGTACCCACCTTGTGCAAAACTACAAAATTCTGCTCACAATCACCCAAAGCGTGCAATACGTTCTTCTTTCCCTACCCTTCTCTTTCTCCCGAAGCCCCTCTATCTCGTTCCTCTTTACCCTCGTTTAGTTTCCCTCGTAACCTCACAAATCACCTATGATAGGTGACAACATCCACCTATGATAAGTGGCAGCGATCACCTATCATAGGTGATTTTACACATTCCTCCACAACCTCTATTTAGGAACCTAAGCAGACGACAACGGGGTATAAGGCAAGCCACCGGAAGCAGAAAAGCAGAGATGAAACCCACTCTAAGAGGAAAAGATAAGGAAGGCAAACCTAGAAAGTTTCCTCTGAGACAGAGAGAAAGTGATCAAAAGAAGGTTGGTGCCCCGCGAAAAATCTCTTTCGCTAGGGATATACGCTTTTTGCTACCTTTGCAAGCAAAATAACAAGGCATTATCTCCTCATCTCCCCACAGACGACAAGTAGGCGAATCATTAGATGAACTTAGTAATAGTAGAGTCTCCCAAGAAGGCGGAACTCATTCAAGGCTTCCTGAAGAAACATAAGCTCACCGACTATAAGGTGATGGCTAGTGCTGGACACGTGCGCGATCTCAAGCAGCACTCTTTCAGCGTTGATATACAGGATAACTTCCGCCCTGAGTACGTCATCACCGACGACAAGAAGGCACTAGTCAAAGAACTAAAAGCCCAAGCCAAGAAAGCCGATCTCGTCTACCTTGCCTCCGATGAAGACCGCGAGGGAGAGGCTATTGCTTGGCATCTGAAGGAGGCTCTAGGACTTGACCCTGCTAAGATCAGACGTATCGTCTTCCATGAGATTACAGCCGAGGCATTTCTTCAGGCGCTTGAGCACCCCAGAGACATTGATATGAACCTAGTGGATGCCCAGCAGGCTCGCCGCGTGCTGGACCGTATCGTGGGCTTCGAGCTCTCGCCCGTCCTCTGGAAGCGTATCCGTCCCTCTCTCTCAGCTGGGCGAGTACAGTCCGTGGCGGTACGCCTTGTGGTTGATCGGGAGCGAGAGATTAACGCCTTTGTACCTCAAAGTGCTTTCCGCCTACAAGCCGACTTCACACTTGCCTCGGGGGACACCCTACGCACAGAGCTCAATCACCGCTTCACTCAGGAGCAGGAGGCACAGGAGCTGATGGAGCGTTGCCTCAGAGAATCTTTCTCGGTAGAGACGATTACCCGCCGAGCAGCACGTCGCTCACCCGCAGCACCCTTCACCACCTCCACCCTCCAGCAGGAGGCTGCACATAAGCTGGGCTACCCCGTATCACTGACAATGCGCCTTGCCCAGTCCCTCTACGAATCTGGACACATCACCTACATGCGAACAGACTCGGTAAATCTCTCTAACCAAGCCTTAGCCTCCATTGCACATCAGATAGCACTTCACCCAGGGAAGGAGTACCATCAGGCTCGACGTTTCCAAACAAAGAGTAAAGGTGCACAGGAGGCACACGAGGCTATTCGCCCCACCTACATCGATAGAGAGCAAGTCGCAGGCACGGCGCAGGAGCAGCGTCTCTACGATCTAATCCGTAAGCGTACCCTAGCCTCGCAGATGAAGGATGCAGAGCTGGAACGCACCACGATCTCTCTACCAGTCAGGGGTACAGAGTACGCCTTCGTTGCTCAGGGAGAGGTCATCACCTTCCGAGGCTTCCTAGATGTATATATGGAAGGCAACAACGAGGAGGGTACACCCGAAGCGACCAAACTGCTCCCCCCCATGCAGGAGGGAGATATCCTCACCCTGAAGGGACTACTTGCCGAAGAACGCTTCACCCAGCGCCCTGCACGCTATACTGAGGCCTCCATGGTCAGCAAGATGGAGGAGCTAGGCATAGGCCGCCCCTCTACCTATGCACCAACCATCCAGACAATACAGAATAGAGGCTACGTAGAGCGAGGCGATCGTGAGGGGCAGGAGCGCAACTACATTGTCCTCACTAGCGAGGGGAGCGCCATCAAGCGTGAGGTGCGGACTGAAATCTACGGAGCTGACAAAGGCAAGCTCCTTCCCACCGATGTCGGGATTGTAGTGAACGACTTCCTCGTCGCACAGTTCCCCAGCATCGTGGACTACAACTTTACGGCAAGTGTCGAATCAGAATTTGATGAAATAGCAGAGGGGAATAACGCTTGGACAGGCACGATTGGCTCATTCTATGGGGACTTTCATCCCGTGGTAGAGCGTGTCACTACTGAGCGCAGTGAGCAACGGGTAGGCCAACGAATCCTAGGTACCCAGCCCGGTACAGGTCTACAAGTCTCTGTCAGCATCGGTCGCTATGGCCCAATGGCACAGCTGGGCACCTCCGAGGACAAAGAGGAGCCTCGATTTGCGTCTCTTCAGTCTGGGCAGTCCCTAGAGACCATCACACTAGACGAAGCTCTCTCACTCTTTGATCTCCCCAAAACCATAGGAATGTATGAAGGGGAACCCCTCACCGTTGCAAGTGGGCGCTTTGGTCCCTATGTACGGCATGCAGGCAAATACTATAGCCTACCCAAGGAGGCTGATCCCCTAGCATACACCGAGGAGGAAGCAATCCAGCTCATTAAAGATAAGCAGGCAAACGAAGAGAAGAGCCTACTAAAAACCTTCTCTGAGGATACCGAGCTCCAGATACGTGATGGACGCTTTGGCCCTTACCTCAAATACAAAGGAGAGAACTACAAGCTCCCCAAGGGAACTGTCCCCGAGAGTCTCTCCTACGATGACTGCCTCAAGCTCATCGCCGAGACACCAACGAAGTCAGCACGTAAGGGAGGGCGCAAGGGACGCACCACCTCAACTCGCAAAGCTAAGACCAAGTAACCCCTCGGCTTTATCCTCACCGATACCACTCTCGGGATGGGGCTAAGTTTCCCTTAGCTCCTTCCTCTATTCCCTCTTTGCCTCTTACACTGGCACCCTATGCGCTACTTCATTACCCTCAGCTACAACGGTACGAACTATAGCGGTTGGCAGACACAGCCCTCCGCCGTCACAGTACAAGAGACTATTGAGCGTGCCTTAGGGGTAATCCTCCGCTCCCCTACTCCCATACCTATTGTAGGAGCTGGGCGAACTGATGCTGGGGTGCATGCTCGAGCTATGGTAGCACATGTTGATTTACCTTTAGAGCTAGAGGAGGCAAAGGACTTAGTCTTCCGTGCAGACCGTTTTCTACCCAAGGATATTGCCCTGCACTGTATTCGTCCTGTCAGGGAAGAGGCACATGCACGCTTCAGTGCCACAGCACGTACCTACAGGTACTATCTAACGCTTAGGAAAAATCCCTTCGTAGAGGATCTGATGCTACGCCTACATTTCCCTTTAGATTTCGAGGCTATGAACGAAGCTGCAAAGAGGCTACTTGACTATACGGACTTCACGAGCTTTAGCAAACTACACACTGATGTTAAGACGAACGATTGCCGTATCACCGAGGCCTATTGGCAGAGAGGGATAGAGGAGGGAACTTGGGCCTTCACCATTACCGCAGACCGCTTCCTACGCAACATGGTACGGGCGATCGTCGGCACCCTACTTCAGGTAGGTAAGGGAAGGCTCACAGTGGATGACTTCGCTGCTATCATTGCTGCCCAAGATCGATCAAAGGCAGCAGCCTCGGCACCTGCCCATGCCCTCTATCTAGAGGCTGTCACCTATCCATCCGACCTCTATCTAGGGTAGCCTGTCCTCACTCAGACCTGTACAGCCCAGGGAATTTAGGTTACTAGCTCTCCTAGATGTATCTAGGGCAAGGAAAGGGCTATCCCCAAAGCACGCAAACCTCCCTGCTTAGCTAAACCAGCCTCCCTTCCCCCCACAACCTGCACAATCTACCTACAGTCAGCTATCTATATGTCCTCCTAGCTGTGCCGATAGCCTCTACTCAATGGGGCTATTTAGTTATCCTTGACACCTGGCAAATCACCTATGATAGGTGACGCTCTACACCTATGATAGATGAACGTTGTCACCTATCATAGGTGATTGAGCAGGTTACAGGCAGAAGTACACGATAGTAGCGGATGAGGATAAATAGTGGTTTCCCGCTCATCATATTGGCTACCCCTCAGATACCTTAGAGAGACAGGCTCCCCTAATAGACTTAGCCTCACAGTTTCATCTATCCACATCCTGCGATACAGCATAGCAGGACTTCATAACATCAGAGGAAGAAGATCTACTTGGAAAAGATGAAAGAGGCAGAGAGAAAGGAGGTGTTAGGCTGAGGGGGCTAATTTATGTACCTTTGTACTGCTCAAATCTCCAAGGAGCAAATGATATATCAAGCAGGGATTATATAATGAAGCAATATCTTGACCTACTTCGCCACATCCTAGAGGTTGGTAACACGAAAGATGACCGCACAGGGACAGGTACAGTCAGTACCTTCGGCTATCAGATGCGCTTTGACCTCAATAAAGGCTTCCCCCTGCTTACAACGAAGAAGCTCCACCTCAAAAGCATCATCTACGAACTTCTGTGGTTCCTCCAGGGCGATACCAACGTGCACTACCTGCAGGAGCACGGGGTACGTATCTGGAACGAGTGGGCAAACGAAGACGGAGATCTCGGGCCGATTTATGGCTACCAATGGAGGTCTTGGCCAGACTACAAGGGGGGACACATCGATCAAATACAGCAAGTCATCGAACAGCTCAAGCACGACCCAACGAGCCGTAGGATCATCGTCTCAGCTTGGAACGTAGCACAGCTCGATGAGATGGCGCTTGCCCCGTGCCACTGCTTCATGCAGTTCTATGTAGCAGATGGGAAGCTCAGCCTACAGCTCTACCAGCGTAGTGCAGATGTCTTCCTCGGGGTACCATTCAACATTGCATCCTACGCACTCCTTCTGATGATGGTAGCGCAAGTGGTAGGGTTAGAGGTCGGAGAGTTCGTCCATACCTTTGGCGACGTGCATATCTACCACAACCACCTAGAGCAGGTAGAGCTACAGCTCAGCCGTTCACCTCGAGCACTCCCTACGATGTGGATCAACCCAGAAGTAAAGCGATTGGAGGATTTCACCTACGAGGACTTCGAGCTACGTAGCTACGATCCCCATCCACACATAGCAGCCGTCGTATCGGTATAGCTAGCTAAGTATTCATCCAAGCTCTATATGACACTCTCTATCGTTGTAGCTATGGCTCTTGACCGAGCAATCGGGAAGGACAACAAACTCCTCTGGAGGCTCTCCGATGACCTGAAACGCTTCAAGGAGCTGACGACAGGACATGCAATCCTCATGGGACGACGCACCTATGAGTCCCTGCCCAATGGCGCACTCCCCAATAGACGTAACATCGTCATCAGCCGCACCCTCACGAGCCTACCTGACGCAGAGGTATTCCCCTCCATGGACGAGGCAATCAAGGCTCTCTGTGAGCAAGAGGAAGAGGTCTTTGTCATCGGGGGCGGGAAGATCTACTCTTCCATCCTTGATCGAGCTGATCGCATCTACCTAACGCAGGTGGAGGCACGTTTCCCCGATGCAGACACATTCTTTCCCCAGATAAATCAGACAGAGTGGGTAGAGCTCTCACGAGAGGAATTTCCTCAAGATGAGAGGAACGAATATCCATCAGCCCTTGTCATCCTCTCTCGGAAGAAATAAGGGACACAACACAGATAGAGATACAGACAATAATATAATGCAGAAACCAACGATCCCTAAAGGTATGCGAGACTTCGGGCCAGTAGAGATGGCTCGACGCAACTACATCTTCGATACCATCCGTGAGGTATACGCTCTCTATGGCTTTCGTCAAATCGAAACCCCTACCATGGAGCAGTTGACAACGCTCATGGGGAAGTATGGAGAAGAGGGAGATCGATTACTCTTCAAGGTCCTCAATTCTGGGGATGCACTGAAAGAACTAAGCGATGAGGAACTTCTAGAGCGTAACGCCGGACGCTTTGCAAATAAGGCATGTGAAAAGGGGCTACGCTATGACCTCACGGTACCCTTTGCTCGCTATGTGGTGATGCACCGTGCAGAGCTCACCCTCCCCTTCCGTCGCTACCAGATACAACCCGTGTGGCGTGCAGACCGACCACAGAAGGGACGCTACCGAGAGTTCTACCAATGTGATGCCGATGTGATTGGCTCAACTTCTCTCCTTAATGAGGTAGAGCTCCTCCAGATCATCAACGAAGTCTTTCGTCGCTTTGGCCTAAGGGTGCGCATTCACCTAAACAACCGCAAGATCCTAGGTGGTATAGCAAGTGTCCTAGGAGAAGAAGAGCGGCTCATCGACATCACTACGGCAATCGATAAGCTGGATAAGATGGGCCAGGAGAAAGTATTTGATGAGCTACGTGGCAAGGGCTTTAAGGAAGAAACCCTTCTACGTCTTCAACCTCTCCTCATGCTCTCTGGCTCCAACAGGGAGAAACTAGATAAGCTCGCCACCCTACTTGCTGCATCAGAGGAAGGGCTAGCAGGGATTGAGGAGCTTCGCTTCATCCTTGACCATATAGAGACGCTGGACTTCTCTGCCGAACTGATGATTGACCTAAGCCTCGCTCGTGGGCTATCTTACTACACAGGAGCGATCCTAGAGGTCAAGGCACTTGACACCCCCATGGGCAGTATCTCGGGAGGGGGACGTTACGATAACCTCACCGGGATATTTGGACTAGATGGACTTAGTGGCGTAGGGATTTCTTTCGGGGCTGACCGTATCTACGATGTCCTACTTGAGCTTGGATTATTCCCTGAGGAGTCAGAGGTGGGTACACAGATTCTCTTGGCTAACTTTAGCAAGGAAGATGCGCTTTACCTCCTACCCCTTCTTGCGAAACTTAGGGCTAGGGGCATCCGTTGCGAGCTTTACCCTGAAGCCACTAAGATTAAGAAGCAAATGGGCTATGCTGATAGCCTAAAGATCCCATACGTACTCCTCGTCGGTGAGGAAGAACGACTAGCAGGACGCTTCACCCTCAAGGATATGCAGCGGGGAGAGCAGGTACAGCTTAGTGAGAAAGAGCTACTAGAGAGGTTCGGCTACTAAGGATAAGGAAACGTGCTACAGCAAGAAGTATTACCGATTACCATCTCATCTGAGGCTGAGGCAAAGTACCCCCTACTCGACCGCATTGAGTATCCTCAGGATCTTCGCCAACTCTCACCCGAAGAGCTACCACAACTATGTGCTGAGATACGAAGTTTCATGCTGGAGGCTCTTTCGGTAAATCCGGGTCACCTTGGGGCAAACCTTGGAGCCGTAGAGATCACGGTAGCGATGCACTATGTCTTTGATACTCCACAGGATCGCATTGTATGGGACGTGGGACACCAGGCCTATGTCCACAAGATACTCACAGGGCGTAAGCATGCGTTCCATACCCTGCGTAAGTGGGGTGGACTTGCTGGCTTCCCTACACCCACAGAGAGTGAGTACGACACATTCTCCGCTGGGCATGCCTCTAACTCAATTTCAGCAGCACTCGGGATGGCTGTTGCCACGGCACTCAAGCATGAGGATCGACGTGTAGTCGCCTTCATTGGCGATGGAGCCATGTCTGGAGGTATGGCATTCGAAGGATTAAATAACGCCTCGTCATTCCCCAATAACCTATTGGTTATCCTCAACGATAATAATATGTCCATCGACCACAACGTCGGTGGGCTAAATAAACACATGGTCAATCTATTGACCAACCCCACCTACAATAGTATGCGCTACGACATGTATCGCATGCTTCGTAAACTGCATATCGTAAAAGAGGGGCAAAGAAAAGACCTTCAACGGTTCAACAATCGAGTAAAAGCACTCCTCTCAGGGCAAAGCAACTTCTTCGACAGTTTCAGCATTCGCTATCTGGGCCCTACGGATGGTCATGATGTCGTTCACTTAGTGCAAATCCTACAGGATATAAGGGACATGAAGGGGCCACGGCTCCTGCATATCAGCACAACGAAAGGCAAAGGCTACCAACCAGCAGAGCAAGACCCAACGGTATGGCATGCCCCAGGGAAGTTTGACCCCCTAACAGGCAAGCGTGTAATAGCTAAAAGTGCCGCACCCAAGCCACCAAAGTACCAGGATGTCTTTGGACATACCTTGGTCGAACTAGCTGGTGAAGATGAGCGTATCGTAGCCGTTACGCCGGCGATGCCAACAGGTTGCTCCATGAACTACATGATGGAGGCCTACCCCAATCGCTCCTTTGATGTGGGCATAGCAGAAGAACATGCTGTGACCTTCTCCTCGGGGATGGCAACAGAAGGCTTTATCCCTGTGTGCAACATATACTCGACCTTCATGCAGCGTGCCTATGACCAGCTCATCCATGACGTTGCTCTGACGAATAGCCATGTGGTCTTTTGCCTTGACCGAGCAGGGCTTGTCGGGGAGGATGGGGCAACACACCAGGGGGCATTCGACATTGCCTACCTACGTACAATACCAGGCATGACAATCTGCTCCCCGTATGATGAGGTGCAACTCAGGCATCTCCTTCGCTCAGCCTGCTTCGATTGGCAAGGCCCTGTAGCCATTCGTTATCCGAGAGGAGAGGGCTCCACCATCGACTGGCAACAACCCATGCACACCCATCCCCATGGCAAGGCTCGTGTACTGAAGGAAGGACAAGACCTCACATTCCTCTCCTTTGGACCTATTGGTCACTCAGTAACAAAGGTTGTAGACAGATTACAAGGAGAAGGCTACTCCGTGGGGCACATAGATTTGGTCTTTGCCAAGCCTCTAGACGAAGCGTGTATCACACATGTACTTCGTGAGGCACAAAACGTAATTACCATAGAGGAGGGGTGTCTCAATGGAGGTGTTGGCTCGGGCATCTTACAGCTTGCTATGGAGCATGGACTCTCCCCACGTATCAAGTGCTTAGGGCTACCAGATGAGTTTATTGCTCATGGCACACCTCAGCAGCAAAGACAGTATTGTGGCCTAGACGAAGAGTCCATGTATCAAGAGGCAAAGCAACTCTTAGCTCATCACAACTAGTCTATGAGAATAATTATCGCAGGAGCAGGTGAAGTGGGGACACATCTAGCAAAGATGCTCTCCAACGAGGATCAAAACATCGTCCTAATGGATCCTGACGCCAAGAAACTCGAGCGTGCTAGCCATCACCTAGAGGTACTCCCCATAGAGGGTAGCCCCACACTACTCTCAGACCTAGAGAATGCCAATGTCGAGGGTGCCGACCTCTTTGTTGGTGTTACCCCAGACGAGTCTACGAATATCATGTCTTGTATCCTAGCCAAACGGGTAGGAGCCAAACATACCATCGCCCGTATCAACAATGCCGAATACCTTGAGTCAGAGTACGGCACACTCCTCGAAGAGCTGGGTGTAGACTGGATGATCTATCCTGAGGAGCTAGCAGCAAATGAGATTGCGGCTATTACACGATACCCTTGGGCTCGCCAATACATCATGCTCTTCAATGGAGCTCTTGCACTCATTGGGGTGAAAGTACGTACAGGAGCTCCAATTGTAGGTAAGCACCTCTATGAACTAAAAGGAATGCTCCCGGAGGAAGAGTCAAAGTCCTACCACATCGTCGCCATCAAGCGAGACTTCGACACTATTATTCCCAGTGGGAACACGCGGATTGAGCATAATGACCTTGTCTTTTTCACCTGCAGCGTAGATCACACCGACACCATCCGACAGCTTGCAGGCAAGGAGGCGCCTAAGATACGTCGCATTGTCATCATGGGAGCTAGCCCCGTCGCCCTCAGAGCTATCACTAAGATACCCTCAGACATCCAAATCGCCATCATAGAGAGCAACAAGGATAAGTGTCTACGTCTATCCGAACACGTACCTACCAACGTGGAGATCTACCACGGAGATGGACGTGACCCCGAGATAACAAGCGAAGTAGGACTAGAGGATGCACAGGTCTTCGTTGCCCTTACAGAGAACTCTGAGACCAACGTCCTAGCATGTCTGGCTGCGAAGCGATACAATGTCTACAAGACAATAGCTAAGGAGGAGAATATCGACTACATCCCTCTGGCCTACCGCCTCGACATCGGGACCCTTATTAATAAGAAGCTCCTCGCCGCAGGCTATATCTACCGTATCCTACTCGGACAGCAGACAGGGCAAGTAACCTGCCTCTCATTGGTAAGCAACGCAGAGGTGGTTGAGCTCGTAGCTCGCCGTGATTCCAAAATCATCGGGAAGAAGATTAGTGAGCTTGATCTCCCCAAGGGTATCACTTTCGGAGGCATGATACGCAATGGCTCTCCATCCATGATTGATGGGGACACCATCCTTGAGCCCTATGACCACGTGGTAATCTTCTACCACGATATATCAATCAACGAACTGAAGAAGCTCTTCTAACCTTAGTAGAAAAGCAGGATCATGCACTCTATCAACTTCCGTTTTATTAGCCGTATCCTAGGCATGATGTGTCTCTTAGAGGCAGGAATTATGGTCGTAGTGCTGCTTCTTGCCTTTGCTTTCCACGAAAGCCTTCTACCTTGGATTGTAACCATACTTGCCTTCCTTGGTTTGGGCCTTCCTCTAGCCTTTTTGGGTAAAGAACTGAAGAAAAAGCAGGCTACTCGGAGGGAAGGGATGCTTACTGTCACATTCGTCTGGCTACTTCTCTCTCTAGTAGGGATGCTCCCCTTCCTCTTATCGGGTATGACATCGAATGTCCTAGATGCCTTCTTTGAGACTATCTCCGGCTTCACAACAACAGGGGCAAGCGTCTTCTCTGACGTTGAGTCCTTCCCTAAGTCACTACTCTTCTGGCGAAGCCTCACCCAGTGGCAGGGTGGTGTCGGGATCGTTGTCTTCACCGTAGCACTGATGCCCATCTTTGGTGGCGGTGCTACCCAGCTATATAATGCCGAGACAACAGGTATCACCCACGATCGTTTCTTCCCTCGCATATCAGATGTTGCCAAGACACTCTGGCTCGTATACCTAGCAGAGACGGTGCTACTCGTTGCTCTACTATGGGTAGGGCCAATGAATCTCTTTGATGCCATTTGCCATGCCTTCACTTGTATCTCCACAGGTGGATATTCGACAAAGAACGAAAGTGTAGAGGCTTTCAACTCGCCGTACATCGAGTATGTGCTATCCTTCTTCATGTTCATTGGGAGCCTGAACCTTACCCTTGTATTCTTTGCGATTACAGGCAAGCCAGGACGCCTCCTTCGAGATGAGGAATTCCGCTTCTTCACCTTCTTCATCTCTAGTCTGGCCTTCATTACGATATTATGGATGGTGCTCCATGGAGAATACCCAACTTTAGAAGAGAACTTACGCCGAGGACTCTTCCAGACTATTTCGCTTGGATCTAGTACGGGGTACCTCTCTCCCGACCTCACGCAGCTCGGGCCATTTATTTGGATGATCGGGTTACTCCTGATGTTCGTCAACGGATGTGCAGGCTCTACGTGTGGCGGTCTCAAATGCTCTCGCTTCCTTGTCCTACTAAAGAATCTCTATAACGAGTTCAAGAAACAGATTCACCCACATCTGCTCACCCCTGTTCTGATCAATAACCGACAGCTAAGTGTCAGTGCCGTACATCAGGTTCTTGCCTTCTGCATGATGTATGTCATGCTCATTTTCGTTGGTGCAACACTGCTCATGCTTGATAACAATGGTTTTATTTCCAGCATTAGCATTGCCTGCTCGGCAGTTAGCAACTCAGGGCCCGCTATTGGAGAATATGCGACATCCATGGCTAGTGCAGGTATATTCTCCAAAACAATACTCTGTTTCCTAATGCTTGCAGGGCGTCTTGAGGTATTCACTGTGATTGGTATCCTCACACCCTACTTCTGGTCTCGCTAGGCTTGGTATAGAGAGGGACTCCCTTTCTCATCCATATATCATAGAAAACTCTAGAGATTTTATTCAATATATCTAGAGTTCTTGGAGAAAAACTCTAGAGCTTTCGAGAGAAGAATGATTCTACATCTTACCTTTCCCCATCGATTACAAACCCACAGATTTCTGCCCTACACCTATATTTTCCACTTCTCCATGAATAAGATACTAGACAGCTCAGTTGATATAAAACCTAAGTCAATGAGCTGAGCAAAGGCTAAAGAGAGAAAGAATAAGGGAAAAATGGGGCAATTTCACTATCTTTGAATCGCTACGCCTTCGCCTCCCTAGGGCAGGCATAGCATTGGACTTTATCAAACATTAAGTACAACACATCACGAAATGAAGAAACTCATCTCGATCATGGCAGTCATGGGTATGGCTTCTGCTCTGTCCGCTCAGACTCCAGACAAGCCCAAGGACACTGGTGAAGCAAACGTATTCACTACTGTCAAGGATGCTCGCATCACAGGCATCCAAAACCAAGCTAACTCAGGTACGTGCTGGGCATACTCTGGGCAGAGCTTCCTAGAAGGCGAACTCCTTCGCATTGGTAAAGGCAACTTCGACCTCTCGGAGATGTTCGTTGTTAGCCACTCCTACCGTGATAAGGGTCGCAAGTACGTTCGTCTACATGGCAAGCTGAACTTCGCCCAAGGAGGATCATTCTACGATGTCCTCTATGTACTCAAGACCTATGGTGCTGTACCTCGCTCTGTCATGATGGGGCTAAACTATGGTACGACAAAGAACCAGCATAGCGAGATGGAGACAGGTCTAAAGGCCTTCCTTGATGCTGTAATCAAGAACCCTAATGGGAAGCTCTCTACAGCTTGGTATCCAGCCTTCACCTCCATCATCGACACCTACCTAGGTAAGCTCCCAGAGGAGTTCACCTTCAACGGCAAGAAGTATACTCCTAAGAGCTACGCCAATGCTCTCGGGTTGAATCCCGATGACTACATTTCGCTTACCTCCTTCACACACCATCCTTTCTACTCAAAGTTTGCTCTTGAGATTGAAGATAACTGGCGTTGGGCAGAGTCTTACAACATCCCCATCGATGAGTTTATGCGTGTGATGGAGACGGCTATCGATAAGGGCTATACCATTGCTTGGGGGTCAGATGTCAGCGAAAAAGGCTTCACACGAGATGGTATTGCTGTCCTCCCTGATATCGAAGAGATTGAAACCAAGGGATCCGACCAAGCACGTTGGATTGGTCTTAGCTACACAGAGAGACAAAACTACATCAACCAAATGGTGCACCGTGCAGACGTCCCCGAAGTAGAGCCGACACAAGAGTATCGACAGAAGGGCTACGATAACTATGAGCTCACCGATGACCACGGTATGGTGATCTATGGTATCGCAAAGAACCAAATCGGGCGAAAGTTCTTCATGGTAAAGAACTCTTGGGGTGAAGCAGGGAAGTACAAAGGACACTGGTATGCATCCTACAACTTCGTCAAGGGTAAGACAATGAACATCATTATCAACCGCAAGGCTCTCCCCGATGATGTAGCAAAGAAGCTCGGCATCAGCAACAAGTAATCCCATCATCTATTCTATCACGTAAGAGAATAGAAGTAAGATTACCAAAGATTAACCCCCAGTGTCGACACAGGTATCTGTGCGACACTGGGGGTTAATCTTTGGTAATCTTTGTAATTTGACGACTAGAAAATCACATGTATAACTACCTTATTACCAATATAGATCTAACAGAAAGTATAAATATTTACACAAACATTTGGATTATATTCAAACTTTGCCGTATATTTGTAGTGTGTTTTTCATGGTATTAGATTTAAGGTTAACGAAAAGGATTGGTTGTCGGGAGACAACCAATTCTTGGTTTATAGGGGTGGCTCATGAAGAGGTACCCCTAGTCTTTTATTAGACATCCCAGCCTATCGTACTAAAAGGTAGGCTGGGATGTCCAAAGGTGAATAAATAAGAGAGGCTACCCACCCTCGTTAAAGGGGGAGCAGCCTCTTTATCTCGTTGCCTTACAGAAAAGGTTTACTTCTTACCCTTCTTAGCAGGAGCAGCCTTCTTAGCACGAGGTGCGTTTAGGTCTAGGGATGAACCAGCCTTAAACTTAACAGCCTTACGTGCAGGGATGTGAATCTTCTGCTTTGTTGCAGGGTTGATACCTTCACGAGCTGGCTTAGCAGCTACAGAGAATGTACCGAAGCCAAGCAGAGCGACCTTTTCACCCTTCTTGAGCTGTTCTGCTACTACTTCAGCGAAAGTTTCAACAGCCTTGCGAGCGTCTACCTTCGTTAGTCCTGCCTTTTCGGCTACACGTGCGATAAAATCTGTCTTGTTCATAACGATTATTATTAGAGTTGGACAATGAGCTGTATAGTATCTTCGGTGAACGACCTTTTAGCCCCGTGGATAACAGGGATGGAAGGCTTAGAGCACCTTGATTCTGCTTCAAATGTACAGCTTTTTTTGATTATACAACTATTATAGACAATTCCCTTGTGCAATTTTACGATTCGAGGAGCCTCAATATGGCTTCCCATCAGGGCTTTCCTTGGGTCAGGAATGCGATCTTCCCTGCATTCACAAGTGAGTTATGATCCAGCCTATACGTGCTCTTATAGAGCTTGTTACCTACCTCTAGGGTATGGAAGTAATCACCTCCATCACCTGAGGCTGCACGCTTCTCTACGATAAGTTTCTTCTGTGTATAATAATCTGGATCAAGATGGATCGTAATACGCTCAAATGTTGGGGTTGTGAGAGCATACGTGGTGCTACCCGGACAATCTGGATAGAAGCCCATCATGGTATAGATTGCCCACGCACTCATCGTACCTGTGTCATCATTACCGGGGATACCGGAGGGGCTGTTATGGAAGTGCTCACTAAGGAGCTTCTTTGTGAGCTGCTGTGTACGCCAAGCCTCCTTGGGGTAGTAGGTAAAGAGATAGGGATAAGCAATGTCTGGCTCATTAGCTGGATCATAGTTCCCTTCGTCAAAGACACTCTGTAGCTTACGCACAAACGCTTGCTCCCCTCCCATGAGCTTGCTTAGCCCCTTGATGTCATGGGGAACGAAGAAGCTGTAGTTCCAGGAGTTCCCCTCATGGAAGCCAGGGTTAGGCTCAAAGTCCCTCCCTAGCGTAGGGTTGAAGGGTGTCAGGAACTTCCCATTGGGTAGAATAGGGCGAAGCAAGCCTGTCTCCTTATCAAAGTAGTGCTTGTAGCCAAGGGAACGTCGATAGAAGAGATCTGCCTCTTTCTTCTTACCTAGACTACGAGCAAACTGACTCAGGTTCCAGTCTGCGATATAGTACTCCAAGGCATGCGACACAGAGTTATCAAACTTCTCTCTCAGTGGTACGTAGCCACGACTGAGGTAGTCATCGTTATCGGGGCGCATGAGGTTATCTTTCCCTCGTGTCGTAGCCCCCTTAACCATGGCTTCATAGGCGAGCTGGGTATCAAAGCCTCGGATACCACGGTGCCAAGTGTCATTCAACACAATCAGTGACGGATCTCCCTCCATCGTCAGCGTCTCTTGCCCATATAGCTCCCACTTAGGTAGCCACCCACTCTCTCGGTACATATCTAGCATGGTCTCCACCATCGCTAGTTGCTTCTTGGGGTAAAGCAGAGACAGCAGAGGATGCACATTGCGGTATGTATCCCAGAGAGAATAGACCGTGTAGCGGTCATGACGGGTCTTACCTGTACGGAGGCTCCCCATCATGGGGTATTCGCCATTGACATCTTGTAGGATATTCGGATGAATCAAGAGGTGGTAGAGAGCCGTATAGAAGACCGTACGCTGCTCTGCTGTGCCACCCTCGACCTCTACCGTACGAAGGGCTTGCTCCCAAGCCGTCTCTGCCTCGGACTTTACCTTATGGAAGTCAAAGCCCCTCTGCTCCGTATCAAGATTGAGCAATGCATTCTCTGCACTCACGAAGGAGACCCCTGTTTGTACGTAGATTACTTCATTAGGCTTTGTCTCGAAGGTGAACCATACACCGATGTCATTCCCACTCATCTCCTTTCGGTAGGTTGGATAGAGCTTGTAGCGTCCATGGTCATGATCCCACTCAGCCTCTACGCCCTGCATCGGTGGTTGCTTCTTCCAGTAGCCACTCTGAGGAGCACGTCGGCTAATTCGGATAGCGAAGTACTGGTTGAAGACAGCCTGAGGATTGTAGCAGAACGTCCCCATGAGCTTACTCCCTACGAGCGTTGAGTCGTTGAGGAAGCGTACGGTTGCACCACTCTCATTCGTCAGCCCCTGCCCTAGATTCACAAGAATATTACTCATTCCCCCTTCGCGGAAGGTAAAGGCCGTGATGGATGTACGAGTAGTAGCACTGACCTCTGCCTGTACATTGTACTTATCCAGTACAGCTGTATAGTATCCAGGGTGAGCCTTCTCTTGGCTCAGAGTCGTACCATAGTGGGTATAGTCTACATCGAGTTTTCCTGTCGAGGCCGAGAGGAGAATACTCCCCAGCTCTGGACAGCCTACACCACTCAGATTAACATGACTAAAGCCCGTGAAGAACTTATTATCTGCGCTGTATGGCGTACTCCACCAGCGTGCATCCTTATCGTATTTATTCAGTTCGGCCGATCCCATTACGTTGAATGGTGTGATACTCATCAGACCATTCGGCACGATTGCCCCAGGATTGGTTGTCCCGAAGTTACTCGTCCCAATGAAGGGATTAACCTCATCAATCAGTCGTTTAGGTTGTTGGGCTATCCCTGTAGTTGCTGTAGCAAGCACAAGGGATAGTGAAAAGATAATCTTATTCGTTTTGTACATACTGTTACGTAACATAGGTATATCACAAACATAAGGAAAATATGCCACTCCACGGGTATCTCTGCTTATCCTTATATTTGTTCATCATCAAGCACACCACAAGGACTCTAAGGGTAGCCTAGAGATAAATCTAAAGAAGGGATGAAGGTCAAGCAACAGCTAATCAATCTAATCAAGCAACTAGGGGAGCTGGTCTACCCTCGTCTATGCGCCGTCTGTGGGCTTAGGCTTGGCAGGCATGAAGACACCGTTTGTCTGGAGTGTAGTCTACGGCTTACCTACTACCGAGAGACAGCTTTTGTCGCCAGCGAACGATTACTCGCCTCTCCCCTCTTCCGTAGCCTCTCTGCTCCATTTACCTATGCACACCACAACGATACACATCAGATGATCGTTGCATTGAAGTATCAAGGCTATCGTAGCGTAGCCGATTACATCGTGCGGATAGCTATGAGCAAGCAGGCTCTCCGTTTCCACCCTAAGGATATAGACCTCATCTTACCCGTCCCCATTGAGGATGGGAGGTTACAAAAGCGAGGATACAACCAAGCAGCGCTCCTGGCACGAGCCTTAGCTAAGCAGCTAAACCTCCCATGGAGTGACAAGCACCTCATACGAAGGAAAGGGAGCCATTCCCAAACCGCCTATGGGCGTCAGGAGCGTATGCAGAATGCCCAAAGAGCCTTCGCCCTTAGCTCCGACCCCAAGCAAGCCTCAGCTCTCGCTGGCAAGCGTATCCTCCTCGTAGATGATATACTCACCTCGGGCTCTACCCTACTCACGCTCTGTGACCTCCTAGAGAGCTGTGGTGTGAAGGATATCCATGTCTTCGTCGCTGCTGTCACGCTGAGACGATATTAGAGATGGTAACACACCTTAGCGAGGTAACCATCATTTCCTTCTAGAAAAGCCCTACAAGCCGCACAAAAGAAACCCATGCATGGGTCTCCCTCAAAGCCCATGCTAGGGTTCCAGAGAGACCCATGCATGGGTTTCGGTCAATACCCACAATGGGGTAACACAAATCCCCTACATAAGAGTCCTTGCGAAGCTCTTATATCGGGGATAAATACACCTTAATGGTATAGGGGCTGAAGGTACTTGCCACTCTTACTCCATTCCGTCCGGAACAAGGATTTGCCCCCTAAGCTCCTCCTCTCCGAGTTGCCTTAGGATAGGGAGGCATTTGAGTGGAGGGAAATCATGCAGATGCAAACGATAGTAATCGAGCAAACGATCCAAGATGAGCTGACGCTGCCCACGATGGTAGCGGAAGCAATGCATGTTCGCAAACGTCATGCGCGAAAAGAGGGATAGGTGCTGTGCCTGTTCTGCAGTAAGGGATACACCTCGTGGTGCCTCCGTGTAGACATGATCCAAGAGGCAGAAATGGAGAGGCTCGAGAGGAGGCGGGGGAAGATAAGGTGCGATACCAAGTACGTCTAAGAGGCGTAAGAGAAAGCAGAGGTGGAAGTTTGCAACACTCCGCTGTGACTGATCCCAGAGCGTTAGGGCATAGCTAAGGAACCGATACAAGTCACTATCAACCTCAGGAGAGAGACATACACGATAGAGAAATTCGCTAAGAAACATCGCCTGGGCAGCCTTCACTGCATCGAGATAGACTGCATGGTGGGGATCAATGATTCGAGCTTCTTGTACTCTTAGGAGCTCTTTTTTAGGATTATCCTCCAGTGTCACCTCCAGCTCCGAGAGGGGACGAAATAACTCTCTTAGCGGATTGCGCTTATTTGTCCTCTCTGGTACCAGTACACCTACCCGACCACGCCCCAGAGTATAGAGGTGGTAGATCGAGTAGCGGTCACTGTATCGAGTACGATGCAGGACGATTGCAGGCGTTATGAAGGTACGCACAAGAGAGCAAAAAGGGAAAAAGAGATGCCCATACCCACCCCTAGAAGCTAGGGGATAGGGTATGGGCATCCAGCTTATGTTAGGTCAAAAGATGTTAGTCTACTTCGACGATCAGGATCTTGGAATTACTCCAGAAGGCCTGAGCATTCTTGATATAGAGGACAAGCTGCTTATCGGCACCAGGTACGAGCTCATAGGAGCTAGCTGGGTGTACCGTGAGGAGCTTAGCCTTACGACTGAGCAAGGGTAGCTGAGATAGATCACGAAGGTCGATCTTGGTGAAGTAGCTGAGGTTTGCGTTCTCAGTCACCACACGTCCCCCCTTGATGAGGTTCATCTCCTTCAGGTCAGAGGAAGTACCGATGCAGTAGCGGACGGTATTGAGTTCCTTGTCTTGCGCTGCAAGGGCTTGAGCCTGCTGGGCAGTAGCACCTGCCAGACGATCCACATCGCTATTGCGCTGGTTCAGCATAGAGTCGAGGGCTCCGATGGCGATATTCTTACGCTCCAGCTCCTCGGTGAGGGCTAGTACACGTTCCTTCTGAGCCTCCAGCTCCTTACGTAGTATAGCGATGGTGTGACCAAGACGTTTGTTCTCCTTACCACCAGCCTCAAGCTTCTTAGTGAGCTGATCAATGGCTTCGCTACTTGCGCGTAGCTTGTCGTTGATCAGGAGCATGTTATCC
This sequence comes from Porphyromonas catoniae ATCC 51270, assembly GCF_000565015.1. Classification (GTDB taxonomy): domain Bacteria; phylum Bacteroidota; class Bacteroidia; order Bacteroidales; family Porphyromonadaceae; genus Porphyromonas; species Porphyromonas catoniae. Next base: position 254,809 of record NZ_JDFF01000024.1, read on the forward strand.
TTGATACGCTCCTGCTCGGTGCGCTTGATGTCACCATTCATAGGGTTGACGTTGATCATCCCCTCTACAGAGGTGATCTCTTGGAAGTTGGTCAGGACGCTAGCCACTAGGGAGTCCGTCTCGTGAAGCTCAGCTTCATAATTCTGATTAACGACCGCTAGGGAGTCATACTGAGCCTTTAGCTCCTTATAGTCGCTAGAGTTCTTGCCACAGGAGGCAAGGGCTAGGAGCAACGCTCCGCCTAGGATAAGTCTCTTTGTCATAATACTCTCTATTAATTGTTCCATTTCTTTGACCGCTTCATCCTCTTCTTCTCCTCTTGGGTAAGAGGCGCAGATGAGGGAGCTTTGTCATCTAACGATGTGTCAAATGTACTATTTCTTCCAATAACAAGCACAAACTCCCCTCTTGGCTCATGCTCGATGAAGTGCTGTATGACCTCTCGAAGCGACCCACGAATCGCCTCTTCATAGAGCTTAGTCAGCTCTCTCACAGCAACAACGGGGGTCTCTAGAGAAAGATACTCCGACAGCTGCTGCAGAGTCTTCAGTAGACGATGGGGAGATTCATACAAGACCGTCGTTCGATCGGCTCTGGCGATCTCCTGCATCTTTGTCTGTCGTCCTTTCTTCACCGGTAAGAAGCCCTCAAAAGAAAACTTATCCGAGGGAAGCCCTGAAATGACTAAAGCTGGTACAAAGGCTGTCGCTCCAGGTAAGCACTCTACCTCTATACCTCGGTCGAGGCAAGCCCTCACAAGCAAATAGCCCGGATCCGATATAGCAGGTGTCCCTGCATCTGTAATGAGAGCGACCTCTCCCTCTACCATAATCCGCTCACAGAGACGCTCTAGGGCTGTATGTTCATTGAACTTATGATAGCTCTGCATGGGGCACTTAATCTCGTAGTGCTGCAGTAATAGACCTGACGTACGGGTATCCTCTGCAAGTATCAGAGACACCCTCCGAAGGACGTTGAGAGCCCTCAGAGTAATATCCTCCAGATTACCAATGGGTGTAGGGACAAGTATAAGTCGTGGCATCGGTTAATGCTTCCCGTTCACTAGAGATTGGAATAACGTCTCCCACTGACGCATCACAGCCTCGGTGGTAAATCGCTCTGCACTTTGGACGGCCTCCTGCCCCATAGCTTGCCTCAGAGAAGCACTCTCCATAAGCTGAGTGAGACGTTCCTTGAAGGCATCTTGATCATAGGGAGTAATGAGGTACCCATCTTTCCCATCAGTCACTATATCCCGAGGCCCACTAGGGCAAGCATAGGAGACGATAGGAAGTCCTGTGGCCTGAGCTTCGAGCAGGACCATCGGCAACCCTTCAAAGTGAGAGGTCATCACATATATAGAGGAATCTGCATAGGCCTTATGCATGTCCGAGGTGACCCCCTCAAAGATTGTTTGATTGGCAATACCTAGCTTCTCTGCCTGCGCCTTGAGGCTATCAAGGAGGTACCCCTCTCCCCAGATATGTAATCTCCACTCTGGATAGCCAGGAGCAACAGAGGCCCAGATGGATAATAGCTCGGGGAAGTTCTTCTGGTACTCCATACGCCCCACGGCTATGATATCCTTATTCTCCAGAGGCGCATGCTCCGAGGGATGAAAGGGGAGAGAGTTAGGGATCACACTGACTTGTGGTATTGGTTGCCAATGAGCTACTTCTTCATGTGTGAGGATAACAACTTGGTCATATTCCTGTGCTATCGTCTTATCATAGGCAATCCGTGCTAGCCCAAGGAACCGCTTGAGCTTTGCCTCCTTAGGGTACATAAGCACCTTCGTATAATAGGAGGTATGGGACTCAAATATCTTCTTGCTCCCATCTTTGATTGTTGGGAGGAAGCTGAACTCTTGGCGAAGGACAGAGACAACAATGTCTGCTCGCTCTCTCTGAAGCACCTCTATGAGAAGAGCCCTATGGGTCTTCTTCATTTGAAGGGTCCGCCAATAGCGCTTCCACGTGGGAAGGCTATCTAGCTCATCGTAGTTTAGGCCTAGGTCAATACGCTTTACTCGCTCATCTATAGGGAAGAAGTCCTTGCGACCAGCTTGGTCAGTCGTAACGATAGCCACCTCACAGCCATGGCTAACGAGGTAGTTTGCCTTACCCGCCAATACACGCTCTATCCCACCAGACTTGTACATCCCAGAGATGCAGTAGATGATCTTCATGTCTTGATATTATTATTTCGTAACGGGGGCAAAAATACTACTTTGTCTAGAGAGCATCCTCCCAAGAATGTACCTCAGTACCCCAAGGTCCTGCTTCCGACTAGAGTGCGGTAAAGAAGGTAATGAGGCCAAAGAGAATACCTGGAGCATTCGCTATAGCAACCGGCCAATCCTTCTTAGGCTTCCTTAGAAGTGCATACAAGACCCAAAGGGTGCAGTTGATAGCAGCAACAAGGGGCTGGATAGGGTCTCCTTTAGATCCAGATAGATTGTTCTGTATTGTACTGATGTAAGAGACATACATGAGAATTGCGGTAATGGAGGCAACTGTACCCAAGAGGGTAAGAAACTTTGATCGATCCATATACTTACAGACTATTAGGAGTTATATCTTTCGTGCGAGAGAGTGTGTAGCTCTAGAGGAGACCATAGGGCTCTGTGGGATGAGGAGTAAGCCTGACTCACTCAACCTCTTTTAGCCAAACCAACGAGCAAAGAGGGGAAGGAGAAGGGACGTGATTAGTCCCATAATCCCAATAGCAAGGCCACTAAGAGCGCCCTCAATCGCCCCCATCTGAATAGCAGCTGCCGTACCAATCCCATGGGAGGAAGCTCCCATAGCGAGTCCCTTGGCTACTGGGCTCTTGATACCCATGAGCTTCATAATCGGGGGGCCAATGATACTACCAAGTATCCCAGCGCAGACCACAATCACAGCCGTAAGGCCTGGGACACCACCATTATTTCCCGCCAGCTCCATGGCTATAGGTGTCGTCACAGACTTCGGGGCGAGTGAGGCAATCAGTGTTTGCTTTACCCCCAACAAGTGACCGATGCCCACAATGGAGGCAATCCCCACCATAGCTCCTACTGTGATGGCGACCATAATGGAGATAACATTCCCTTTCAGATGTCCAACCTGCTGATAGAGGATATAGCCTAGGGCTACGACTGATGGGCCTAGCATGAAGTGAATCATGCGACTCCCTTCTCGAAAAGTCTGATACGGAACCCCGAAGCTCATCAAGAGGACAATAAGGATGATAATCGTCAAGAGTACTGGATGAAAGAGAGCAAAGCGTACCGTACGATAGAGCTTGATACACGCTAGGTACAGCCCGATGACGAACATGATTGTGAAGACTTCACTCTGGAATAGTTGCTGTACCATCTTACTTACTTCTCCTCCTTTCCATTTGATCTTGTATATAGGCCACCGAGGCTATGACTAGCACAGAGCTTACGGCGACTGCGACGAGGATCACCCACCAGTTGGCCAGCACCACATCCATCTGAGCCATGAGTCCAACCCCAGCTGGGATGAAGAAAAGCCCCATATTATCAGTCAAGGCTTTCGCTGGAGCGTCTACCTGCTCTTCTTTAATCAGCTTGGTCTGTAGTGCTACGAAAAGAAGCACCATACCAATGACACTGCCTGGCACGTAGTCTCCCGTGAGGTGGGCAATACATTCTCCTAGCGAGTAGAAAAAGAAGATAAAGAATATCTTGATTAGAATCTTCATAAGCAATCTTAGCTCTACTACCTAACCTTGCTTTAGGTCACGTAGCAGAGTATCTTGTGCAGAGTGAAAGAGCGTCTCATAGGCATGTGATCGGACGACCCAAGCCTGTTGATGTACACCCTCTAGGTGCAATGGGATCGCCTCGCTCCCTAGGCGATCAATAGCATTCAGTAGGTAAGATAGGGTGAGTTTCTCGGGAGCAACATTAGGATGATAGTATCCACCCTCGACCTCTTCCCTTCCATAGCTGACCTCTACTATAATACCCATTGCGAGTAACTGAGCAAGGGCCTCCTGAGTCTGTCTCAGAGGGAGGTCACAGTCCTTGGCCAAGGTCTCTGCACGATAGGGGACCCCACTATCAGAAACAAACTGCTGGACAATCCTAGCTGTAACCACCACAAGGATGACATCCATGTATCTACGGGAGAGTCGCACAGACGTCGGGGGAGAGTTCAGATGCCACACATGCTGTATGGCATAGGAAATCTGGGCACCAAGTAGGACAATGATCCATGAGAGCTGTATCCAGAGTAAGGCTAAGGGTACAGCAGCGAAGCTACCATAAATGGCATTATACCTCGAGATCCATAGCACACCGTTGATATAGAGGGCTTGGAAGGCCTGGAAGGAGAGCCCTGCTACAATACCTGCAATAAGGGCTGGGACGAAGCGCACACGCACATTAGGGATCAAGAGGTAGATCACCGTGAAGGTGAAGATAATAAGTACATAGGGCAGGAGCCCTAGGATCTCACTCGTGAGAGTAGAGATGATCTTTAGCTCACTGAGGTAGGTATGGTTCAGCGTTGAGAGGAAGAGGGTCGTACCACTTGAGATAGTGAGCAGGAGGGGGAAGAGGACAAATGCCCCTAGATAGTTGATGATTCGCCTTGTCCAAGGGCGAGCATGAGGAGCTTGCCATAGGCGGTTAAAGGCATCCTCAATTGTAGAAATCAGCATCAGCACTGTATAGAAGAGCAAGGCTAAACCGACACCGATGAAGAGCCCTCCCTGTACCTGCTGTAGATAGTTCTCAACGTAGGCAAAGGTCTTATCCAACTCTACTTGATGCCCAGGCAAGGCATTATTGAGTGCTATCCGTACATCATTCTGCAGACCGAATCCCTTCGCTATGCCTACGATGACTGCTAGCATTGGGACGATTGAGAGCACTGTGCTATAGGAGAGCGAACTGGCTAGCATCCCGATCCCCTCCTTCAGATATGCCGACACCGTCATGTAGAGCACACGTAGCGTGGCTACTAGGAAGCGTAGAGGTAGGCTCAGCCGATCTCGGCTCAGTAACCACATATCGAGCGTGATGAAGCGGTAGAGACGCAGGTAGAGCGTCTCGGCTTTTCTCAGAAGCGAAGCCATAATCTGCAAGCGGGTTCTTATATCAAAAACGAAGAGGTTCTTGTATTCAAAAGGAAAGAGCAAGCAAGGGCAGTGAGGCTATAAGCCGGGTTCTGTCCTCCTCGAGAGACCTCGTGGAGTATCTGTCATTTATCTGGGATAGGTGTCACCACCTACCTCGGTGCGATCTACCCTCCGACTGGGGCGAGCAACCCTCATAGCGTCGGTTTACATGATCTTGCAACCCATAAGGCGTACGGCAGTCTACATCACTGCAGGCTCGGTGGGCTCTTACCCCACCTTTTCACCCTTACCCCACACGACGTAGGGCGGTCATTCTCTGTTACGCTACTTCACCCTCACGGATGACTTCCCGTTAGGAAGTATGGTGCTCTTTGTTGCCCGGACGTTCCTCACCCTCTAGGAGAGAGGGCGCGACAGATCGCCCCACTGCTCTGCTTGCTTATTTCTGTAGCTCAACCTTCGTTGTTGGGGCGAGCTCTGCGTTACGTCGCTCTACTTGCTCGGCGACGTTCCGAGCAAGCGTACGAAAGTAGATACCCATCAGGCTATCCTGCTCCGTCGCTATTGGACAGCCCTCGTCACCAGAGGTACATATACTCTGAATGAGCGGTATCTGTCCCAGAAGGGGAATATCTAACTCCTCAGCCAGAGCCTTTCCTCCATCACGACCGAAGATATAGTACTTGTTTTGGGGTAGCTCGGCAGGTGTGAACCAGGCCATATTCTCTACCAGACCAAGGATAGGCACTTGTACATGTTCGTCTAAGAACATACCTACACCCTTGATAGCGTCTGCAAGGGCTACTTGTTGCGGGGTAGTCACAATGATGGAGCCCGTGAGGCCAAGCGTCTGTACCAGGGTGAGGTGGATATCACTTGTACCAGGAGGTAGGTCAATAAGCAGGAAGTCCAGCTCCCCCCAGTTGGTCTCAGTAAGGAGTTGCTTAAGCGCGTTGGAGGCCATACTCCCTCGCCATAGTACGGGACTTTCCTTATTGACAAAGAACCCAATGGAGAGCAAGCGGATACCATACTTCTCTACTGGGGCAATGAGTTCTCTCCCCTCTACTTCCTCTAGGACGGGGCGAGCGTCCTCACAGCCAAACATCTTCGGCTGTGACGGACCAAAAATATCCGCATCAAGTAGCCCGACCTTATATCCCTCCTTTGCTAGAGCTACCGCGAGGTTAGCAGAGACCGTACTCTTGCCTACCCCACCCTTTCCAGAGAAGATTGCCAGGGTATTCTTTACCTTAGGTAGTAGTGGGAGATCCTCAGTAGGCACAACCTCTGGCACCTTGACACGGATATTACCTACGATGTCTACCTCCTTCGATATATATGTCTGTATGGCTGTCTCGGCAGCACGTACAACAGACTTAATGAAGGGGGAGTTCGGCTTATCAAAGATTAGGGAGAAGCTGACCTTCATCCCCTCGATACGTATATCATCCTCTACCATACCGGCCTCTACGAGGTTCTGTCCCGTCCCCGGGTAGCGAACCTTCGCCAAAGCCTCTAGGATGAGCTTAGGATATAGTGTGATGGACATAACTATTGTACTCTGCGGGATCTACTGAAGCTACGGTAGCTATCGGGCTCAATCTCTATATCAGGCTCTACAAATCCCCCCTCAGGCAGATGAGGGACGAAGGCAAGATACTTGATTGTGAGGCCTCGGCTAAGCCACTGGCGTTCGTAGTAGGTACGTATGCCAAGTATCTTGTCCTCGAATGCCCCATCATATAGATTGGCCGTATCGGTAATCACCGTCTGATGATTTAGTGTAACAAACGCTCGGGTATAGGTGTAGAGGAACGGGCTATCTGTCTTGAGGTGGATACGCCCACCCTCACGAAGCACCCCGAGGTAACGCTGAATAAAGCGAGAGGAGGTCAGACGCTTCGTCACCTTCTTCATCTGTGGATCTGGGAAGGTAATCCATATTTCATCGATCTCACCCTCTGCAAAGAAACTCGTTAGAGCCTCTATCTCTCCCCTTAGGAAGGCGACATTCTTCATCCCTGCCTCATGTGAGGCTTTCGCTCCCGTCCAGATGCGTGCCCCCTTGACGTCGATACCGATGAAGTTCTTCTCAGGATATAGCTCTCCCAGCCCCACGGTGTACTCACCTTTCCCGCAGCCCAGCTCTAGGACAATGGGATGATCATTCCCGAAAAACGCCTCTCGCCATCTCCCTTTTAAGGGGAACGCCTCCACCTGTAGCCGAGCAAACGGATACTGGAAGACCTGGGGGAAGGTCTCCATCTCGGCGAACTTGGCCAGCTTGTTCTTTCCCACTCGAGATCAGCTAGTCAAAGAGGTTGATGCTATCGCAGTACTCTAGTTCACCCTGCACGATGAATCGGATTTGGTCAGGCTCAAACTTCCCGACACCATCCTTCTTTGCGTTCTTGACGACATACTCGACGAGTTCATCCTCGTCTACCTCAATCGCCTCTTCACTATCTTGGTCATCCTCGTCCATATATCCACGGCTCTCATAGTAGTCGTAGATCAGGTCCACAAAGTAGACGATATCATCATCACTCAGTAGCTCCTTGAGCTCCTGGGGGATATAGTTACGGATAAACGCCACAGAGGCAGCGTCATCATATCCAATCAAATCTTCCTCTGCCATATAGATCTTGTATGGGTGTTCTACTTTTTCCTTATACAGGACAAATGCTCACCCCCAAGGGGACAAACCTCCATCCTAGGTACAAAGTTAATAAAAAGCCCTTGCTCCTTCGTCCTCCGCCTCGGCAGTATAATTGAGCGAAGACAGAGGGCAGGCAAGAACTAGAGCGACCAAAAGCACGAACTCTCTAGGGACTTCTGGGGAAAGAGCAGAATGATACACAAAGCACTCTACCCCAGTAACCTTGGGCAACTGAATACCCTCAGCCTTGAAAATGACTCACCCTTCACACTACTAGCTACCACCCCTCTTCCCTGACAATCTTATGCCCTTCTACCCTGCATCCTCATGCAGTCATCCCTTAAACCCATCAAATCACCTATCATAGGCGATGAGTGCCACCTATCATAGGTGAACACCGTCACCTATTATAGGTGATTAAGTAGGTTACGAGGGAAACTCTATGCTGAGTCTAGAGGGGAGTAAGGGTTGGTCACTGAGAAAGCGCAAACCCATTAGCCGAGCAAGGTCACCAGAGGGCTATACTTATCCCTTCGTGAGTAGCTGGACTAATGGGTCTGAGGGAGTAACAGGTATGATTCAGCAGGTACCTAAGTTACAAGGAAAGGTGATAGAGGCGAAAGTGTGTCACCTTCGTCTTGCCCCCTTCGCTGAAGAGGCGTAGTGATGTGTAGGGACTGTGTGGGAAGATCAGGTTGGTCATGGCAATGTGGCCATCCTCAACGAATAACTCAGCCAGACTTCGGTCAATGAAGAGACGTAGGCGATAGCTTCTACGCACACAGAGCTCAAGAGGTGCCCAAGTCGAGAGGGCGAAGTCATTATGATAGTTCAGCCCTTCTCTCTGCCGCCAGTCTCCACTCTCCCGCTCATGCGGAGTAGCTTTCTCCCCAAAGTCTGTGATGCCACTGCGGGTACGATCCATGACGACACGCCCTTGCTTCATGTCAAGGTACACAGGGAGGCTGTCACCCTCTTCATTGAGGAGCGTAAAGCCCACACGCTCCACAGCAGGATCAGGCGTAAACTCAAGCTCTAGCTCAAAGTCCCCAGCATAGTCTTTCATAAGATTAGAGAAAAGGACACTATCTCGTAGCATAAGGTCAGGCTGGAGGATCTGCTCTCTACGTAGAGTCGTCACTTCTCTTGCTGGTCGGCTACCCACGTAACTACGTCCAGCAGAGGAGAAGAGGAAGAGCTCCCGAGGTAGACCATTCATCCCTCGGCTCTGCTTGAAGGGCGTAACATTAGCATACTGCCAGTTACTCGTCCATGGCATCCCCAATATTCTCTCCTTGACTCCATGGAAGGTTACAAAAGCATAGTGGTCTTTCCCGAAGTCTAGCCAGCGGGCGACCTCAGGCTTGGTGTCGGGTGTGAAAGTCTCGCCATCAAACGTCCCAATAAAGTACTCTGTAGCACTACCTCCGAAAGGACAACCGGGGTTGATATTCACCAGCATCACCCATTTGCACTCCCCCGTCTCGGGCATAGGTAGCTCGAAGAAATCGGGACATTCAAACTGATTAGGCCTTGCACCATAGCCTTCACCGAAGGCACTGACGTAGTCCCACTTCTTCAGATCCTCAGATCGATAGAAGCGCATCTCCTTATCAGCAGATACAATCATATACCAAGCCTCCCTCGGAGCATACCAAAAGACCTTGGGATCCCGAAAGTCCGAAACGCCATCAAAGGGTGTGAGGATGGGATTCCCTTGGTACTTCGTATAAGTCATACCATTATCTGTGCTGTAGGCAAGGCATTGTGCTTGCCATTGCTTTCCTCCAAGGCTTCGATGAGCGGTATAGTATGCCAAGATGGCATCTTTCCCGAAGCCAGCTGTCCCCATTCGGTCAATCACTGCACTACCAGAGAAGATATGTCCTAGTGTATCTCGAGCAAGGGCTGGCTCATGCGTCTGCCAGTGAATGAGGTCACGACTCGTCGCATGCCCCCAATACATATTCCCCACTTAGATCCAAAGGGATTGTACTGATAGTAGAGGTGATACGTACCATCCTTGTAAAACATCCCATTGGGATCATTCATCCATCCGTAGGGAGGCGTATGGTGGTAGCTCGGGTGATAGTAGTCCTTCTTGCTGGTATCGAAGCTGTCAGAGAGCTGTAGGGATTGCCAAGTGATTGCCTCTTTGCCTAACCCAACGATCTCAATCTTACATTCCTCCCCTTCCGGTAAGAGGAAGGGTACGTAGTAGTCAATACTATCTACCGCCAAACGTATATCTAGGAAGGTATCTTCGGCACGATCTCCAACGAGGCGTACCAAGACCTCGGGTTGCTCCTCTTGGATAGGCAGAAGCAGGTACCGCTGTGCCTTGTATATGTGGACAAGGGTCGTACTATCGTTGGGATGCAAGAATTCCATAGGCCGAGAGGAACGGTTACAACTAGAGAAGAGTAAAGCAAGCAGGCCAAGAGTCCCTAGGACAAGGTGGAATAAGTAACGCATAGCATCTATTACCTATACGACACGGCTAATGTCCGTCCTCCCCGCTAGGAAGCGGGCGACATTCTCCAGCATCTCATGGTTCATCTTTAGGCGTGCATCCTCGGTCTGTGTCCCTACATGGGGAGTCATCACAACATTGGGAAGGGAAGAGAGCTCTGCCAGAGGGCAGTCATTATGCTCAAACACATCAAGCCCCGCAGCAGTAATAGAGCCTTGCTGTAAGGCCCGAAGAAGAGCCTCCTCATCCACCACGGCACCACGTGCCGTGTTGATGAGGATGGCATGTGCAGGCATGAGGGCAAGCTCACGCTCCCCAATGAGGTGGTGCGTCTCGGGACTGTAAGGCGTATGTAGGGAGACGACATCAGAGGCGCGTAAGAGTTCATCCAAGGAGGCATAAGTGATACCTTTCGCCTCTTCTTCCTGTGGCGAAAGACGATGACGTTTGTAATAGATAACCTTCATCCCGAAGGCTCGACAGCGCATAGCCACCGCTTCACCTATATTGCCATAGCCTACAATCCCAAGGGTCTTCTCAGCGAGAGGTAGTCCCATACGATCTGTTCTACCCATGGCAACCTTCACCCCTGGAGAGCGACGTATCATCGTATCCAGCTCCACAATCCGCCTAGAGCAGCTGAGCAGTAGAGCCATAGCTAGCTCTGCTGTGGGTGCAATAACCGAATGTGGGGTATTGGTCACCGTGATACCCCGGCTACGTGCATAGTCTATATCAATATTGTTGTACCCTACTGCATAGTTTGCTATGAGGCGGAGCTTCCCTCCACGAGCAATGAGGTCTGCTCGAACGGGGATATCAAAGACCGAACAAAGGACATCAGCCTCAGGCAAGAGCGCTGCTAGCTCCTCTTGAGTAAAATCCCGCCCATGTGGTGGGCGAATCAAAGTATGGTCACTAGGGATTCGTTCAAAGCCTTCATCTAAGGTATCGAAGGCAACCAATATCGTAGCCATGGGAATTATTATGATGTATATTGCATGTCCAAGACATTATAATCACACTCTTAATAACGGTTCAAATGTCCTACCCTCAATGCTTACTCGATTCCCTATATACCGTAATCAGCCCTCTCTCCTACATAACCTAGAGATACGGCCCTAGAGCCTCAATCACGCAGGCAAATCTCAACTCATCCCCTCTGATACACCCCTAGGCTCCCATCTCATCGGTAAACTCGCCAATTATAGGGTAGTAGTCTCCCTGCTTACACATAGGTAACTTTTCACCCATGCTTGAGAGACTTCCATTAAGTACTCGGGGATATGGGGATAAAAAAGGACTAACCTTCCCCCAGAGCAAAGGGGAATAAGAGAGGCTTAGTGGTACTCTGCCCAGCTCTTGATTTGAAGAGCTTCGAGGGGGAGTGTACAGAAGGCTGTAATGAAAGCTGAGGCTAGGCGAGCATTCGTCAGCAGGGGGATATTCAGGTCAATAGCTGCACGACGCAGACGGTAGCCGTTGGTCAGTTCGCCGGCTGTAAGATTTTTATTGATGTTCACCACCATATCAATTTTCCTTTCGTGAAGGAGTTCTAGAGCCTGAGGGTGCTTCCCTTCGTCTGTCGGCCAAAAGACCAAAGTGGAGGGGATACTATTCTCTGCGAGCATATCGTGTGTCCCCTGTGTAGCATAGAGGGTATAGCCCTTCTGGTGAAGCAGCAGAGCGGCATCGAGCATATCTACCTTCTGCTTATATCCCCCAGTGGAGAGTAGGACGGAACGCTCTGGAATCCGATAGCCCACAGAGAGCATAGACTTGAGAACAGCCTCATTAGTATCATCTCCAAGGCATCCAACTTCTCCAGTACTCATCATATCCACACCCAGTACAGGGTCAGCCTTCTGAAGGCGTGCAAAGGAGAACTGAGAGGCCTTGATACCTACGTAATCGAGATCAAAGGCACTTTTGCTCGGCTTCTCTACTTCTTCACCCAGCATGATGCGTGTAGCTAGCTCAATGAAGTTTATCTTCAGTACCTTGCTCACGAAGGGGAAGCTACGCGAGGCACGTAGGTTACACTCAATGACCTTAATTTCGTTGCCCTTGGCAAGGAACTGGATATTAAACGGCCCCGAGATGTGTAGAGCCTCTGCTATCCGACGACTAATACGCTTAATCCTGCGTACCGTCTCCACATAAAGCTTCTGCCCGGGGAACTGAATCGTCGCATCCCCTGAATGCACACCGGCGAACTCAATATGCTCGCTAATAGCATAAGCAATAATCTCTCCACGCTGTGCCACGGCATCAATCTCTACCTCCTTAGCATGCTCTATGAACTGACTCACCACAACAGGATGCTCCTTTGACACATCGGCAGCTAGCTCGAGGAAGCGATAGAGCTCCTCTTGGTTGGAGCAAACATTCATTGCTGCCCCCGAAAGGACATAGCTAGGACGCACCAGCACAGGGAATCCGACCTCCTCGATGAAACTATCAATATCAGACAGAGAGGTGAGTTCCTGCCAACGAGGCTGATCAATGCCCAGACTATCTAGCATAGCAGAGAACTTATGCCTATCCTCGGCATGGTCTATGTCCTCAGCCTGAGTACCAAGAATGGGGATATTCTGCGCATGGAGCTTTAGAGCAAGGTTATTCGGTATCTGACCGCCCGTGGAAAGGATAACACCTCGTGGAGTCTCTAGCTCAAGGATATCCAACACCCGCTCAAAGGTCAGCTCATCGAAATAGAGGCGGTCGGTGATGTCATAGTCGGTACTAACAGTCTCTGGGTTATAGTTAATCATCACTGAGTGTAGACCTTGCTTCCGGATAGTCTGTAAGGCATTCACCCCACACCAGTCAAACTCAACAGAGCTTCCTATTCGATAGGCACCTGAGCCAAGGACAACGACAGAGCGTCCATCTGCTTCGTAGGTGATGTCGCTCACTGTACCACTATAGGTCAGATAGAGGTAGTTGGTCTCAGCTGGATACTCTGCTGCAAGGGTGTCAATCTGCTTAACGACGGGGGTGACACCAAGGCTCTTACGATAGCTACGTACTGCTAGCAAGTCCCTGTCCTGCACCTTTACCCCCTCCTTGCCAAGGACAAAGCGTGCAATCTGAAAGTCTGAGAAGCCTTGACGCTTGGCACGAAGAAGTGTCTCCTTCGTCAGCTCTGTCACCTGGTTAGCACGAGAGAGTAAGTGGGAAGTATGCACGATGCTCTGCAGCTTATCGAGGAACCAGCGGTCAATCTTCGTCAGCTCGTGTATCTGATCTATGGTATAGCCTGCTCGTAGGGCTTGGCTAATAGCGAAGATACGGGTATCAGTAGGGGCACGAAGCGCACCCTCTAGCTCACTTACGGGGATTTCTTTACTTCCATTACCTACGAAGCCATGCATCCCCTGCCCAATCATGCGTAGCCCCTTCTGTATGGCTTCCTCAAAGGTACGCCCAATGGCCATGACCTCCCCTACGGATTTCATACTACTACCAAGCTCACGAGATACACCATGGAATTTTCCCAAGTCCCAGCGAGGTATCTTACACACCACATAGTCTAGGGCAGGCTCAAAGAAAGCAGGGGTAGTGCGGGTAACAGAATTCTTCAGTTCAAAGAGACCATAACCAAGCCCTAGCTTTGCCGCAACAAAAGCTAAGGGGTAGCCCGTTGCCTTGGAGGCAAGGGCGGAAGAGCGAGACAGGCGAGCATTCACCTCGATAACTCGGTAGTCCTCGCTATCAGGGTCTAGGGCATACTGCACATTGCACTCCCCTACAATCCCTATATGGCGTACGATACGGATAGCTATTTCTCTTAGCTTATGATATTCATTGTTAGTGAGTGTCTGTGAAGGAGCGATGACGATACTCTCCCCCGTATGGATACCAAGGGGATCGAAGTTCTCCATGTTACAGACTGTGATACAATTATCATAGCAGTCTCGTACAACTTCATACTCCACTTCCTTCCATCCCTTGAGGCTCTTCTCTACCAGTACTTGGGGAGAAAACGAGAAGGCTTTACTGCAGAGTTCATCTAACTCTTGCTCATTGTCACAAAAACCACTACCTAGTCCCCCCAGAGCGTAGGCTGCACGGATAATCACGGGGTAGCCTAGCTCAGCTGCAGCCCTGCGTGCATCCTCTACACACTCTACGGCATGGCTCTTGATCGTCTTGACCTCTATCTCATCAAGCTTACGAGCGAAGAGGTCTCGATCCTCTGTGTTCATGATTGCCTCCACTGGTGTACCTAGTACCTCTACACCAAACCGAGCTAACACACCACTCTGATGAAGTGCAACACCACAATTTAGCGCAGTCTGCCCTCCGAAGGCAAGGAGGATACCCTGAGGTCGCTCCTTCTCTATTACCTTCTCAATAAAGAAAGGTGTAACAGGGAGAAAGTAGATCTCATCGGCTATCCCCTCTGAAGTCTGTACCGTAGCAATATTGGGGTTTACAAGCACCGTGCGTATCCCCTCCTCTCGCATCGCTTTCAGAGCCTGAGAGCCAGAGTAGTCAAACTCCCCAGCCTCACCTATCTTTAGCGCTCCTGAGCCTAAGAGTAGTACCTTCTGTAGCTTATTCTTATCAATCATTATCTGTCGTATTTAAGGGGGATTAGATGAGACTTAAAAACTCCTCGAAGATAAACACCGTATCGGTAGGTCCACTACATGCTTCTGGGTGAAACTGAGCAGAGAAGAAAGGCAGACTTTCATGGCAGATACCTTCATTCGTGCCATCATTGAGGTTAACATACTTCTCTCTCCAGCCCTCACCTAGAGTAGAGGTATCTACGGCATACCCATGGTTCTGACTCGTGATATAGCATCTGTTGGTACCCACCTCCCGTACAGGTTGGTTATGGCTTCTATGTCCATACTTCATCTTCGTAACCTTTGCCCCAGCAGCAGCAGCGAGGAGCTGATTCCCCATGCATATACCACAGATAGGCTTCTTACGCTCGAACGCCTTACGAATGTGCTCCACTGTAACCTGACACATATTGGGATCACCTGGCCCATTGGACAGGAACAGGCCATCGAAATCTATTTGGTTAAAGTCATAGTCCCAAGGTACACGATAGAGCGTCACATCAGGACGAATCAGGTTACGAACGATATTATTCTTAGCTCCACAGTCCACGAGTACGACCTTCTTTGGACCATTCCCATAGATAGTAATCTCCTTAGGTGAAGCCTCTGCTACGAGATTACGAGCATTCGGGTCGTCGAAGGGGATATCCTCTCCATCGTTTAGTATAATCTTCCCCTTCATCGAGCCCTTTTCACGAAGAGTCTTTGCTAGCTCTCGAGTATCAATCCCTGTCAGCCCAAAGACTTTCTCTCTACGTAGCCATTCGCCGAGAGAGCACTCTGCATTCCAGTGGCTATGCTCCTCTGAGTAGTCCGAGACAACAATACCCAAGGGATGTATCTCATCACTCTCTCGGAAGTAAGCAATGCCGTTTACATCATGCTTGGGGGAAGGGACACCATAGTTCCCAACCAAGGGATAGGTCATCACCAGTATCTGTCCTCTATAGCTCGGATCAGTGAAGCTCTCCGTATAGCCTGTCATGGCTGTATTGAAGACCACCTCTCCTGCTACTGGGGCATCATAGCCAAAGGCATACCCCTCGAAACGGCTACCATCATCGAGGATCAGTGTTGCACTCTTGTAGTCTAGCATTGGGCTTGTATTTAGAAATAATGAAGGACTTTTATAGCCAAGGTCTTATAAAGAGAAAAGCCGTCTACCAAGCAGAGCTTGACATACGGCTTTCTATATCTCTGGACGCTCTCAAAGAGCGGTAACCTCAGTGTCATTGAAACGTTTATGCATGAGTGGCGGAGCTACTATACTCCGCACCTGCGCACAAAGGTAACAAAAACTCTGTATATACCCTACATACGCTCAGGCATCTCGATACCTAACAGAGTAAAACCTGAGGCAATGGTACGTGCTACCACGGAGGATAAAGCAAGACGGAAGGACTGCACTCTACCATCCTCCTCACGTAGGATGGAGAAGTCATGATAGAACTGGTTATACTCCTTCACCAAGTCATATACATAGCTTGCAATAACAGCAGGGCTAAAGCTACGAGCTGCCTCTTGTACCACCTCTGCATACTCAGCAATGAGGGCAATGAGCGACACCTCCTTCTCTGAGATCTTTAGATTGGAGGGGAGATGATCAGGGATCACAAGACCTTGCTCCTCTGCCCTACGTAGCACACTACGGATACGAGCATAGGTGTACTGGATGAAGGAGCCAGTGTTCCCATTAAAGTCAATACTTTCCTCTGGATTGAAGATCATATTCTTCTTGGGGTCTACCTTCAGGATGAAGTACTTCAGAGATCCAAGCCCAACACGGCGTGCAACCTCATGTGCCTCCTCGGGTGACATATCTTTAGCCTTACCTTGCTCATGGGCAATCTGTAAAGCGGTCTCAGTCATCTCATCCATCAGGTCATCAGCATCTACTACTGTACCCTCACGGCTCTTCATCTTCCCATTGGGTAGCTCTACCATCCCATAGCTAAAGTGGACAAGCCCCTTACCGAAGGCATAGCCTAGACGATCGAGCAGAAGTGAGAGCACCTTGAAGTGATACTCCTGCTCATTACCGACGACGTAGACCATCTTATCAATAGGATACTTGTCAAAGCGCATCTTTGCTGTACCAATATCCTGCGTGATATAGACAGAAGTACCATCTGAGCGAAGGAGTATCTTACGGTCTAGTCCTTCTGCTGTAAAGTCTGCCCACACAGAGCCATCTGGATCTTGGACAAACTTTCCTTCTTTCAGTCCGCGAAGTACCTCTTGCTTACCCAGCAAATAGGTCTCAGACTCATAGTAAATCTCATCAAAGCTTACCCCCATACGCTTGTAGGTCTCATCGAAGCCAGCGTAGACCCAAGAGTTCATCATACGCCATAGAGCCACAACCTCTGCATCCCCCTCTTCCCATCGGCGTAATAATGCACGAGCCTCTGCCATGAGAGGCGAGGCTGCTTCAGCTTCCTCCTTCGTCTTACCCTCTTGAGACATCAGGGCTGCGACCTCTGCCTTATAATGCTTATCGAAGAGGACGTAAAAGTCTCCAATCAGGTGGTCACCCTTCTTACCCGTGCTCTCGGGCGTAGCACCATTCCCCCAACGCATCCAAGCAAGCATTGACTTGCAGATATGAATACCTCGGTCGTTAACTATGTTGGTCTTGAAGACCTTGTTACCTGTTGCCTCAAGGATCTTCGAGATACTATATCCCAGCAGATTGTTACGCACATGCCCTAGGTGTAGTGGCTTGTTGGTGTTGGGAGAGGAATACTCAACCATAACGAAGGGTGCATCATCCTTTGCTCGCTGATGACCAAAGTCTTCGTCTAATCGAATGCTATTGAACTCCTCAAGCCATGCTGAGGGAGCAATCGTAAGGTTAAGAAAACCCTTGACAACTTGTATCCCTGTGACCAAAGGGGAGTGCTCCAAGAGGTATGCCCCTAGCTCCTCAGCAGTAGCCTCGGGACTCTTACGTGAGATCTTGAGCAAAGGAAAGGTAACGAGCGTCCATTGCCCCTCAAACTCTGCTCGGGTCTTCTGTAGCTGTAGCTTGCTAAGCTCTACATGTTGTCCGTAGAGCGTCTCTACGGCTGTGCTCAGCGACTGCTGTAGGGATGATATGATCGACATTTTAGTCTGTATCTATTTAAATAGGTCGTCCTCGTAAGGGAGATATAGTGAAGCGGGGACACTGTGAGGTAACATGGCCTCCAGTGTCCCCGCACTATTCACCTAAATTGCACGAGCAAATGCTCGTCTTAGTTTGCTTCTGCTTCGGTAGCTTCTTCTGCCTTTGGTTCTTCTGCAACCTTAGGTTCTTCAGCCTTCTTATCAGCCTTAGGAGCATCGGAGAGCACCTCTACGGGGATCTCGATAGCCACCTCCTTGTGCAGACGAATCGTAGCGATATAGTTACCTACCTCCTTGATCGTCTTGATGAAGATGTGCTTACGCTCGGTCTCTAGCCCTAGCTTAGCTAGCTCAGCAGCGATCTCAGCTCCTGTAACGGATCCATAGAGACTGCCTGTAGCCACGTTGGTATGGGCTGTGATGGAGAGGCGGACACCCTCGTACTTCTTCGAGCGTTCCTCTGCTTCCTTCTTAATAGCAGCGATCTTATGAGCGCGCTGACGGAGGTTCTCGGCAAGGATCTTCTTCGCAGCTTCTGTAGCGATGATAGCCTTACCTGTGGGGATTAGAAAGTTGCGACCGTAGCCGTTCTTTACTGTGACGATATCGTCCTTGTAGCCGAGTCCGACTACGTCTTCTTTCAAAATAACTTCCATTGTATTCTGTCTCCTCTGGGTTTATTCTTTAACTATTGTCTAAGGTAGTCTTACGAACTACTTAGCCATGTTGTCGGTCACGTAGGGTAGCAGAGCTAGGTGGCGAGCACGCTTTACAGCCTGTGCCACACGACGCTGAAACTTTAGGCTTGTACCCGTGATGCGACGTGGAAGGATCTTACCCTGCTCGTTGAGGAAACGCTTGAGGAACTCAGGATCCTTGTAGTCGATATACTTGATGCCAGTCTTCTTGAAGCGGCAGTACTTCTTCTTTTTACTATCTACCGTCAGCGGTGTGAGGTAGCGTACTTCTGTTGATGCAGCCATTGTTTGTGCTAGTCTTTTGTGGGTTACGCCTTGCGGCTTCTTCTCTTCTCTGCGTAAGCGTGTGCGAACTTGTCCTGACGGAACGTCAAGAAGCGCAGCACAGACTCGTCACGACGGAACTGTGTTTCCAGCGTAGCGATTGTCTCGGGCTGTGCCTTGAACTCGAGGAACTGATAGTAGCCTGTCGACTTCTTAGCTATCGAATAGGCGAGCTTCTTGAGCCCCCAGTTCTCTTCGTTCACGATCTCAGCGCCTTCGCTCTGGAGTACATCAACGAACTTTGCGACCGCTTCCTTTACCTGAGCTTCAGATAAATCGGGAGTAAGAATGAAAACGGTTTCGTAGTTATTCATTTCTCTTTCTATTTGTGAGAGTTAAAAATATCGGGTGCAAAGGTACGCAAATATCCTTCACCCTCCAAACGCCTATTCCTATGCACCTTACCTCACCCTCTACTCGCTCTCTACCGAACTTCTACCTGACCCTTCTTATCTAGAGGACAAAGCAACTCTATTTCAACGGATAAAGACCAAGCAGAGAAACCCACCCGTGGGTTTTGCTCCAAACCCATGCATGGGTCTGCTTGGAAACCCATGCATGCATTCCAAGGCGAACCCATGCATGGGGTTCTGAGCAGACCCACCATGCCCATCTAGGAGCGAGGATAACGCCTCCCCTCAAACACCCCCTTTCACCTGCAAAGCTCCCCTATACTTCACCCTTTGGATTTCCCTCTATATAAACGATATAAAGATTATTCATATCTTTGCCTAAGCTAAAAAGCGGTATGTCTGTACACGCCATGACACTCCTAGATGTGAAATCCCAGAGGGTAAGCCAAGAGTGCCACTGCAGGCTGACGCCATAGGCCAGAGGGGAACCGTGAGGTTGTCCTCAACACTCAATCTTTAGTACGTATTTAATACAGACCCAGAACATGGCAGAAGACAAAGAGTTTCTTCCCCAGCAAGAGCAAACGTCAGAGGACGGAGCCGTTCGTCGCGTACGCACACGTCGCATCCCTACCGCTTCTACCGATGGGGTGCAAGCTACTTCGCATAGCGTAGCTCCCCACTCTCGACGTAAGCGTGTGTACATCGTCTCTGACGAAGATGCACCCGCACCCAACTACGGCTCTTCACGTGGACTACGACCTGATCAAACCTACGACAGCCACACGTCTAATTACCGAGGACACAATCCCTCCAGCGAACGCTCTCTCTACGATGAACGCTATCAAGCAGAGCGATCAAGTGGGAACTATAGCTATCAGTACAACCGAACCGAGCGCACACAGCCTGGGCAAGGCTATGCTCAGCCTGGAGCAAAGAAGGCCAAGAAGGCTGGCAAGGGCATAAAGAAGGCTAAGGGCAAAAAGCAACATGCATTCACCCCACCCCCTCCTGTGAAGTACGAGGAAGTGGTAGATCCATCACAAGACCTTCGTCTTAATAAGTTCCTGGCCAACGCTGGGGTTTGCTCCCGAAGAGAGGCTGATCAGCTCATCGCCGCAGGAGAAGTCACAGTCAATGGTCAGGTCGTCACAGAGCTGGGCTCTCGGGTCACTCGCCTCGACGAAGTGGTCTACAAGGGGCAACGTGTATCAACCCAAAGCAAGATATACATCCTGCTCAACAAGCCGAAGAACTGCGTCACTACCTCCGACGACCCAGAGTGCCGTAAGACGGTCATGGACCTTGTCAAGGGGGCTTGTGACGAACGCATCTATCCCGTGGGGCGACTGGACCGTAATACCACAGGGGTCATCCTCATCACCAACGATGGAGACCTCTCTAGCAAGCTCACTCACCCCTCCTACATGAAGAAGAAAATCTATCATGTATGGCTCGATAAACCTGTAGCCATAGAGGACATGCAGCGCATCGCTGAGGGGATCGAGCTCGAGGATGGAGAGATACATGCCGATGCTATCAGCTACGTAAATGAAGAGGACCTAAGTCAGGTTGGTATCGAAATCCACTCTGGGCGTAACCGTATCGTCCGCCGTATCTTTGAGCATCTAGGCTATCGTGTGCATAAACTCGACCGTGTATACTTCGCTGGCTTAACGAAGAAGAACCTCGGGCGTGGACGCTGGCGTTACCTCACCGAGCAGGAGGTGAACAACCTCCGCATGGGCGCATTTGAATAACCCACCCATACACACCATACATTATATTATGAAACGAACAAGAATCATCGAGCTCCTCCGTGGTGAGCTAGTCGGGCAGACTGTGCTTGTCAAGGGCTGGGTACGCACCAAACGTGGAAACAAAGCCGTTAGCTTCATTGCCCTAAATGACGGCTCGATCATTCACAACCTACAGATCGTAGTTGATTTGGAGAAGTTCGATAGTGAGCTTCTCGCCAAGGTCACAACAGGTGCTAGCCTGAGTGTGACAGGGATGCTCGTTGCGTCCCAAGGGCAGGGACAAAGCGTAGAGCTACAAGCCCACGAGATCGAAGTGCTTGGTACAGCTGATCCTGCTACCTATCCACTACAGAAGAAGGGACACTCCCTAGAGTTCCTTCGGGAGATTGCCCACCTTCGCCCTCGGACAAATACCTTCGGTGCGATCTATAGGATGCGTCACCATATGGCCATGGCCATCCATACGTTCTTCCATGAGCGTGGGTACTTCTACGTCCACACCCCATTAATCACAGCTAGCGATGCCGAGGGTGCAGGGCAGATGTTCCAAGTAACTACCCTCGACCTCGATAATCTACCACGTACCGAGGATGGGGCTGTAGACTATCGGGAAGACTTCTTCGCTAGGCATACCTCACTGACCGTCTCGGGTCAGCTCGAGGGAGAGATGGCAGCTCTAGCCCTAGGAGGGATATATACCTTCGGGCCGACCTTCCGTGCTGAGAACTCAAATACCCCTCGTCACCTAGCAGAGTTCTGGATGATAGAGCCTGAGGTAGCCTTCCTAGAGATCGATGAGAACATGGACCTAGCAGAGGACTTCATCAAGTACTGCGTCCAGTGGGCACTCGACCACTGTATGGATGACCTAACCTTCCTGGCTGAGCATTTCGACAGTGAGCTCATCAGTCGCCTACGCTTTGTACTAGAGAAGCCCTTCAAGCGCATGACCTACACCGAGGGTATAGAGATCCTCGAGGCAGCTATCAAGGGTGGACGAAAGTTTGAGTTCCCCATATACTGGGGGGCAGACCTAGCAAGCGAGCACGAGCGTTACCTCGTAGAGGAGCACTTCCAGCGTCCAGTCATCGTTACCGACTACCCTAAGGAAATCAAGAGCTTCTACATGAAGCTCAACGACGATGGCAAGACCGTACGAGGCATGGATGTCCTCTTCCCAAAGATTGGGGAGATCATCGGTGGGTCAGAGCGTGAAGCAGACTTAGAGAAGCTCATGAAACGTGCTAGTGAGATGGGGGTACCCGAGAAGGACATCTGGTGGTACCTCGACTCACGTCGCTACGGTACAGCACCACACTCGGGCTTCGGACTGGGCTTTGAGCGTCTCTTGCTCTTTGTCACGGGTATGACCAATATTCGTGATGTGATCCCCTTCCCACGTACCCCTCGCAACGCAGAGTTTTAGTGAGCAAGGGCGGCTCAAACCTCTCCTTAAGAGACTCCTCGGTAAGCCAAATATACTGCTATCCCTACCCTATCAAGATATAACGTTAGATACCACCGAGGAGGTAAAATAATTACCACCTCGGTGGTAATTTTCTTAGCACCTCGGTGGTAAATAATTTACTACCGAGGTGGTGATTTTTTTACCACCGAGGTGGGTATAGCACTTACCTACTAGGTGGTGATTTTCCCCCTCATGGGTGAATACCCTAGAGCCTAGTGAACCGAACTAATCTAGCTCTCCTTATAGCTCTGACTAGACCTTGAGCTAGACCCCTTGGGTGACTCTAAGAGACCGAGTATGTCTAGGAGGGAAAGGTCAAGCCCCAAGTAGTCACTTGACTACTTGGGGCTTGACTGAAGAGAAAGTAAGAT
>NZ_JDFF01000025.1 GCF_000565015.1 Porphyromonas catoniae ATCC 51270
TATGGTAACTCGCCTTAACAAGTTGTGGTAACTCGTTCAAACGAGTTATGGCAAGTCGTTGCAGAGAGTTATGGTAAGTCTCTGAGACGACTTATGGTAACTCGCCACATGCTCCCACAAGCAACTCAAAAAGAGAATATTACAATAGGAAAAAAACGAGCTTACACCTTCACATCCAAGGGTAACACTTGATAAAAGCTAAACTTACAGAGGATTAACCTCAGCCTTTGAGGCCAAAGGTGTCGGAGAGAGCTATGAGGCGGTATCCCTACCACCAATCGCATTTAGGCTATATATCTAAGACTATATTATACGTCACTCCACAGAGACCGAGGACTCCTCAGATGCATCGGGATGGAAGGCATTATATACAATACGTGCCTTAGACGGACCAATTACTCGCGTGAGATCAACAAGCGTTGCAGAAGAGATTCCCTGTACGCTATGAAAGGTAGAGAGTAGCGTATCCTTTGTCTTGGCCCCTACGCCCTTGATGTAGTCTAGGCGTGAGGAGAGCTGACTCTTACTGCGCTTATCACGATGAAAGGTAATGGCAAAACGATGCACCTCTGCCTGAATTTGCTCTAGAAGGTGAAAGGTTGGGCTATGATGACGTACTGGGATTTCCCTCAAAGCGTCTTCCCCATAGAGCAACGCAGCCGTACGGTGACGATCATCCTTTACCAAGCCAGCAACGGGAATCTCCACCCCCAGAGAAGACAACGCATCTCGAATAGCACCGACCTGCCCCTTACCCCCATCTGCGAGGATAAGGTCTGGCAGAGCCTCCTGTGCCTCCACCATACGACGATAGCGACGTGTCACAACCTCCTTCATAGAAGCGTAATCATCTGGCCCTTCGACAGAGCGGATATTAAACTTTCGATAATCCTTCTTAGAGGGACGGCCTCGTTTGAAAACGACACAAGCAGCTACAGGGTCTGAGCCCTGGATATTTGAGTTGTCAAAGCACTCTATGTGCATCGGCACACGCTCTAGGGAAAGGCGTTGCTTCAAGTCTCCAACGACCTGCATGAGCTTCTGGTCAGGATTAAGTCGCTCCGCCCGCTTGTACTTGTCTACTTTATACTGCCGGACGTTACGTTCTGAGAGCTCCAGGAGCTTTTTCTTATCCCCTCGCTGAGGAATCGTAATCGTGACATTCACATCGTCTCGCCATCCGGGGTCAAAGGGAAGGATAAGCTCCCTAGCACGAGAAGCAAAACGCTGGCGTAGCTCAGTGATAGCAGAAGCGAAGAGCTCCTCCCGAGTCTCGCCCTCAATAAGGCTACGGTACTCCAGCGTATAGACCTGCGTCACCATACCCTGTGTCAGGTGCATGAAGTTCACATAGGTCGATCCATCAGCGTCCTCTTCGAAGCTGAAGACATCTACATTATGGATATGATGAGGAGCAACGGTATGCTTAACTTGGTAGTTCTCCAAATACTGGAGGCGCTCCTTATAGATTTGAGCTTCCTCAAAGCGTAGCTCACCACTGAGGCGGAGCATCTCCTCCTTATACAACTCAATGACATCACGTAGATTACCTCGAAGTAGGGAGGTAATCTCTCGGATATTATGGTCGTAGTCTTCCTCGGTCTGATAGCCTACACATGGAGCCTTACACTTGCCAATGTGGTACTCAAGGCAAACCTTATACTTCCCCTGAGCTATCTTATGTGGTGAAAGATCTAGGTCACACGTGCGGATGGGATAGAGATCACGCACCATAGCCACAGCAGCATGAGCCATGCCCGCATTGGGATAAGGGCCAAAGTGCTGTGAGCCATCACGTGCAGGACGTCGCTCCACACGGATACGAGGGAAGTGCTCCCTATGAATGACGACCTCGGGATAGGTCTTATCATCCTTAAGCAGGATGTTGTAGCGAGGCTTATGCTCCTTAATCAGGGCATTCTCTAGAATGAGTGCCTCTGCTTCAGAGCCGACAACGATATACTCGATCCCTCGGATCTGACGGACAAGCAATCGAGTCTTGGAGCTCTGTATATCTCGCTGGAAGTAGCTACTGACACGCCGACGAAGGTTCTTAGCCTTCCCTACATAGATAATCTCACCTGTCTGCCCAATGTACTTGTAGCAACCCGGAGCCTCGGGCAGCGTCGGCAATATCTTACGAATCTCGTCAATCGTCATAGTTCTTTTCGGGGCAAAGCAAATCTCTCAGCAAAGATACCACAAAGTCATACGAACCTGTCTCAAAGCCAAATAACCCAAAATCATCCGAGAGAACGCCCCAGACATCCATCTAGCCACAATCACGAGTCGAAGAAGTATCTTTGCCCAAAGCAGAGAGCCTAAACAAAGGCTCTCTGCATCTGATTATTTATTACAACAAAGTCTCAACAAAGAATAAACAAATGAAACTCCTCGCCCTAGACATCGATGGCACACTTGTCAATAGCCAACATCAAGTAACCACCCCCGTGCGGGACGCCCTCCTCGAAGCACAACGCACTCGCAACCTACGCATCATCCTTGCCTCAGGACGACCAACTGCAGCCCTGCAACAACTCGTACAGCTTCTAGAGCTAGAGCGATATGGTGGTTACCTCCTTCCGTACAACGGAGGTAAGGCTATTGAGCTATCTACGGGGCACACCCTACACGCTCAGCTCCTCAGCCAGGACCTCCTGCCTCAGATCGACCACCTTATCAAGTCACACGACGTAGATGTCCTGAGCTACACCGAGGAGAATATCCTCATCGAAACTGCAGCAAATGAGTATGCACAGAAGGAAATAGATATAACAGGAATGTCCCTAAAGGTACTACCCAACTTTATGAATACATTCACCGAACCTCTACCGAAATGTCTTGCAGTCGGCCCCACGGAGAAGCTTATCCGTCTAGAAGCAGCTCTCAAGCGTGAACTAGGGCAGTATATCGATGCCTTCCGCTCAAGTGACATTTTCCTTGAAATCGTCCCTCATGGGGTGAATAAGGGTACGGCACTAGCATCACTACTTGAGATTCTCGGCAAGACTTCTAAAGACCTTATTGCTATCGGTGATAACTATAATGATGTCGAGATGCTTCGCCTAGCAGAGACCTCCATCGCAATGGGGAATGCACCCAAGGATATTCAGCAGCTAGCAACTTTCGTCACGAAAACCAACAACGAAGATGGTGTAGCCTACGCCCTCGAGCATTTCCTTTTCCCTAGCTAGTGTTAGCCTTTCTCCCTAGTATTTATCCTCTTCACGAACCTCTTCCTCCCCGAAGAACATAAAAGGGGCCCATCATAGCGTCAGCTATGGTGGGCCCTTTTCTTTATCTTGATACTATTACTTTAAAACGTGGTAGCCAATCTTATCCTGCACCTTCACCATAACCCAAGCAATACCTAGGCTGATGATAAACACAATCAACGCGCCACCGTACTCATACACCTCTGATAGCAGAGCCGAGTAGGGATTCAACTGTTTCCAGAGCAGTATAACTGCCATATGGAAATAATAGATATTTCCCGAGTACTTAGCTCCAATCATCTCTAGCCATGTACCTCTCCCCAGCTCACTATGCGAAAGGAAAAGCATAAAAAGCGCAACCTCAATAGGGAAAAGGCCTATTAGACTTGGTGATGCCGTATAGTTACTAAGATACAACGTCACCAACTGCTCTAACCCCATTAAGACAAGTAGTATAAAGTAGATATTAAGCCAACGATACTTTAGCAGGCGACATTGATTAGCATGTATCCAATAACCCAAAGCAATATAGGGTACAGCACGAGTCAAGAAGTTAAAGACAAAGACCGACTCTGGTTTTCCAAAGAGCAACATACGAAAAGGCCCAATGGCAGCCCATAGTAAAATCAGAAAGAACAAGAGGGGCACCCAGCGTCCTTTCGTCACATATAAATAGAGAGAGAGAAGAATTGTAGTCCAAATAATAAGGCTGTCAAATACCACAAATGCCCCGAAGCAAAAGTGCTAAACCCCATAAAAACCCACTGAAAGTAGGTCCAATAGGAGGTGGTAATAGACCCAAGTTGAGGTGGGGCGATTATGTTATAGAAAATCTGAAGGATAAGAATGATAGGTAGGACCTTCTTTACAGACTTCCAGATTCGCACTTGCACCTTCGAGAGGTCAGATACATAAATAAAATACCCCGTAATAGAGAAGAAAAGCTCCACCGCACCTCCTGGTATCTGTAACCACGACAGTGCAAGCGGAGAATGACAAGTCACAACAACGAAGGCCAGTAGAGCCTTCAGCACATAGAGCGAAGGTATTGAGCTCGCACTTGATGCGTGTACGGGCAGATCATACGAGGATGATGAAAAATTCATAAGAGGAAGTATCTCTAAAACAACCTAGGACCTAACAGGAGCTTTCCTAGAATACACCAACAAGAATCGGCCTTATATCAAACAAAAGACAACCCTTGCATACACTAGCTTTCACCTCCCATCCTGCCCCCTCCTTAAGCCTTATTAAGACAATCTTTACTGAACCTAATCAAAACGAAGAGAGAGGGTTACACCATAATTGACATAACCCTCTCTCCTTACTATTAAGAAGCTCTACCAGCTAGCCTTCTTCACACCAGGGATGAGACCGGCAGATGCCATCTCACGGAACTGGATACGAGAAATGCCGAACTGACGCATATAGCCCTTAGGACGTCCCGTCATGCTGCAGCGGTTGTGCAGGCGTACGGGAGAAGCATTGCGAGGCAGAGCCTGTAGTGCTTCGTAGTTTCCCTCAGCCTTGAGCTGAGCACGCTTGGCAGCATACTTAGCGACGAGCTTTGCACGCTTTACCTCGCGTGCCTTCATTGATTCCTTTGCCATAGTATCTTAGTTGCCTTTCTTAGCGTTCTTGAATGGAAGACCAAACTCCTTGAGTAGAGCGTAGCCTTCTTCGTCAGACTCAGCCGAGGTCACGAACGTGATGTTCATCCCCAGGATCTTCGTAATACCATCGAGGTTAATCTCGGGGAAAATGATCTGCTCGCTGATACCGAGGGTATAGTTCCCACGGCCATCGAACTTGCTTTCGATCCCCTTGAAGTCACGGATACGAGGCAGAGCGATGCGGATCAGACGCTCGAGGAACTCGTACATCTGCTCGCGGCGCAGAGTCACCATGACACCGATAGGCATCTTCTTACGAAGTTTGAAGTTGGAGATGTCCTTCTTAGAGACCGTAGCTACAGCCTTCTGTCCTGTGATGGCAGAGAGCTCTGCAATCGCAACATCAATAATCTTCTTATCTGCAGTTGCAATGCCGAGACCCTGATTGATTACAATCTTCTTGAGGACGGGCACCTGCATACGAGACTTATACCCGAACTGCTCGATGAGTGCAGGAACGATGCGTTCCTTATATTCGTTCTTTAGACTTGCAGTGTTGCTCATTACTTAATCTCCTCTCCTGACTTTTTGGAATAACGAACGAGCTTCCCATCGGCGTTAAGACGACGTCCCACACGAGTAGCCTTCCCCGTCTTAGAATCTAGGACGTTGAGCTTAGCAATGTGGATAGGAGCTTCCTTCTTTTCGATGCCCCCCTGAGGGTTCTTTGCGCTTGGCTTAGCGTGCTTAGCGACGATGGCGACACCCTCGACGATGGCGCGCTGCTTATCGACGAGAACCTCGAGTATACGACCCGTCTTGCCCTTGTCTACGCCACTGAGGACGACGACCTGGTCGCCCTTCTTGATATGTAACTTACTCATTTCTACTTTCGTCTTTAGGATTAGAGGACTTCAGGCGCCAGAGAAACGATCTTCATATTCACTGCACGTAGCTCACGAGCCACTGGGCCGAAGATACGGCTACCACGCATTTCACCAGCAGCGTTAAGTAGGACGCAAGCATTGTCATCGAAGCGGATGTAGGATCCGTCGGGACGACGTACTTCCTTCTTCGTGCGGACAATGATAGCCTTAGAGACGACACCCTTCTTCAGGTCAGAGGAGGGGATAACGCTCTTGACAGCTACGACGATAATATCTCCGACAGAGGCATAGCGACGGCGTGTGCCACCGAGGACACGGATGCAGAGAGCTTCCTTGGCGCCGCTATTATCTGCTACTACGAGTCTTGATTCTTGCTGGATCATATACTACTTAGCTCTTTCGATAATGCTGACTAGTCTCCATCTCTTAGTGCGTGAGAGGGGACGAGTCTCCATGATACGGACTGTATCGCCGATGTTGCACTCATTTCTCTCATCGTGGGCATGGTACTTCTTCGTCTTATTGACGAACTTACCATAGATAGGGTGCTTTTCCTTCCACTTGACAGCGACCGTGATAGTCTTATCCATCTTATTGGAAGAAACAACGCCTACACGTTCTTTTCTTAATCTTCTCTGTTCCATCGGGAGGATACATTAATTGTTGTTGAGTTCACGCTCGCGAAGGATCGTCTTCATCTGAGCGATGCTACGACGTAGCTGACGGATCGCAGCAGGGTTATCTGCTGGAGTGACAGCGTGGTCGATGCGCTTCTTGTCGTAAGCCGCTTCTTCGGCTACCACACGCTCCTGTAGCTCGGGCGTGGTAAGCGCCTTGATCTCTGCTAACTTCATCTCTACTATTACAGGTTAGTGTTGGACATATCGTAGTCACGACGGACGACGAACTTCGTGGTAACAGGGAGCTTCTGCGCAGCGAGGCGGAGAGCTTCCTTAGCGACTTCGAAGGATACCCCTTCGATCTCGAAGAGCATACGCCCTGGGGTAACGTTGGCTACGAAGCCTTCGGGCGAACCCTTACCCTTACCCATTCGGACGTCAGCTGGCTTCTTCGTGATGGGCTTGTCGGGGAAGATACGTACCCAGACCTGACCCTGACGCTGCATATAGCGAGTCACAGCGATACGAGCGGCTTCGATCTGACGACCGGTGATCCAGCGTGTACCGAGAGACTTGATACCGAAAGAACCGAAGGCGAGCTGGTTGCCACGCTGAGCATTACCCTTGGCGCGACCCTTCTGGACTCTTCTAAACTTAGTTTTCTTAGGTTGTAACATTGCTGTCTTCTGTTCTTATACGTTAGCGATTACCCCCTCTTCTGCCACCACGGGCATCACGACGACCGCCTTCACGGCGATCACGGCCACCGTCACGACGAGCGCCATGACCAGGCTGAGGGTTGGTGAACGAAGGAGCTAGGTCACGCTTGCCGTAGACTTCACCCTTGCAGATCCACACCTTGATACCGAGGATACCGACCTTGGTCAGTGCTTCTGCACGAGCATAGTCGATGTCAGCACGTAGGGTGTGCAGGGGAGTACGTCCTTCCTTGTACATCTCGGAACGAGCGATTTCAGCACCGTTCAGACGGCCAGAGATCTGGACCTTGATGCCCTCGGCTCCACCACGCATAGCAGCACCGATGGCACCCTTGACAGCACGGCGGTAAGCGATCTTACCCTCGAGCTGACGAGCGATGTTATCGGCTACGATAGCAGCATCGATATCGGGGCGACGGACTTCGTAGATATTGATCTGGACGTCCTTGTTGGTGATCTTCTTCAGCTCTTCCTTGAGCGTATCTACATCCTGACCGCCCTTACCGATGACGACACCGGGACGAGCAGTACAGATCGTGATGGTCACGTGCTTCAGGGCACGCTCGATGACGATACGAGAGACACTTGCCTTAGCCAGACGGACGCTCAGGTAGCGACGCAGACGGCTATCTTCGAGGAGCTTATCGCCGTACTTGTTCCCGCCGTACCAGTTGGAATCCCATCCACGGATGTATCCCAAACGATTGCTTATAGGATTAATCTTTTGTCCCATCTGGTTTAGTTCTCTTTATTATTTAGTGAATCGACAACGATCGTGACGTGGTTCGAACGCTTGCGGATGCGATACCCACGACCCTGAGGGGCGGGGCGCATACGCTTGAGCGTAGCTGCTCCATCGACGAAGATGCGAGAGATATAGAGCTCTCCATCCTCGGCCTTGCGTCCGTTCTTCTCTTCCCAGTTAGCGATAGCAGAGCGGAGGAGTTTCTCCACGCGAGCTGCAGCTTCCTTGTTAGAGAACTTGAGCACCCCGAGGGCACGACCTACCTCCATACCACGTACGAGATCTGCCACTAGACGCATCTTACGAGGCGATGTGGGGACGTTACGCAGCGAGGCGAAGTAGGTATTCTTCAGGGCTTGCTTTCTTTCTTCGGCTGATATTTTCTTTCTTGCACCCATTGTTTCTTAATCTTACTTAAAGGTCTGAATTACTCAACAGCCGAATTACTTCTTCTTGTTACCACCATGACCACGGAAGGTACGGGTGGGAGAGAACTCTCCGAGCTTGTGGCCGACCATGTTCTCCGTGATGAAGACAGGGATGAACTTGTTCCCGTTGTGAACGGCAATCGTATGACCGACGAAGTCAGGGCTGATCATCGAGGCGCGAGCCCAAGTCTTGATGACGGACTTCTTGCCCGATTCATTCATCGCCAAGACCTTCTTCTCGAGCTTGAGGTGGATATATGGACCTTTCTTTAGTGAACGACTCATAATTCTGTTGGTTTAATCGATTACTTCTTACGTCTCTCGATGATGTACTTAGACGAGTGCTTCTTAGGAGCACGTGTCTTTAGGCCCTTAGAGTAGAGACCTGTACGTGAGCGTGGGTGACCACCAGAGGCACGACCTTCACCACCACCCATGGGGTGATCAACAGGGTTCATGACGACACCTCGGTTGTGAGGACGGCGACCGAGCCAGCGGCTGCGACCTGCCTTACCTGAACGCTCGAGGGCGTGGTCTGAGTTACCTACGCTACCGATAGTAGCCTTGCAAGCGGAGAGGATGCGGCGGGTTTCACCCGAAGGCATCTTGATGACCGCATAGAGACCTTCGCGAGAAGTAAGCTGGGCGAAGACACCCGCAGAGCGGACCATCTTAGCTCCCTGACCTGGACGAAGCTCGATATTGTGGATGATCGTACCGACAGGGATGTTAGCCAGTGGGAGGCTGTTCCCTACCTCAGGAGCTGCTTCAGCACCTGACATCACTTGCTGACCTACCTGCAGGCCGTTAGGAGCGAGGATATAAGCCTTCGCACCATCGGCATAGTACAGCAGAGCGATACGAGCCGTACGATTGGGGTCGTACTCGATGCTCTTGACTGTAGCAGGGATCCCGTCCTTGTTCCGCTTGAAGTCAATGAGACGAAGCTTCTGCTTGTGACCACCACCGATGTAGCGCATGGTCATCTTACCGGTGTTGTTACGACCGCCAGACTTTCTCTTACCGACTACAAGGGACTTCTCTGGTGCGCTGGCAGTGATGTTATCGAACGCACCAATAACCTTATGTCTTTGCCCCGGGCTTGTGGGCTTTAGTTTACGTATTGCCATTGTTCAGCTTAGATATTAGCGTAAAAGTCGATGGTCTGCCCCTTCTCGAGGGTAACGATCGCCTTCTTGAAGGCTGCGACCTTACCACGGATCAGTCCACTCTTGGTATAGCGAGCCTTACGCTTGCCGCTATAGTTTACCGTGTTTACACTCTCGACCTTTACTTGATACAGAGCCTCGATCGCCTTCTTGATCTCGACCTTGTTGGCATCTGGAGAGACGCGGAAGACGTAGCGCTCAGCAGTCTTCTCCGTCAGGGCTGTTGTCTTCTCCGTGATAACGGGCTTGATGATAATTCCCATGATTCTTTTCTCCTTATGATTGTGCCTTGAGCTGTTCGTTGATCACAGCAACAGCAGCCTCCGTCAGGACGAGCTTCTTGCAGTCAAGCACCGAGTAGGTGTTGAGCTGGAAGGCGTTCATCACACGAGCGGTGCGGATGTTGCGCGAAGAGAGTACGAGGTTGTCAGAGAGGGTCTCTACGACGAAGAGAGCCTTCTTGTCTGCCACCTGGAGAGCCTGAGAGAGCGCGATGAAGTCCTTAGTCTTCGGTGCTGCTAGCTCGAAGTTCTCGATGACGATGATCTCCTGCTTCTGAGCCTTGTAGGTGAGGGCAGAGCGGCGAGCCAGAGCCTTCACCTTCTTGTTCAGCTTGAAGCTGTAGTCACGGGGCGTAGGGCCGAAGACACGACCACCACCGACGAGCACGGGAGAGTTGATATCCCCACGACGAGCACCTCCGCCGCCCTTCTGACGGATGAGTTTACGGGTACTACCCGAAATCTCGCTACGCTCCTTTGACTTATGCGTACCCTGACGCTGGTTGGCCAGATACTGCTTTACGTCCAAGTAAATGGCGTGGTCGTTAGGCTCGACAGCAAAGACTGCATCATCGAGCGTGATCTTGCGACCCGTATCCTCTCCCTTGATGTTATATACACTCAGTTCCATTTACTTCTCGATTGCAATGATTGAACCTTTAGCACCTGGCACACTACCCTTCAGCAGAAGGAGGTTGTGCTCGGGCATTACCTTGATCACCTCGAGGTTCTGAACGGTCACACGCTCATTACCTGTCTGACCCGCCATACGTGTCCCCTTGAAGACCTTAGCTGGGTACGAGCACGCACCTACAGAACCGGGAGCACGAAGACGGTTGTGCTGACCGTGGGTAGACTGACCGACACCGCCGAAGCCGTGACGCTTGACGACCCCTTGGAATCCCTTACCCTTAGAGGTACCGATGACGTCTACGAAGACAGTGCCCTCGAAGAAGTTTACATCGATCACATCACCCAGATGATACTGGGCGATATCGAACCCCTTGAACTCGGCCAAGTGTCTCTTGGCGGCAACGCCTGCCCTCTGGAAGTGACCCTGAAGCGGCTTGGACGTGTGCTTTTCCTTTGCATCAACGAACCCAAGCTGTAGAGCTTCGTAGCCATCCTTTTCCAGGGACTTGATCTGCGTTACCACGCAAGGACCTACTTCGATAACAGTGCATGGGATGTTCTTCCCCTCGGCACTGAATACGGATGTCATTCCGATTTTCTTTCCTAATAAACCTGGCATTTCAGTTTCTTATTTAGTTGATCACACCTTGATTTCTACTTCTACACCGCTGGGGAGCTCGAGCTTCATTAGCGCATCGATGGTCTCAGCCGTGGAGTTGTAGATATCGATGAGTCGCTTGTAGGAGCTAAGCTCGAACTGCTCGCGGCTCTTCTTGTTTACGAAGGTCGAGCGGTTCACCGTGAAGATACGCTTGTGCGTAGGCAGGGGAATAGGTCCGCTGACTACAGCTCCAGAGGCCTTGACGGTCTTGACGATCTTCTCTGCCGACTTGTCGAGCAGCGTGTGATCGTACGACTTCAACTTGATTCTAATCTTTTGGCTCATATCTCTAGTTGTAATACTATTTACTTGATCAGATCTACACGACCGCCGACTTCCTCTAGGACCTGGCGTGCGATAGACGAGGACACTGCTTCGTAGTGAGAGAAGGTCATCGAGGACGTTGCGCGACCAGAGGTGATCGTACGCAGGCTCGTCACATAACCAAACATCTCAGCCAGAGGCACAGAAGCCTTCACCAGACGAGCGCCCGATGGTGTGCTGTCCATACCCTCTACAGAGCCACGACGCTTGTTCAGGTCACCGATCACATCACCCATGTTTTCCTCAGGCGTATCAACCTCTAGGTGCATGATGGGCTCGAGGAGGACAGGACCAGCTTGAGCGCAGGCATTCTTGAACGCCTGGATAGCACAGATCTCGAAGGAGAGCTGGTCAGAGTCCACGGGGTGGAACGAACCATCGAGGAGCGTTACCTTGAGCTTATCCACTGCGTAGCCAGCGAGCACACCATTGGCCATAGCCTTCTGGAAGCCCTTCTGTACGGAGGGGATGAATTCCTTAGGTACGTTACCGCCCTTGACTTCGTCTACGAACTGTAGGTCGCCTTCGAAGCCTTCGTCAGCGGGCTCTACGCGTACGATGATGTCAGCGAACTTACCACGACCACCAGTCTGCTTCTTGTACACTTCACGGAGCTCGACGGGCTTCGTGATAGCTTCCTTGTAGGACACCTGGGGCTTACCCTGGTTAGCCTCTACCTTGAACTCACGCTTCAGACGGTCGATGATGATCTCTAGGTGGAGCTCACCCATACCGCTGATGACGGTCTGGCCGGTCTCTTCGTTGGTCTGCACACGGAAGGTGGGGTCTTCTTCGGCAAGCTTAGCTAGACCGACACCCATCTTATCCATATCCTTCTGCGTCTTAGGCTCGACAGCGATACCGATAACGGGCTCGGGGAAGTCGATCGACTCGAGGATGATGGGGTTGTTCTCATCACAAAGAGTATCCCCTGTACGGATGTCCTTGAAGCCTACACCGGCACCGATGTCACCGCAGCCGATGACTTCCATGGGGTTCTGCTTGTTGGAGTGCATCTGGAAGAGGCGCGAGATACGCTCCTTCTTCTCTGAGCGAGCATTGTAGACGTAGGAGCCTGCGGGGAGTTCACCGGCATATACACGGAAGAAGCAGAGGCGACCTACATAGGGGTCGGTAGCGATCTTGAACGCAAGAGCGGTCAGAGGAGAGCTAGGATCGACCTTGCGAACGATCTCCTTCTCAGGATCACGAGGGTCGGTACCGATGACCTCTGGGTTGTCCATTGGGCTGGGCAGATAAGCTGCGACAGCGTCGAGGAGCGTCTGTACACCCTTGTTCTTGAAGGACGAGCCACAGAGCATAGGGTTGATCTTCATCGCAAGCGTACCCTTACGTAGGGCAGCACGGATCTCATCCTCGGTGATCGTAGAAGGATCATCGAAGTACTTCTCCATCAGGACATCGTCGCAGTCAGCGAGCGTCTCGAGCATCTTGTCGCGCCACTCTTCGGCCTCGGCCTGGAGCTCAGCGGGGATGTCGATCGTGTCGTAGTGAGAGCCCATCGTCTCGTCGTCCCAGACCAGAGCCTTCATCGTCACGAGGTCTACGACCCCACGGAAGGTCTCTTCCTGACCGACAGGGATCTGGATAGGACATGGGGTAGCCCCTAGGATGGTCTTGATCTGGCGGACAACCTCAAAGAAGTTGGCCCCCGAGCGGTCCATCTTGTTTACGTAGCAGATACGGGGTACACGATACTTGTCGGCCTGACGCCATACCGTCTCACTCTGAGGCTGTACACCACCCACAGCACAGAAGGTAGCGACTGCACCATCGAGGATACGGAGCGAACGCTCTACCTCTACGGTGAAGTCTACGTGCCCTGGGGTGTCGATCAGGTTGATCTTGTACTTCGTATTGTCGTAGTTCCAGAAGGTCGTCGTAGCAGCAGAGGTGATCGTGATCCCACGCTCCTGCTCCTGCTCCATCCAGTCCATCGTAGCGCCCCCGTCATGTACTTCACCGATCTTGTGGGTAAGACCCGTGTAGAAGAGGATACGTTCGGACGTGGTCGTCTTCCCGGCATCGATGTGAGCCATGATGCCGATATTTCTCGTAAGTTCTAGGTGTTTGTGGTCAGCCATTGTCTTTTGCCTTTCTTAGAATCTGAAGTGAGCAAATGCACGGTTGGCTTCAGCCATACGGTGCATATCTTCCTTGCGCTTGAAGGCGGCACCCTGACTGCTAAATGCATCCACTATTTCTGCTGCGAGCTTATCTGCCATGGTCTTACCACCGCGCTTGCGAGCATAGAGGATGAGGTTCTTCATAGAGATAGACTCTTTACGCTCGGGGCGGATCTCCGTTGGCACCTGGAAGGTAGCACCACCGATACGGCGGCTCTTTACTTCTACCTGAGGAGTGATGTTATCGAGAGCGGCCTTCCAGATCTCGAGCGGAGTCTTGTCCTCCTGCTGGATCTTCTTGCCTACAATCTCAAGCGCGGTGTAGAAGATATCGAAGGCGATGCTCTTCTTACCGTCGTACATCAGGTGATTAACGAACTTCGTCACCTTTACGTCACCAAATACGGGATCAGGTAGTACCTGTCTCTTTTTGGGTTTAGCTTTTCTCATTGCTTAATCTAAATTTCGTTTCTGTCGATTGGTTGTGCTGTGATCTTACTTCAACGCTCCCGCTGGAGCATTTACTCAACCTTGCTAGCCTATCCAACGAACTCAAGAAACTTGGTTCTATTGACACTTAGCATTGCCTCTAGCACGAGAGGCTCTTTGTTTGGCTCTCCAGCCAGTCACGAAGCGAGGCCGAGACGACACTGGAGACGAAGGGGGCGCATGACCAAGCGGTCACTCCACGCCGGGGGAAGACTACTTCTTACCCTTTGCTGGAGCAGCTGCCTGACCTGGCTTAGGACGCTTAGCACCGTACTTAGAGCGACGCTGCAGACGACCATTGACACCAGCCGTATCGAGTGAGCCACGTACGATGTGATAGCGTACCCCTGGGAGGTCCTTCACACGGCCACCACGTACCAGCACAATGCTATGCTCCTGGAGGTTGTGACCCTCACCTGGGATATAGGCGTTGATTTCCTTCCCATTGGTCAGGCGAACACGAGCGACCTTACGCATTGCAGAGTTTGGCTTCTTAGGGGTGGTTGTGTACACACGTACGCAGACACCACGACGCTGAGGACAAGAATCCAGAGCTGGGCTCTTACCCTTCTCGACGAGTGTCTCACGTCCCTTTCTTACCAATTGTTGAATAGTTGGCATTTCGTTTCTACTTATGTTTGAATAACTTATCTACTCAATTCTTCGGACAGAGCAGACCTAAGCCTACTCCATCGAGTGCACAAAGATACACATAATCTGCGAATATACAATATGATACCCTCATCGGTGTCCATACTGCGTAGCCCCCCCATGACTCGTGTGCGAATACTGATACAAAAGCACACACAAGTATGAGGCACCCCATTGACCTGCCTAATTGTATATTTGGGGAGGGGATTAAGCCTAAATAGGCATCAACTTTAGTTGTGCGGATAACAAGGAAAGATCATCATAGCTCTTCTCCCTCCATTCCTTCATATATAAGTTAAACCGATCAGTCAGCCTCCACTCTAGAAAGTCATAGAGCATTTGACGAATTGCATCTTTTGTGTAGCCTCTAAGTAGCCGAGCTCTGATATCGGAAGACGTGCATCTATCCTTACCCAGAGAAACATACTTTTTCAAGAAAGATGTACTTATCGAGTAGGCCATCTCTCTTTTGACAGGCCGATTTTTCTTGAGGGGTATTTTCAAGACTATACCATCATCTGAGACCTCAAAAACTGCAACTTTAGACCTAGACAAGGATATGACCTTAGAAATATGCTTGGAGTGAGCAAATACGATAGTATAGTCAAAGATGAGAGCATATTCACTTAACTGGGAAGAAAGTCTCCGTGTGCTATCTCTTTCGCTCTTAATCTCAATTGCATATGTACACCCTTCATATAAAGCTAAAAGGTCAACCATTCGTTGACTTGTACCATACATGACCTCACTACCAATAATGATCCCAGGGCATCTTTGAATGAGCCACTCTATAACGGACATCTTAATCCTATCAGCGGGGCGAACCTGCAAACTCATATCATTGCTCGTCTCGCAATCCTAGCCGATGGATTTGCTGCTCTATATGAGAATTCATTCGTACAGAGATCCAGAAGGAGGGGGATGCTGATGGAGCCCCCCCGTATGCACAATTTCGTATCTGATGAATTCCCCAAGATTCCACTACAGAGCTAAATCGCTTATCTAATATTACCTTCTTAGCTACAGAGGTATATACCTCCGAATACTCCCTCGACCCTCTGCGTTCACGATAATAATAGATCTCTCTTTCTAAAGCGACATCAATCCGCGGAATCCAGCCACGGGTCATACGAATTTGATCATTTCGGATCGGATTAATTGAAGCATAGTCACCATAGATAACCTCAGCATGTTCTCCCTTGACTATTTCATACAGATCTATTTCTCGAAGGTCAATGGTATCTGAAACATCATCTCCAATTTCACTTACGTTGTTAGGGAATGTAGTTGCACATACAACGATTTTGATCTTCTTATCTCCCGCAATCTCCTTTATTTTCTTTATCCTCTCAATACATATCCGTGCAGGATCTCCATAGGAAGCTGGAGGTACCCATCCACAATCGAGAACAACCCAAAGGACGTTCTCATCAGAGAGACACTCAGAGATGAGCCTCACATCATCAATGTATTCAAAGCTCTCGCTCTCTAAAGAACACCGATACATCACCTCTGGGAACTCTGAAGAGAGGGCATAAATTTGACTCTTAACATTCTCCTCAAGGTTCTCATCTGCATTGTTTATCAAGATAGACGGAATTAGGGTTAGCCCAGCCCCTCTTAACTCTCTAACTAACTCTATCCATTTCTTATACCCTCCTTCATAATTAAAGAGGTCGTCAATCTCCTGAGAGCT
Source organism: Porphyromonas catoniae ATCC 51270 (assembly GCF_000565015.1). Lineage (GTDB taxonomy): Bacteria > Bacteroidota > Bacteroidia > Bacteroidales > Porphyromonadaceae > Porphyromonas > Porphyromonas catoniae. The sequence continues at coordinate 16,279 of NZ_JDFF01000025.1, forward strand.
CAAACCCACATCAGAGGTCACATCTAATGCGACTCGATGCCCCCCAAATATCTCCTTTATTCTTTTTATCTTAGAGTCATACGGATAAGCATACTGGGGGAGCTCCTTTGTTCCTATATTCCTCGCCCGACCTCTTGTGAGCTCGACAATAGGAAGGGTTTTACTCAAACTCTCTGACGATAAATTTTGTATCGCCCTTAACTCTGAATCTCCTGTCTTTACAATGAGACAATACTTTTCCTTTTCAGACATTATGCCTTGGTTCTAAATCCTAGTTGCTTGACTCTATACAGCATTGCAGCAACAGATACTCCAAAAGACTCTGCAAGCGTCTCAACACTAGCAACACCTTCCCGCACCAATCGCCGAACCCTATCTTCGGGCATTAGCAGTTTGGCAGCAAAGTCATTTGCTGCATATTCTATATTGTTCACTGACATCCCCCGAAAGAAGACTGTATCCGTAAAACTCTCCTTCTCCGATTTATGTAGAACATAGTGCGCCAGTTCATGTGCAAGAGTGAAACGTTGTCGGTTACGAGAATGTCCTTTATTAACACTAATAACCCACTTATCTCCATCTCGAGAGAGTTTACCTGATATAGCCGAATCCAAGGATACAAACTCAACCCTAAGATCATCTCTCAGTTCAATTAACTTTAGAATATCTAAGGAGTCCCCATCATATAATTCCTTCTGTGATGCTATACCGAGGAGACTATCTACGGAAGTAAATAGCAAGTTTACATCTAAATCTCCTGCAGGACTACTCTTAGGTCTTCTTACTCCTCTAACACCCATGATCTCCATGCTTCCCAGCATCTCCATCAACAACTTCCCACTCTAAGGGAACCGTTTCCTGAAGATCAGCTAATTGACACTCGATATCGCTCAGTCTCTGTTCAAGATTAGTCAATTGTTTTATCACATCTTCGGTAGTATCAACTCGGGTAAAATCAGCATCTATATCACCTCGGATAGCCTCTGTGATAGCCCGACGGACTTCTATGGAGTCTCTTAAAGTACAGCTGACTTTCTTGATGGTTCCTTCCTCTAAGTCCGCAACAATCCTCAGCCGTTCTCTCTCAAACTCATTTCTGTAGAAATTGCTCACAAGAAAAGAGGAGGCAAATGTAAAGACTGCAACCATTATCCCTAGAACTGCAACCAATGTGTTATAATAGGAAGTTATGCGAGATGCAAACTCATCCGAACTCATAAGTTCTCCTTGTCCTCTTAACTCTTCTAGGATCTGTTTGTTTGTCACGCCCCCGCATCCGTTGTAGACATCAACACTATCTGCTACTTGCGTTTGCCGAGCAGAATCAGGTATAATGTAAATCTGTGTCCGAGACCAAGTCCGATTATGTTGGTCAGAACACAAGCAAAAGAGTACAACAAAAATAGCCATTGTAGAGAAGCCTAGTATGTATACGACAATCCATCTCCAAACAGATGAGGCACCTTCCAATTTTATGGAACCTTCTTTTTCCTGACCGACACCTTCTCGACTGGGTTTCATGACTCTACTTTACATCCATCATTACCTAAACAAAGATACAAAGTTATGAGGATTCAAACTATTCCATGAGGAAGGTGAGGGCTGAAGCATAATCGTTTTAGGCATATCGCTAAGAAATTGGTTATTGGCAATGGAGCTTCTTCGTAACTAAACCCCCTATATTTACTCTCCAGTATCAAGGTTGACTAGCTGCAAGTTGTATTTATCATGTAGCTCCCTTGGAACAAAAATACAGGCCAGACTGAAATCTACTATAACAAACTTTTTTAAGGAAGTTATTAGGGATACGATAAGCTACCGCAAATTATAGGTATAAATAAGAACACTTTGGCTATGAGTAGTGTGTTATATTGGTGTTAGTATGTGGTGAAATAGGATCTATACAGGAGGGGGCATGCCTAAAGTTCTGCCCTTCGCCTATGCGGAGGAGGTAGACCTCTGGCAATTTATCCCTTATCTAACGTGAGCACGACCTAAGGAATAAAGGAGCACATCCTCGGTTTAAAGCAGGTTTTACTCTTAACCGACACAAACAAAAGGAAACTTATAAGTCCGTTTGGGCGGGCTCTTTGTGCATCATCGAGGTACTACGCAGGGGCATATCTTCGCTTCACAAGGGTGAGCACTTGCCCTGAAGACGTGTTTCTCTAGAAGAAGAAAATATAATCTCTAGAGTATCCTTGAATATCCTCTAGAGATGAAGAGCATTTTCTCTAGAGTTTTCGGGGCATGGCTCTAAAGTTCATCAGCACCACCCTAAGGAGGGAGAGGGGAACTTATGCCACGAATGCAAAAACGGGTGTTCAGCATCAGGAAGCATGAGACACGTCTTCGGCTTCAACCAAGTTTTATACTCAACTAATACCATCAGCAGAAAGCCTATAATAGGCTGAAGGTAGGCTCCATGTTGAACAAGCAGCCCGTAGGCATCCTGCCACAACAATTTACCCCACTTAATATATAGGTATATCATCGCCAAAACTACACATTAAGCTAATGGCAACAATGTAGCTCTCAATCCTTATCCCAAATTCACGTTGGATCTACATCTACGGCATGACCCAGCCGAGCATGGGCTATGACCTTAGCCTTAGGGCATGCGGATTTCCATGATATTAGATTAGCCACCCCAAAGACGAGCTAGCCCCTGCATATCAAGTGACATGCAGGGGCTAGCAATATACCTTCTTGTGCGATGACTCTCCCTAGTTGTAACCAGGGTTGTTAGCCCCGAACTTCGGGTTACGGTCTAGCACAAACTGAGGAATCGGGAGGTAGCGGTTATGAGGGCGGAATACACGTGTCTCAACGAGCTTCTCCGTTGCAGATGCACTAGGATTGATCGTAGCACGAGTGTAGGGATCAGTACCCGACATATTAACCGTACCAACCATACGCTCTAGAGGGCCGTTTAGCACTCGCTCGGCAAGCAACTTTCCATCAGCAGTCTTCCAGCGAACTATATCTGCACGACGTAGCCCTTCGCCAGCGAACTCGACAGCACGCTCACGATGAATGAGCTCACGGAGCGTCTCCTTCGTGCCATATTTAGACTGGTCTACAGCAGGCATACCAGCTCTTCGCCTAACGAGGTTGATCTTCGCATAGACATCTGCCGACGGACCACTCAATTCGTTCTCAGCCTCTGCATAGGAGAGCAACACCTCAGCATAGCGGAAAATAATAGGACAGGCATTCGCACTCCACACATTAGAGTATTGATCAGCAGGATAGGTGTACTTATTCCAAGTAAGACCTGTCTTAGAGCTATTATTGGCAGCCGTAGGATAATCTGGGTTAGGCTTGGAGGACAACTCTCTATCCAATGTATTATAGATCTTAGTCCCCCCTAAGGGTAATGGAGCGATATAGTTAGCACCAGGGAAGCACACCGTCATCGCAAGCCGTGGATCACGATCCTTAAATGGGTGCGTAGGATCATAGCCCGAACTAGGATCATCAATCGTAAGCCCAGACTTCATCTCATAGGTGTTCACAAGATTGGCTGTAGGAACCATTGAAGACCATCCTCCGACAGCATTATTGAGCATTGAGCCAATACTGGTATATAGCGGACGTGTCGTCTCAACATATTGCACTGCTGCAATGATTTCCTTGGAGTCTTGTCCTGACACTGTGAAGAGCTTCTGATAATCTGGCTCTAGCTGGTAGACTCCAAGGTCAATAATCGCCTTCGCTTTATCCCTTGCTATCTGCCAATCCCCATAGTAAAGAGCCTCACGCATACGTATCGCAAGGGCTGCACCCTTAGCAATGCGACCTCGCGCTGCAGGCTCATTAGGAAGATCGGCTATCGCCTCATCCAGATCCTTAGCGATATAGGTACGCACCTCAGCTTCGCTCTTACGTGGCACCTGAGCTTGCTCTGCTGTCTCGGGGAATTCAATAATAGGAACACCGCCATAGAGGAAGTTCAGTGTGAAGTACTGGTAGGCACGTATTGCTTTAGCCTGTGCAACGATGGACTTACGCTGAGCATCAGAGATCGAGGGGATATCTTTAATCTTGTCTAGCAAATGATTACATCTGCCGATAATGCTATAGTTGTAGAAACTTGCCCCTGGAGCGCTGGGTGTCATCGTCCCATTCCCAATCATGTTGAAACCTTCATGGGCATGGAAGCTATAGCCGAAGTCGGAGAGGCAATCCATATAAAGGAGCGTACCTCCGTCTTCCCAACCATCATAGCATCCAACGAGGAACTTCTCTGCATCATCAGCAGTCTTCCAAGTTGTCTGGGGTGAAAGCTGATTGCGAGGGGCTGTATCAAGGAAACCTGAGCAAGAGACACTACCGATCATGAGTGCTCCTACAAGCAGGCATTTATATAGGTTATTCATCGTCGTGAACATAGTTAGAAGGAAACATTTAGCCCAAGGGAATGCGTACGCAGCAGTGGGTAAGAGGATAGTCTTTGGCTCGTAGCCTCAGGGTCTATATTCCCACGCATGTTGTCGAGCGTGAAAAGATTCTCTGCCGAATAGTACACACGTACAGAGGATACGCCCCAATGCTGAAGTAGACTCTTCGGTAGGGTATAGCCCAGTTGGAGATTCTTAAGACGGAGGTAGTGCGTCTTCTGTAGCCAGAAGGTAGAAGCGACCTCATTGTGTCGCGCAGTACCATCTAGGTAAGCACGAGGCATCTTCCCCGAGGTGTGGTCAGGACGCCATGCATCACGCCAGACAGTAGATGGATGCCCTGTGTCTCCAGAGAACGTACCAAACACTTCACCAGAGAAGTAACGAGAAGCCTCGGCTACACCACTAAACATAGCTGAAAGGTCAAAGGACTTCCAGCCCACATTTAGGTTAAGGGCAAATGTATATGCTGGCTCAACGGGGCTGGTATAGACACGGTCATCACCATTGATCTTACCATCGCCATTGACATCCTCGTAGCGTATATCCCCAGCCTTAGGACGAGAGCCAAAGGGTGTACCATACTTCGCAACGAAAGCATCAGCCTCTTCCTGGGACTGGAAGAGACCATTTGCCTTATAGAGGTAGTAGGTCTCGAAGGGTCGCCCTAGTGCATTACGTGTGTTCCCTATAGAACCATTCATGTACTTATTGTCTCCCAGATTCAGGACTTTATTCTTGTTGTATGTGAAGTTACCACCTACGCCAAGTGTCCAGTCGCCAATGTTTGTCTGATACTGCAGAGATACTTCTACCCCTTTATTCTCCATTGACCCTACGTTTTGTACATAGGGCTTCAATGGGAACTCCACGGGCACATCTACCTTCATGAGGATGCCTGTTGTCTTACGGCTATAGAAATCGACTGACCCTGTCAGGCGACCAGAGAAGAAGGCAAAGTCCAGACCGACACCGATATTTCGGCTCTTCTCCCAGCTAATGTCTGAGAGCTTAGGATCTGTGAGTGCGTAGCCCGAAGATAGATTACCGCCAAAGGGATAGGTACGCCCAATGTTGTATGTACTAGTAGCAGGATAGTAGTCATCCAGCGCCTCCTGATTACCGAGGAGCCCCCATGAAGCACGTACCTTCAAATCGCTAAGTACAGGATAAAAGGACTTCATGAAGTTTTCCTTCGATAGCCTCCAAGCAGCAGAGAAGGAGGGGAAATAGCCCCAGCGATGTCCCTCTGCAAAGCGCGAAGAAGCATCAGCACGGAAGTTTGCCTCTAGTAGATACTTCCCATCGAAATCATAGTTGAGACGACCGAACCAAGAGAGCATACGCAGCTGTCCTGATCTCCCTTCGTTCTGTTGCGTAGACGCAGAGCCTGCGTCAAGGTCTGTAAGGTCGTTAGAAGGGAAGCTCTGACGGACACCCTTCAGGAGCTCTGTACGGAAGTCCTCAGCATGCCAACCGACAAGAGCCTTTAGGTTGTGCTTATCAAAGCTCTTCGTGTAGTTAGCTAGTGCGTCAAAGTTTGCTCGCGTCCAAAGGTAATAGCGTTCGTCTAGCTTATTGGGTTCTGACTCCTTGGACGCATTATACTTGATGTACTGGACAAAAGCCTTGTAGTGTTGCAGATTTGCAGCATAAGCTACATTCGCCGTGAGGGTTAGCCCATCTACGAGACGTAGATCTACACCACCCGTTGCAGACACGTTGTGGTTATCACGATCGATTGTTTGCCCAGAGTCTAGCCAAGCCAGAGGGTTACCATCACCTGTCGTTCCCCAGCTCTTACCGTCCTTACTGCGCCCCAAGATCCATGGAGCGACGATGTTGAGCTGGCGAATGATCTGATCGGATCCACCGGACACATAGGAGTTGTTGGGATCAGCGTATTTGTTCTTGATGTACGAGAGACCGATACGAGCCGTGAAGACCTTGCTTAGGTTCATATCTAGGTTCGTACGTGCATTGAACTGATTACGCTTGGCATTGGGAAGAATCCCCGACTGGCCTAGATAGCCAACGGAGGCCATGTATCGAACCTGATCTGTACCACCACTGATGTTGATGTTATGGCGTTGCATGAGGGCGGTGCGGAAAGCTAAGCCATACCAGTCTGTATTTGGATGGCCCTCTGGGTCACTCCCGTCCTTAAACTTCTGGAGATCATCTGCGGTAAAAGGCTCTTGCTTACCAGCAGCTTTATTCACCTCATTGTAGAGCTTAGCATACTCATAGGACCCCATACGCTCCATCAGACGGGTTGCGCTTTGCATCCCAGCACTCCCCGAATAACTGATCCGAGCCTTTCCACTCTTCCCTCTCTTGGTTGTAACAAGGATGACTCCATTAGCAGCCTTCGAGCCGTAGATGGCAGCGGAGGCAGCATCCTTGAGGACGGAGAGGCTCTCGATGTCATTTGGGTCGAGCATATTGAGGGCACCTGACTCTAGTCCATCGATGAGGATGTAGGGACTAGCGTTGTTCAGTGTCCCTGTCCCACGTATACGTATCTTACCATTGTCTAGCCCTGGAGCACCATTGGTCCCCGTGACCGTTAAGCCAGGGACAAGCCCCTGTAGCCCGTTACTTAGGTTTTGGATTGGGCGAGCTTGTATCTGCTTTGGGTCGAGGGCTGCCACAGAGCCAGAGAGGTTTACCTTCTTCTGCGTGCCATAGCCCACGATAACGATGTCATCTAGGAGCTTTGAGTCCTCCTCCAATACAATATTGAGCTCAGTCCGTCCTCCTACTGCGACCTCCTGGGTCTTGAACCCAATGAAGCTCACCTGTAACGTCGCATTGCGATCAATGCCCGAGAGGGTAAATGCACCATTGATATTGGTCGTTGTACCTCGAGAAGAGTCCTTCTTGACTACAACAGATGCCCCCACGACAGGCTCGTTTTTAGCGTCTACGACCTTGCCGTGGATGGTCAACCCCTGTGCCATAAGCCCTGGGGCCAGATAGGTAGTCAAAATCAGTAGCCAACTGACCAAGACAGCCCTAAAGGTGAATGTTTTCTTCATACACTTGTGTCTTATGAAAATGTTAATTGGTATAGCACGGACTGGGCTTCAATCCGTGGTGCTGCCCCTCTTAGGTATCATCGGGAGGGAGGGGCGTTGATGCCCTCTCGCTTGAGGCACATCAGTGGTATCTAGTCACATCTATTTCGCTCCAAATATAGAAAAAGAAAACAGTTTGTCTATACGCCTTGGATTCGCTCAAGGAGGCCTGCCCCTTCATGGATAAAAACAAGGACAAGATACACCATCATAACCCTCTCTACAACAAAGAATAACATCTCCATCAAAGAGCGATGCCAACGACTTACTATAACTCGTCTCTACGAGTTACCATAACTCACTTTAACGACTTACCACAACTCTCCACAACGAGTTACCATAACTCGTTAAAGCGAGTTATGGTAACTCGCAACAGGCATATCCAAACAGAAGAGCAACAAGCTGATGGACAAAAGATTACAACCACAGCGCAAGAAGAAGAGAGGGAGGGAAAGAAGAGAACGTAAAAGGCTCGCACCAACACAGTATAAATGTGTAGGTGCGAGCCTCTGGTTTGTTTTTAAATAAGCCTACTTCGTGATCTGGTCGAGCTTACGCAGTAGGAACTCATAGTGCTGACGTAGGGTCGCATCTGCCGTCTTGGGCGCTACTCGACGCAGGAGCTCCTGCGTACGATAGAGCAGTGGGAGGTAGAGCGACTCTGTCGTATTGATGGCGTTGGTGAAGAGGTCTTCTGGTTCGCCATAGCTCTTCCCGAAGTTGAGGAAGCCTACCCCTGAGTGCCCATGCGCATCAGCTGAGCTCGAGGGCGCATAGGAGCAGATGTGTGGAGCCTGCTGAGGCAGGAGCGAGATGAACTCTTCGTCTGTCATACCCTCTGTGCGCACCTGCTCCGTAGGCTCTGCAAAGCCTGTGAGCTCTGCGATGGAGAGGGAGGAGCGACCGCCTCCCTTAGGAGCAAGGTCAGAGGCGTAGCCGATGAGGTAGCGCACGAAGTAGTCCTGCAGTTGCTTTTCCTCAAAGGAGAGGTTCTCCTTACCCTGCTCCGTCTTGGCAAAGACACGAGCGTAGACATCGTCCGCATACTCGAGGGGCGAGTAGGAGGTGGAGTCTAGGTAGTAGGAGAGGTTGAGGTTGGCAATATTGCGGATAGCCATCGCTCGAGTGAGAGCACCTAGGCGCACGAAGGGAGAGTCGGCGGCGACATCATTCATCGTATGCTCTAGTGGCTCATTGCGCATACTATCGATCGAGACCGCTTGGTCTAGGAGCCACATGGCGGAGGCACGTTGCTCGGCCTTCGGTACGACCTTGTAGCGGGGTAGACCAGAGGCTTCGCTCGTCTGATAGAGGTAGATCCCAGGGACGTTGAGGAAGACATTGGAGACATAGCGCATAGCCTGATTGGCGATCCCTTCGTAGAGGGTAGCACGGTGCTCTGCTTCGTCATCGTTGGGGAACCACTGGTCTAGGTGGCTGAGGATATAGCGGAGGTTGGAGAGGCCTAGGGTACTTGCCTTGACAGGGTCATTCGATAGGTCTTCCTCGATAGCGGAGGGGTCATAGCGACGATCCCCCATCTGCTGTACCCCATAGCGATACTCAGCGTCGTGGGCATGCTTGTCGATCAGTGCCGAGACACGCTTGGACTCCTCAATGAGATCACCCTTCGTATCGGGGAAGTACTTATACGTCCATTCGATGGCGTACTTGTCATACGTCCCTACGGTAGGAGGATCGAAGCTCACACCCTTGTCTCCGGGCTGCACGACGTAGTTGAAGCGAGCATAGTCCATGATGGAGGGCGTCGTACCGTGCGTAGCGGAGAAGGAAGGAGAGCGCAGGGAGTCGATGGTGTAAGCCGCCGAGGAAGCCATGTTGTGCATGAAGCCAAGTGTATGGCCGATCTCGTGGGCGATGACGTACTTCAGCGACTTGGACATGAGGCTATCGGGTAGCTTCACTGCACGTACGGCTGGGTCAGCCTGTGCGGTCTGGATAAATCGCCAGTTGTTATTGAGCTTAGACACATCGCTCCATACAAGTACAGAGGCATTGATGATCTCTCCTGTGCGAGGGTCAGACCAAGAGGGCCCCATGGCGTTCTCGGTAGCGATGGGGACGTAGCGGATGCAGTTGTACTTGAGGTTATCGGGATCGAAGGAAGGGTCATCGGTGGGGAAGTCACGCACCTCGATCGCATCCTTGAAGCCGATGAGCTCGAAGGCCTTGTTCCAGCGTAGTGTCCCCTCCTTCATAGCTTCCTTCCAGACTGGGGGGAAGGTATTCTCTACATAGTAGACGATGGGCTTCTTGGGGCGTACAAGTTCGCCTCGCTTGAAGGCCTCGACATCCGAAGGCTCCAGACGCCAACGCTTGACGAAACGTGCCGACTCGAACTGCTGGCTCTCGGGGTTATATGCCCCCTTGCTGATCTGGAAGACCCCGATACGGGTGTCAGCTAGGCGAGGGGTCATAGGCTGCTCAGGCAGGCGCAGTAGCGTGAAGGTCGCCCCGAGGGTCACGGGATAGTCCTTCAGTGGCGAACCGCCCCCACGTGACGAGGAGAGCGTGATGCGGTAGCTACGATCAACCTTGATGGAGACATTGTCCTCAAAAGACTTGATCTCCCGTATATGCGTTAGGCTACGCTGTGGGCTGGAGTTCACGCTGTATGAACCAAGGCTCTTAGCCATGAGGGGCAGATACTTCTGATCCTCTAGGAAGAGGGAGGAGGCATCGAAGACCACGGTGGTCTTGTCCTTGTTCCAAGCCTTGATGGGGAACTTATATACGGCTAGGTCCGTGTAGCTTGAGGCGATACGTGGCCGTAGCTCCTTCTCGGTGGCTGGGGTGAGGTAGGGCTCAGTATTGATGGCCTCCATCACTATAGCGCTATCCTTCTGAGCGAAGCGCATGTGGATGGGGTTGCCGTTCTTGAAGCCTACCATCCCCAGCTGAGGGTTGGAGATAGAGGAGAGGGTAGCAGCTATGAGGAACTCCTTGCCGATCGTCTTGACGGGTAGCTCGATGTAGAGCTTGTTATCCGTCTTGTGTAGCGTGAGGAAGTCCCCCTTAGCGGAGACAATTTTCCCAGAGGTAAGGATACGCTCGTAGGGGGTCTTCTCTACGGGCTTCTCCGTCTTGGCTGGCTTCTTCTTCCTCTTAAGGAAGTCGAAGATGCCTGCATGAGCCGAGAGAGGAGCGAGTGTGAGGCACCCGGCTAAGAGGAGCAGGGCGATTGATCTATTCTTCATCATGTCTATTCGTATCCTGGTCTACTACTTCTTATCGTCGAGGAGCTTCTTGACCTTGAAGGCTAGTGTCTGGTAGTGTGCACGTAGCTCTCTGTCGGTGGTGGAGCTGGCTCGCTGCTCTAGGATAGGACGTATCTTCACCAGTGCTGCGTAGAAGTACTGGTCAGAGGTGTCGAGGGCAGGGACATTGGCCATCGGATAGATGTTAGCCGAGGGATCGCCACCGCCGTAGCTGAGACGACCTCTGCTGAGGAGCGTAGAGAAGTCTGTAGGGGCAGAGGCACTGAGACGAAGCATATCCATCGTCATAGGCCCGCTGGTGAAGCCATAGGGCATGTTGGGGGTAGCCTGGCGGGCGTTGGTAGCACCAACTACTGCCTTGTCAATGAAGTTACGCTGCATGAAGCGCTCCATGTGGTTGGGGGCTGTCCCCGCAATAGTGGAGGCGAAGATAGCCTTGTAGAGGTCGTCGAAGTACTCTCCGAGCGAATAGCTATTCTTATCTACCTGCGAAGCGATGATGATACGGGCACGTAGGTTGAGGATGTCGTTATTGATGAACTCCAGTAGCTGGTCAAAGTAGCTAACATCCATCGGTAGCTTCCGCTCTAGGCTACGATCGGCATAGCTCTGGAAGCGCTTAGCCTCCGCTAGGATCCATTGGAAGGCTTCGCGCTGCTTGGCCTTAGGTACAACCTGGTAGCGGGGAAGGCCTGTGGACAGACGAGCTTCACGGGTTACCACACCTCCGACGAGTGACATGGCATTCTTGAGGTAGAGGTAGTACTGCTGGACGACTGTGAGGTACATCGCCTTCTTCTTGCGACTGTCGGGGTCGTTCTGGATCCACTGGCCGAGCTGCGAACGAATGATCGCAAGGTTCTTCATCCCAAGCGTGCTGCTCATCAGGTGGTCATCCCCGAGGTCTTCGGTACGGACAGTTGGGTCTACAGAGTAGGTCTGCCTTGGGGCATATCGGTAGATGGGGTTAGCGACCTTCTTATTGACAAACTCTACCAGACGCTTGGCTTCACGGGCGGGATCACCCTCTTCCTCGGGGAAGTAGCGGTAGCCCCACTCTATGGCGTAGCGGTCGTATTCGCCGAGGACGTTGTTGATGAGACGGACACCCTTGTCGCTAGGCTGTGCTACATAGTTGTAGAACTCACCATCCATGATCGAGGGAGCTAGTCCATACTCACTCGTGAACTTTGCAGAGCGAAGGTTCGCAGTCGAATAAGCGGTGGAGGCAGCATAGTTATTGAGCAAGCCAAGGGTCTTCCCTACCTCCTGCGTGACGAGGGCAGAGAGCGACTCGAGGAAGCGGTCCTCGGGCAAGCGTGAGCTACGTACTGCGGGGTCGATGGCAGCAGTGGCGATGAAGCGTTGCTTGTGGATGAGGTTCTCCACGTTGTTATAGATCAGGAGCGAGGCATTGAAGATCTCCCCAGTACGTGGGTCGAACCATGAGGCACCCGAGACGGTCTCCTGCGAGTTAGGTATGTAACGGATCGTGGAGTATTCGAGGTTGTCTGGGTCAAAGTTCTTGTCCCGAGGGAAGTCTCGTACCTCGATCACGTTGCGGAAACCCGCTGCCTCAAAGGCCTTATTCCACCTCAATACACCTTCCCTCACAGCCTTTGCCCAGGTAGCGGGGAAAGTGTTGTCGAGGTAGAAGGTAATCTTCTTCTCAGGTTCTACGAGTACTCCTTTTGCATAAGCTTTCTTGTCCTTGGGGATGAGGCACCAGCGGTGGGCAAGGTACACAGGCTCACTCTGGTCGAGGTAGTCGGGGAAGGAGACCTTACGTGACGTCTCATAGCCCACACGGGCATCGGCTAGACGAGGGATAGCCTGCGAGGGCTTCACCGGAAGGATGGTATAGGTAACCTCTGCCGTGAGGGGCATATCCTTGGCGACGGTTAGCACGCCCATCAGGGAGGCCGTTACGGAGAAGTTCATCTCGACCTTGACACTGGCATTGGTATCAAAAGCCTTTAGCCCTCGGATGAAGGTTAGGTTACCATTGCGGGATGAGGATAGCTTGAAGGGTCCCTGCTCCTTGGGGATAATCTCAAAGAAAGGATTGCTCTCCGTGACGAGCGAGTTAAGACTGAGCACTACGGCAGAGCTATCGGCAGTGTAGACCTTCGGAGTGAAGGACATGACCACAGGGTCACGATAGTTAAGCTCAAGGGCCTGCTGTAGCTGACGGGAGGCATCCCTGCGGTAGACGAGGGTATTGGGAGCCTTCATGACGATGACGCTGTCCTGCTTCTCCAGTCTGAAGACGAAGGGAGCGGAGTTCTTCGACCCCACAGCTAGATAGTCAGGGTCGGTAGTGGAGGTGATCGTCGCCCCCATCATCAGCTCCTGTCCTAGGTATTTCGTGGGAAGTTCGAGGAAGACTTCGCCGTCGATCTTGTGGAGGGAGACGAACTTGCCACGGGCACTCTCCACCTTCTTGTCCTTAAAGAACTTGGTGTACGGGGTCTCCTCCTTTTTCTTCTTCTCTTCCTTCTCCGGCTTTTCTTCCTTTTTCTTCTCTTCCTTCTTGGGTTCCTGCTTCTTCTCTACCTCCTTGGGCTTGGTCTTGAGTGTGTCGATCTGAGCCGAGGCGGAGAGCGTGTAGCCACCCAGTAGGAATAGAGCCACCACGAGGGTGCGAATGCTGCTCTTGTGCATGAATCTATCGTTTATTGTATTTGTGATTTTGCTTGTGTCACTAACTATTATATTTCCCTTCCTCTGCCTGTAAACCCTAGGGGATGACATCCCTGACTCTAGGTCTGTCCCAATATCGCGCCAATGCCTCGTTTTCTTCCGCCCAGATTCTCTAGAGTTTCCCCTTTGCTTCTCTAGAGGTCTTGAAGAAGTCTTCTAGAGAATTGTGACGAAAGCTCTAGAGCCTGTAATAGCCATGGTCGTAGGGCTCGTGCAGAGGCGAGGCTGTGTGCTAAGGAAAGCCTACGACACAGCCTCACCTATGAAGGACAATACTGATGGGAATACTAACGGGGCTCTCTGTAGACGAGCTTCGTCACCTTGCCCAGCGAGGTATCTCGCCAGAGCTGCTGAGCGGTACTACCCGAGACATCATAGCTATAGACCGCTCCTGCCGAGCCGTCATAGGTAGCGATGTAGAGACGTGTCCCTCCAGAGAGCACCATACTCTGTATCGTCTCTGAAGCTCCGAGCGTGATGTAGGCTTCGGGGGAGGAGGTGACTTGACGCTGTAGGTCATAGAGGTAGATCTTGTTGCCAGCAGCTACATAGGCCGAGTTATGCTCAGGACGCAGAGCGAGGTGAGTTGGGCTGTCTGTCCCCTTGTAGATGATACGTTGCATGGGGTAGCTTGTCCCAGCCTTGGAGGAGCTAAGGAAAAGGTTAGGCTCGATCACCGCTAGGGTATATTCACTCGAGGATGCGCTATGTGTCAGCAGAGCTACATGGCTCATCGTCGTAGTACCTGACATATCAAGGAGGGTACTTCCTGAGAAGGGATTGCCCGTGACAGATACGTCTTGTCCAGTGAAGGGATCGGGCTCACTGTAGGTGGCCTTGAAGGGATAGACCTTATTCCCCGAGCCAGCGAGCTCCAGCACGATGGCTGTACCCGTAGTCTCATCGAAGAGCACTAAGCCACCCGAGTAGATGGCATTGCGCCATACACTGATTCGCCCTGCTAGGACGGGGAGCGTACCGGAGAAGGCAGTCCGAAGGCGAGCGTCATTCAGACGGCGGGGGAGCGTCGTCTGTAGACCTACGGTGTAGAGGTTACCCCCAGCGACGACGTACTCATTGAGGTCCTGCGGGGAGAAGGCATTCGCCTGGACGGTATGCCCATTGAAGTTCATACGAGAGCCTATGACCTTCAGAGAGTCTGCATTCATTCTATAGCCCCAGGTATCGGCACCGACGAATAGGTAGTTGGTCGTCCTGCCTGCCCCCGTGGTATGGGTAAACATATTCAGCGTCTGTGGTGTCCCCGTTAGGTCACGATCTACGCCACCCTCGGTGAAGATATCCGCAACGGGATTGGCGGCCTGCCCGAAGGGGTAGTAGCCGACAGCCGTCTTCCCCGACTGCTGTGTGAGGGCATAGAGCCCCTCACGATACTTGAAGTTCACACGGATGCGGAAGCGATGGTAGTAGGTACCATCAGGGGTCTGCATCTTGAGGCGAGCAGGGTGAATACCATAGTCCGAGCTCTTAGTCGGTGTATAGGCGAGCGTGCTGGTCGTAGAGACCTTCTTGTAGTCCACTTCCCACTCGATCGTAGGAGTCACATTTGCCCCATTGGTGATCTTATACTGGGGAGCCTGTATCGTGAGCGTAGAGCCAAACTCTACCTCGTAGAGCTCCTGCAGCTGCGAAGTGGGGTCTACCACCTCTAGGGGATGCGTCACCCCCGTAGAGTGATCCTTGTAGCACGAGCTGACGACTCCGAGGGTAAGCAAGGAGGCGAGCGCTATGCTGAGCTTATATGTCTGTCGCTTCATGTGTCTTATTGTCTGAATTGTTGGAGAGCACGCTTGGTCGCCTCGGGGATGGGCTCACCGATCTCGTTGAGAGCAGCCTCGATATTGACCAAGAGCTGGTAGAAGACCTCTACATTACCTAGATGGCTAAAGGCATCATAGAGCTCCATCTCATCCTGATGGTAGCGGGCTAGGATAGCTCGGTACTTCTTCAGAGAGAAGTCTCCGCAGAAGTACTGGTAGCTAGAGTTCACCCAGAAGTCTCGTGTGATCATCAGCCCATTGCTCGCCGTCACCGTGATGCGGTTCAGCTCGGTGAAGGCTGTCCTCAGATCCGAGGTAGCCTCTAGCACTAGGACGAGCGTATCGGCCTTACCCTCCTCGGTCTGGAGGGCACTACGGATAAAGGTCACAGGGAACGTCCCATTCAGGGAGTCCGCAGCGAAGGTATATTGGCTCTCCAATGCCTTGAAGTGCTGCCCCACACGTGCCGTAGAGGCAGCTTCATCTACTCGCACTCTAAAAGCTAGCGGAGTAGAGGCAGCCGTGCCCGTATGACGTACTGGGATATTCACCGTGAACTCGGTGAGGGCATCGGGACGTGTCCCATAGCTCTCCCGTATGATCCGGTCATCAGCACTGGTAAAGTGGAAGTACACACTACGTGGGGCTGAATAGAAGCCATCACGACTGATATACTCTATATGTTCGTCCTCGGTCTTCTGACAGCTCGTGAGCGTAAGCCCAGTGAGTGCAAGGCAGAGGAGGAGCTTTATATGGATCCTTTTCATTGTTCGCATTATCTGAGGGTGATCGATCAGTGATTGCCGTAGGTAAGCTCAAGCTGTGGCCAGGGCAGGGTGAACATCTCTTCCGTGGGCGTCACACTCTCCCCAGTCAGTGAGGGGAAGGCGAGGAAGAAGTGCTTGATCGCATGGAACGATAGCCCCTCTCCAGGTGTCTCACGGATGTACTCGCGCATCAGTTCCTTGTCAAAGGCAGCCTGATTCGAGAAGTTAGCAGTCGTCAGTGGTGCTAACCCTCGGCTGTCACGTATCTTGTTCAGTGCCTCTACAGCTGCAGCAGGATCGGTAGGATAGCTCGCTTCGGCTAGGATGTAGTACATCTCGGGTAGGCGAATGAGCATGATCCCCTTGCTCGAGGTCGCGATGGAGCGAAGCAGATCCCTATCTGGAAGCAGACGGATGAACTGCGTGTAGGAGTCGATCTGACGGAAGTAGGCTACCTGACGATTGTCGATGGAGGCTCCCCCGCCTAGTGGAGTGTAGAGCTCATTGAGGGCTCGGAGCAGGCGTCCCTGATCGACATTACCTGCCCCCCCTGTAGAAAGGTAGGTCGTAGATATCCAATCTAGGAACTTAGGAGCATACAGCCCAAAGACAAGCTCCCGATCAGCAGGGAAGCGGGTCACGTTAGCGAAGGCAGAGCGATCCGCTAGGCCGAAGTCCACACTGTGAGCGATGACCTTCTGCGCATATTCGATAGCCTTGGCAGTCTCCCCCATAGCATTGTAGACACGAGCCTTCGTCGCATAGACAGCATACTTATTGAAGTGCACGATGCGGTTTGTCTCGTAGGTCGCCACCGTGAGATCACCTCCTCTGATCGTCTCATCACCACTGAGGAGTGCCTCTGCTTGGTCGAGGTCAGCTAGGATATTCTTGTACGTATCCTCGAGGTTGTAGAGATGCTTATTCTGGAGGTTGAAGTCATAGGAGTAGGGAATGCCACGTGTCGTCTTGAGTGTACCAGCAGCCTTAGCTCGGCGGTAGTCCGCAGCGAAGATACGAGCGACATCAAAGTGCAGGAAGGCACGTAGCCCATAGGCTTCACCTCGTGCGAGCTGGAGCACATGCCCCGAGAGGGCACTCTTCTGAGCATTGGCGAGGATGTTATTGACGTAGGAAATCACTTGGTACTGGGCAGACCAGATAGCGTCAATCTGATCCCGCACCTGAGGGTTGGTATAGCGATAGCGGTTCACATGATAGTTCATGGACACACTATTCACATTACCTATCGTCTGGGAGATATTCTCTAGGAAGCCTGCTGTGAGTACCCCTCCATAGAGCCCCTGCTCAGCCATAGAGCCATAGACCCCGTACATAGCATCCTCGTAGCCTCGTATCGTGGAGAACTGTACATCCTCAAGGAGTGTACCCTTGGACTGGATATCAAGGAACTTATTGCAGGAAGGCAGTAGAGCCAACGTCAGTAGACCCACAGCCAGGGGGCGGATTATCATCTTTCTCATCATTGTATCGTTGAGGAGTGGGTGGTTAGAAGGAGAGGCGAGCCGACAGCTCTATACTCCGTGCGAAGGGATAGTCTAGCCCACGCTCACGCTTGACCGTGGAGAGATAGAAGAGGTCATTGGAGAGGAGCTCGAAGCGTGCACGACGTAGGTGTAGCTTCTTCACCCATGCTGCCTCCGTCTCGTAGGCCAGTGAGAGGCTACGTAGGGTCAGGTAGTACTCCTTCTGTACGAAGCGACTGCTCTGATAGGGACTCTCGCGGTTGGCGATATCCTTGTACTTGGCGACATCGCCGGGCTTCTTCCAGCGGTCGTTCAGGACACGCTCATCGGCATTGTACTGGGGGTCTGCTCCCTCTACTCGAGAGGCGAGGGTCTGGTTGTAGACCACAGCCCCGAGGGAGTAGCCAAAGCTAGCATTGAGCGAGAAGCCCTTGTAGAAGAGGTAGGACGAAAGCGTCCCATAAGCCCAAGGGCTCGTATCACCGAAGACGATACGGTCGTTGGAGTCGTAGTCGAAGGTATAGGAGCCATCACGCTTGATGTAGATCTCCTTACCCGTGGCAGGGTCGATTCCAGCCGAGGGGACTACCTTCAGAGCTGTGAGCGACTGCCCCTCCTCGTAGAGAGGGAGCGGGGTCGTGGAGCGGTTCAGCACCGTGTCCTTGGCATAGGAGTCGTTCAGTGCCTTGAGGGCATTACTGATCTTCTTCACCTTATTCCTATTATAGGAGTAGTTCAGAGCGAGCGTCCACTGCAGATCTTGGTTCTGAATAGGCACGACACGGGTGGAGAATTCCAGCCCTGAGTTCACGACCTCCCCGACGTTCTGCTTTGCCGTGACGACACCGATCGAGGGCGCCTTCGTGACATCCAGCAGGAGGTTGTCCGTCAGCTTACGGTAGGCATCGAAGGTCAGATCCCAGCGACTCTTGAAGAGCGTCAGGTCAAGCCCTACGTTCTGGTTCAGCGTACGCTCCCACTTGAGGTCAGGGTTCCCAATGCCACGAGGTACGGCACCTGCACCGACTAGGTAGTTGATATTCTTATTGTAGTCGTAGGTCGTGTAAGCCTGATAGGGCTCGAAGGACATATTCCCTAGATACCCGAGGCTCGCACGTAGCTTCAGCAGTTGGATATTCTTGTTGCCCTTGAAGAAGGACTCGTTGTGGATATTCCACCCTCCACCGAGCGACCAGAAGGGTGCAAAGCGCTGGTTCTTCCCGAACTTCGAGGAGCCCTCATAGCGGAAGACGAAGTCCAGCGAATAACGGTTATCATAGATGGCATTTCCATTGAGGAAGAAGCCTGCTGCCGTTGAGTAGTTATCCGAGCCTGAGGGGCGAGCACCACTGCGATAGCCAAGGGCGAAGTTGGGGTGCCCAAGGTTGTCTGAGTAGAAGCCTCGGCTCGTGTAGGTAGAGGCATCAGCGGACGAAGACTCAATATTAGCCCCAGCCATAGAGGTGACATAGAGCTTGTCGAGGAAGGTGCGGTTGTAGGACACCATCAGCTTCCCCATGTAGTTGAAGCCCTTCGACTGATTCTCTACCATCTCCCCACGCTGGTCGAGAGCGTCGCCACGGAAGTCATTGGAGAGAGGTGAACGGAACTTACGTCCACTACCGCTACGGATCGTGAAGGAGAAGTCTCCATCTACTCGGAAGTCCCCAATCCAAGCCTGCAGGGTAGATGTATTCAACAAGTCGATATTCTGCGACTGATTATAGCTCCCGAGCTTGGCCTCATAAAGCGGGTTATTCACCCGATCACCTCTGAAGCTCTTGACGAGCTGACCATCGGTGCCATAGGGCGAGAGATAGGGGTTCATACGGGAGAAGTTGCTGAACGACCCGTAGTTCGGCTCGTCCGAAGAGACCCTATTAACCGTAAGGTTATTGGATAGGAAGATGCGATTAGGTCTGTTGTAGGAGAGCTTGAAGCTACCCGACACACGCTCACGCCCCGATTGGATCATGACCCCCTGCTCGTTACCATAGCGTAGAGTCAGGCCGTAACGGACGAACTGGTCACCACCCTCTGCACTGAGGCTGTGAGAGTGAGAGACCCCCATACGTAGGGGCTTAGAGAGCCAGTCCGTATTCACCCCACTACGGATCATGCGTACCACGGCATCACGCTCTAGGTCCTTGCGATACTGCTCAGCAGGGTCGCTACCAGTGTAGACCCCAGCTAGCTCCTCATAGCGAAGCTTCTGCTCGGGATTTAGTAGGTGATAGCCACTGAGGTCTGGGGTGGTAAGGCGGAGCGTACCACTATAATTAAGGCGAATAGCTCCCTGCTCAATAGGCTTGGTGGTGATGACGATGACCCCAGCTGCGGCCTTCGCCCCATAGAGAGCAGAGGCAGAGGCATCCTTGAGCACAGTGACGCTCTCGATGGTGTTCATATCCATATCGTAGATGTAGTTCACGTCTACGATAGCACCATCTACAACGAAGAGAGGGAGGTTGGCAGCTCCCGAGAACGTTGCACGGCCACGGAGGTTGAGGTCTGGGCGAGCATTTGGGTCAGAGCCGAGGTTATTCTGTTGCACGATCTGTAGCCCTGGGACGAACGCCTCTAGGCTCTCAAGCAGGTTCTTCGTACCCATCGAGAGCAGTTCCTTAGCCTTGACAGTCGTCTGTGACCCAGTGAAGCTCTTCTTGTCCTTCTTCGTGAAGCCCGTGATAACGACATCCGTGAGGGTCTCGCTATCGGGATCTAGGGCTATGCGCTGGGACTTCCCTGCCTGCAGGGTGATACTCTTAGCCTTGTAGCCGATGAAGCTTAGGCGAATGGTCTCGCTGGGCTTAGTAGTCTTAAACTCAAAGTACCCTTTAGCATCTGTGATGTAGACAGCCTTTGATCCACTGACCTGCACCGTGACACCCATCATAGGCTCACCACTCTCATCCAAGATGGTCGCACTGATGATACCCGCTGTTGAATGGGGTTGATCCTGTTGCTCTGCCCTCCCTATCTGGTAGGTAGATGCTACAGCTGCTGGTTGGATGGTAAGGGTCAGCCATCCCGCGGTAAATAACAACGTTGTAAATCTCATTACATACTCATGTTGCATTGATAATTTGGGTCAGGGTCACCATCTCCTCTCTGCTCGGGTTAGCGCATGGGGCATCCCATGCCTAGGGGAGATGGTCTCTCTCAGACCAATACGGACACACGCGTTCACAGAGCTTTGGGAAATCCCCAAAAACTTTACACAAGTAAAGTTAATCTCCACCTCTTGGGGAGAGGCCATTATCCCCTTTAATCAAGTGATGTTTATGAGCCTCGCAACTCCGTGATTTACAAAATTAGCAGTTTTATCCTAGTTTTCCTAGCGTTTTTTAGATCAAACATAAAAAATTCCACACTTCAGTCCTTAATAACCCTTTATTTTATATTCTTATTCCTCAACACCAACCTCAACCCATAAGTAAAAAACACCTCTAACCACACTCCTTTTTCTCCTGCTCCACCTCTCACGAAACCACCTCATTATAAACAGATTACAAACCCATCAACAGATACCCCTAATGACTTACCATAACTCGTCTCCACGAGTTACCATAACTCTCTCGGACGACTTACCATAACTCTCCGCAGCGAGTTACCATAACTCTTTCTGACGAGTTATGGTAACTCGTTAGCCCTCCCTTTTCACACAATCACATCCCATTATCTCACAGCGGGTTACAAACCTGCAGGAAGAATTAGAAGCCCACCCCAACACCACCATCCAACGACACCCCACCCCGATGACATTCCCTTGCCAATGTCTGGGCACGCAACTTACCTTCGCTCAAGACCAAGCAGGTTGGGAAGAGTGTCGTATCTTTGTCCTAGGTAAATAAATGCCCCACTGAATGAAGAAAGACTTGACGTACAAAGAGGCTGCTGCACGGCTTGAGGAGATCGTCCGTTACATAGAGCAGGATAGCCCCGATGTGGACGAACTGACCACGCTTGTGGCTGAGGCTGTAGAGCTCTCAAAGTTCTGCCGTGAGAAGCTGACCAAAGCTGACAAACAGCTCACAGCCATGATGGCACAGCTCACCGAAGACCCCTCACAAGCTGGATAACCAACCTTCCCTCTAAAGCACCCTCCATGACTACAAGGCAAGAAGAGCAAGCCCCACGCTACGCTATCATCGTCGCAGGGGGTAAGGGCCTCAGGATGCAGACCGACCTTCCCAAGCAATTCCTCCCTCTGAGAGGACGCCCCGTACTCATGCACACGATGGAGTGTTTCCGTGGTCTCGTGGATAAGGTTGTACTCGTCCTCCCTTCGGAGCAGGTCCATTACTGGGCAGGGCTATGCGAGGAGCAGGACTTCGATCTCCCACACACGATCGCCCTCGGTGGTACGACACGCTTTGCCTCCGTGCGTAATGGACTTGCTGAGCTACCTTCCTCGGGTCTAGTGGCCATCCATGACGGGGTGCGCCCCTTCGCCTCCCCCACCCTCATCGAGGCATGCTTCCAGATGGCTGAGCGACGCGGAGCGGCCATCCCTGCTATTCCCCTCACGGACAGCCTCAGGATACGTATCGGCGACGAAGTCAGTCAGGCTGTCGATCGCTCAGCCTACGTCTCCGTGCAGACACCGCAGACCTTCTGCCTCAAAGCAATCAAACGAGCCTACGAAGCCCCCTTCTCTCCGACCTTCACAGACGATGCTTCGGTCTATGAAGCATCAGAGCAGGGTACCATCTCACTTATCCCCGGTGAGGCAACGAATATCAAGCTCACGACCCCTCTAGACCTGAAGTTGGCCGAACTGCTTCTCGATCAAGACCCTTTGCCCTAAATCTCGTGGACATCTTCCAGACTCCTCTGACGTACCTCCCGGGGATTGGCCCGAAGCGAGCCACTGTACTCGCCGAGGAGCTGGATCTGTACACCTACCTAGACCTCCTACACTATTTCCCAACCAAATATGTGGATCGCTCCCGTGTCTATACCATTAAAGACCTACGGGGGGAGATGCCCAGCATCCAGCTACGTGGCTATATCAGGGACTACAAGGAAATCGGCGAAGGGCGGAGAAAGCGACTCGTAGC
The DNA here is from genome assembly GCF_000565015.1 of Porphyromonas catoniae ATCC 51270. Lineage (GTDB taxonomy): Bacteria > Bacteroidota > Bacteroidia > Bacteroidales > Porphyromonadaceae > Porphyromonas > Porphyromonas catoniae. Next base: position 38,802 of record NZ_JDFF01000025.1, read on the forward strand.
GTATTTCTCCGATGGTACGGGGACAATCGAGCTCGTTTGGTTTCGGTCACTCTCTACAATCCAGCGTCTCTACCCCGTAGGACAGACTTATCTCATCTTTGGCAAACCCGTACTCTTCAATGGCTCGTACAGCATCAACCATCCCGAGGTGGACGAGGAGAGCCGTGAGCAAGCAGTCAGCGGAGGTCTTATGCCGATCTACCCGCTCACCGAGAAGGTCAAGCGTATAGGCATCGCTAACCGACAGATGCGACAGCTCCTCTACATCCTATTGGAGGCTTGTCGCAGTCAGATCCGAGAGACCCTCCCCGAGCATATCATACAGCGAGCTCAGCTCATCCCGTACAGTACCGCCATCCAGCAGATACACTTCCCCGAGGGCAATACGGAGCTCGAGGCAACACGACGCCGTCTGAAGTTTGACGAACTCTTCTTCATCCAGCTACGACTCCTCGGGATGAAGAACGAGCGAAAGGCAACGTCGCCAGGCCTCCCTCTGCCCCGTGTCGGTGAAGCCTTCCGTGGGCTATACAGCTCCCTGCCCTTTGACCTAACAGGGGCGCAGAAGCGGGTAATCCGTGAGATACAGACCGATGTCGTCAGCGGTAAGCAGATGAATAGACTGGTGCAGGGGGATGTGGGCAGTGGTAAGACCCTTGTGGCACTCTTCGCCATGCTCCTTGCCCTAGATAACGGCTATCAGGCCTGCATGATGGCACCGACCGAGATCCTTGCACGCCAGCACTTCCTCTCCCTCACAGAGCTCCTCGCCCCACTGGGCATAGAGGTAGGACTACTCCTAGGCAGTACGAAGAAGCGGGAGCGCACCAAGCTACACGAGGGTCTAGGTGATGGCTCCCTTCGGATCATCGTCGGCACGCATGCCTTGCTAGAGCCAGTGGTGCAGTTCCACCGCTTAGGGCTCGCCGTGATCGACGAACAGCATCGCTTCGGGGTCGTCCAACGCTCAGGCCTGTGGACGAAGAACGAGTCCCAGCACCCACATATCCTCATCATGAGCGCCACGCCTATCCCACGTACGCTGGCGATGACACTCTATGGAGACCTCGACATATCCGTCATCGACGAGCTCCCCCCAGGGCGCAAACCTATCCAGACATACCATCAGCCCGAGAGTCATATCTTCGAGGTCTATGCCTTCCTTGAGCGACAGATAGCAGAGGGCAGGCAGGCCTACGTCGTCTTCCCCATGATTGAGGAGAACGAACGGGAGGAGATACGAGCCCTAGAGGAAGGGCTTGTGCGCTACAGAGAACGTTTCCCCGAGTACACGGTCGTGATGGTGCACGGAAAGATGAAGCCTGAGAAGAAGGACGAGGAGATGCGCCGCTTTGCCTCGGGTGAGGCGGAGATTATGCTCGCTACGACGGTTATTGAGGTTGGGGTAAATGTCCCCAATGCCTCTGTCATGGTTATCGAAGGGGCTAATCGCTTCGGACTCTCACAGCTACATCAGCTCCGAGGACGAGTAGGGCGAGGGGCTAGCCAGAGCTACTGCATCCTCCTCACGGGCAACGAGCTCGGTGAGGATGCCAAGCGACGGATAGCGATCATGGTCGAGACCAATGACGGCTTCGAGATCGCCGAGGAAGATATGCGTCTCAGGGGCTTTGGGGAGATCGATGGTACACGTCAGAGCGGGCAACAACTTAGCCTGCGTATCGCCAACCCCGCCCTAGATGGAGCGATGGTGCAGTACACCCGAGACCTCGCCGAAGAGATCCTCGCCGAAGATTCCACCCTTACCCTAGCGAAGAACGAGCCCCTCCGTCAGCGTCTCGACGCCCTCTACCACGAGCGTCCTAGCTGGAGCCAAATATCCTAAGACGGGAGGCAGGCTGAGCAAACTGATGGTCTCCCCTTGTCCAAGGCGTCCCCTAATACAACGACCGCTGATAGCGTCTAATTTGCTATCAGCGGTCGTTGTATTATATAGTTACTCCTTGTCCTTGCCGTCACTGCCGAAGGACTGTAAGGGCGTGAAGCGGCGGGACCTTGTGCGCTCTCGGCCTTCTTCGTCTCGGTACTTGAAGCGGTCGTTTGGCCACAACCCCGTACGTTCTTCACGAGGCTTGCCCTCGGGGCGAGGCGAGGAGGTCCGCTTGGGGCGTCTGTGCTCATCTCGTGGAGCAAAGGTGCGCTCCTTACCCCCTTCTTGCTTGCGTTCCCTCGCTCCTTCGTCTGCGAAGTCGTAGCGTCTCCTGGGGCGATCCTCTCGGTCACGACGGGGACGATCGTCACGGTCGCGGCGAGGGCGATTGTCGCGGTCTCTACGAGGACGCTCCTCCCAGTCTCTGCGGGGTCGATCAGAGGCAGAGCGGCGATCACGTCGCTCATCTCTAGGGCGGTCGCTACGCTCGCCCTTGGGACGCTCGGGGCGGAAGGCTCGGTCTCGCTCCCGATCCCTGCGCTTGAAGTCATCTCGCTTGCCTGCGAAGAGTTCGTAGGCTCGTAGCTCACACTCTAGAGCCCCATTGAGGAGCTTGTGGCGGGCACTGTGTCGCAGCCCAATATGGTCGAAGTGCTCGGGGCGGTAAGCCAAGATCCAAGCCGTAGAGCCTGCATAGTTGTGCTTCAGTCGCTCCCCGATCATGCTGTAGAGCTCCTCGGCATCACGCATCCGAAGGCGCTCGCCATAGGGCGGGTTCGTGACAATGAGTGCGGGGGCTTCGGGAGCAGGGCACTGCTGCATCGAGCGGTGCAGGATGGTAATTTCGTCTGTGAGACCTGCAGCACGGACATTGTGACGTGCTATCTGGACAGCCTCCATGGAGCTGTCGGAGCCGTAGATATGGTGTGCGAAGGTGCGTTCACCTGTGTGATCGGCTTTGATCTGCTCGAAGAGCTCGGCATCGTAATCTCTCCACCGCTGGAAGGCGAAGCCCCGCTTGCGGAAGGAGCCTGGAGCGATACCACGAGCGATTAGTGCAGCCTCCACCAGCAGTGTCCCCGAGCCACACATAGGGTCGATGAAGTCTGTCTCCCCACTCCAGCCTGCCATCAGCAGGATACCAGCGGCGAGGACTTCGCTCATCGGCGCCTCGGTCTGTGCCATACGCCAGCCACGCTTGTGCAGGCTCTCGCCCGAGCTGTCGAGGGCGAGGGTTACCTCCTCATGCGAGATGTGGATGTGGAAGAGTAGGTCGGGATTGTCTAGACGTACCGTGGGTCTCGTGCCGTGCTTCTCACGGAAGTAGTCCGCTAGAGCGTCCTTGGCTCGGTAGCCAGCGTACTTGCTGTGGGTGAATGTCTCCGAATAGACAACGGTGTCGAAGGCAAAGGTGTCGGAAGGGCGCATCCATTGTCCCCAGTCGAGCCTACGCAGCTCCTCGTACAGCTCATCAGGTGACGAAGCGTGAAAGGAGGCTATGGGGCGAAGGATACGCAGCGCCGTACGCAGGTGGTAGTTTGCCTTGTAGAGCATCTCCTTATTGCCTGTGAAGGAGACCATGCGGCGTTCTTCCTCGATGTCGGTCGCCCCCAGCGTCTCTAGTTCCTTGGCAAGGACGGGCTCCAGTGACTGGAGCGTCTTTGCAATCAATCTATAATTTTCTTCCATTTGTCTATCCATTCTCTCCCTCTGGCTCGAGAGGGAGGTAATTACTTGACTCATCCGAGAGGCTTAGTCCAAGCGTCTTCTGTCCTATTTATACACCAAAGGTACGTTACCTCTTATAAATAGGCCTTCGTAGCATATATAAATGACAAGAGGTCTGACGTAGGCACTACGTCAGACCTCTCTTGTGTATCGTCGGGATACCAGGATTCGAACCTGGGACCCCCTGCTCCCAAAGCAGGTGCGCTAACCGGACTGCGCTACATCCCGAGCATCATCTCCCTGACAAACTAAGTAACGCTTCCTCTTGGGAAGCGTTCATTTATCCTGGCGGTATGGACGGGACTCGAACCCGCGACCCCCTGCGTGACAGGCAGGTATTCTAACCAGCTGAACTACCACACCAGTATTGGTTTGTCGCTTTGACGGTGCAAAGATAGTATTTTTTTCTTTATGTTGTCTCGCAAGGATTCGAACCTTGACAAACAGAACCAAAACCTGTTGTGCTACCATTACACCACGAGACAAGCCGTTCCACTCTACACCTCCCCGAGGGCGCATCCCTCTTGGGGCGTAAAATGCGGTGCAAAGATAGCGCATATTTCTAAATGTACAAGTAACACGCCCCGGTCTGACCACCCCAAAGGAGGGGAAAGCCTCACCTAGAGCGGGAAAAATGAGGAAGCAACAACCAGCCAACCTAGGCACAAGACTCACCTTGACTCTCGACTCTAAACGGAGATATAACAGACTTAAAAGACCAAGCGTAACACAAAGGAATACAACCAATTAAAAAGGAGCTGAAGTAACACACAACAAGTTACCATAACTCGTCGCAATGACTTACCATAACTCGTCTCGACGAGTTACCATAACTTTCCAAAGAGAGTTACCACAACTCGTTGCGACGAGTTATGGTAACTTGTTTCACCCTACCCCAAAGCTCCCTAAATAGGCAGTTTTATATGAATTGAAAAGAGGCACATGGAAAACCCAAACATAGGCACGCAAGAGGGGCTCCACATCTCCCCAATGTGCGACACATCCATGTCCGCTACCCCACCCTTGGTTATACGGACAATAGCCCCAGGACAAAGCACAAGCCCTTGACCCAAAGAGACTGGATCAAGGGCTGATATAATATGGAGGATGGAGGAGAGGCTTCCCGAAAAGACTAGCTAAGCAGGCTCTCAATCTCGTCTACAATCCGATCGGCAGCAGCGGGGAGCGCCAGCTTGCGAATCTCCGTGGAGAGACTCTGCCGTGCCTGCTCATCAGCGAGCAAAGCAAGTGCATGAGGCGTGAGGTCACGCTGGGCATCTCGATCAGGGATGAGCAGGGCTGCCCCTCTCAGCGAGAGCGCCAGAGCGTTCTTCGTCTGGTGATCCTCCGCTACATTAGGCGAAGGGACAAGGATCGAGGGCTTTCCCAGATGGCAAAGCTCAGAGATGGCACTTGCCCCTGCTCGTGAGACGACGACATCCGCCAGCGCATAGGCTAGATCCATCCTCTGAATGAACGCAGCCGACCACACGGGGAAATGGTAACCTTCAAGCAGTCGACGAGCCTTCTCCTCGAAGCTCGTACCCGTCTGCCAGATTAGCCCCACACCGCTATCAGCCCATTCCTTGAGTCTTGAGCCAATGCTTTCGTTGATGCTTCTTGCCCCTAGACTGCCTCCTACAACAAGTACTATGCGCTTCGTATCCGCAGGTAGACCGAAGTAAGAAAGAGCTTCATCACGACTCACCGAGAGATGCTCAATGGCTGGACGAAGGGGATTCCCTGTGAGGACAATCTTATCCTTGGGGAAGAATCGCTCCATTTCTGGGTAAGCAACACAAATCTTAGTTGCACGGCGTGCGAGGAACTTGTTCGTCACACCTGCATAAGAGTTCTGCTCCTGGATAAGGGTGGGTATACCGAGGCTCTGGGCAGCCTTCAACGTAGGGGCACTAGCATAGCCCCCGACACCGATGACCACCTCTGGCTGGAAGGAGCGAATAATATCTCGAGCAGAGACCAAGGCACGGATAAAGTCACGCAAGACACCGATATTACGCCATAGATGCTTACGATCTAGACCACGGATCTTGAGCCCCTGTATAGGGAAGCCAGCCTGTGGTACACGCTGCATCTCCATACGCCCTTCGGCTCCGATGAAGAGAATATCTATATCAGGGTAACGCCGCCTGAGGGCTTCGGCAATAGAGATAGCAGGGAAGATGTGACCGCCCGTGCCTCCACCACTGATGATCGCTTTACGTATCATAGCTATTTATACTTCTAGTAGCGTAGTTGTTTCTTCTTCAATTAAGGCCTCTTCCTCCCTTTGGCGTCGCTTATCCTTGTCTACTCGGCTTGCTCCAATCATGATACCAAAAGCCATGCTCGCAGCTACAATAGAGGAGCCTCCGAAGCTCAGGAGAGGTAGTGTCTGCCCCGTGCTGATCAACCCCGAGGCAACAACCATATTGATGATGGCCTGCATGGGGTAAAGGATGCCAAAGCCCTTAATCAGGTTACTGCGATAGACGTTTGTTTGCTTGCGTGCCTCTCTGTAGGCAAGGAGCATCCAGATGACATAGAGCCCGGGGATGAAGAGTAACCCTATGAGACCATACTCCTCAATGATGATTGCATAGAGGTAGTCCGAATAGGCCATTGCCAGCGTGTCACGGATCTTACTGTTGCCAGGCCCCTTACCGATGAGCTGAGAGCGTGCGATGGCGATGCGCCCCATTTGCTCCTGACGGTTTTCATCCGTTATCTGAAAGCGATCCTCACGCTCACTCACAGCACGCTCGATACGATTACGCCACGTAGTAGCACGACTTGGCAAAAGGCTATCGGGGAAGGTAAATAGAGCGATGGCAAAGAGTGCAACAACCCCTGCCCCAACGAGCGCAAAGCGACGCATCGCTCTTTTGGGAGCTTTCAGCACCCAAGAATAAAGGAAGAGGAAGGCAACGAATATAATGCCCGTGGAGAGGTTGCTAAGGATAAGCGGTGTAGAGAGCAGGAGCAGAGCAATCCAATATACGTAATAGGCCTTCTCTTTCTTAGGGTTCTCCACGAGATCATTTTTCGCAATCAATGCCCCACAGAGTACCATATAGACACGCATAAACTCCGAGGGTTGTAGCGTGATAAACCCGAGGTTAATCCATCGCTCTGCACCGTTGGTCGCTCGTCCGAAGAGAATCAGCGCAATGATCATCACGACCATACCGATCGTCATCAAGAGAGGCACATGCACTCGATAGTATCGGGCAGGTAGCGAACTCATCACCACGGCAGTCGTCCCCCCGATTACCAGCATGATCCAGTGCTTCATGATGGGATTCATCCCTCCTGCTGATAGGCTCTTGTAGAAGTCCGAACTAATAGCACTCGACACCGTGACTAGGGAAACGATGATGAAGGCAAAGTATAAGACCCACATCAAGCCATTCCCATCGAAGACTCGCTGGTACCAGTGACGCTCACCAAGGGGCTGCGATATCTGTTGCTCGGGCATGCTAGTCATGTTTCCCCTGCTTGCGTATCAAATCTTGCACGATCTCTCTGAAGCAATCGCCTCGGTGGATGTAGCTAGTGAAGAGGTCGAAGCTCGCACAGGCTGGAGAGAGGAGTACCGTATCGCCTGGCTGAGCCATCTGACGAGCATGAGCGATAGCTTCCTCCATCGAGAGAGCAGAGGCTATATGCTTCACCTTGCCATGGAAGGCCTTGTAGAGCTTGAGGACATCAGTAGTGAGGAAAATCAGACCACGAGCTCCTGAGACAATTTGCTCCGTGATGTCGAGGTAATCGTTCCCCTTGTCTTCGCCCCCGAGGATGAGGACGTAGGGTGTGGTCATCGTGCGTAGAGCGTAGTAGGTCGAACTGATATTCGTTGCCTTCGAGTCATTGATGTAGCGCACACCATCCAGCACACCGACCTTCTCCAGACGATGGGGGACGTTCACAAAGTCTTTCAATGCACGGGTAAGCACATCCTCCGATACCCCTATGTGCAGAGCTGCGATCGAGGCAGCCATTGCATTCTGTAGGTTATGAGGCCCTTGTAGGGCAAGCTGGTCGATCGGGAACTCGAAACTCTTACCCTCGAAGTGTAGACGCATCATGTTGTCATCCGACTTGTCCGCTGCAGAGCCCACCTGTGGGTAGGTAAGGAAGGGCAGTAGATGCATCGGCATCGGTTGGTGCATCATCACATAACGAGATACGAATTCATCTTCACCCCAATAGATGAAGGCATCTTCCTCGGTTTGGTTTTGTAGGATACGCATCTTTGCCAGTGCGTATTCCTCAAAGTTGTAGTGATAACGGTCGAGGTGGTCTGGGGTGATGTTCATCAGAAGTGCGATGTGTACACGGAACTGGTACATATCATCCAGCTGGAAGCTACTTAGCTCCACGACAAAATACTCTGGCTGATCATCTGTGATGACCTGACGGGCAAGGCTAAAGCCTACATTCCCTGCAAGCCCGACACGCAGACCTGCTTCGCTCAGGATGTGGTGTAGCCACATTGTTGTCGTGGTCTTCCCATTACTGCCCGTGATTCCTATCACTTTACCCTTGAGGTAACGCCCAGCTAGCTCAATCTCCGAGATGACAGGTATTCCCTGCTCACGTATTGCTTGCATGATTGGGGCTTTCTCTGGGATCCCTGGGCTCTTTACGACCTCTGAGGCACGAAGGATAACGCTCGTGCTATGCGTGCCTTCCTCGTAAGGGATTGCGTGTTCCTCTAGCTCAATCTTGTACTTCTCGGCAATCTTGCCGTAGTCGGATACAAAGACTTCGATACCTCGACTCTTGTAAAGCAGTGCGGCACCCACACCGCTCTCGCCAGCGCCAAGTACGACAACCTTATAGTTCTCTTCAAACATAATGTCTATAGACGTCTTTATGAAGCCTCACAACAAACTTTCCGTTGCATCAGAGAGGCTTTCAGAACTACAATTTTCGGTAAAATCTCGCACATTTCCAAACACTTCGCTTGTTTTCTCCCCACAAATTAAGCCATACATACAACAGCGATGGTTAAGGAGCAGCACCCTACAACTTGCTGTATTTTTCCCTTCGCTCTCATAGACATACCTTCATATAGTAGTAGACTGCCTCCAGAAGCACCCAATATAAAAAGGCTTACTCCTCCCTTAAACACGCCAATAAGGGACTTAGCAAGACGGAAAAGCTATATCCGAAGGACGACAACACCCTCGCTACAAAATTCAACTCCAATACCGCATAAGAGGCTTACCTCGTCTGCTTGGACAGAATCTGACAGGGTATACCGAGAGGCACTCTTAGGGATGCTTGCACAGAAGATGATAGAGAGCAAAAGGGAGCAGGCTACGTTTATTTCGTATTACTTCAGAGGTCATCAATCAGGTGGAAATCACGGATAAGGAGGAGACTGTAACAAGCTCACATTAAGCAGAATACAAATGCCTAAAAAATACAGAATAGCGAGTTACCATAACTCGTCACAAAGAGTTATGGTAACTCGTGATGAAAAGTTATGGTAAGTCGTCGAAGAGAGTTATAGTAACTCGTTAAAACGAGTTATAGTAAGTCGTCACCACCCCTTTACAACCCTCGTATCTAGGGCGTTCTTGGAGGACAGAAACAGGAAATCTTAGAGAAGGGATTATTGTGCACAACATCCTCCCCATCATTACATGCGTCAGCCCTAAGGCTGCCACACCGATCTCTGCGAAGGCTATGACACTGCCATGCACAGGTTTGTAAACAATGAGTATGAGCTACGGGATGAACCTACATTCAAGAAAGACCTCAAAGCTATCGCCATCCTCCAATGGATGAGTTCCGCACGGAGACCTACTCCTATCAAGTGAGTGGTCTAGAGTATCTCCTGCTCTCGCTATAACAAAAGCCCGAGAGACACAGATATTATAGACCTGTGCTCTCAGGCTTTATTCAATCTCGCACCTATAAGCGCTAAAGGCTGTAACTTAGCAATATAGGAAAAGTCCTTCTCTCTGGATAGCCATACCTTTGCCTTCGGTATTCAACATCACATATATGAAAACTGATACACATAACAGCTACGTCCAGAGTATCAATAGGGTAATCGACTACATCAACAATCACCTAGACGAACCGATCGAGGTGGCTACGCTGGCACGCATCGCCAATATCTCCACCTTCCACTTCTGCCGTGTCTTCAAGGCGCTCAGGGGTGAGTCTCCCATTGCATACATAGCACGACTACGCATCGAGACTGCAGCACAGCTCCTGAGGTACTCCTCACTACCTGTGGAGGCGATCGCTTTCAATGTGGGATACGAGACTCCAGCCTCCCTCTCTAAGGCCTTCAAGCTACAGTACGGCTTTAGCCCCACCCAGTATCGCAACGACAAAGACAAGTACATCATGAAACGAGAAATCATCAATCACGACCTCGCCCTAAAGGCTCCTAAGATCCTAGACCTAGAGCCTAAGAGTGTCCTCTATGTCTCGCTGACAGGTACCTATCTCACGCTTGACTACGAGGGTGCATACCAGCAGCTATGGGCTGTCGTCAAGGAGCAAAAGCTCTTCACCAAGGGAATAGAATCTATCTGTGTCTTCTACGATGACCCAAAGGTTACCGAATCCTCCCTCCTGCGCTCAGATGTATGCCTCGTGATACACAAGGAGGCACAACCCTCCCAGCAGGTGAGCTGTAAGACAATCGCAGGGGGAAGGTATGCAGTCTTCCACTACCAAGGGAGCTACGACCATCTCTCCGAGGTCTACGATACTGCCCTACGCTGGATCGTGAATGGCGGATATGAGCTACGAGACGAACCCATGTTCGAGAAATATCTCAATGACAGCCGCCGTACTCCAGCAGAGAAGCTAAAGACTGAGGTCTATATCCCCATCAAGTAGCTATAGCTAGATAGAATCCGCACCAAGTGGCAGGATAAGACACCCTCCAAGATCAATGGAGAAAGCCCGAGAGACATAGGACTGGCCTATGCTCTCGGGCTTCGCTCATTCTAATACTCTAAGAGAATATCGTCATCTCGACGAGGGGGTCTCTCCCCCGCCTAGGGTATAACAAGCCTCCTATGGGTGAGGCGATACCCCAGAGCTGGGGGAGGTAAGGGAGGACTCTTCTAGTGAGAGGAAGAGAAGAGAGGGGAAAGGGGCGGAGGGTCTACTTAGCAGCCTCGAGGACGAGCTCGGGCGAGAGGTTCTTCTCACGCTGGGGAAGCTCGGTGATGAGGGCGGGGTTGAGGTAGTCATACTCCTTGTTGGGATTGGAGATGTAGCTACTCTTGACGTTGATTTTGTTGCGCACGAGGTCGTAGAGACGGTGCCCCTCACAGAAGAGCTCTACACGACGCTCATCCAGCAGATCCTGTAGGGTGACCGAGGAGGCTGGGGTGTAGCCCGAGATACGATTCTTGCGCAGGGTATTGTAGTACGAGACTACTGTCTTACCAGTAGAGGAGGTAGCTCCCTTGAGGAGTGCTTCGGCAGCAATCAGGTAGACCTCGGAGAGGCGAATGACCTTGTAGTTATTTACCGCTATGGGTGCAGTCGAGCCCTGCAGACCTGGATACTTCAATGTGTAGTAGGCCTTGTTCGTCCCGTCGCCCCCCTGACGCTCGGAGATCGCCACTGTGAAGCGAACATCATCGGAGCGGTTGGCTCGTAGCCATGTGAGGAAGTCATCAGAGACAGCATACTCGGCGTAGCCATTGGGGTTGGTGTAGCTCCCAAGACTATTCAGTCCCGCATTGGACTTATCTGTGGTCAGCACCTCAAAGAGAGACTCGGAGGTCCCTTGGGTGTTCCACACCTTGGGATACTCATCTCGAGAGTAAAGAGCATAGGGGCTATTGGCTATCACATCCTCAGCATAGTCATAAGCCTTCTGATAGTCTCCGTAGTAGAGGTAGGCACGAGAGAGCAGTGCCTTGACAGACCAGCGATTGAGATGACCCGAGCCTGAGGTCTTGGCAGTGGAGAGCGCATTGCCTTCGAGCGCCTTGAGGAAGTCGGCGAAGATCTGCTCATAGGTCTCCTTGAGGGTCGAGCGCTGGAAGGTACGGGGCGTGTCGTCACTGACGAGGTTGAGGGGCACACCTGAGTACTGCGCCGTGGTGTTCACCCCCGAGGTGGGGATGTAGCAGTAGAGACGAGCTAGCTCCAAGTGTGCTAGAGCACGTAGAGCATAGAGCTGCGCAATATCATCCTTAGCCTTCTTCTCATCGGCAGAGCCCGCCTTGAGTCCCTTGAGCACGGCTGGGGCATACTTGAGCACGTTGTTCACACGTCCAATGACGAAGGCAAACTGGCGATAGGCACCTTCGGAGAAGGCAGAGTTACGCCTCGTGGTGAAGTGGTGGGCATCGGTCGTCTGCTGGTAGCCGGGATTGACGACCCTGACATCACCGCCCTTGGCATCGGGGTAGAGGGCGACATCACCGCCGTAGCCGTAGCGCAGTACGAGGGGGGAATAGGCACCATTGACGGCACGGTGTAGGGAGGCCACGGACTCGATCGCCTCATCATCGGGCAGAGAGGTCGATGGGAACTGATCCAGCTGCTTGGTGCAGGAGGCGAAGAGCGTAGCAGCTGTGAGGGCGATATATAGAGGGGTTCTTTTCATTGTGATGAGGAGCATTAAAATCCGACATTGAGACCGAAGCTGATCGTACGCAGCGAGGGGACATCGAGGGCACGGAAGCCATTGATGGGTACCTCGAGTTCCTTGTCCTTGGTAGCTGCATAGAGATAGAGGAGGTTATTAGCCGTCAGCGAGAGACGGAGCGAAGAGAGGCGAAGCACGTCGGTGACCTTCTTGGGAAGGGCATAGCTGAGGCTCAGCTCCTTGAGGCGGATGAAGTCCGTAGAGTAGATCGTACGGGTAGACCATTCACCGCTATTGAGGGGAGAGTTGAAGATAGGTAGGGGGTTGGAGGCACCGGTATTGGTAGGTGTCCAGTAGTTGCCGACCAGCTCCTTGACTTGGTTGAGCACCCCGAGACGGCGACCATCACCCTTGACATAGTGGCTAGAGCCCTCCAGCAGATGACCACCGAACTGGTAGGTGACGAGTGCGCTCAGCGTGAAGCCTCCGTAGGAGAGGGTATTCGTCAGCCCCCCATAGACCTTGGGATAGGCAGACTTCGTGGGGGCACGCCCTGCCTCGTCGTAGCGGTAGGTGATGTTGCTAGGCTCTGCGGGCTTGGTAGGATCGATGAGGAAGCGACCCAGCCCCGTAGTGGGATCGACACCCAGCCAAGTAGGCAGGTAGAAGGAGTAGACATCCTCCCCAGCACGATAGACATAGAGACTCTTGGGGCCGTTGATGATATCGCCATTGGGCAGGGACTCCACACGAGAGCGGATCTTCGTCAGGGAGAAGTCTAGGTCCCAGCGCAGGGACTTGGAGTTCAGCAGGTCGGTAGCGTGAAGCTCTGCCTCGAAGCCCCTATTCGATAGCTCCCCACTATTGCCCTGACGGGTATCCACAGCGTAGTTGTAGGACACAGGGACAGCCATCAGCAGGTCAGTCGTATGCTTGTCGAAGTACTCGAGGCTCAGCGAGAAGCGACGAGCGAAGGTCAGGTCAAGCCCGATATTCACACTGCGGCTCTTCTCCCACCCGAGGTCAAGGTTCGCCAGCTGGCTCAGCGAGATCGCAGGCTCGGTGCCATAGCTCCCGCCGAAGGCATAGAGCGAGCGCCAGGAGTACTCTGCGTCGGGGAGGTTACCATTCGTCCCGTAGGAGGCACGGAGCTTGGCATCGGTCAGGAACTCATTCCCCTTGAGGAAGCTCTCACGGCCAAAGCGCCAAGCGGCAGAGAGACTGTAGAAGATCCCCGAGCGGTTATTACGACCGAGCTTGGAGGAGATGTCGTTACGCAGGCTGAGACCAGCGAAGTAGCGGCCGTCATAGTTATAGTTCACACGGCCTAGGTAAGAGAGCAGGAAGCTGCCGTAGTGTTGGGCATCTCCGTCGTTGAACTGTGCGTTGCCCAGCTCCTTGAGCTTGGTCGTCGCATACTGGTTCACTGCTATCTGGGTACGGAGCCGGTCAAAGCTCTGCGCCTCTACCCCTGCGAGGGCATCGACATGGTGCTCCCCAAAGTCTCGGTCGAAGTTCAGTACGTTGGAGGTCGTCTTAACCACGAGTTCATTGCTTAGACGCTGTCCTGTGCCATTCTGTCGAGCACCATCGCTGGAGAGGGGGCTGGTATACTGGAAGGCCTTGAGCAGAGTGTACTCAATCGCATTGGTAGTCTTGAAGGAGAGGTAGTCCGTGAAGCGGATCTGTGCACTGACATTCCCCGTACCACGTAGCGTCCCGACCTCGGTAAGATAGGAGTCTGGGCTAAGGCGAGAGATCGGACTATCCCCCTTGGTCATCGGAGAGACATTGGTGTTGAGGGAGCCATCGGCATTGTACTTAGCCTCGCTGGGACGAGAGACGAAGGCCAGTAGGACAGGGTGCGTGAGGTAGACGGCATCCCGCTGTACGCTATTGTCTTGGCTCCCCTCGTTGCGGGTATAGGAGACCTGGCCCTTGAAGGCGAGATCGAGCCACTTGGTAGCCTTGTTATCTACGTTCAGTGCACCCGAATAACGCTTGAAGGCTCCATAGGGTGTGACGCTCGTAGCATCGTTGTAGCCGAGGGAGGCGAAGTAGCGGAGAGCCTCCGTACCCCCCGAGGCAGAGAGGGAGAGGTCATTGAGTCGGCCCGTACCCCCGAGGAGCTCCTTGCGCCAGTCGGTGCGTGTCGTACGGCTATTGACGAAGACTTCCTTGGACTCTGCTAATACTTTATCGGTAAGGGTAGCAGCATAGCTCTCTCTCAGGGTTGCACGCTGAGCGTAGTTAGCGCCCGTAGGGAGAAGTGCATCCTGCTGCAGGAGGTAGCGGTTGATGAAGGCCTCACGGGTATAATCGAAGTGCTCGCTAGCATTCATCAATTCGTAGGAATTGGTCGCAATATGTGAAAATCCCGTACTAGCATTGAGCGTGAAGCGGGTCTTGCCCTGACGTCCCTGCTTGGTCGTGATCAGCACCACCCCGTTGGCTGCACGTGAGCCGTAGAGGGCAGCCGAAGCAGCATCCTTGAGCACGGAGATCGACTCGATGTCCTCGGAGTTGATCGTAGAGAGTGTGCTCCCCGACAGACCACCGATACCGTAGTTCCCCACCGTGATGGGCACACCATCCACGACATAGAGGGGCTCTGTCGTACCGTTGATACTCCCGGCACCACGTATCTGGATCGTACCGGCAGCACCAGGTGTCCCCGTCTGTGAAGAGACACGAAGACCAGCGACCTTACCTGAGAGTGCCTTGTCTACGGACTCTACCTTAGCTGTGGCGAGACTAGATGCCTTAACGTTGGTAGCAGCACCCGTGAGCGAAGACTTCTTCTGCTGGCCATAGGCTACGACGACTATCTGATCAAGCACACGGTCATCCTCGTTGAGGGTAACACGTATCTCACCGGGCTTGACGGGCACCTGCTGGGATGTATAGCCGAGGCTAGAGACAGTGAGGCTCTTCGTTCCTGCAGGTACCTTGACGCTGAACCGTCCGTTAGCATCTGTTACAGCACCTATACTAGGTGTACCTGTTACGACGACATTAGCTGCGATGATCGGCTCATTACCTGGGGCAGAGACCACCACACCTGTGGCAGTGATATGTGCCTCTTGAGCCTCGGCTATCCCAAGGGGGAGAGCTAGGAGGAGGAGTGTAAATAATCTTCTTTTCATCTTCGTTCTGTCTGCTTAATGATTGTGTTGCTTTGTGAATTGGATGTGTAGGGGATAGAAAACAAGAAGCCTCCCTTCGGTGCATTGACCAAAGGGAGGCTTACTTGTATGTGGCTATGTAACGACTACATGCGACTAGAGGTAACGCTTCGACTGAGGCAATGCGGGACATGGACTGACATCATCATGTCAATCATCATCATTCGCCACATGCTCATCGTCATAGTCTGCGTCATCCTGTCAGTAGCTCTGTTGACTTAGTAAATCTTATTGCCTGTCTGGAGCGAGGGGATATATACCCCAAGCGTTGTGAGCAAAAGTAGATAATAGATTTTATATTACCAAATATTTACAATCCAAATCTTCTGCTAACACCTCGATTGAAGTTTCCGTTAGAGGTAAAATCCTCTTGCAGAAACGGAACACAACACCCTATAAATCAACATACTATAAAAGGCCTCTCAAATAGCCTCGATGAGTTACCACAACTCGTTATTGTGACTTACCATAACTCGTCACAAAGACTTACCATAACTCATCTCGGCGAGTTACCATAACTCGTCAAAGCGACTTATGGTAACTCGCCACTGCCCTTTCACAATGCCTTTATTTAGGCACTTTGCAGAGGGTCAAAATCTCATCCCCAAAGTCCCTTCATCCGCTCACCCTGATGTCCCTTTTATTTCTCCATTCTCCATATATGATTAGGTGTAGGCGATCCACCTGAGACAGGGGGGATAGCCCCAAGCCCAAAGGCTCCCAAAAGTCTTTATAAAATTGCGCTAACTTTGCTCAAGAAGTAGAATAATTAAGGATAGACGCATCTATGAAGCAAGTAAAAGCCTATGGCACAAAGGCCATAAACGCACCGCTGGAGGAACTCACCATCAGCCGTCGTAGCCTACGCCCCTCGGACGTAGAGTTTGAGGTACTCTACTGTGGCATCTGTCACTCCGACCTACACAGTATTAAGGGCGACTTTGGCGAGCCCTTCCTCCCGCTTGTCCCTGGACACGAGATACTGGGGCGTGTGACGGCTATCGGAGCAGACGTGAAGGACTTCCAAGTCGGCGAGCTCGTTGGTGTAGGTTGTATCGTTGGGAGCTGTGGACACTGCGACTCGTGTCATGAGGGTCTGGAGCAGTTCTGCGACGAGGGGGTAACCTTCTCCTTCAATAGTGCCGATAAGATCTCGGGCGGGCAGACATTCGGTGGCTTCTCAAAGACCTATGTGTGCGAAGACAAGTACGTCCTCCACATGCCAGCCTTCGACAATCTCCCGATGGCAGCCCCATTACTTTGTGCTGGTATCACGGTCTACTCCCCTCTCAGACACTGGCAGGCAGGACCAGGGAAGCATATCGGTGTACTCGGCATAGGTGGGCTTGGGCATCTAGCCGTGCGTATCGCCAAGGCAATGGGTGCGGAGGTAACGGTCTTCACCACATCCCCCTCGAAGGTAAACGACGCCAAGCGTCTCGGGGCAGACCACGCCATCCTCTCCTCTGACACCGACGCGATGAAGCAAATGCGTGGTAAGATTGACTTCATCATCGACACAGTCTCTGCTGGACACGATGTGAATAGCTACCTCAACCTCCTCCGTCATGATGGTAGTGTCGTCGTAGTAGGTCTCCCCAACGAACCACTTCAAGTCGCAGCTTACGCTGTCGTACGTGGGCGTCATAGCCTCTCGGGCTCAAACATCGGTGGGATCGCAGAGACACAGGAGATGCTTGACTTCTGCTATAAGCATGGCATTGTTGCAGAGGGCGAAGTCCTGCCTATCAGCCGAGTGAACGAAGCCCTTGATCGTCTCGAGCGAGGAGACATTCGATACCGCTTCGTCCTTGACCTCAAGGAGCTTTAAGCGAAGCCGTATACTTCCGTACCACTTCTCTGCTACTCCACTTCTAACACCTCAGGGCTTCTCTTTGCCTTAGTCATTAAGCAAAGAGAAGCCCTAAGTTATATACTAGGATAACGTTTAATACAAGGTGTACAGCTAAGAAGCCGAGGTAGAGGCTAGCGTACGATGCGCTGATAGGCAAAGCGTGGATAGCCATCGGAGGCTATAATCACGCCACAACGCGTGAAGCCAAACGAGGTAAGTAGCTCCTGCATCTTTCGGTTATCCGCATGTGTGTCTACACGGATATTCTCCACTTGATTGCAGCACCAGTCAAAGACAAACCGTGCTACCCCACGCACCTCGCCACCCGAAGCAAGGCGATGAATAACCCCGTAAGGCTCATCATTCAACCACTGCCCATCCCTTAGCTCTGCATAGGTAGGCTCCTCCTCAATCCCGAAATAAAACGTAGCAACAATGCCCAGACCTTCCTCTTCACACACGTAGCTATTGCCTTTAGCCATATCCCCGAGGAGAAGCTCCGATGTTGGATAGCCTGATCGCCACTGATTCGGGTTACCCGTCTCAGCCATAAACTGCCGAGCCAGCTCAGTGATTACCAAAAGGCGAGGGAGGTCGGCAGGGGTACTCTTACGGATTATCATAGGCAGGGGATAGGTCAGCTCTACCCTTGATGCGCCTCTAGACGTAGGGTGAGCGAGATGAACTCCTCTACACCGAGCTGCTCAGGACGCTGAGAGAAAATCGAGTCAGAGTAGTCATAATCTGAGCCAAAGAGACCACGCAGAGAGTTTCGCAGGGTCTTACGTCGCTGATTGAAGCCCGTCTTCACAACTTGCTTAAAGAGCGTCTCGGAGCAGCCAAGGCTCTGTCGTGCATTTCTTCGTAGACGGATTACACCACTCTTGACCTTAGGGGGCGGATTGAAAACATGCTCATCCACCGTAAAGAGGTACTCGACATCATACCATGCCTGCAGGAGGACACTGAGGATGCCGTAGTCCTTGTTGCCCGGGGGAGAGGCCAGACGCTTGGCAACCTCCCGCTGCAACATACCCGAGCAGAAAGGGATGCGCTCCCTATAGTCCAGCACACGAAAAAAGATCTGAGAAGAAATATTGTATGGGTAATTCCCAATAAGACAAAAGGGGAAGTCTCCAGCAAAGTATTCCTCAATGGGGATACGCAAGAAGTCCCCCTCGATAATGCGTCCTTCTAGTGCAGGGAAGTGCTCCCTGAGGTAGGTCACACTCTCGCTATCGAGTTCAATCACATGCGTGTCATAGCCCTTCTGGAGGAGGAACTGCGTCAGCACACCCATGCCTGGCCCTATCTCCAGCACAGGTAGCCCTCGATACTCAGTGAGTGTATCTGCTATACGCTCCGCAATGGAGAGGTCAGTGAGAAAATGCTGACCCAACGCCTTCTTTGCTTTAACTTGCTGCATGAGAAATCAATAAAACTTATTACATTTGTTCGGACGAAAGTAGCACTTTTACTATAATACGGCTACAGAACGGCTCTTGGAGGGTATGAGAAACGCCCCCGGAGATCGTAATAAAATTATGAAGATTAACCCCACGCTGAAGTCTATTCTCTGGATCATCATCCCGCTTGCTCTCGGTGGGCTGGGCTTCTATGGCCTATACCGAGATACGGACTGGCAGGAGCTGATGACGACGCTTCGCACGGGGGTTAACTATCCTATCCTGATCTTTAGTCTACTCTTTGGGCTGATGAGCAACCTTTGTCGAGGACTTCGCTGGGAGCTCCTCGTTCGTCCCATAGTCAGCGATGGCGCACCCCCTAGGCGCATCAATGCTGTCTGCACCGTGCTCGGCTCCTATACAGTCAATATGGGCATCCCCCGCTCAGGCGAGGTATGGCGGTGCGTGGAGATGGAGCGTCGGGAGGATCTACCCTTCGCCGGGCTCTTCGGCACGCTCATTGTGGATCGTCTGGTGGACGTGTGTATGCTCTCGATGATCCTCGTGGTGATCGTGCTGAGCAGTACAGACTTCTTCAGAGACTACCTCGCAGCACACCCCGAGGTGTGGCTGGGGCTGATGGACTTCGTACAGTCGGTATGGTTCTTCCTACTCATAGCCATCGGGCTGGGGTCGCTGGCACTACTCGTGTGGCTACTCAGATGCCGTCGGGAGAGCAGGATAGCACGCTTCTTCGTCCACATCTGGGAGGGGATGGTGAGTATCCAGCACATGCCACAGAGGGGGAAGTTCCTCTTCCTCACGGCGATGATCTGGGTAGGCTACTTCTTCTACTTCTACTTGGCACTCTTTGCCTTTGAAGCGACCCAGCACATCCCCTTCTCGGTAGCGTGTATCGCCTTCGCCATGAGCAGTATGTCGGTGATCGTACCGGTACAGGCTGGGATGGGGGCATGGCATGCAGCGGTGATCATCACCTTCACGACCTTCGGCATGGCAGAGCAACCCGCCAAGGACTTCGCCTTCATCGTCCATACGGCACAGACCCTATGGATCACGCTCATCGGGCTCGGAGCGATCATCGCCCTGCCCATCATCAATAGACACTACAAGCGGGTACGAGGCCCCCAGCCTAGCCCCGAGACTACAGATAACTAACTAAACCTATTCACTCACCCTCGCAACGAACAGAAGCTATGGCAACAGAAATCAAATCCCTCGCTCCACAGTCCGTATGGAGCTTCTTCTACGACCTGACCCAGATCCCCCGCCCCACTGGCCATACACAAGCCGTACAGGAGTACGTGCTCGAGCTGGGCAAGCGACTAGGGCTGGAGACACACCGAGATGCGACGGGCAACGTACTCATCCGCAAGCCTGCCACAACAGGACTAGAGGGACGCCCAGTAGTCACCCTACAGGCACACCTAGATATGGTACCCCAAAAGAACAGCCACATCCAGCACGACTTCACTCGTGACCCCATAGATGCCTATATCGATGGTGAGTGGGTAACAGCACGCGACACAACCCTCGGAGCCGACAACGGCATCGGTGCAGCCTACGCTATGGCTGTACTAGCAGACAACACCCTCAAGCATGGCCCCATAGAAGCACTCTTCACCATCGACGAAGAGGTCGGTATGGTAGGGGCAAATGGTCTGCAATCAGACTTCTCCAAGGGGGATATCCTCATCAACCTCGACAGTGAGGAGGAGGGACTCCTCTTCGTAGGCTGCGCTGGTGGGATAGACGTCAATGTAAACCTAGAGTATAAGGACCAAGAGCCCACTCCCGAGGGCGACATCGCCATACGCATCGCCCTGACAGGGCTACGTGGCGGACACTCAGGGATGGATATCCACCTCGGTCGTGCCAATGCCAATAAGCAGCTTGCCCGACTACTGAAGTATGCCATCGCCGACTATGGTGCTCGCCTCGTCTCGTTCGACGGGGGCTCGGCTCGCAATGCGATCCCACGTGAGTGCTTTGCCGTCGTTACCCTCCCCGAGGCAGATGCCGATGGGCTGTGGGAGCTCGCCTCAGATTTCCTCGATACACTACGCACGGAGTACAAGGGCATAGAGGAGTCGATCAGCTTGACCCTAGAGCGCACTGAGATGCCCAAGACAGTCATCCCCGAGGAGATCCAGGATGCGATCATCAATGCCCTCGTAGGGTGCGTCAATGGAGTACAGAGCATGCTCACGGACTTTGCAGGCATAGTCGAAGCCTCGACAAATATGGCTCGTGTGACCTTCGGAGACGGAAAGTTCTCGGCGAAGTTCTTCGTACGTAGCTCCTCCGAGACGAGGAAGGAGGAAGTAGCCTCCGAGATAGAGAGCATCATGAACCTAGCGGGTGCCAACGTAGACTTCTCCGGTGCCTACAACGGCTGGGCACCCAATGCCTCCTCCCCTATCCTCAAGACCCTGAGCAAAGCCTGCGAAGAGGTGCTCGGCAAGACCCCCGAGGTCACCGTCATCCACGCAGGACTGGAGTGCGGTATCATCCAGGGAGCCATGCCCAATATGGATATGATCTCCATCGGCCCCGACATCCGCTCACCACACTCCCCTGATGAGAAGGTACACATCGCTTCGGTAGAGCGCACTTGGCGCATCCTCACCAGAGCGTTAGAATTAGTATAATCACCATAACCCATAACTAGTCAAACAAACAGAGAAGTAAATGAGTAAAACAGCTTATGTATTCCCCGGACAAGGGGCACAGTTCGTAGGCATGGGGAAGGAGCTCTACTCGAGCCATCCCGTCGCCAAGGAGCTATTCGATAAGGCCAATGAGATCCTTGGCTTCCGCATCACGGACATCATGTTCGATGGGACAGATGAGGAGCTCAAGCAGACCAAGGTCACACAGCCTGCCGTCTTCCTACACTCGGTCATCCGTGCCGTATGCCTCGGCGAGGAGTTCCAGCCCGACATGGTAGCAGGGCACTCGCTCGGGGAGTTCTCTGCACTCGTAGCCTCTGGTGCCCTTAGCTTCGAGGATGGGCTTCGCCTCGTCTCCAAGCGTGCCCTAGCAATGCAGGCTGCCTGCGAAGCTAACCCCGGTACGATGGCTGCCGTACTCGGTCTGCCCGATGAGAAGGTCGAGGAGGTCGTCAAGAGCATCGAGGGAGCTGTGGTCGTAGCTGCAAACTTCAACTGCCCAGGTCAGCTCGTCATCTCGGGCAGCATTGAGGGCGTAGACAAGGCTTGCGAACTGCTCAAGGAGGCAGGTGCTAAGCGAGCCCTTCGCCTCAACGTCGGCGGTGCCTTCCACTCTCCCCTGATGGAGCCAGCCCGTGTAGAGCTGGAGGCTGCGATCGAGAGTACGGAGTTCCATACTCCACGTTGCCCAATCTATCAGAACGTCACCGCTGCACCCACTACAGACATCGACACGATCCGTCGTAACCTCATCGCACAGCTTACCGCTCCCGTACGCTGGACAGAGAGCGCAAAGGCAATGGTCGCAGATGGTGCTAGCCGCTTCATCGAAGTAGGGCCAGGTGCTGTCCTGCAGGGGCTTGTCAAGAAGATTGCCCCCGAGGTAGAGACCGAGGGAAGACAATAAGCCACCATCACTTCACCTCAAGGAACCCAGAAGGGGAACAGTAGCCACAGCTACTGCTCCCCTTCCCTTTTTAGTGAAGCCGAAATCCCAGAGCTCATCTCTCCCAATCCGCGTGCAATCGTCTAATGATCAAGCATAACCGCATCACATCCCTGCGAACACACATTATTTCCCAAGAGCACTCCTACCTTTATTCATAAATAGGCTCGGTAGTAACCTCTCCAGCTCTTGATCACCAAACTTTATCACACTCATAATTAACCACATACAAAGACAGAAAGAACAACAAGTGACGAGTTACTATAAGTCGTCACAAAGAGTTATGGTAACTCGTGCTGAAGAGTTGTGGTAACTCGCCGAAGAGAGTTATGGTAAGTCGTTTCAACGACTTATGGTAACTCTTTATCCACCCTCCACTCCCCCTTTATCTAAGGGCTTTTATAGCGGGGCAGAAAAGCAGTGAAGAGCATAAAAGAAATGGATGAAGAAGTGACCATTCAGGTGCTCTCAACAGGATGTTTAGATATCATACAGGTTTCATTTCCAAACTTTGTACCTTTGTGGTACTACTTCACTATAATGCTAAGTGACACAATGAAGTACATAGCTCAAGCAGAGAATAAAGCATGCTGGCTGTACCACAACTCCCTAATAGGAAGCATCATCCCAGCACATAAAATGATGATTTTTCATCCGCAGGAAGCATCACCCCTGATACACAATTTCATCACCTCCTCAGGAGCACAGCCCCCTCTAGATAGACATATTCATATTCCTGAATACGTCTACCAGTCGCAAGGATAATTACGCTAAAGTCACATCCTCGTTCAAACACTGGATTCTAAAACCTAAACATTCATTTTGACAACTCATGGCAAAACAATTTCTCATCATCTGCTTCATCGTGTGTGGATGGTTAAATACACAAACAGTATTTGCCCAAGAGACACGTCCTACACAGACAATACGAGGTCTAGTAACCGATGTCGCATCAGATGCACCACTGCCACTGGCAAGTATAAAGATCCTCAACACAGATATTCCAGCTACCGCCACTAATGCAGAAGGACAGTTCGTACTGCCTAACATCCCCGTAGGTCGATATGACTTACAGGTATCTTTCATGGGTTACGAAACAGAAATTGTGAAGGACATCGTACTTACCTCAGCTAAGGAAGTCAACCTAGAGATTCGTCTGAAAGAGCATTTAGGGACTCTGGGAGAGGTGGTCATACGAGCACGAGTAGATAAATCCCGACCTCTAAACAAGATGACACTGACGGGAGCTCGCATGCTCAGCACGGAAGAAGCCAGCCGTTTTGCAGGGGGGATGGATGACCCCGCACGTCTAGTCAGTGCCTATGCAGGTGTAGCCTCAGGCCTATCCGATAATGGTATCTCCATTCATGGCAATTCACCAGGATTCCTACAATGGCGATTGGAAGATGTAGAGATACCCAACCCCAATCACTTTGCCGACATCGGTTCGTATGGAGGAGGTCTTCTTACCTCTTTAAGCAGTAATCTGTTGGGTAACTCCGACTTTTATACGTCGGCTTTCCCTGCCGAGTACAACAATGCCATCTCGGGCATCTTTGATATGCGGCTTCGCAATGGGAACAATCAGAGGTTTCAACATACATTTCAATTGGGCATTCTTGGTATTAATGCAGCATCCGAAGGGCCACTAGATAAACAAGGGAAAGCTTCTTACATCTTCAACTATCGCTATTCCACGGTAGAGCTGCTGAGCAAGCTGAGCAAAAGCAAAGACATGTCACAGTCCTTAAACTATCAGGATCTGAACTTCAAACTCAATTTTCCGACTGCTCATGCCGGTACATTCTCTTTTTGGACTACTGCACTTATAGATAAGGTGGGACCCCAAATGCGTAAACCCTCAGACTGGGAATACGCTGAAGATGCAAAAGATTCACGAGCTAAACAGACATCAGCTGCGGCGGGGCTGTCACACCATTATCTATGGAATAATGGCGGGATGCTGAAAACGACGCTTGCCCTTACATTCTCGGAAACCAACGTCTGGGAAGGTGTGTACGATGCTCTGATGAATGCCAAGCCCGTTATCGACTTCAAGGTGCGCTACACCAACGCGGTGCTCAACTCGTTTTTCAACAAGAAATACAGCTCGCGCCATACCAACAAAACAGGTGTCACAATTACCAATATGCACTACGACATGCGTTTTGATATGGCTCCATACTATCAACAGCCACTGCAACGCCTTTCAGAGGGTCAAGGCAACACGGTGTTGGGATCGGTTTACAGTAGCTCGTTATTCAATCTCAGCGACGACCTATCGGCGACCGTGGGTATTAATGGTCAATTCCTTACACTCAATAAGCGCTGGACACTAGAGCCACGCCTGGCCTTGAAGTGGCAAATGACAGACAAGAACTCGTTGGGATTCGCCTACGGACTATATAGCCGAATGGAAAAGCTCGATGTGTACTTTGTGAAAAATCCAACGACTGGACAGGCGTTGGTAAACAAAGACCTTGATTTCACCCGCTCACAGAACGTATCATTATCCTATCAGCATCGCCTTTCTGACAACCTCAGCATCAAGATCGAACCCTATTATCAGTATCTCACCAACATCCCCGTTGTTGCCGGCAGCTCCTACTCACTCATCAACCGACGCTCCTACTATATCGGTGAGCAATTAGTAAGCGAGGGAAGGGGGTATAATTATGGTGTAGATGTGACGCTGGAGAAGTATATGTCACACGGGCTCTACTATATGGTAACGGCATCCCTATTTGACTCTAGGTATAGAGGTGGTGACGGCAAATGGTACAACACACGGTTTAATCGGCACTACATCCTAAATGGACTCGTCGGTAAAGAGTGGATGATAGGACGTAGCAAACGCAATGTATTGAGTGTAAACCTCCGAGCTAGCTTACAAGGAGGCGACCGTTATTCGCCTGTCAACATCCCGGAAACGTTAGCACATCCAGATAAAGAAACTATCTATGACGAAAGAAGGGCTTTTCAAAATGAGCTTTCGCCTATCTTCATGTTGCATTACAGCATCAGCTATCGCATTAACTGCAAAAAGATCTCGCACGAGTTTGCCCTCAAAGGGTTGAACGCCACTAATTATAGAGAGTATTCGGGGCATGCCTATAACTTACATACAGGTGCTATTGAGCCAAGAAGGATGAAAACAACGATTTTAAATCTGCTCTACAGGATCGACTTCTAAGGACAATTGTCAAGCATTAAAGCGTGCATCAAAAGCAATTGCCTTTGATGCACGCTTCATTTTTGCAGAATAAATGTTCATTCTTTACTTATATGCTTGAAAAATCGTACCTTTGCTGTTAAAGGTTTAACCACAAAATGACTCAGGACGAAGACCTAGAACTCCAGCGCCTAGAGGTCAATGTCACACGACTCGTAGGCATTGTCGGTCAGCAGAGCTCTCGGATCATGGAGCTAGAGAAGCTGCTCCACCTTCGTGACCAGGAGCTTTCCTCCCTCCGAGGAGAGCTTGATGTGGTACGCCAGCAAGGCTCTACAGAGGCTCTTGCCACCGCCCTCTCTGGTGGTGCAACAGCCCAGGAGCGAGATCGAGCTAAGAAGCTCTTAGATGAGATCATTAGGGAGGTAGAGCTCTGCATCGCACAGCTCACCGCTGAGTAAGAATAATTCGGTAGAGGCTAGAGTCCTCTCACGCTATATACTCTCACAATGGACCCCGAGCGAAGCCCTCTGCAACGCATCTCAATCATCGTGGAGCGCGCACGACTCTATCTACGTGTGCCCCGCGAGCATGAGGCTTTGTACCGCAAGGCAGGTGAAGAAATCACGCGCACGGTACGTCTATACAAGGCGAAGTATCCCAATCAGTCGGAAATCCCCTCGGGGGGCTACCTAGCGATGGCGGCAGTTGATATAGCAGTCCGCCAAGAAGAGGTTCGGCAGGCTCTGGAGGCCAAAACTGAACAGCTACAGCCTCGCCTACAGAAGATCAACGAAGCCCTCGAGAATCTCATCCATTCCTCCTGCGACTTGCTGCAGCACTAGAGACCTGAGTACATCCTCACCCTCGATGGAGGGAGTGGAGCAAAAGTGCGTCTAATCCTTCCTTAGGATCATTAAACAAGACGGAAAGAATGGGAACAATTACCATCATTGCCCTTTGTGCCGTAGCGTTCCTCGTTGGAGCGGCTCTGATGTGGTTTGTCACCGAGCGATTGCTTGGACAGAAGACACGCACCATCCTCAGTGAGGCAGAGCGAGAGGCAGAGGTACTGAAGCAGAAGAAACTACTAGAGGTCAAGGAGAAATTCCTACAGCTCAAGGGGGACCTAGAGCAACAGGTAGCTCAACGAAATAATAAGCTCAAGCAGATAGAGAGCAAACTCAAGACCCGAGAGCAAGAGCTCAACCAGCGACAAGGTGATCTCCAGAAGCAGCATCAGGAGATAGACACCCTGCGTGAGCGTCTAGCACAGCAGAGCGAAGGCATCGAAGAGAAGAAGACTGAGTACGAGCTAAAGAAGGGTGAATACGAAGAGAAGAAGGCCGAGCTGGAACTCCTTCGCCAGAGCGAGCTGAAGCGACTAGAGGCCCTAGGCGGACTATCCGCCGATGAGGCTCGTGAGCGACTCATCGAGAGCCTACGTGCCGAGGCTCGTGACCAGGCTCAGGGCTACATCAACGACATCGTGGAGGAAGCGAAGATGACCGCCAACAAGGAGGCCAAGAAGATCGTCGTACAGTCCATCCAGCGCCTAGCTACCGAGACGGCGATTGAGAATTCTGTGACCGTCTTCCACATCGAGAGCGACGAGATCAAGGGGCGCATCATCGGTCGTGAAGGGCGTAATATCCGTGCCCTCGAGGCTGCTACTGGTATAGAGATCATCGTGGACGATACCCCCGAGGCCATCGTCCTCAGTAGCTTCGACCCCGTACGTCGTGAGGTCGCTCGCCTAGCCCTGCACCAGCTCGTGCAGGACGGACGTATCCACCCTGCTCGTATCGAGGAGGTCGTCTCCAAGGTGCGTAAGCAGATCGAGGAGGAGATCATCGAGACGGGGAAGCGTACCGTCATCGACCTTGGTATCCACGGGATGCACCCTGAGCTCATCCGCCTCATCGGGAAGATGAAGTACCGCTCCTCCTACGGGCAGAACCTCCTACAGCACTCCCGTGAGACCGCCAACCTCTGCGCCATCATGGCCTCCGAGCTGGGGCTCAACCCCAAGCAGGCCAAGCGTGCAGGTCTCCTACACGACATCGGTAAGGTGCCCGACGACGAGCCCGAGCTACCCCATGCCCTCCTCGGGATGAAGCTCTGTGAGAAGTACAAGGAGAAGCCTACCATCTGCAACGCCGTCGGGGCACACCACGACGAGATCGAGATGGAGAGCCTCATCGCTCCGATTGTACAGGTCTGTGATGCGATCAGCGGTGCCCGTCCCGGTGCTCGCCGAGAGATCGTAGAGGCCTACATCAAGCGACTCAATGACCTCGAGCAGCTCGCCCTCTCCTATCCTGGCGTAGTGAAGACCTATGCCATCCAGGCTGGACGTGAGCTCCGTGTCATCGTAGGGGCAGAGAATACCGACGACAACACGATCACCACCCTCTCCTCCGAGATCGCTAAGCGCATTCAGGATGAGATGACCTACCCAGGTCAGGTGAAGATCACCGTCATCCGCGAGACTCGCTCAGTGAGCTACGCCAAGTAGGCGGGGCCCAGAGCGCACAGTAGGGCGACTAAGCCAGATCTGGTCACGGCAGGGGCTGTCCCTTCGCCTGACTTGAGGAGGGCTTAGTCGTCTGGCTATCTTTGAGGTTTGTTACATATCCTAGTACATTTCCACGCAAAACAATATGTACACTAGAGTGTTAGCAGTAGTGGAGGACTAATCCTTTCAGATTTTCTACATGCAGGATAACGATCAGATCATCGATGAGGTAACATCGAGTGACTATAAATACGGCTTTACGACAGATATAGATACAGAGACCATCGGCAAGGGACTCACTGAGGACACCGTGCGCTTGATCTCTGAGAAGAAGGGTGAGCCCGAGTGGCTACTGGAGTTTCGCCTAGAGGCCTTCCGCTACTGGCAGACTCTGGAGCAGCCTGACTGGGCA
This sequence comes from Porphyromonas catoniae ATCC 51270, assembly GCF_000565015.1. Lineage (GTDB taxonomy): Bacteria > Bacteroidota > Bacteroidia > Bacteroidales > Porphyromonadaceae > Porphyromonas > Porphyromonas catoniae. The sequence goes on from NZ_JDFF01000025.1 coordinate 67,192, forward strand.
CTCCTGAAGATCCCCCCGATCGACTATCAGGACATCATCTACTACGCTGCGCCTAAGAAGAAGGAAGGGCCGAAGAGTCTCGATGAGGTAGACCCCGAGCTCCTTCGCACCTTTGAGAAGTTGGGTATTCCCCTCGAGGAACAGAAGATGCTGAGCGGTATCGCTGTCGATGCCGTCATGGACTCAGTGTCGGTCAAGACGACCTTCCGTGAGACGCTCGCCGAGAAGGGGATTATCTTCTGCTCCTTCAGCGAGGCTGTGCATGAGTACCCCGAGCTAGTACGTCAGTACCTTGGGGTGGTCGTCCCGTATAAGGACAACTACTTCGCTGCGCTGAACTCTGCCGTCTTCAGCGATGGCTCCTTTGTCTACATCCCGAAGGGGACACGTTGCCCGATGGAGCTCTCCACCTACTTCCGCATCAATGCGATCAATACAGGACAGTTCGAGCGCACCCTGATCGTCGCCGATGAGGGCGCCTACGTCAGTTACCTAGAGGGCTGTACTGCCCCCCAGCGTGACGAGAACCAGCTCCATGCCGCTATCGTCGAGATCATCGTCGAGAAGGATGCCGAGGTGAAGTACTCCACGGTGCAGAATTGGTACCCTGGCGACAAGGAGGGCAAGGGCGGTGTGTATAACTTCGTCACCAAGCGTGGCCTCTGCCGTGGCACTGCCTCTAAGCTCTCTTGGACGCAGGTCGAGACCGGCTCTGCTATCACGTGGAAGTATCCCAGCTGTATTCTGCAGGGCGATGACTCCGTGGCAGAGTTCTACTCCGTGGCGGTGACCAACAACTTCCAGCAGGCAGATACCGGCACGAAGATGATCCACCTCGGGAAGAACACCCGTAGCCGCATCGTCTCCAAGGGTATCTCCGCAGGGCAGAGTCAGAATAGCTACCGTGGGCTCGTCTACGCAGGCCCTGATGCAGAGAATGCCCGCAATCACTCCCAGTGCGACAGCCTCCTGCTGAGCGACCGCTGTGGAGCGCATACCTTCCCCTACGTGCATGTGGACAACGATACGGCGATCATCGAGCACGAGGCCACGACGAGCAAGATCAGCGAAGATCAGATCTTCTACTGCCAGCAGCGAGGCATAGGCGTAGAGGAGGCCGTAGGGCTGATCGTCAATGGCTATGCCAAGGAGGTCATGAACAAGCTCCCTATGGAGTTCGCCGTCGAGGCGCAGAAGCTCCTTTCTATCTCCCTCGAAGGCTCCGTGGGCTAGTGCTCCCCCCCCCTTCGCATTCCCATTATATACAATAAGACTAGATACGATCAATAGATATGCTACAGATACGTAACCTCCACGCTGCTATCGCAGATAAGGAAATACTCAAGGGGATCAACCTCGAGGTCAAGAAGGGTGAGATCCATGCCATCATGGGGCCTAACGGCTCGGGGAAGAGTACCCTCTCCTCTGTCCTCGTCGGTAATCCCAACTACGAAGTCACCGAGGGCGAAGTCCTCTTCGAGGGGCAAGACCTTCTAGAGCTAGAGCCCGAGGAGCGTGCCCACCTAGGGCTCTTCATGAGCTTCCAGTATCCTGTGGAGATCCCAGGGGTGAGCATGGTGAACTTCATGCGTGCTGCCCTCAATGAGAAGCGCAAGGCACAGGGGCTAGATCCCATCCCCGCAGCAGAGTTCCTCAAGCTCATGAAGCAGAAGCGCGAACTCGTGGAGCTCGACAATAAGCTCGCTAGCCGCTCCGTCAACGAAGGTTTCTCGGGCGGGGAGAAGAAGCGCAACGAGATCTTCCAGATGGCTATGCTCGAGCCTAAGCTGGCGATCCTCGACGAGACCGATAGCGGTCTGGATATCGACGCCCTACGTATCGTGGCCAAGGGAGTGAATGAGCTCCGTAGCCCCGAGAACGCTACGATCGTCATCACACACTACCAGCGTCTGCTGGACTACATCCACCCCGACTACGTCCATGTCCTCTACAAGGGGCGTATCGTGCGTAGTGGTGGTCCAGAGCTAGCCCTAGAGCTCGAGCAGAAGGGCTACGACTGGATCAAGGACGAGGTAAAGGACTAGACGAGCGATGGACGCACAGACTAAGCACTATCTCGATCTGTACGCAGCGCACGCCGATGAGCTGCGTCAGCGAGTGCCCCTCCTACAGCACTATCGGGAGGAGGCCTTCGATGCCTTCGCACGCCTCGGGCTACCCGCCTTCAAGAGCGAAGACTACCAGCGCACCGACCTCCCCAAGCTCTTCGAGCACGACTGGCAGCTCCTCACTCAGGAGGGCTCTCCCTACTGGGCTTCGCAGGTCGTCCCCGAAGGCGTATTCATCGGCTCTATCTCGGACTTCGTTCGTCTCTATCCCGAGGTCGCTCAGGAGCATTATGCCCGTATCGCTCCCGCCTCTAAGGATGGGCTCGTCGCCCTCTCTACCCTGCTGGTCAATGAGGTCTTCGTCGTCTATGTCCCACGAGGACTGAAGGTACCCGGGCATATCGAGCTTCGCTATATCCTTCCTCGCACAGAGGGGCACTTAGCGATCGAGCGTGCCCTCTTCATTGTGGAGGACGCTGCTGAGCTGGCGGTCTACTACAAGGACTGCCCCGAGGAGGACGTACGGGCGATGACCCTACGCACCCTAGAGGTCTATGTCGGCCGTGGCGCACGCTTCTCGCTCATTGATCGGGAGGAGTCAGGCTCGGACAATATTCGCTTGACCTCTGCCTACGTCCGCCAGATGGGCGGTAGCCACGCTGACCTCTCCACACTGACGCTCAGGAACGGCACGACCCGCAATAACTACTTCATCACCCTCGCCGAAGAGGAGGCCGACCTACGTGTCTCGGGCTTCTCACTCACCAGCGAGCGTATGCACACCGATAACTTCTCCTTCATCGAGCACGCAGTGCCCCACTGTACCTCGGATGAGCTCTTCAAGTACATCCTCCTCGATGAGAGTCGTGGTGTCTTCACCGGACGTATCCTCGTGGCACAAGATGCGCAGAAGACGCAGGCCTATCAGAACAATCGCAACCTCCTGCTCTCGCCCTCTGCTCGCATGCAGTCCAAGCCTCAGCTGGAGATCTATGCCGACGACGTGAAGTGCTCCCACGGGATGACCACAGGGCAGCTCAGCGAGGATGCACTCTTCTATATGCGTCAGCGAGGGATTGCCCTTCAGGAAGCCAAGCTGATGCTCAGCAATGCCTTCGTTGCAGATGTCCTCCAGCGTATTCCCGAGGAAGAGCTCTCAGAGCACCTTCGCACCAAGACCGAGGAACGTCTACGCACCCTCGCCGGCAAGTAGCCCCCACGGCACGAGCCTCCCTAAATACAGCCCGCCCCGCACCTACCCAATGGTAGCTGCGGGGCGGGCTCTTTATATTCCCTTGGACGGAGGGAATAAAAGGGGTAACTCATTCTAAATATCCTACCTTTGAGGGGAGGGCACAATGGGATCATCTCCAAACTACCGACTCATACGGTGTTTACTCTATGCGACGATTAGCAAAGTGGTCTATCGGAATAGGCTCATTCATCGGGTGTCTTATCGCCCTTCTTGCGCTACTGCTCTGCACAGGTGTCATCCGTGTCTATGGCTTGACAACGGGGTATAACCAACTCCCAAAAGAGCTGCAGGCACGTGTCGTCTTCTCCCAAGGCAGTTTGACGGACTTGGATAAAGCTCTAGCCCAAGTTCGACAGCAGAGGTCGGTGCTCCTCGTTAATGGGCGTGAGCTATGGGAAGCAATCGCACGAAAGGGTGGTAAATGGCTCGTCTATATCTACCAAGAGGGCTGTAGCTCACCTTCCTGCCCTACGCTCTCATCTGTCACACATTATGCCGAGCAGTTGGGTGCACGTCCGCTCTTCGTCGCCATGGACTTGCGGTCGGAGATCTTCCTCCATCCAGAGCCGATCCTCAGCATTGACTTCCGCTACTATAATACCACGTGGTGCTCTGTCTTCCAAGATAAGTTCCTCGCAGATCTCACCCAGTCTAAGGACGATGAGCATTACAACATCCTCCTCTTCGAAGATGGACAACTCGTGAAGAAGGTTTCTCTACAGCGTACCTCCTAAGTAGACTCCATAACACCTGATTTGGGAGAGAGGCATCCACAGGGTCTCTGATAGAGTAATCCTTTCCCTTGGGATCGGCATTGAGCCGAAAGGGAGGGATTAAACTTATGGGATAGCTAGCCCCCTCATAGCGATATCCAAGCCCCGCACAAACGCCCTAGATACAGGGCTTCTGAAAGGAGGGCAAAGACTTACTATAAGTCGTTGTAACGAGTTACCATAACTCGCTTTGATGACTTACCACAACTCGTTAAACCGACTTACCATAACTCGTTATGACGACTTATGGTAACTCGTCACAGCACATTTTTATCCGTCCTGTTTATCAAGGTGGAATAGAATAAGTTCCATCCGAAAAGATTAAGTTACAGATACAGAGTTTATGTTATCGGAGGCAGACTTGGTTCTATACCCTCCAGCCTCCACGTTTCATACAGCAATATCAATCCGCATGTAGATATGAATGTATTTGTAACTTTATGCTCAGGTTTTAGTACATCCGCAGGTCTCCTTCGGTGCGTCCATCTATAGCACTCCGAAAAATTAGACCGCAGTATGCTCTGCAAGTGTGTGAAGGTCGTATGCATAAAATGACTTAAATGATAAGGTTATACTACGCCTTGCTGGCTCTAGTGCTCTCCACAACGACACTCCTTGCACAGCAAGGAACAATCAAAGGACAGGTATATAGCGCGACAAGTCACGATCCCCTAGAGTTCGCCACCGTACGAGTACAAGGTACGACCCAAGGAGCGACAACGGACTCGCTCGGGCGCTTCACTATCCCCAGCGTTCAGCCGGGCTTCGTCCGCCTCGTGGTGAGTATGCTCGGGTACGAGACGACGATTTCCTCGGAAGTCCACGTCCTCGGTAACCAAACGAGCTTTATTGACATCGCCTTAAACGAGACCTCAACCAGCCTAGCCGAGGTACTCGTTCGCCCCAATAGACTCCTCAAGCGAGCCGAGAGCCCACTCTCTCTGCAAACCCTCAGCCTAAAGCAGATCGAGAAGAGTGCAGGGGCTAATAGAGATGTCTCGAAGCTGGTACAGACACTACCTGGTGTCGGAGCAACAGACCCTAATCGTAATGACCTGATCGTGCGTGGTGGGGGGCCTTCGGAGAATGTCTTTTACCTAGATGGTATCGAGATCCCCGTGATCAATCACTTCGCTACGCAGGGTGCATCGGGTGGGGGCGTGGGGATGATTAACCCTGACTTCGTCCGAGAGATTAACTTCTATACGGGTGCTTTCCCTGCAAGTCGAACCAATGCGCTAAGCTCCGTGATGGAGATCAAGCAGCGAGACGGTGACACAGACCGCATGCACATCAAGGCTTCGGTTGGTGCCTCCGATGCTGCCCTTACCCTAGAGGGGCCACTAGGGCGTAAGTCGTCGATCATCGTGTCGGCTCGTCAGTCTTACCTGCAGTGGCTCTTCAAGGCCATTAAGCTACCCTTCCTCCCGACCTACAATGACTTCCAGCTCAAGTATAAGTATCGCTTCGATGCCCACCATGAGCTGTCCATCGTGGGTATTGGGGCGATCGACAATATGCGCCTCAATAGCCAGCTACAGACCACGGGCACAGAGGTACAGCGGTATATCCTGAGCTATCTCCCCGAGTACAAGCAGTGGAACTACACGATTGGTGCTGTCTACAAGCACTATGGCAGGGGGCATGTGGATAGCTGGATGCTTAGTCGCAATATGCTACGCAATGGTGGTGTGAAGTATCAGGGCAACGACCCCGCTCAGGGCAAGCTCTCGGAGTACCAGTCTGATGAGACGGAGAACAAGCTACGCTACGAGCGTATGTACACGAGCCTCCCCTTCAAGCTCAGCTTCGGTGCTGGCCTCCGCTACGCTGATTATAGCAATGATGCCGAGAGGCTCATATACCAGTCGGGGCGTATCGTGCCCGTCTCGTATGATGCCCGTGTCAAGCTCTTCGCCTACTCCGCCTTTGCTCAGGCTTCGGACGAATACCTAAACCAGAGGCTCAAGCTCTCGCTCGGGGTCAATCTCGTGGGCAATACGCTCAACTCCACGATGAGCAACCCCCTTCCCCAGCTATCACCACGCTTCTCGGCTTCGTTTGCCCTAACGGATGACATCGACCTAAATGCTAACCTCGGACGCTATGCCATGCAACCCTCCTACACGACCATGGGCTACCGAGCCTCGGACGGGAGCTATGTGAACAAGGAGCGTCTACGCTACATCATGTCGAACCAAGCCGTGCTCGGGGCTGAGTACCACCCAGGAGACTACCTTCGCTTCTCGGCCGAGGGCTTCTATAAGTCCTACAGTGGCTACCCGATCTCTGAGCGAGAGGGGGTGAGCCTAGCCAGCAAGGGTACGGACTACGGGCAGGTAGGGGATGAAGCCGTGCTGTCTAAGGGGCTAGGTCGAGCCTACGGCGTAGAGCTCGTGGCACGCCTGATGCCTTGGCATCAGCTCTCTGCGACGGCGACCTACACCATGTTTAGGAGCGAATTCACCGACATCTCGGGTATCTACCGCCCTTCGTCATGGGATACGAGGCAGATGCTCAACCTCCTAGTGAGCTATCGTCTGGGCAAGAGCTGGTTCCTCTCGGCACGCTGGCGCTACATCGGTGGAGCACCCTATACCCCGATTGATATGGAGCTATCGACAAATAAAGACGCTTGGGCTGTCACACATCGTGCCTATCCAGACTACGAACGCTTCAATACGCTGAGACTGCCCGACAAGCACCAGCTCGACCTGCGCCTCGACAAGGAGTTCTACTTCAAGCACTGGATGCTCAACCTCTACGTCGATGTACAGAATGCCTATCTGAGCAGTTCGGTCAGTGCCCCTATCTATACCAACCTCGATACTTCGGGTCGTGTGATGGATGACCCCACCGATCCCAGCCGTCATCAGCTACGGAAGCTAGACTATTATAGCAAGCTTGTACTCCCGACTCTGGGGCTGATCATCAAGATTTAGCAGGAGCATGTGTATCGTCTACTACGCCCTGCTGCATTGAGGGCCTCCCTACCCTATTTCTCTTCTATTACCTTGCTCAATCGTTGGTCGTTCTTTTATTGACATTACACACTAAGGATCTACAAAAAACCCATACACATGGACAAGAAACACGATTTGGATTCATTTATATCTTTTTCGCTACATTTGAATCATTATTAATCACAAACACATCAAACGTATGGATAAGAAACAAAGTCACCTAGGCATCCGCTTAATACTCGCATCCCTTTTCCTCTTCATAGGGATGACGATGAGCTATGCCCAAACCAAATCACAGCCCACTAAGGAAATGACTGCCTCAAGCCAAGATGATCCAGAGAAAATCTATGAATCAGTGGACGAGTCACCCATTTTCCCAGGAGGATTTAAGGCTCTCATGAAGTATCTAGCCAATAACATCCAGTATCCCAAAGAGGCAGTCAAGAGTAAGATTCAAGGGAAGGTAATCTTACAATTTGTCATTGAACGTGATGGCACCATAGGGGATATTGGTGTCCGCCAAGGTGCCGATCCACTACTAGACGCAGAGGCTATCCGTGTCGTGCGCTCCATGCCCCGTTGGACACCTGGGAAAAAGGATGATAAAGCTGTACGCTGTCGCTTCATACTCCCAGTAGTCTTCCGCCTCTAAAATAGGACTGCTACTAGTCAAAATAAAAAGCGAGGGGGAGCTAGCTATTTGGCTAGTTCCCCCTCACTTAGTTTTATGATTTAGCCCCTTCTGGCTTAGTTTTTATGACTCATACACCAGTCGTAAGCATTGCGGAAAGCTTTCAACCAAGGAGTAGCTTCGTGTTCAGAGCAGAGAGCATCTGGATAATACGCACACTGCCAAGGGAAGATAGCACGCTCAGGGTGAGGCATTAGAGCCAGATGCCTACCATCTGCACTACATAGCCCTGCGATTCCACTCGGTGATCCATTCGGGTTCGCAGGATAGGCATCATATGCATAGCGAGCGATAACATGGTAGCGATCTTGCTCATAAGGTAGAGCAAACTTTCCTTCGCCATGTGCCACCCAGACACCAAGAGTTGTACCCGAGAGATTACCCAGCATCACTGAGCTGTTCTCTGGGATTGTAAGACTGACGAAAGCGCTCTCAAACTTATGCGAATCATTGTGCTCCATACGGTGCTTCTGCTCATGCTCTGGGTAGAGAAGTCCAAGCTCTGCCATAAGCTGACACCCGTTGCAAATACCTAGGCTCAGTGTATCAGGCCGTGCATAGAAGCGGTCAATCGTAGCCTTTGCTTGCTCGTTGTAGAGGATACCTGCTGCCCATCCCTTTGCAGAGCCTAAGACATCAGAGTTTGAGAACCCTCCACAGAAGACAATCATCTGTACATCCTCCAGTGTCTCACGCCCAGCAATGAGATCAGTCAAGTGTACATCCTTGACATCGAAACCTGCGAGATAGAGTGCATAGGCCATTTCACGCTCGCCATTCGTTCCCTTATCTCGAAGGATGGCTGCACGGACTGGTGCTTTGGCCGTACGATTTGGATCGGCATGGAGCTCTTTGAATTTTCCTGTGAAGCCCTCAGGGAAGACGTAGCGAAGAGGTTGCTTCTTATAATTTGTATAACGTTCCTTAGCCAGGCTCTCCCCACTCTGGTACTGATCCATGAGGAAGGATGGGCGATACCAAAGATCTCGCTTCTCATCAATGTTGAGTGTGAGTACTTGCTTTCCTTGATGTATCTCCAGTGTACGCCCAGAGACAGTAGGAGTAGCAATACGAGCAAAGCCAATACTAGCACTTGTCAGCACCTCTTCGAGCAGCTCGGGAGCAGAGGTCTGAACTAGTACACCGGGGTTCTCTGCGAAGAGAAGCTTAACAAGGTCAGGCTCTGGTATAGCACTTAGATCCACCTGAAGGCCTCCCTCTTCATTAGCAAAGCACATCTCTAGAAGAGCTGTCACCATACCTCCTGCCGAAATATCATGCCCTGCAACCAGCACTCCACGTTGTAGCAACTCTTGGACAGCAGCGAATGCCTCACGGAAGTATTCGGGCTCACCAATGTAAGGAGTCTCATCCCCTAGCTTACCAAGTGCTTGAGCAAAGGCCGAGCCTCCGAGTGCAAGTGGAGCAAAGCTAAAGTCAATATGATAAAGTGGATACTCTGGCTTAGGGACAAGAACAGGTGAGAGTACCTGTTTCACATCCGACACCTCACCAATGGCACTGATAATTACTGTACCTGGACTAAGCACCTTTGTACCATCGGGATACTTTTGTGTCATCGAGAGGGAGTCCTTCCCTGTGGGGATATTAATTCCTAGCGAAATAGCCAGAGCAGAAGCTGCTTCCACAGCGTCATAAAGGCGTGCATCCTCTCCTTCATTCCGACAGGGCCACATCCAGTTAGCACTAAGCGAAACACCCTCCAGCCCATAGGTAAGGGGCGCAAAGACTATATTCGTCAGAGCCTCAGCGATGGCAAGCTGTGAGCCAGCAACAGGATCAACAAGCGCCGCTGCTGGTGCATGACCTATGGAAGTTGCTATCCCTGCCTGCCCACGGAAATCCACAGCCATTACACCACAGTCACTCAATGGGAGCTGGATAGGACCCTGACACTGCTGGCGTGCTACACGCCCCGTCACAGAGCGGTCAACCTTGTTTGTCAGCCAATCCTTACAGCCTACCCCCTCCTGCTGGAGGACAAGGTCGAGGTACTCCTCTAGCTTTGTAGACTCATAGGCTAGTGGGGCATACTGCCGCTCTACCGTCTTGTCATACATGTAAGTCTTCGGAGCAGATCCAAACATATCCGAGAGAGCAAGGTCAATAGGCTTATCCCCACCCTTCTCCTCGAAGGTAAGGTGCATATCACTTGTCGTTTCCCCTACGACATACATCGGAGCACGCTCACGCTCGGCAATGCGAGCAATGCGCTCTAGGGCTTCTTCCTTGACAAGTAGCCCCATACGCTCCTGACTTTCGTTGCCAATGATTTCACGAGAGGAAAGCGTTTCATCTCCAATCGGGAACTTGGATAGATCGAAATGCCCACCCGTCGTCTCAACAAGTTCGGATAGACAGTTCAAGTGTCCCCCTGCCCCGTGGTCATGAATAGAGATGATGGGGTTATCCTCTGCTTCAGCTAGGCTTCGGATAACATTCTCCACACGCTTCTGCATCTCGGGATTGGAGCGTTGTACGGCATTCAGCTCTATGGCTCCTGCATACTGACCTGTATTGACCGAGCTAACAGCACCACCCCCCATACCGATCCGGTAGTTATCACCACCGAGTAGGACCACCTTCTCATTGGGCTCAGGTGTTCCCTTCTGAGCATCGGAGCGTCGTGCATAGCCGACACCGCCCGCGAGCATTATAACCTTATCAAAGCCATAGCCGACTGCTTCGCCTTCCTCTTTATGCTCAAAGGTCAGCACTGAGCCACAGACCAAGGGCTGACCGAACTTATTACCAAAGTCACTTGCCCCATTTGAAGCCTTCGTGAGTATCTGCTGAGGCGTCTGATAGAGCCAAGGGCGTGCGGGGAAGTGCTTCTCCCAAGCACGCTCCCCTGCGAGGCGTGGATAGCTGGTCATATAGACTGCAGTACCGGCGAGAGGGACACTAGCACGACCACCTGCCATACGGTCACGTATCTCCCCTCCGGTACCCGTAGCGGCACCATTAAATGGCTCTACCGTTGTGGGGAAGTTATGTGTCTCAGCCTTTAGGCTCAGCACGCTATCTACGCTTTTTCGTTCATAGTAGTCTGGGCGATCAGCAGAGGCGGGAGCAAATTGCTCCAGATCCTTAGGGCCATCGATGAACGCTACATTATCCTTGTAGGCAGAGACTAAGTGGTTGGGGTTCGCTGCACTTGTATCCTTAATCATGGAGAAGAGTGAAGCCTCCTGCTCCTCTCCATCAATGACGAACGTACCACCGAAGATCTTATGTCGACAATGCTCTGAATTGACCTGTGAGAAACCAAAGAGTTCACTGTCGGTTAAAGGTCGCCCTAGTCGCTCTGCTAGCTTCTCCAAGTAGATGATTTCCTCCTCACTCAAGGCTAAGCCCTCTACTTCACTATAAGCTCGAATATCCGTGATATGACGAATAGGCTCTGCTTCATGCTGTGTAACAAAGACGCTCTGATCAATCCCTTCGTAAAGGTGTTGCAGCATCGGGTCAAAGGGTGCATCTACACCCTTCACCTCTGTGAACTCCTCAATACGGATGACATCCGTGATATTCATATTCCTCACGATCTCCACAGCGTTGGTACTCCATGGCGTCACTAGCTCACGCCGTGTACCGACGAAGTAGCCCGAGAGCGACATCTCATCGAGAGGTAGGGCTCCACCAAAGAGCCACGACAGACGCTCTAGCCACTCTGCCCGTAGCGGGCTATGGCTCTCGACAATATAAAGAAGTGATGTGTTTGGCCTTCTGAAGAGGGTAATCATTCTGATAGGTTATAGTGATAATGTACGAGAAAGCATACCTATTAAGAGCTCTAGCAAAGCTCTGCGCAAAGATAGCTAAAAAGCAAGGCTTCACAGACTAGAGTCTTTGCTACTCTGTAGTCTGTGAAGCCTAATATCTATCTATTATCTCTTAGGAGAGAGGATAGCACCCTTAGCTAGGGATGCGAAGGGTACGTCCTATACTCAGTTTCTGCTTGGATGAGATGCCGTTGGTACGACAGAGCTTCGAGACGCTGACCCCATAGTGACGAGCGATTGTAGACATTGTTTCGCCCTTCTTGATGCGATGTGTCTTAAACTGCTCTTCGTTTGCCTCTCCACTCTTCTTTGGCTTGGCTACTGCACGTGCCACGGCGAAGGAGCGGGGCGTCTGATAAGCACCTTTAACGAAGGCAAAGACGTCAAAGCGAGGGACACCAGCAACGAAGTCAAAGAGATCCGTAGGGTCTAGAGGAATACCCATGAAGCGGGCTTCGAAGTGAAGATGTGGCCCTGTGGAGCGTCCTGTACTCCCACCAAGTCCAATGGGATCACCCGCCTTGACTACAGTACCCTCACGGGCGATGGCTCGGCTCATGTGACCATATACGGTCTCTAGACCATTAGGGTGGCGAATGACTATGTAGTTACCATAGCCTCGTCCTTCGTACGAACGGATACGGACCTTGCCCGAGAAGGCTGCACGTATCGTATCTCCCGTACTGAGCTTCAGGTCCACACCGTAGTGCATACGCCCGAAGCTATGACGGTAACCATAATTAGATGTTACCTGTCGTGTACCAATAGGCATCACGAACTCTTGTAGGTCGATATCCTGCCTGTCGGGGATATCCACTGCCATCCCAGCGAAGGGATTCACGTGGCTTCCCCAGGAGTCTTCGCCGTAGATTTCGGCGGCAGGGGCTTCGAGATCTTCTTTCTCTTTGCTTGCCTTGAGATCAGCCGTCCGGCGTTGTTTCTCTTTGAGCAGTCGGCTCTTGATCTCTAGTCGGTCGGCTAGTAGCAGGTGCTCACCCGACTGAATCTGGGAGCTCTGCTGACCGGCTGTCGTGCGTGTCTCCTTCCTTGGTGTCTGAGCCTTCTCACTAGGCGTACGCCAGCTCGTGAGGCTGAGGGCTACTAGACACAGAGATGCGCATAACAGTTGCGTTTTTTTACTTGTCATACCAGCTTTTGAGTGCTTAAAATCTGCTTGCTTATCACTAAAAAGGCGTGAGAACGCTTCTCTCACGTTGTCCATCTTCACCACAATTAATGACCACGGACGAATGCAAAGATAATCAAATACTTATAATAGCAACACCTGCACATTATTTCCACATTTGTGCTGGTCTATACCCCATAGAGAGAAGGGCTAAGTGGATGCTCTCTGCATACAAACAATGAACGCAAGAATTAAGAAAGTATTACACTCTATATACTTTTCGCCCTTCAAGTTCTATCGATCAGCAGAGCCCTTCCCTCTCCTACTCAGCATCATAAAATCGCATGAAGGGAGGGAAAGGGGCTCGGATAATTCACAGGCTAAAACTCTATACATTAATCATCTCACCTTCTTCACCAGATAGAGACAGGTAGGGGATAATTCCAGGGGATAACGCAATAGCCTTAGGCACATAGCCACGAGTTCAATTATCGGTAAGTTACATTGACTATATATTACCCTTGGAGGGCAAAGGTATAGGCTCGAGACCTCTGACGTAACAACCTCTGTTTATTACGTTTACAAGGGGAGTCAACGAGTTACCATAACTCGTTTCAATGACTTACCATAACTCGTCGTAGCGACTTACCACAACTTGTTTGAACGAGTTACCATAACTCGTTGAAGCGAGTTATGGTAACTCGCAGTAGGTACTTTTATCAGATCGCATAAACCTCTGACTAAAAACGCATTATACCATCACCTACAGAGAGAAAAAGAGGGGCATCGTGGCAGAGGCACGATTGCGATCAAGGTTGCCTTTACTTCTGTACAATATTCTTACTATCTTTCGCTTGTAATTCTTAGGATTTACACACGATAGCAGAGGGAGCGGATAGCAAGGGGATAGATAATAGACTTATGGATAAGCGATATTCAGCAATGAGAGATATATCTGTAACATTTATCATATTTCACAAAAACAATGAGCAACGTATTCGCCCAAAACGCAGACTATCTATTCATGATAGGACATGCGACAAAAGCCCCATCTGGGCATAATACCCAGCCATGGTCATTTAAAATTAGTGAATCAGAGATAGATATTTATCCTGACTTCACAAGAGCACTACCCGTCGTAGACCCAGACAACCGAGAGCTCTTCGTCAGCCTTGGTTGCGCAGTCGAGAACCTATGTATAGCAGCCAGCCACAAAGGATATAGCACCCATGTGGTGGTTACTGGAAGTGGCGTCATAAAAATCATGCTTTCGCAAGACTCCACGCCCAACGAGCCTTCCTCCTTATTTCCCCAAATACCGATACGGCAAACAAATCGAAGCCTCTATAATGGGCAAATCATACCCGATGATGATATAGCTTCACTAGAGAGCATCGATACAGAGGCTGACGTGAGCGTACACTTCTTTAGGATTGGCTCACCAGAATATGAGATCATCTCCAATATGGTGTATCGGGGAAATAGCCTGCAATTAAACAACAGAGCGTTTAAGCGAGAACTGCAACACTGGATGCGCTACAACAAAAAGCACCAGGACGCAACGTACGATGGGTTGAGCTACGCTGTCTTCGGAGCACCCAACATCCCCCGTTTCATCGCCAAGCCAATCATCAGTAGCATCATCAATGAGAAGTCCCAGAACAAAACAGACCGGAAGAAAATAGCATCCTCTTCTCATTTTATTCTACTCACGACTTCGGACAACACGATTGAGCAGTGGGTAAACTTAGGGAGGACTCTAGAGCGCATCCTACTGAAGACCACCGAAATGGGCATTGCACACGCCTACCTGAACCAGCCGAACGAATCCAGCGAATTGGCCTTGGAAATGGCGCAAAAGCTCGGCATCCCCAATGAATATCCCACCATACTCATCCGTGTCGGCTATGGGAAAAAGATGCCGTATTCATTGAGAAGAGCTATAGAATCCTGTATTCTTGGCTAAGCCTCTCCAAGCACCTAAGGAGTGTCTACCATCAGCCGCCCCCTCCCCTACCCCAGCGCAAGACAAACGATCAACCCTTTCTCGCAAAGGCCAATGCTTGACCGCCGTAAGAGACCTAAAATTACCCTATAGGAGAAACTGTATTATCCTATAGGAGAAATGAAATTACCCTATAAGAGAACGAAAGTTGTCCTATAGGGTAATTTCATTTCTCTTATAGGGCCATCTAGAGTTGGGCAGTATCTCAACACAAGTCATAGTAGCCACCACCCCGACGACAGAATGGAGAATTAAGGCTTTCGTATCTTTGTGATGGGGTGTAGACGGAGACTAGAGTACACTTTTCACATAGAAGTAGCTATTGAACAAAACTCCATACAGCCCTCTCTTCCACTTTTTACCCTACATATTCATGCCACAGCGACTATTCCTACTCGATGCTTACGCCCTAATCTATCGGGCATACTATGCCTTCATCAAGGCTCCTCGTATCGATAGCCAGGGACGAAATACCAGTGCTATCTTTGGCTTCGTGCTGATGCTGGAGGACCTGCTGGGGAAGGAACAGCCCGATGAGCTCGCCGTGGTCTTCGACCCTGCGGGCGGGACGTTCCGCCACAGAGAGTACCCCGACTACAAGGCTCAGCGAGAGGAGACCCCCGAGGGGATACGTATCGCCGTACCCATCATCCGCCAGCTCCTAGAGGCCTACCGCATCCCCACTGTGGAGGTGGCAGACTACGAAGCCGATGACGTCATCGGGACACTGAGCCATAGGGCAGCGAGTGCAGGGCGAGAGGTCTATATGGTCACCCCCGACAAGGACTACGGCCAGCTCGTCACGGAGCACGTCCGGATGTATCGCCCGATGCAGGGCGGTGGCTACGAGGTGTGGGGGGAGAAGGAGATACTGGAGAAGTTCGGACTCAGTTCTACCAAGCAGGTCATCGACTACCTAGCCCTTCTGGGGGACAAGGTGGATAATATCCCTGGGTGCAAAGGCATCGGGGAGAAGGGAGCGCAGAAACTCCTAGCTGAATATGGCTCGGTGGAGAACCTCCTAGCACACGCTAGCGAGATCAAGGGGGCTACGGGTAAGAAGCTCCTAGAGGGCGAGGCAGACATTCGCCTATCCTACTACTTGGCTACCATCCGCACCGATGTGCCCCTGGACTACACCCCAGGAGACTATCAGAGGGCAGAGAAGGATGAGGAGGCCGTGCGTCGCCTCTTCGAGGAGCTAGAGTTTCGCACGCTCCTGAGTCGGGTGCTTGGCAAGTCGCCTGCGCCCGCCAAGGCTAAGCCCACCCTTCCCCCAGATGACCTCTTTGCCAGCCTAGAGGAGACGGAGGAAGCTGACACTCCAGCCCCGACGACGATCCCCCCAATGCGGATCGAGGTACTTCGTGCCGAGACGCTCCCTGCCTTCCTAGAGCGAGCACGAGGGGCGAAGGTGCTTACCCTAGATACCGAGACGACGAGTGTCGATGCTCTGAGGGCAGAGCTGGTGGCCGTTACCTTTGCCTTCGATGCTGAGACTACCTATTACCTCGATGTCCCTCAGGGAAGAGAGGAGGCTTGCGAGCTACTGGGGCAACTTGCCCCGATCCTTCAGCAAGCGAGCACCCTCAAGGTAGGGCAAAACCTCAAGTATGACCTGCAGGTACTCCGTTCGTATGGTGTGGAGGTCGAGGGGCCTCTCTTCGACACCATGATCGCCCACTATCTCCTCTATCCCGATATGCGTCACGGCTTGGACGAGCTGGCGGACAAGTTCCTCGGGTATAAGATGATGTCCTTTGAGGAGATGATCGCCCCACAGAGCCCTCGGCAGTTTGATCTACGTCAGGTTGAGCCCGCTCGCCTCCAGTTCTACGCAGCCGAGGACACGCACATCACCTACCTACTCTACGAGTACCTCTATGAGCGACTGGAGAAGGCTGGGCTCATGAAGCTCTTTACAGAGGTGGAGATGCCTCTGGTGAAGGTCCTCCTAGGGATGGAGCGAGAGGGGGTAAGGCTAGACAAGTCCTGCCTCGACCGTCAGGCGGGTGAGCTACAAGGGGAGCTGGCTCGTCTCGAGGGTGAGATCAGTCTCCTGCTCGGGCATAGCATCAATGTCAATAGCAGTCGGCAGGTAGGCGAAGCCCTCTTCGACGAACTGCAGATTGTGGAGAAGGCCAAAAAGACAAAGACTGGTGGCTATACCACCAGCGAAGAGGTGCTGGAGAAGCTCCGAGACAAGCACCCTGTGGTAGAGAAGATCCTCGACTACCGAGGAGTGAAGAAGCTCCTCAGTACCTACGTAGAGGCGCTCCCTGAGCTGGTCTACCCAGATGGGAAGATCCACACATCCTTTAACCAAACCATTGCGGCTACGGGTCGTCTCTCCAGCAGTAATCCTAACATCCAGAATATCCCCATCCGTACCCCCGAGGGACGAGCCATCCGTGAAGCCTTCGTCCCCGAGGAGGGCTGTACGTTCCTCAGTGCCGACTATTCGCAGATCGAGCTTCGTCTGATGGCGCACTTCAGCGAAGACCCTGCACTGATCGAGGCCTTCCGTTCGGGTCAAGACGTGCATCAGGCGACAGCTGCCAAGATCTACGGCCTGAGCCACGGCGAGGTGTCGGCAGATATGCGCCGAAGGGCTAAGACAGCCAACTTCGGGATCATCTACGGCATCTCCGCCTTTGGGCTGAGCGAACGTCTCTCCATCCCACGGCGAGAGGCCAAGGAACTGATTGATGGCTACTTCGCCTCCTACCCAGGTGTAGCCCGCTATATGACTGAGGTCGTCGAGGAGGCTAAGAAGCGAGGCTATGTGACGACCCTCCTCGGCCGTCGCCGTCTCCTGCCCGACATCAATAGCGCCAACGCAGTGGTACGTGGCTATGCGGAGCGAAATGCAATCAACGCTCCCCTACAAGGCTCCGCTGCCGACCTCATCAAGATAGCGATGATTCGCCTAGAGCAGGCCATCCGTGAGCGAGGCCTTCGCAGTAGGATGATCCTGCAGGTACATGACGAACTGAACTTCAACGTCCCCCTCTCCGAGCTCCCCGAGATGACCTCCCTCGTACGTGAGGTGATGGAGTCCGTCTATCCCGACCTACGTGTGCCCCTCGAGGTAAGTATCGGGCATGGTGCCAACTGGCTCGAGGCACACTAAGGCCTCCCCCTTCCCTAGATCCCAACTAAATGACACATCATACTATGGCACGAAAGATCCTCCTTACTCTTACGCTCCTTAGCTCGGTGTCGCTCGTGAGCCTAGCCCGAGAGGAGCGTCCCCTTTGGCTTCGCTACCCTGCGATCTCGCCCGATGGGACAAAGGTTGCCTTTACCTATCAGGGTGACCTCTACACCGTCCCTACCTCTGGGGGCGATGCCCTGCGGCTTACCTCGGGTAGTGCCTACGAGTGCCACCCCGTCTGGTCGCCTGACGGGAAGCAGATCGCCTTCACGAGTGACCGAAATAACAGCGGGACGAACATCTACATTATCCCTGCCACCGGGGGCGAAGCTCGCCAGCTGACGACCCATTCGGGGACGGAGATCCCCTATGCCTTCACACCCGATGGCACGCATGTGCTTTTCAAGGCACATATCCAGGATCCTGCCCACTCCGCCCTCTTCCCTACCTCTATCTTGACTGAGGTCTATCGGGTATCCGTCCGAGGAGGAGCACGCCCCGAGCTCCTACTAGCTACGCCCGCAGAGGCGATCAGCATGAGTGGGGATGGTCGGCGCATCCTCTATCAGGACATCAAGGGCTTTGAGAACGAATGGCGCAAGCATCATACCTCCTCTGTGGCTCGTGACCTCGTGGAGTATGATCTGGACAAGAAGACCTACCGCTACGTCCTACAGCACCCCGCGGAGGATCGCAACCCACTCTATGCTCCTGATGGGAAGAAGCTCTACTTCCTCAGTGAGCGAGGTGGAGGCTCGATGAACGTCTATGAGGGAGACCTCTCGGCAGGGAGCACCGAGGCCAGGGCTCTGACTCGCCTCAAAGGTGATCCCGTACGTTTCCTATCTGTGTCGAAGGGGGGGCTACTAGCCTTCGGCTACGCTGGTGAGCTATATACCCTCACCCCAGGCAAGGAACCCCAACGCATCTCTGTGCGCATCACCAAGGACAGGGAGAGTGACGAGCAGCTCCACCTCTCTATGTCTCGCTCCCTAGGCTCCTCGGCGGTCTCACCAGATGGGAAGCAGATCGCCTTCCTCTCACGTGGGGATATATTCGTCACTTCGGCAGACCATAGCACGACGAAGCAGGTGACTCATGGCTCGTTCACGGGTCGTGGGATGACCTTCGGTGCGGACAACCGCACACTGGTCTATGCCTCTACGAAGGAGGGCTCTTGGGAACTCTATCGGGCACGCATCGGACGTAGTGAGGATCCCAACTTCCCCAATGCAACGAATATCATCGAGGAGAAGCTCTCCCTCGGGGTGAAGGGAGAGAAGATGTACCCTCAGTTCTCTCCCGATGGCAAGGAGCTCGCCTTTGTGCTGGATCGCTCCAAACTTATGGTCTATAACCTACAGACGAAGCAGCTGCGTACCATCACCGACGGCTCCCAGCACCACGAACGTTCGGGAGGCATAGACTACACTTGGTCTCCTGATGGACATTGGTTCGCTCTGCAGTATGTCGCTCGGGCACATGCCCCCTATAGTGATATAGGGATTGTCAGCGCAGAGGGAGGTAAGCCTGTCTTCAACATCACCAATAGCGGCTACTTCAACACCTCCCCTCGTTGGTCGCAGGATGGCAAGGCGCTTACCTATATGACCGACCGCTATGGGATGCGTAACCACGCCTCATGGGGCTCGGAGAATGACGTGATGATCGTCTTCCTCACCCGCAAGGGGTACGAACGCTACCGCATGACCGACGAGGAGCGTGAGCTCCTGGACGAAGCAGAGAAGCAGGCCAAGGCAAAGGCTAAGACCGACTCTACCAAGACCACTAAGGCCAAGCCCGAACCTGTCCAGCTGGAGCTAGAGGGGATAGAGGATCGCATTGTCCGCCTTACTCCTAATTCCTCTTCGCTCGCAGACGCTATTCTCTCTCCCGACGGGAAGAAGCTCTATTACTTTGCCTCGCACGAAGGGGGCTATGACCTTTGGGTACATGACCTCCTCAAGCACAAGACCCAGCTACAGAAGAAGCTCGACCTAAGCTCTCCCTTCTTTGACAAGGACAAGGAGGGTAAGACGCTCTTCATCCTCGGCAGCAGTCCCCAGAAGCTCGACCCGAAGAACGACGCACTGAAGGCGATCACGATCTCGGGCTCTCGCTCCATCGACCGCGTTAAGGAGCGTGAGGCGATGTACGAGGAAGTCGTACGTGAGGAGGCGGCTCGCTTCTACCGTACAGATATGCATGGTGTGGACTGGGCACAACTGACGAAGCACTACCGCCAGTTCCTCCCCCACATCACCACGAGCCAAGACTTCGCCGAGATGCTTAGCGAGCTACTTGGCGAGCTGAATGTCTCGCACACGGGTGGACGCTATCGTGCATCGGGCCCTGGCTTCCCCACGGCAGAGCTAGGGCTCTTCCTCTCCTCGCCCAGCCGAGGGGATGGGCTACGTGTGGACGAGGTCGTAGCAGGAGGTCCCTTTGATGTCTCCTGGAGCAAGCTCCGAGCTGGTGCGCTCATCATCGGGATCGATGGCACGCCAATCAAGGAAGGCCAGGACTACTTCCCACTGCTCAATGACAAGGTAGGTAAGCGTGTACTTATCACGTTCTGTACGGCAGGGGGAGAGACCATCGAGGAAGTCATCCGCCCCATCTCTCAGGGTGCGCTCTCCTCGCTCCTCTACAAGCGTTGGATCCGTCAGCGTGCTAGCGAGGTCGAGCGTCTCTCGGGTGGACGTCTAGGCTATGTCCATATCCCTTCGATGGGAGACCCCAGCTTCCGTAACGTCTATTCCGATGTCTTGGGTAAGTATTATGGTAAGAAGGGGATCGTCATAGACATCCGCTACAATGGTGGGGGAAGGCTCCACGAGGATATTGAGGTGTTCTTCTCGGGTAAGAAGTATCTCCAGCAGGTCGTCCGTGGTAAGGACTACTGTGAGATGCCTAGCAGACGATGGAACCACCCCTCCGTAATGGTTACCTGCGAAGCCGACTATAGCAATGCTCACGGCTCGCCTTGGGTCTATCAGCACCAGGGCATAGGGAAGGTCGTAGGGATGCCCGTACCAGGCACTATGACGAGCGTCAATTGGGATACCCTCCTAGACCCAGCACTTTACTATGGGATCCCAGCCGTAGGCTATCTGACTGCTGATGGTAAGTATCTGGAGAATACCGAGATGATCCCAGATGTCGTTGTGCCACTAGAGCCACACAAGGTACTGCAGGGACACGACACACAGCTCGAGCGAGCCGTAGAGGTCTTGCTGAGTGAAGTGAAGAAGTAGCCTCTCGACCTTTTGAGCTCACCCCTCCCACATACAGATTTTGCCCCCCTTACAAACGCCCTAGACACGGGGGATATAAGAGGGGAATCAAAGAGTTACTATAAGTCGCTCAAACGAGTTACCACAACTCTCCTCGACGAGTTACCATAACTCGTTTGAGCGAGTTGTGGTAACTCTTTATGACGACTTATGGCAACTCGTCTCTTCTCTGTTTTTCACCCTTCGTATTTTCTTCCCTCTGAAAAGGTTGTGGAGCCTATACCGAGATGCGCGCGGAGGATGCTTGATCCTCTGATTTGGTAGTATCAGATTTTGTTGTACCTTTGCAGGGCAAACGGGTCAGCCCAGGTGGCGGAATTGGTAGACGCGCTCGTTTCAGGTGCGAGTGTTCAAAAGACGTGCAGGTTCGATTCCTGTCCTGGGCACTCCTGAAGAAGAGAGTCTATCGTTTGCAAGACTTCAAATACGCGGGTGGTGAAATTGGTAGACACGCTACTTTGAGGGGGTAGTGCCGGTTACGGCGTGTGAGTTCAAATCTCATCCCGCGTACACGATTTAGAGCGAGACTCATCTAAGAGTAATCTTAGCGAGTCTCGCTCTCGTTTTATCCCTTAATGGACTTCGTTATGATCGTTCACCCCAATGCGAAGATTAACCTTGGTCTCTTCATCGTCGGAAGACGAGAGGATGGCTATCACCTGCTTGAGACAGGCTTCCTGCCTGTCCCTCTCTGCGACACCCTCGAGATTAACTATGCTGAGGGTAGGGAGGAGGTGCTGGAGATCTCAGGCGGAGTAGAAACGGGCACCATACGCAACAACCTAGTGCTACGTGCTGTATGCGCCTTACGTGAGGAGCATACATTCCCCGCTCTCCACCTTCGTCTGAAAAAGGTCATCCCTTCGGGCGCAGGACTAGGTGGAGGATCAGCAGATGCGTCCTTTACACTCCGTGCTATTTGTGAGCTTTGCGACTTAGACCTTTCTCTAGAGGAGTTGGAGCGTATCGCCCTCAGACTCGGAGCTGACTGTCCCATCTTCATACAGAATAAGCCACAGGTAGGTCGTGGGGTAGGGGAGCAGCTCTCACCGATAGATGTCTCACACCTGCGAGGGCTCTACCTGACAATCATAAAGCCAGACCTACACATCGCTACGGCAGAAGCCTTCCAAGGCTTACGTTCCGTCGGCCCCAAGCCCTACACGATAGAGGAAGTACTCACCTCACCAGTGGCAGACTGGCAGGATCGGCTCATCAATGACTTTGAGTATAGCCTCTTCCCTAAATATCCAGAGTTAAAGGAAATCAAAGACCTACTCTATGCTGAAGGGGCAACCTTTGCCTCGCTCTCTGGCTCAGGCTCATCACTCTATGCGCTCTCCTACGAGCCACTGCCACTGACAAAACTAGAGGCTCCAAGGCGGTTTATTTGGCAGGAGAAGCTCCCTCTTACCTAAGAAAGTTGGAGAAAAAGCGGTACATTTGCCTATAATTCGATATTCTGGATATGTATTTTGATGAACTAGACCTAGAGGATGAAGTGCTAGATGGCCTCGAGGCGATGAACTTCTATGAGACCACACCCGTACAGGAGGCAACGATTCCTTTGCTTCTAGAGGGACGGGATATGATTGCCTGTGCACAGACAGGGACAGGCAAGACCGCTGCCTACCTCCTGCCCATTATCAATAGGCTCAGCCGAGGAGAAGGGGATGAAGAGATGGTCAATGCAGTCATCATGGCTCCAACACGTGAGCTAGCTATCCAGATCGAGCAACAGGTAGAGGGCTTCTCCTACTTCCTGCCCATCTCTTCTGTAGCCATCTATGGCGGGACAGATGGCATTACTTGGGAACAACAGCGCAGAGGCCTCGCAAAGGGTGCAGACATCATCATCGCCACACCTGGGCGACTACTCTCACTGATCAACCTACAGCATGCAGACCTCTCTGGCGTGAGCTACTTCGTCCTTGACGAGGCAGATCGTATGCTTGACATGGGCTTTCAGGAGGACATTCTCCAGATCAACAATGCCATCCCGAAGAGATCACAGCGAGTGATGTTCTCCGCAACGATGCCACCGAAAATCAAGAAGTTTGCTCGTACCATTCTATCCAACCCCGCCGAGGTAGAGCTAGCCATCTCACGGCCACCTGAGACCATCATCCAGAGTGCATACGTCTGCTATGAAGCTCAGAAGATGCGTATCCTCACTCATCTATTCGAGGAGACACCGCCTACACGCACCATCATCTTCTCCTCCTCGAAGATGAAGGTAAAGGAGCTAGCAGCAGCTATGCACCGCCTCTCAATACGTGTCGAGCAGATGCACTCTGACCTAACACAAGAGAAGCGCGAAGAGGTGATGCGCCAGTTTAAGGCAGGCAATATTGACCTTCTCGTAGCAACGGACGTCGTAGCCCGTGGTATCGACATCGACAACATCCGCATGGTCATCAACTACGACATTCCACATGACCCCGAGGACTATGTACACAGAATAGGTCGTACGGCTCGTGGGGGGAATGACGAAGGCTTAGCCATTACATTCATCAGCGAGAAGGAGCAACCAGGCTTTGGACGTATCGAAGAGTTTCTAGGTAAAGTCATTTATAAGATCCCTGTCGATCCATCGTTTGGGCCAACACCTGAGTACCACCCAGAGCTGCGAGTACGCACCGATAGGCGAGGAGGGAAACCCTCGCCTGGCTCAGGGAAGAGAACAAGCTCTCGTGGGGGATCACGAGGGCAACGACGAGGTAAACCCCAACAGAATAAACCATCGTCTACTCACTAGGAATACCCCTACTTAATTACACTACATATACACTAACTCTACTACATCCATCCCCCGCATGACACCGCAGTTACTCGAAGACATCGCGCAGGAGACCAAGAAAGGACAACATAAGCTCCACGTCATCAACTACCTGCTTGCCCATCAGACTGCCACGATGACCGACATCGCCAAGGAGCTATATGTCAGCATACCCACTGCGGCCAAGATTCTCCAGGAGTTACAGGAGGGAGGCTGCATCCAGGAGCAAGGAAAGCTCGAGATAGGTATTGGTCGCTTCCCCGTACTTTTTGGGCTAAATCCCAAGGGAGGTTACTTCATTGGTGTAGACGTAAAGCGTAGCTACATCAATATCGGACTTATTGATCTGAGTGGGCTGATTTCCCATGAAGATTACGGCATTCCCTACAGCCTAGAGAACACTCCTGAGGCACTGGAGGTCATCTGCGAAGAGATACTCCTTTTCATCGAGCGCCACGAGCTAAAGCAACGAGATATACTCAACATCAATGTCAATATCCCGGGGCGCATCAATCCCGTCACGGGGCACAGTTACAATCTCTTTAACTTCTTCCCTGACCGCCCCTTAGCGTCCATCCTCAGTGAGCGGATCGGCACACGTGTCTCTATTGACAACGATACTCGTGGCATGGCCTTCGGGGAATTCACACAGGGCTGTGCAAAGGATCTCGGTGTGAACTCTGCCCTCTACGTCAATGTCAGCTGGGGGCTAGGTCTTGGGCTGATCCTTGATGGTCAGATTTACTTTGGCAAGTCAGGTTTCTCTGGCGAACTTGGGCATATCTCCGTCTATAACAACCAGATACTCTGCCACTGCGGTAAGAAGGGTTGCCTTGAAACGGAGGTAAGTGGTCAGGCAATGTGTCGCAAGGTACAGGCTCGCATACGTGGGGGAGAGAACTCCGTCCTCACGCCAGCTGTCTTACGAGGAGAAGACCTCAAGATGTCAGACCTCATCCGAGCATGCTCACAGGAAGACATGCTTTGCCTCGAGGTACTCAGTGAAATGGGTCTACAGCTCGGCAAGCAAATAGCTAATCTGATCAATGTCTTCAACCCCGAGCTGGTAATCGTTGGTGGTAGCCTAGCGGACTCCAACGGCTTCCTCACTCAGCACATCGAGGCCTCTGTACGCACCTATTCGATGAGCGTTGTCACGAAAGATACGCGCATCGAGACGGCGACCCTAGGGGACAAGGCGGGGCTCATCGGTGCATGTATGCTTGCTCGCACACGACGCTTCGAAGAGCGCTCCAAATAGCCCTCATCCCTCACTCTTGATTACACAGCTACCAGCAGGGCTTCACCTGGTCTGGTAGCTTTTTTATATCGCCTAAAGGACAAATAGGGTAGGGGAGCAAGACGAGACAAGGTAAACGATTAAGGACAATTAAAATGTCCCTCCATGACTCTAATGAGCTACTGGAGGGACATTTTACTATAAAAACCATACCTATCTATTGAGAACAAGTACTAAGCCCTAGTAGAGGGTTCACTCACTTTGCAGAGTTGCACACATCTTGACCTTGGTGTAGCCTGCTATCCTCTGCCCGCTTTTTCTTTAGAGGAACACATCTGTACGGCGACTCTTAGGCGTTATAGAGGGCTGATTTTCATCCTTGGGATCACGCCGACCAAGTGCAACGGCGACAATCGGACGATATTTCTCGTGCCCAAGGATCCCATCATACGCCTCCAGATCAATCCCCTCCATTGGTGTACTATCAACACCTAGGACAGGGAGAGCAGCCAGCAACACACCTAGGGCAATATATACCTGTCGCTCCATCCATGCCCGGACAGCCACCTCTCCACGCGAGGCAACGTAGCCTCGATAGAAGCCCTGTGCCCCCTCAGCTAAGCGACCGATACGCTCCCGTTCAAAAACCTCAACACTCCGATACACGTGGAACACAATAACATGACTTGCCGCCCTCACACGCTCACTGTTATTCATAGAATGCTCAGAGAGTCGCTCCTTTATTACATCATCCTCAATGATTTCAAAAGCCCATGGCTGGGAGTTGATGGAGCTCGGGGCGAGGCGGAGTATCTCTTTAATTTGATTGATCTCTTCTACTTGCAGTCTATACCCAGAGTCATAGAGCTTCGTTGTATAACGCTCCCGTAAGATCTTTAGGACATCCATAACATTGGTCTAATATTTATTTAATCATCTTCCTCAAGGAAACAAAACACCCAAGCCAAAGTTCCCCCTGAACCTTCATCTAAATCTCGGGTAAGACTGACCATCAAGACTTACCATAAGTCTACCTCTACGAGTTACCATAACTCTTCACAACGACTTACCATAACCTTTTGCTACGAGTTACCATAACTCTTCAAGGAGAGTTGTGGTAACTCGTCATCACTCTCTCGATACGATATAAACGGTGCCCTAGAAGAGTCGCAAAAGTCCCAATTAACAACCTTCCACAAAAGCATCTCACCGCAGAAGTCTTACCCTCCCCAAAGCTCTGCTATCTAGACAAGAGAGAAAGCTTATCATAACAATGGATGAACGAAGCCCGTCCGCCCTAGGAGCCCCACTCTCTAAGATAGAAAAGAAGAACCACACCCCTCAACCTATCAGATAGACTAAAAGTCAAGAAGGCGGTAACGACGGCGCACCTCGGGCATCGGCATCCGCTCTTGGTAGTGCCACCACTCCTTAGCATAGGGACGAAGCCCGACCTGACCAAGGATACGCCTCATCAGCGCCCTATTCCGTGGCACTTCGGGAGCAAAGACCGCCGAACGCACAAGCTCGCGCTCCCTACCGAGATGAGACGTAGCACCAAAATGATCAAAGGAGCTACCCATATCAAGCACACGCCCCCGATCATCCACGATCGTCAAGTCAACAGCCGCCCCATAGTTATGACGACCACCACGATGAGGCTTTGCCACATAGATGCGATTTGGCGTACCTGCTACCCACTCGTACATACGCCGCTGCATACTCAGCGGTCGGGCAGCATCATAGACAAGAAAGCGATAACCAGGGCACGCCTTCTCCAATAACACCTGAGCACGAGCGAGGGCTTTCGCAAGGTTAGGGTGCAGATAGGCTCTACGCAGATCTCCATACACGTTTGCCCCCATGAAGTTATCCGTCGTAGCATATTTCAACGACACTTGCACACGTGGAGCAACAGACTGCACGTCTACAAGCCCATGAGCACGCATTAGAGAGTCATACCCCTGAGCATTCAGAGACGCCACCGCAGAGGCACAGAGAGCCACAAAGGGGAACACGACAAACTTTCGCAACAACCTTGACATATAGAACAAACTAAGTACACCCCTGGGAAACAAGCCAAAACAAAGGAAGACTTCATGTGAGGCACATGAGCAACCCCAACACCACCCCCAGAACACCCAACACAAACACCGCAGACAAACTGCACCAAATCAACCCACCCTTCCACCAGAAGGCATGCCATGCACCAGCAATAAAAAGCAAAGAGGCAACACCAAAGTACCAAAAAGAACAGCACCCCACAACGGAGAACACAAAAGCCACAAGTAGCAGGCCCAGGACGGCACCACCTCGACAAAGAAAGGCAGGGAAAACACAGCCAGACCTCTCAACTCTCACCACAAGGGACACCCAACAAAGATAACCCTTCTACCCCACAACCCAACAGAAGGAATACAAGCCAAACCCCAATGTTCCACATGGAACAAACCACAGGGATTATAACAACCCGTACTATCCCCAGCCCTCAAACCCCACAGGGGTATACCCCGCCAAGGGGAGGCGCACCAGCTGGGAGCCCTCACCTAAACCCCAGAAGACAGATATAACAAGCTGATTAGTAAACCATTAAGAACATCCGAGACATATCAGAACGAGTTACCATAACTCGCCCGTCACGAGTTATGGTAACTCATTGTCAAGACTTATGGTAACTCGTCACAAAAAGTTATGGTAAGTCGTTGTCGCGAGTTATAGTAAGTCGTTAGGATGGGCTCATCGCAAACCTCCGCAATCCATTTGCACCGCCCACACAAAGGGAGAGGGAGAGGATGGCGAATCCATACCGCCACCCTCTCCCTCGATGCATAAACCACCGTACCAGAGGCAAGAGAAAAAGTACGCCAAGAGCCGCAACGAGAGCAATTAGGCAGCTTCAGCGAAAGAGGATCAAGAGCTCAGCAAAGCAGGCATACCCTTGGACAAGAGCAAGCAAGCCCCTCCCAAAGAACTACTGAGCTGACTGCGTAGAGAGGTTCAGCCCTTCATTCGCCTCTGTCGAGAGACGCTTCGTATCATCGTGGCGAGTGCGCTCCTCATTCGTCTTCAGAGACTTCTTACCCCAGCTATAGGAGAGCGTGAGCTGTAGGCGTGGGCTGTGCCAGTTGCGCTCGAAGGTGAAGGCAGGAGAGAAAAGCTCATACGCCCCCCGAGCAACATTCGTATTGAAGAGGTCATGAGCAGCGAGGGCCACACGTAGATCTCCGAATCTCTTGCTCAGCGAAGCATCTACCCACCACTGGCGTTGCATAGCATAGAGACCATACATCAGGCTACTGTAGTAGGTCACACCCAGCTCTGCAGTCCAACCCGAGGGAGTGCCAAGGCTATGCTTATGCTGAGCATAGTAGGCGTTAAAGGTCTTGCTATAGTCGACAGAGGCAACCCTCCCTGCATCCCACTGACGCTGGGCAGCAAGATAAGTAGAGGCCGTCCAGCTCAGCTCTCCATGATGAATAATCGGGATAGGGAGGATGAGAAGCGCACGCAAGTAACGACTGTAGTCGAGATTTATTCGCTGGAGAGCATAGGTGCCATGGTCGGCAGTGATCGCCTCCACAACAGGATCTTTGGTATCAACATAGCTCAGCTCCAATTGGGCAGCACGCAGGTAGCTGTAGTTCAGTGTGAGACTTCGACGATAGGAGGTGGCAAGCTGGGTATTCCCTCCACGAGTCAGGAGGCCTGAGGCCGTTGAGGTATAGCCAAGGAGATCTCTATAGCTCGGACGAGTATAACTTGAGGTATGCGTCAACGACACTTGATGTCCCTGAGCAGGCTGATAAGCTAGTGAAGCGTAGGGGAGCAGCTCCATCCCTGAATGGGAAAAGCTCCCTATCCCCGTCCCTAGATTCCCTGTACGATCTTCACCTACGACGCGTAGACCTGCATTACCAAAGAGCCGAGGGGTACGGAAGCGCAAACTAGCATAGCCCTCGATATCCCATTCACGAAGGGTTGACTTATCCGTTGCAAGTGTCCGCTTTGAGTCTATGGCTACATGGCTTGCCTCTGCTCCAGCATAGAGAGTAAAGACCTTTGAGAGCTGCATAGCGTAGGCAAGGGCAAGGCGCAGGAAGTGGTTATCGTCTTTGTTTGACACGCCCACCACGGGATTACCACGGCGAATATCGGAGCTCCCTTGCGAAGCCTCACCTGTGGTCTGGAGCACCCACCTCTCGGCACGATAGGTATGATAAATCGTACCGTAGGCATTCTTCCACTTCAGGGTGTTACTCACACGCTCGGTGAACTTGAGGTTCTCATCAGCGTAGTTCCATAGGATCTGTGCGCCGAGAGTATTCCTCTTCCCCAGCGTAAGGTCTGTGCCGAGACCTACCTGATGAGAGAGACGCGAGTCGGTACGCAGATCATCCGTATACCCCGTGGAGAAGGTTGTAGTCTCCCGTTTACGTCTGTCACCGAAGGCATAGGAGATGTAGGAGCGGCTATTCCCAGAGCTAAGGTTCACTCTCGTGGAGAGTTGCTCCGAGACGAGGTATTGGTATGTCCCGATAGCACTGGTGAAGCCCTTGATGCCTTCCTCAGAAACCGTCTTACGCTTGATGTTGAGGATCGGGGAAGTCACACCGCCATACTCCACACCCGGCTCACGGATGAGCTCAACACTAGAGAGCTCGCTGACAGACATGCTCTGCAGTAAGGCAATCACCTCATCTTTAGTCATACGCTGCTGTCGGCCGTCGATGTAGACGGTGACCTCTGATAGTCCATAGAGCTTGAGGGTATTAGCCCCCTCCAGCTGGAGACCTGGGATGAGCTTCAGTCCGTCTAGTACGCTACCGCCACGAGCATGAGCAAAGGCAGCCTCGCCGAAGATGAGGGTGGTACCCTCGTAGCGAACGAGGGGAGCACGACGCTGCACGACGACAGAGGATAACTCACGTGTCAGTTCTACAGGAAGGACGCCCAGCTGTAATCTACCGGAGCGAAGCTCTAGAGAGGGGCGAAGGACAATCGGTTGCTGAGCGAAGGAGGCACCGAGGAGGTACTTCCCAGGTATTGCCTTCAATAGGAAGTAGCCCTTTTCATCGGTAATCGTGCGGAAGCTGGTATCTTTCCCCTCGGCTGTACGCAGAGCGACAAGGGCGTTCACAAGGGGGCTCTTGTCCGTCTTGCTAACGAGCGTCCCCTCTAGCCATGCCTCATCTACGCCCTGAGCTAGGGCAACTCCCCCCACGAGGGTGAGGAGCAGAGCGAGTAAGATGTGTCTCATATGATGATGCTTTGTATTGTTAGGTAACTATGTTCCTCTATCGTTAGTGAATGAGTATACACAGGCAAATGTACTAATAGTTTTTCCCCTACAACAACACCTCACACCATGCCTCATCGTGAGGGTAAAGTCCGATAAAGGCCTAGCAATCAGTGGATGAAAAACCATCTCCTCCCCTCAATTCTCCACCTCTCCCTCTTCTGCATGCGTAAAACACCTATTAAGAAAAGTGAAATGTGGCAAGAGCAGGAGAGGTTAAACACACATCACAAGAGACTCATTTAACTAACTAGTAAATAGCATTTTACAGACGGCCCACAAAAGGCCTTGATGAGTTACCATAATTCGTCATGACGAGTTATGGTAACTCGCTAAAAAGACTTATGGTAACTCGTCGCAAAATGTTGTGGCAAATCGCTACGACGAGTTATGGTAAGTCGTTGGGGTACGATCTATGGTAACTCTCTCGATTTCCTTTACACTGTCTTTACATACTTCTGGAGCGGAGGGGCAGGAGCACACCAAAGCAAATAGTTAGGCTCTACGGATAGGGGAGAGCTACGTATCTAGAGAGAGCGGGACAGGATATACTTAGCCTTTTCATTTGCTTAGTCGATAGAGCAGTGTCACCATTTATAGGTATATAGACTAAAAAATTCTTTATTCATTATATTTAAGCTATATTTGCCCCTGTGTTAGGCATTCTAGCATATCTATTAATCCAACCGTAAGAAATGTTACAGGAATTCACCCTCAATCGCGGTAGAGCGATCATTAACTTTACCTCGAAGTATTGCGATAATCGTCGCAAGATCCTCAGCAGTTATGCCTATGGGCGTGTGGTAGAGTCCTTCATCCTTCATCTGAAGAAGGACAACCCGATCATCTATGATGCCTTCATCGAAGACTTCAAGACAGATGATAACCTCATCAACTCTCTTATGGAGGTGATTCGCTTCTTGAGTGTCTGCGATGTAGACGAACTCCTAGCGACAAACAATAAGTACGCTCCGTTCTTCAAGGATCGTGACCTCTTCCTCGAGCTTGTAGAGCTACTCTATCACTACTGGCGGCGTATGGAGCGCATCGCTGTCGTACACAACCAGCGTCAGGGTGAGGGACTACAAAACGTACGCTTCGTGCAGGCCTACGAACTCTTCAACGAGCTCATCCTCTCCATCTATCGCCGTACCAAGGAGGTGGTCAATGGCTTCGCTAGCCATGTCTACCGACAGACAACTGCCGGCGTGAATGCAGGGCTTATCCTCAACGATGCCCCTTGGAACTGCCCCATCGAGTATAAGGGACTCTCCTCGATCCCCTTCATCGACTCCATCATCATCAACCCTCCATACGTCTCCTATACGAAGAAGAACACACGTGATGGAATCTTCCAGGAGCACATCTCCAATCCTGTCTCGCACATGATCCTTAGCGAGGACGAATGGTTCCTCTATCCAGCTAAGGTAGGAGACCTCCTAGCCTTCGTGTACTTCCACAAGGACTTTATGTGTCATGGGCTGGGGCTGGCTAACCTATTCGAGCTCGCCAAGCCTAATGAATACATTGGCAAGAAGCCCGACATGATCTATATCTTCGGCTACGAAGATGGTCATGAAGAGAAGCGTACCTTCTACCACAAAGACCGTAAGAACGACATCCTCATCGGCTACGCTAACTACAGCGATGAGATCGACTACTTCGGCTACATGAAGAAGATGCTTCTCACGCTGCATAATATCAAACAAATGGAGCGAGGGAACCTGCCTATCCATGGTGCTATGGTCAATATCGTGCTGAAGAATAGTCGGGTGGCAAACATCATCATCATGGGGGACAGTGGCGCAGGTAAGAGCGAGAGCCTCGAAGCCTTCCGTACACTAAACGAGAAGTACATCCGCCACATGCGTGTGATCTTCGATGACATGGGTTACCTCAAGCTCCGTGAGGATGGTTCTATCCGTGCCTATGGTACAGAGATTGGAGCTTTCGTACGTACCGATGACCTCGATCCTATGTATGCGTTCTCTCAGCTGGACCGAGGGATCTACACCAACCCTGACAAGATCAATGCCCGAGTAACTATACCAATCTCCACCTACGAGGTCATATCAAAGGGCTTCCCTGTTGACTACTTCCTCTACGCAAACAATTACGAGGATGTAGCTCAAAAGATCTCGCTCTTCGAGAACATGGATGACGCCATCAAGACCTTCGAGGATGGCGCACGTCGTGCTAAGGGGACAACCACAGAGACAGGACTCGTCACCTCGTACTTTGCCAATCCGTTTGGCCCAGTGCAGGAGCGTGAGCTTGCCGAAGGTCTTGTCCGCAAGTACTTCGCTGCTCTCTACAGCACTGGCGTGAAGGTTGGGGAAATGCACACCTCACTTGCCGTAGAGGGTCAGAGCAAGACTGGGCCCCGAGCTGCAGCAGAGGAACTCTTCAGCATGATTAACGAAGGCTAGCTTTCTTACCCACATCCCTTCATAAAGTTACCCCACCGTCTCCCTGGGCTGTCCCAAGCGAGGCGGTGGGGTTATTTTGTCTCGTGCCTTTAGGCTTATCGGCTCGTTACAGTGAGGGGTTACGCTATCTCAAGGTAGCAGGAGCGAGCTATCTCCATAGCTGAGGAAGCGGAAGTCATGAGTGAGCGCATGGTCATAGATCCGTCGCCAATCACTGCCCACGAGTGCAGCGATCAGCAAGAGGAGTGTACTGTGTGGCTGGTGGAAGTTCGTAACCATCCCTCGAATAACTCGGTAGCGATAGCCAGGAGCAATGATAATACTTGTAGGGAAGACCAGCTGTGTGAGTTCCCAGCGTTGCATGTAATCGATGAGGGCAGCGAAGGCCTCCTCTGTACTCGGGGAGGACACGCAGGCTTTCAGTGCTTCTCCACTCTGTGCTGGGGGAAGCTCGCCCTCCACATCTCCATAGGGTTGCCACTGGGTAACATGTAGGGTCTCAGGTGAAGTATCGGGATGCTTGAGCAGGGAAGCCCCTAGATGATACAGGCTCTCCAACGTACGGACTGAGGTCGTACCTATGGCGATTATTGAGCCAAGTCGCTTACGGAGCTTCTCCACTGCCTCCCGAGAGACGCTGATAAGCTCTGCATGCATCTCATGCTCCCCAATGTGGTCAGCCTTGACAGGGCGGAATGTACCTGCCCCGACATGCAGTGTCACATCCAGCGTCTCAATCCCCCTATGACGAAGAGCCTCAAACACCTCGGGCGTGAAATGTAGCCCTGCCGTGGGAGCTGCCACCGATCCCTCACGCTCGGCGTAGACCGTCTGGTAGGTCACGAGGTCTCGCTCCTCAGTCTCTCGGTCAAGATATGGGGGAATGGGTAGAATGCCCATCAGTTCCAGCAGTTCACCGAAGGTATAGGACTCATTATCCCAGGTGAAGGACACCTCCCCCTCTCCTATACGACAGGCTTGTAGGGTAACTTCCCCCTTCCCCCCAGAGAGAGGTGCGGAGAGGCTAGTCCCAAGCCTAAAGCGTTTGGCATTCCCCAGCATACAGTGCCAGCTACAGCCCTGTGTCGAGGAGAGGGATAGCTCATAGCTCTCAGGGAGAGCAGGGTCTAAGCAGAAGATCTCGATGCGAGCACCGCTATCCTTGTGGAAGATGAGACGCGCACGGATGACCTTAGAATTATTTCGTACGATAAGGCTTCCCTCGGGAAGGAGATCAGGTAGCTCTCGGAAGGTATGCGTGCTTATCTCCCCCGAGCGGTAGACGAGGAGCTTCGAGCTACTTCGCTCAGAGAGGGGATAACGAGCGATGCGCTCGTCAGGCAAGTCGTAGTCGTAATCTGCTATTGCTATATCTTGGGGCTTCGTGCTGGGCATATTGCTTCCGCTTGTTGCTGAGACGTTATTCTTCGGGAAAAGAGGCTCTTTTCTTGCCCAGCAAAGATACAAAAAGCCTTATGGCAAAGGATGGTAGAGAGGTAGGGGATAGGGAAATCCCGCTCCTTCGAGTCTGTCTTCGATAGCATATAAAAGACCTTCTTTTTACACATAAAAGCCCCAAAATCCTCCTTCGCAAAACTCACATCTTCAACCCTTTAGCAAACCCATCCAACGAGTTACCATAAGTCGTCTTAGCGAGTTATGGTAACTCATTAGACAGAGTTATGGTAAGTCGTGTAAGCGAGTTGTGGTAAGTCGTGGAGACGAGTTACCACAACTCGCAGAGGTCTGTTTTAGCACACTCGTATCTAGCTGATAAACGAACACTTACCATACACCCCAGCGTATCGATGAAGGGCTCGCCTATTGACGTAGGCGTATGACATGTGAAGATACTTTCCCATCCCTTAGGTATGAGCTTTTATGTGCTTATAGTATTCCCCCCTGATAGGTGTAGGAAAAGTAGTGTCTAATGCATAACTTTGCGGGAGATATATTGTGTAACCCTTTAAGATGCTCACTCACGTATGATGGAGTTCATTAATCAAATACCCGTTTGGCAGCTCTGGCTCGTAGTTGCCTTCATCCTCTTTGCCTTAGAGGTTGTCACGCCTGGCTTCATCTTAGCCTGTTTTGGTGTGGGTGCACTTATCGCAATCCCAGCGGCACTACTCGAGCTAAGTTGGCTCGTGCAGGTCATTTGCTTCTGTGTGGGGAGTCTCCTTGCACTATGGCTTCTCCAGCCCTTGATGTGCAAATGGTTTAAGTCACACGATGCTCGGACAGGAATGGATGCCCTCATCGGTCGCCGAGTCTTCGTCAGCGAAGAAATTCTCCCCGGAGATGCTGGCGGACGAGTGGCTGTAGATGGAGACAGCTGGCGTGCCGTCTCCGTAGGTACAGCTGGCAACATCCCAGCAGGTACAGAGGTACGCATCCGTGGACACCAAAGCCTCGTACTCGAGGTAGAGCCTATCGAACATGATCACTAACTCAAAACAAGAATACAAATGCCAATCGAACTGATTATCCCAATCGTCATCGCCCTACTCGTAATCATCACGATCTACCAGGGGCTATGCATCGTACAGCAGTCTCAGACAGTCATCGTCGAGCGTCTAGGGAAGTACTACCGCACACTCAGCTCAGGGGTAAACATCATCATCCCCTTCATCGACCGCCCTCGGCCTATGCGCTGGCGCTACACGATGCCTGGGCCCAATGGACAGACCTATGTGCGCTTCACCGAGATCACCAACATTGACCTGCGTGAGACTGTCTACGACTTCCCTCGCCAGAGCGTGATCACAAAGGACAACGTCGTCACCGAGATTAACGCTATCCTCTACTTCCAAATCGTCGATCCCATGCGTGCCATGTATGAGATCCAAAACCTACCCGATGCCATCGAGAAGCTCACCCAGACCAGCCTACGTAACATCATCGGTGAGATGGATCTAGATGAGACCCTGACAAGTCGTGATACGATCAACAACAAGCTCCGCATCATCCTCGATGAAGCAACGAATAAATGGGGCGTAAAGGTCAATCGTGTAGAGCTACAAGACATCAACCCTCCTCGCGATATACGTGATGCGATGGAGAAGCAAATGCGTGCTGAGCGAGACAAGCGTGCTCAGATCCTCAATGCCGAAGGGCAGAAGGAAGCAACCATCCGTGAGTCGGAGGGACGCATGCAGCAGGCGATTAACCACGCCGAAGGGGAACGCCAAGCTCAGGTACTCCATGCAAAGGCTGAGGCAGAAGCCAAACTCCTCACTGCAGAGGCAGAGGCACAAGCTATCCGCAAAATCGCACAGGCCGTCGAAGGCTCTGGTGCTAACCCCGCCCAGTACCTCATCGCTGTCCGCTACCTAGAGACCCTCAAGGAAATGACTTCAGGTAAGGACAACAAGACTGTCTACCTCCCCTACGAAGCCTCCGGCGTACTATCATCCCTCGGAGGCATCAAGGAGCTGCTCAAGCAGTCTTAGTCTCACATAACCTAGCAGACCTAGCCCCCCTCAGAGCCCCGAGATAGCCTAGCAATAGTGCTACCAGAGGCTCTAGGGAGACTAGGTCTTCTAGCTCCTACAAAAAAGATAATAGACGAGCCAGACCGCTCGTTATTCCTCTGTAGGGAGTGTTACTCCCTGTCTTAGGTCATTATAATTACTTACGTATCCTGCTTATGATGCAAGTTTACCCGCGTACAGAAAAAGAAAAACTTAACCTCATCGCACGAGCCGCCTACGAACGTACGCGTTCACGCCACCAAGAGACTCTGCGCCGTCTACGCCTACTGGGCTCCATCATCTAACCTACACCACTAAGACATGAGTGCCCAGACCACAATCGTAGCTCCCTCGCTCCTCTCGGCGGACTTCCTCCATCTCGAGCAGGCAATCCGTATGGTCAATGAGAGTGAAGCGGATTGGCTACACATAGACGTCATGGATGGCGTCTTCGTACCCAACATTTCCTTTGGCTTCCCTATCCTAGAGGCTATACGCCCCATCATCCAGAAGCCTCTGGATGTGCACCTGATGATCGTGGAGCCCACAAAGTTCGTACGAGAGTTCGCTGCACTCGGGGTCGACACCATGAATGTGCACTACGAGGTGAGTCCACATCTGCATCGCTCAATAGGCGCAATCAAGTCTGCTGGCATGAAGGCTGCGGTCACACTCAATCCTCATACTCCCGTAGAGCTACTCAGCGATGTGCTGGATGACCTCGATATGGTTCTCCTGATGAGCGTAAACCCTGGCTTCGGTGGGCAGAAATTCATCCCTCGCACGGTGGATAAGGTACGACGCCTCAAAGCGATGATTCAAGAGCGAGGCCTACATACCCTGATCGAAGTAGATGGCGGTGTCAATGCCTCAACGGGAGCCCTACTCGTCGAGGCAGGGGCTGATGCCCTCGTGGCTGGGAGCTATGTCTTTTCGCATCCCGATCCTAAGGCAGCCATCCACAGCCTCAAGGAGCTATCGCGTCCGTAGTGTAACCCTAGACGGCAGACGACTCCAGAGGTGCATCGATCTCGCTCGCTACAGCTGGAGACAGGGAGGTCTTGCCACAAGCCGAAATCGCTGGCTACGTAGCCCCCTCTTTCTCTTCCTCCTCATTGTGCTCGCAGGCTATGCCTCAGCACGCATGTTCCCCCAAGGGTGGGTAAGCTTTGCTCTTACCATCCTCGGGGGAACATGTTTTGTCCTAGCTCTCCTGCAGCGCATACACCGGGTAGGAGAACTCATACCGATACTCCTTCGTAGCCGATTACTCGTGGCAAGCGTCTGCGCTCTGCTATGCCTTACCTCGAGGCTGTACTATCAGGAGACGGAGCACACGCTCATGCCTCCCTCTCTCTCCTTGGAGCAAGAAGAGAAAGCCGTCCTACTACAACGCTTAGGGACAGCGACCGAAAGGGAAGGTTGGGACGTGCAACTTGTCTCTGGGACACACCAAGGCAAGACACTTCGGCTCTACACCCAAACACATCTGCATCCCTCGATAGGAGATACCCTTGTGCTTTCCCTAGAGAGACTACGTCCACTCACCTCATACAGCAATCAGCATAGTTACCAAAGCTATCTCCTTAGTCAGGGCATCGTTGCCACGGGTCGCACAAGCATCCTTTCCCTTCGCGCTACGGGGTCGAGTAAGCTATTCTTTTCTCATACTTCACTCTTTTTTCTTCGTTACCGAGAGCTACTTCTTCAGCACGTACATGAGCTTCGTCTATCGCCTTATGCAGAGACGCTCCTCGTAGGGATTACTCTGGGATATATACCTCGGGACGATGCAGGCAAACAGCTACGGAGTGAATTTACCTCTGGTGGTGTGGCTCATCTACTTGCAGTGAGTGGTTTTCATCTGGCTGTGGTAGTCGGGGCGATAGGCTACATACTTTCTCATCTACCAGGAATCAGAAGAAGGCAACGACTATGCTGGGTAATCCTGCTCCTCTGTGCTTGGTGCTTCACGCTCGTGACGGGCTGTGCCATCCCAACGGTACGTGCCGCAGCGATGCTCAGCCTCTACTATGGGGCGAGGATGCTTGGTCGCCCAGCTTCGCTTCCAGAGATCATCGCCCTCCCTGCTCTCTTTCAGCTACTCCTCAACCCCATGAGTATCCTATCGGCAAGCATGCCTCTAACCTATCTAGCCATCCTCAGTATACACCTCTTCTACCGCCCGATCTACCTCAGTGTAGGGAAGATCAGAAGTAAACTCATCGGGACCCTTTGGGGGATACTTGCCCTAACCCTCTCTGTACAGCCCCTGCTCCTTCCGCTATCGCTCTATCTCTTTGGGTATAGCTCACTTTCCTTCCTCTTCACAGCACTCCCTCTGACACTGCTTGCCTCACTCCTCATCCCAACCTTCCTCATCGTACTACTCCTCTTAGCTCTAGGTCTCTCCATCGCACAGCCATGCCTCTCCTTGCTCGAATGGGCCACCCAGATGATGCACAGCCTCGCAAATGCCTATTCCTCGTTGCCCTTCCTCCAGATTCACTACACCCTCACTCTCCCTCAGCTCTTGCTCATCTACACCCTCCTTATCCTCGGGCTCATTGCTCTACGCCTGCACCGAGAGAAGCAGAAGACTTGGTAAAGGAGCGAGAAAAAGAGGGAACCGAGAGCCTACACTGATACCAGCAGTAAAAGGAACCTCTTACCGACCATAAAAGAACACTCTTACTGACGATATGAGAAGCCTCTTACTGGCAACAAAAGAAATCTCTGCCGTCTCGTAAGGCCTCATAGAGAGCCTATACAGACGGCAGAGATTTACTATTGTAGCTGACGCTAACCGATGCTACTAGGGCGTATTATCTTCTTCCCATTCCCCCAGCTCACCACCAGCAGAGAAGTTGACGAGGAGATCTAGGCGGTTACTTATCTTGAGGACCTCCATTATGGGGCGCTGATATTCTTCTTTCTTCATGATGGCTTATGCTTATTCTGTTACTTTCTTGAAGAGGGCGACGGGGAACGCAATGTCAAGCGGATAGGGGAGTACCTTATTGGTCGGAGCACTGAAGGCTGCAATAATACGTTCTCCCGTCTCATCGCGCGTATTGGTTACGTAGTCAATGATTCTTCGGTTACCAGCTGTATTATCCTTGTAGGTGAAGGGTGACGCATTTGAGATACCGTAGAAGGGGATAATCCGACTTACAGCAGCCTTACTTGAGAAGAGCGCAGGTAGGTTAGGAAGATCCGTCACCGCTATGTTCTGAATACCAATTGGTACACAGGTGATTACAAAGCGATCCTCATGCAGGGTATAGCGGAATGCATAGCGGTTGATATTCGTCTCTTCACGTGGGAAGCGATGGGGCGTCTTATCATCTGGGAGCTTTTCATTAGCCAAAGCAAAAGAGAGTACATAGAAGGACTTCCCTGTCTTGATTGTAGGTCTTGCTGGGTCACCTGGTTTCTGGACATAAGTACCCTTTGCATCATTGGGGATGTGGACTTTATACGAGATCGTTTTCCAGTAGCTATATGCACTTCGCAGACTTGCCTGTGAGCCGACCCCGACCTTCACACGCACCCGTTCCTCTCTATCGGTATAGCCAGTTCCTGCAGCATTTCGTGGGTCATAGAGGATGGTATTCCACTCGAAGAAGTCGGGTAGGTGCCAATTGATACCCCCTGTGCTGGGATAGGTATCCTCGACACAGAAGCGATTAATAGCATCGGCGTGCTTGAAGTAACCGACCTTCCCAGCTCCATTATAAGTTGCGAGATTATCAATCTGGAATGTATTACGCAGATTGACGAAGTCTGTACCTTCCTTGTTTATCACATCCTCAGAGAGGAGGCTCAGAGGGTTGGGGATAGCCGTCTTGTAGAGTGTCACCTCAGCCTTGTAGATCACACCATCCATATAGTCTACCGTTCCCTTGGGAATCCTCATCGTAGTGTATAGACGAGAGGCCTCTGTATTCTTTAGGGTTAGGTCTAGGCGATGATATGTACCATTCTCATCCAGACGAGGCACCCAAAGGAGGAATGTCTCACCGGCTGTCTGATCATTTGCGATTGTCACCTCCCTAGAGAGCTTGAGGTTCAGAGGTGTATTATACTCTTTCCTCTTCAGCTCTCTAAGGCGAGGATGAAATTGGATACCATCTGCCAGTACTCTGTTGCTAGATACACCCGTGACAGTTACAGCGGCTCCTGTCTTATTGATCATACGCACACGGAGTAGATGACCATAGGGCTTGAAGGTTTTATTCTCACCTTGCGGTATCCAGTGTCCCCCGAGGTCTCTTGCGAGCTTTGCCTCCATAATGTAGGGGACATTGATGGTAGTAGGCGTCGTGGTAGAGAGCAAGGGGATGACCTGACCCTCACTGTAGGCAGGCGCAAGTGTTAGGTCTGTTGGCGTCCCTGTGGCGTCTCCGATGACAGCTAGTATCCGGAGGCTGCTAGGGTTTGTTACGCTAGCGGTAAAGTTTATATCACCATCGAAGGATAGGGTCTTCTTATCATCCTTTCAGTCCAGTTGAGCCTCTCATTGAAGAGCAGTCTTGAGCCCTCATAGATACAGGTATAGACGGGGAGCGTCGTCTTATTCCCTAGAGAGTACCTTACTCGGTCTGAAACGAGTTTGTAGTCGATGGAGCGCGCATCCGGAGCCTTTACTTCGGCTGAGATACGCAGGTATTGCACTTTATTTTGCTTGTCTAAGCCCTGATTGTCCTTTTGCGTACACGCCGAGAGGAGCAGTGTAATCAGGGAGAGGATGGAGATGGTAAAACGTCTCATTCTAAAAATTAAGAGATAATGGATGTGAATTGTGAAAGTCATAGTTAAGGGGGCCCTTAGACCTACTTTGGGTTTACACCCAATGTTGTAAGGAAAGCCCTTCATCCCCAAATGGGGAATACCAAGAGAAGCGGGTAGATTTATGATGGGGTACTTACCCCATGAACATGACTTTGAGTAATCTTTTTCCGATACAAAGATATATCAAAATAACTCAATATCGTGCTCATTCTGAATAATTTAATAATTATATACTATTATTCATATAATATTCAAACATCCACAATAATTACTAGCCATAAAATACCACTCTCCACAGCACAGATGACACCCTCACATCATACACTTGCCCCTACCAGCCTCACTCATCACCAACATGTAGCCCATCTCTGGATCAGAGTACACCTCATCAGGCCCAACCAACACCCCTCCTCCGACCACACATACCTCCAATTATCAGCCAAATAAAATCACCCCTCTAACAAACTCTATATCAAAGCACCCTAGAGATGCATGTACAAATAACATATATGCGTGCTAAACACAACCTCTCTTGGCATATATCACCTGTCTTAGCAGAGATAGTGAACGGAGCTTGTTGGCTAGTTGAGCTTACACTATCTCCCCTTAGAGCACCATGGCATGGGCGATTGATGGGGCTCCACTCTAGCCCCCCTTAGAGGAAGAGACACATACAGCTATAAATCAACCGTTTACATATCACGCCAAAAGTGCCTACTACGAGTTATGGTAACTCGCCTTAACAAGTTGTGGTAACTCGTGCGAACGAGTTATGGTAAGTCGTCGCAGAGAGTTATGGTAAGTCTCCGAGACAACTTATGGTAACTCGTCTCTTTCCCGCATAAACAACATAGAAAGAACCTGTTACAGCATGGGATAATCCACCGCTTATATCTTATACTCCCAAAGGAGACACATCGCAAAGTATACCAGCTAACAAGACACAAAAGAGCAAGGCACACCGTATCAGATACGATGTGCCTTGCTCTTTTGTATACCAGCTATCCTTTCTTTGAGAGTAACTGCGGTTAGTAGAGCTTAGAGGGCTGGGCGTAGAGGGATAATTGGAGAAAAGAGAAGGCGCAGAGAATACTCCTTGTAGGGGAGGAGATACTTCTTCTGTGGGAGCGCACCCCAGCTATCATAGCAGCCCAGCCCCATATGCTCCGAGTCAACGAGTAGCTGCGTGAATGGAGCTACAGGGATGAGC
Organism: Porphyromonas catoniae ATCC 51270; assembly: GCF_000565015.1. Taxonomy (GTDB): domain Bacteria; phylum Bacteroidota; class Bacteroidia; order Bacteroidales; family Porphyromonadaceae; genus Porphyromonas; species Porphyromonas catoniae. The sequence continues at coordinate 109,554 of NZ_JDFF01000025.1, forward strand.
TCAGAGTGTTGCTGGGTCTTCTTGGGGTAACCATCTAAGCTCTCCATGCTCCTATTCATGGCTGAGGCCATGAAATAGCAATCAGAGCGCACCTCAAGCCCACGCCCTCCTTGATCAAGGACACGGAAGAAGGTAAGGTCACTCTTTAGCCCCGTCTCTTGGGGGCGGATATAGGGATAGAACTGCTCCTCTACTGTACCCATATAATGCCCAACATGCTGTGAGAGCTTGCGATCAGGGTAGCTCTCTACTGGACCTCGTCCATAATAATCTACTTGATTGAAGGTCTTAGGAAGCTCCATGCGCAGACCGAAGCGGAAGAGGTTCGGCACATCTTTCTTTGCCCCAGGGTGCATCGTTTGCTCATAGAGCAGATGACCCGAGGCATCTATACCATAGCGGAGCGTGAGCTCTGCACCAACGCTAGGGAGGATATAGTTCGCTTCTATCCGAATAACCTGATTAGCCTCTTCTTGCATCTTAAGGCTTCTAAGTTTCAGCTCTGGGTATCTCCACTCGGCATACTTGCGCTGTAGCCCTGCTCCCATATCGTTGTCCGTTGGGGCACGCCAGAAGTTCGGGCTCAACTGATGCCCTTCATCAAGGAGCGAGAGCCCAGCCACATCATAGCGGGCAATAAACCCTGTATTCCTATCTATATCAACACGCCAGTCTGTACCCGTGATGATTAGATAGCGCGTATCATTGGTCATAAGGCGAGGAGCAGATTGAGCCCTGAGCGTATTCAGCTCAAGTGGAGCAAGAGTTCCTCGCTGCAAGACGAACTGCTCATGAGCCACCTGCTCACCAGCAGGCAGGATACCATCAGCTTCCCGTAGAGTGAAATAAAGCTGGAGCGTCACATCCTCGTATGGTGAAGCCTCAGGGAACCGATAGGGGAGCTTCAGCTCTGCTCTCGTCTGTGGAGCAATCGCAGGCATGGCAATCACACCCGACTGTACAGGGCGACCCATCACCGAGACCTCCCAGCGGAGATCATAGCGACCAAGGTCAATGAAGAAATACTCATTGTAGACACGTATCTTCCCTGCCTTACCATCGATGAGCTCTGGACGAAGGCTCTGTTGCACATAGCGGACTTCATGAGCATGTGGATTGAGCCTACGGTCAGGGCTAATCAAACCATTATCTAGGAAGTTATTATCAGAGTAATCATAGCGATTAAAGTCGCCACCATAGGAATAAAAGCTCCGTCCATCACGACCCTTCCAGCGGATACTCTGATCGACAAAATCCCAAATGAAACCACCTTGGTACTGAGGATACCTACGTATCAGCTCCCAGTACTCGTCGAAGCCCCCTTCGCTATTACCCATCGCATGAGCATACTCACACTGGATGAGAGGCATCTTAGGCTTGCTCTCTAGATAGCGAATGACCTCATGAGGCTGGCGGTACATCGGGCAATAGATATCGGTTGCCTCTAGCCCTGAGCGTTCGTACTGCACGGGGCGTGTAGGATCAAGAGCCTTAACTCTACGATAGGCTGCCCAGAAGTTATCCCCGTGCCCAGCCTCATTCCCTAGTGACCAAATGATGACGCTGGGGTGGTTGTAGTTACGCTCTACATTGCGCTCGTTTCGCTCTAGGTGCGCCCGAAGGAAGTCCTTACGTTTGGCCAAGGTCTCCTTCCCATAGCCCATACCATGAGACTCCAGATTAGCCTCCGCCACAACATAGAGTCCGTACTCATCACAGAGCTGATACCAGTAGTCATCATCGGGGTAGTGGCAGGTACGCACAGCGTTCATGTTCAGCTGCTTCATCACCAGCATATCCTGACGCATACGCTCACGAGAGACATAATAGCCTCCATCAGGATCCATCTCATGACGATTTGCTCCCTTAATGAGAATAGGCTGACCATTGACGAGCAGTTGTCCGTTCGCCACACGCACATTCCTAAAGCCTACACGCTGGCGGATAACCTCACCACCTGCTACCAGCTCCAGAGTGTAGAGGTATGGATCTTCTGCAGACCAAAGGTGAATACCTTCAACTGTGAAGGTTGCACTTCTCCCAGTGAAGGTCTTATCGAGTAGAATAGACTTCCCCGAGCGGTCACGTAGCGAGACCTGTACGGGCAGCGATGGTGTCGTCTTACGTAGCTCAAGAGCCAGCGTCCCCTTTGTGTAGCCCGTGGTATCAACATCTGAGATGATACGCACATCCTCGATATGCTGAGGCTCACGAGCATAGAGATAACAATCTCGGGCGACACCACTCAGACGCCAGAAGTCTTGGCACTCTAGATACGTCCCGTCTGACCAGCGGAAGGTCTGGAAAGCAATTAGATTCTCTTGCCCAAACTTTAGATAGGGTGTGAGATCAAACTCTGCCTCGAGCTTACTGTCCTCGCTATAACCAACGGAGCGACCATTGACCCATAGATCAATATTCGATGTCACTGAGCCAAAATGTGCGATGACCTTCTTCCCTCGCCAAGAGGCAGGTACATAGATCTGACGTCGGTAGCTACCGACATGGTTATTCTCGGTAGGGACAAAAGGAGGGTTATTCTTAAACTGATTATGCCAAGCGTAGAACGTATTGGCATAGAGTGGCTCTCCATAGCCATTGATCTCCCAGATACCAGGTACGGGCATTGTCCCCCATCCCTTATCGTTGAGGGTAAGACTACCAAAGTCCCGAGGACGCTCATCGGCATTACGCACCCAGTGGAAACGCCACTGACCATTGAGCGAAAGGAAATGCTCACTCTGATGCTTATCCATTGCCTGCTCCCCTTGCTTGAACGCAAAGAAAGCCGTGTGCATAGGCAACCGGTTAATGGCATTCACCTCTGGATCTTGCCAAGGCTCTTTCCCTCGACCTTGCCCCACAAGCGTGAGACTACCTGAAAGAAGTAATAGTAGTGCAAAGTATTTCTTCATCATGTTGTGTATATGTTGTTTATCTTATTATATCGTGTGTATAATCTATGTAGAGAGGTGAGCATATTCACCACCCTTACTCATCATATCCTGAGCATACGCAAGCAGTATATTGCAAATATTGAAGCTCCAGAGTGTTTTCATTATATCATCTGGGATATTTATTAGATTTAAGAGGCTGTTCCAACGAATTCAACACAAGATACTTGGCGTATATTCACACAAGAGAGAGGCTCGCCCCTCACACCGTTTGCCCCTTGCGCATATAGTAGCTAAGAAAGAAGTTCTGCCAAGCAATGTAGCCTGCAATACCCGGGGCAACAAGCGGATGAAGGAAGGATATACAGAGCCAGAGTACGAGCGCAGTGTTTTTTTGTCCCATAGCCTGACGACAAGCTGTTTCCTCAATACCAATCCGCCGAGCAAGTAACCTACCGAGTGTGAACTGGATGAAGCATGCCAAGAAGCCTACGGCAAACGAAGCAAGAAGTAGTACAACGTTCTCCCCTCCTTCTTTAGCGACAAAGTCCACCGCCTTCCCAAGGATGAAGATAAGCGATGAGAGCCAGAGCCAATAGGTCAGCTTCTTCTGCGGTCGTGGCTTTCGTCCTAAGCGATGCATGAATGCCCGCACAAGCCACGCCAGAGCGATTGGGAGAATCACCATGCGTGCTACCAGCAGGGCAATTTGTCCGGAGAGCGTCCAGAAGGGAAGCGTACTGGTTGCATCCAATAGGGGCAATAGCAACGGCGCAAGGAAACAGATAAGCGTATGCGTAAGTAGGGTATAGCCCGTGGCAAAGCCTACATCCCCCCCCATCAGACTGGTCATCGCCCCTGCAGCTGTAGCTGCTGGTGCAAGGAAGCACATGAAGAGACTACATGCAATACGCTGATCCCACAGCGAGAGGAGGGCATAAAGTGTTCCACCGATACCTAGTTGCAGGAGGAGCAAGAACAAATGCTGACGCCTTGGACGCATCTCCCTCGGAGGCATATTCAGCATCGCAAAGAAGAGCATCGAGGCGATGATCCACGGTAGGATACTAGAGAAGGGTGAAGTAATACGCCAGAGTAAAATCCCCGCTGTGATGAAGCACAGCGGTGCATACCCTCTGAGGCGATCAAACGGGATGGTCATGAGCTAGTCATCTAGCACAGAGCGATCAGCAAGCAGTCGCTCAATCGAGGCTCGTATCGATACAAGCCCAAAGTCCTCTGCTCGTAGCTCCTCGGGGGAGCAAATGACAAGCCCCTCTGCATCGTCTTGTGCTACTGCGCCCTCGAAGCTCTCTACTCGTACGACCCAAAAAGTATCAGCCGTGTAGACATCAATGCCAGAGTAAGGATAAATATTCGGTATCGAGAAGGCGTAGCGCATACTTTGCACCCTCAGCCCTGTTTCCTCCAGCAGCTCTCTGCGGACAGCCTCCTCTACACCCTCCTCAGGATCAACGAAGCCTCCAGGCAAATCGAGTGTACCCTTCGCAGGCTCTCTGCCTCGGCGCACAGTAAGGATTTGCCCATCCTTGTCCAGTACGAAGCACGCTACCGAAGAGGCTACATTATGGAAATAGGTGAGGTCGCAATGCGTGCAGTGGATCGCACGCTCATGCACATGCTCCAGACCTGCCTCTCCACAACGAGGACAGAAGAGGAAGCTAGAGAGAGGATGTTGTCTCTTCATTAGTATTCTTAGATAGAAAGGGAAAGAGCCAGCTAAGGATACGCTTCTTTGTGCGTCCTTTAGCTGACTCTTTTGTCGCTTTTATTGTGATGGGATGAGGCTTAGAGCTCCTTTGCTTCCCAGCCAAGTGCGCTTGCCCCGAGTACGGCAGCATCACTTTCCTTCAGCTGTGAGAAGAGGAGCTTCGTCTTCCCCTTGTAGATAGTCAGGAGGTTCTTCTCCATGTGGTGACGGATGGGGTTCATGATGAGGTCACCAGCCTTCGTCAGACCACCGAAGAAGATAATGGCCTCGGGTGAAGAGAAGGTAACAAAGTCCGCACAAGACTCACCTAGGATAGCCCCTGTACTCTCAAATATCTCCAAGGCCAGTGCATCGCCATTGACAGCCGCATCATACACATCCTTAGAGGTAATTGCGTCTATATCGATGCTCCTAAGTAGGCTCTCATCGGAGCGAATGGTAAGGTATTCACGAGCCGTACGTGCTACCCCCGTAGCCGAGGTATAAGTCTCTAGACAGCCCTGTCTACCACAGCCACACATACGTCCATTACGTCGTACGATCATGTGCCCCAGCTCACCAGCGAAGCCATCATGACCATAGACGAGTTGCCCTCCGACGACGATACCACTACCTACACCTGTACCGAGTGTGATGACGATGAAGTCCTTCATCCCACGAGCAGCACCATAGGTCATCTCACCGATAGCAGCAGCGTTGGCATCATTGGTCAGTACGACCCCGATACCGATACGATCCTGGATCATCTGTGCCAAGGGAATCTTGCCCTTCCAAGGGAGGTTTGGAGCGAACTCAATTGATCCGCTGAAATAGTTCCCGTTCGGAGCGCCGATACCGATACCTCGGATCTTATCTTTCCCTCCGACCTGCTCAATGAGCATATTCAGACCACTCACGAGATCGCTGAGATATAGCTCGATGTCATTATGCGTACCTGTCTTGATTGAGGCGCTAACGACGACGTTCCCACGGGCATCTACTACGCCGAAGACGGTGTTAGTACCTCCGAGGTCTACACCTATTACATAGGGCTTTTCCATTCTTTTTATCTATTACGATGTGTAACTAGCAATGTCTCATAGACAAAGATAATAGTTTTACATTAGAGATCTGAGCAAAGCACAAGTAAATCAACGAGAGGCATGGTCCAAAGACCACCAGCGGCACAATACACTCAGGGCGAGCGCACCTCTCAACCCACACTACCCCTATAACGCAAGCCCCCGGAGAGGGATATTCCTCTCCGGGGGCTTGCATATCTAGGAGCTTTGGTGTACTCTCTGCATCGCAGACAACGAGAGCAAAACCCGTATCTGACAGCGTACTTATCCTCAAAGGAGCTTCGCCAGACGCTCGTGTAGACCTTGTATATATTCCCAGATACGCTCCGCAGCACCCTCGACAAATGGAGGCTCCGCAGCAAAGCGTCTGTAGGCATCTTCATCCTCCCACAGCTCTTTCACTCGTTCGTATAGCTCTGCTTCCTCACCCTCCTTGTAGCGTAGGATCGCCTTAGGGTTGAGGATCCCTGGTTCAAGGTAATCACCCCAATAGATGGGGATACAGCCCGAGGCGATACTCTCGAAGATCTTCTCGGTAATATAGCCTTCACCAAGACTATTCTCTGGGCAAAGATTGAAGCGGTAATTGGCTAAGAAGTCCTCCTTAACGTCACCAAACTTCGTCCTTAGCTCATCGGTATTGTTCATAAACTTCCCCGCACAATCAATCTGCCCGATTGGACTCAAGAGCTTAATCAAGGGGGTACGCACACCACCTAAGTCATGCGAAGCAATCAGCGATATGAAGCGTGTGCGCTCCTCCTGAGTACGAGCGTTATATAGCCTACGCTTGGGGTCATTGAGCTTAGTGATGAAAGCCCGAATATCCTCGAGCGTTGCGTCAGGCTGAATGAAGTCCCGGTGAGAAATCCAGAATGGGAAACGATAATAGTTCGGCTCCTTGCGAAACTCAAAGCCTATACTTAGATCTACCTCCGCAACACGTGCATCACGCCAAGCCGCAGGAAGGCCTGGACGCACGGCATCAGACTGGAGATTCTCTCTCCACTATAAAAAATCTTGACACCCGGATAGAATTGGGCGAGACGGATACGTGGATCAAAGCAGGAGAAGAAACAAACCTTCTTATGCTCTGGGAACTTTAGGTCGATATACTTCTTCATCCAAAAAGTACTAATATCCTCATGCCATATCCAGTTGCGGGCAATAGCCTTGTCTTGGGTGGTATGTGCCGAGAGGAGAAGAGAGAAGTCACGCCCTATCTTCTTTAGCCGAGAGATCATATATGTAGCTTTGCTTTGTGAGAACCAGCTCCGGTACTTGAAGTAGCCAGAGTCTTACCATGGACAAAGGTACAAAGATATTACCTAAGCACCTCGGAGTATGGTCTTACCCATCTATCTTACAGAGTACAAGCATCCGTCTCTCCGACGTGGGGAAATAGCTCTTAGGTCTAATAAAGAGCGTTGTGGAGCTGGGATATAGAGAATGACGTCCGTACACTCATCCCTCTACTGATTATCCCAATACCCCCAAGCACAGTACACTATTCCTCATAAAAAACTCTAGTGTTTCTGACTCATATCTCTAGAGATCTGCCTCCGAAACTCTAGAGTCTCCGCAGAGGAAAAGCAAAAGAGAGGCTAGACAACTTAGATAGATGTCTAGCCTCTCTCGAGTTTTCGCACCCTTGAGATCCCTACCTCAAGGGCTATTAAGTAGCAAATACTACTCCTCAGGGTTATTACTTGTCTCCTGCCTGTCAGATTGTAGCTCACGCTGACGAGCCACAGCTTCCTCATAACTCATAGGACGCTCTGGGCGAGGGCTTGGCGCAACTACGGGCTGAGGCTCCACAGACCTCTGAGGCTCGGGGCGAGATGCCGTGGTAGGCTGTTGCGCTGTAGGCTCAGACTGATGGCTCTGAGCTGTAGTCTGGGGCTGAGATGTTGCCACGGGGGTCTCTGTCGCAGGGCGAGTATCAGGACGTGCCTCAGGACGAGGACGACGGATTTGTTCACGCTGAGCTGTAGGGACTGGTAGGCTGTGCTGTGGATTACTCGAGTGAGAAGTGGACTCTGCCACCTGCTCCTTAGTAGGCTCTACACTCTGTGCCTTAGGCTGCTGGGACTGTGCAGCCCTTTGCTCTGAGCGCTCTGGACGAGGGCGACGCTCTCCTCCCTCCCGTTGACGCTCATTCCCCTCACGCTGGGTGGGCTGATTCACCGAGCCTTGGGCTGGAGTAGAGGCATTGGGAGTAGACTGATTGCCCCGAGAAGAGGACTGATTTTGTCGCTGCTGTCCATTGTTACGACCTTCTCGGTTGCCCTCCTCTCGACGAGGACGATTTCCGTCCTGTACACTACGAGGCGTAGGAGTAGGTGTATTGGCCGAGGTAGACTGATTAGCATTGGGCTGAGACTGCCTCTGACCGCCCTGAGAAGAGGACTGCGACTGAGAGGATTGCTCTCTGCCTTGGCCTTGCTCTTTTTCCCGATCGTTTCGGTCTTTGCTTTTCTTTTTGCTCTTATTCTGCTTTGCCTTCTCACGCTGCAGGGTCTCATCATCCGGACGTCGACGAAGGGAGGGAGCTAGCTCCTTCTTGATGGAACGTAGGTTAAGGTTTAGAGCCTTGACCGATATCTGGATCTCCCAGATACAGAGACAGAGGGAGAGGGCAAGGAGCACCATGCCGAGACCAAAGACCCAGCCTGCTAGCACATTCCACTCTATGTAGTAGAGGAACATCGCACCGAGGCAGACCAAGAGGCTACTCGCACCGAGGATCTGCATCGCACGGATGAGGTTCAGGCGACGATAGAGGTTGTTAATCTGAGCAAGCGATGTGCTCTCAGAGTCAGGATTGCTTTCATACTTCTCCTTCAGGTGGCGCACAATAGTGGCATAGGAGAGGAAGCGATTGGTGTAGGCCAACAGAATCAGAGAGATGGCCGAGAAGAGTAGGGAAGGGGTAGTGAGATTAAGCTCGTTCATATACTGGATGAGTAAGCGTATGGGTAAATATTTCTAATAGCGTGGCGTGAGATGCTCATGCAAGCGTCGATGCAAGATCGAGACAAGCATATGCTTGACCACGGTGAAGTCTACTTCATGCCCGACTTCTTGGGCGATAGAGGCCACCTTACCTTGCTTAAAGCCACAAGGGTTGATGAGCTGGAAGGGAGCGAGATCGTTATTGACGTTCAGCGCAAAGCCATGCATCGTCACATAGCGACTGCTCTTGACACCGATAGCACAAATTTTGCGCTCCAGAGCAGGGTTCCCAACATCGAGCCAAACACCTATTGCTCCGTCCTTGAGACCAGCCTCAATGCGGTAGAACTTCAGAAGCTCAATGACCGACTGCTCTAAAAGCTCGATATAGGACTTGAGCCCAAGATGAAACCGCTCTAAGTCAAGGATAGGATAACCCGTGAGTTGACCTGGCCCGTGATAGGTCACATCCCCCCCACGCTCTACCTCGTAGAAGTCATAACCGCTCTCTCGTAGCACATCGAGACTCATCAGGACATTTGCCGAATCAGCATGCTTGCCCATGGTGAAGACAGGATTATGCTCACAGAAGAGGAGGAAGCTCTCAGTAGGAAGACCTTCGTGCTTGGCCTGAAGCTGAGCATCAAAGAGCTCTTTCTGCATTGCCCACGCCTCAGCATAGGCTATGCGACCTAGGTCTCGGTAGCTAAAGGGCTCCTCATATAGAGGAAGTGGCGTTTCGGAAACTAGACCATCACACAGCGTGATACACTGACCATCATAGCCAGGCTGTAGCCCCTCTGGGAGCATAGAGAGCAGCTGCTGGTGAGACGGCGCATGGTGCGATAGGTGGGTCAGGAGTGTAAGCTGTGGACGATGATGCAGCTTAGGGAGTAAGGCTTCGACGTCTAGGATTGACTGATGGCTCGGATGTGGACGCTGATACCTAAGGGCATTGATGACTAAGAGCTCCGAGCCATCCACCTTCATCCATTCCGACTCCGAGATCGTCTTCATATCGGTGATATAGGTGAATGCACCTATGCGATAACCAACGATAGGAAGCGAGCCATGATCGAAAAAGAGCGGTGTAACCTTCTCCCCAAGGAGCTCAAATGAACCTTCTCCATCCTCGTCGATTGGACAGAGAGTAAGCCGTGGCGTCCCTGGGTAAGGATTGGGACCAAAAGCATAATGCATCCGCTCCCTCACCGTCTCTAGCACTCGAGCCTGCCCATAGATAGGTAGCTCTTGACGCCAAGCGATGGTGCGGACATCATCCAAGCCAAACGTATGGTCGTAATGTTCGTGGGTGAGGAGGATAGCATCTATGCGATCCAAGTGCAGACGCACAGCCTGCTCATGGAAGTCTGGACCGCAGTCGATAAGAATTCGCTTACCAGAGTCTGTGATGATAAGCGCAGAGGAACGCAAGCGACGATCACGAGGATCACCACTATGACACACGGGACAACCACAACCAACCTCAGGGATAGCAGTACTTGTACCCGTGCCAAGGAGGATAACCTTCATTGTTTAGAGAGGGGGAGTAACCACTCTTAGGCTCTAGCCTAAGCTATGAGGCTTACTCCCACAAAAGGCGTATTCTAGTGTAAGGGGTTCTTTTTATCGACTAGACAATGTAGCGCACCTCAGGCTCAATGGCTATACTGAAACGTTGCATAACCTCACTCTGGATATGCTCTGCTAGGCGTGCTATATCTTGTCCCGTAGCCTCGCCATCAGCATTGATGAGAACTAGTGCTTGTTTCTCATAAACTCCAGCATGCCCCATCCTATAGCCCTTAAGCCCACAAGTATCGATTAGCCAACCTGCGGGGACCTTCACTCGTCCATCAGCCAGCGGATAGTGAGGCATATTGGGGTAGGAGCGTTGCAAAGTCTCAAAGACAGAGGCGTCAACAACGGGGTTCATAAAGAAACTACCAGCGTTGCCTACCACCTTTGGATTAGGGAGCTTAGACTCACGTATACTGATGACCTCACGCCGTACGTCGTCTGGAGTAGGAGCCTTATACTGAGAGGTAATACGCTCCCTGAGGTCTGCATAGTCCAGACGTAACGTAGGCTTCTTGTCTAGCCTAAGGTGGACATGGGTGACGATATAGTCTGCGTACTCAGGCTCCTTGAATATGCTGTGCCGATAGGCGTATGCACACTCATCCTTAGAGAAGATACGCTGCTCGCCTGTACGACGATGGAAGGTATGCACAGCAACGATACGCTCGCAAATCTCCATACCATAGGCTCCAATATTCTGGATAGCAGCAGCACCCACCTCCCCAGGGATAAGAGCGAGATTCTCAATCCCACCAAGCCCCTCTTTGGATGCTAATGAGACGAAATCATTCCACCGCACTCCCGAGCCAACGAGGAAGTCTACATGCCCCTCATCCTCGCTTGTTCGGTCAATCGTCTGGATCTCCGAATGAAGTATAACCCCATGAAAGTTGGCGAGGAAGAGCAAGTTGCTCCCCTCGCCAATAGTAAGACAGCGACACTCCTGGAAGTATTCATCCCGAGCTAGTAGGCTAAGATCCTCTAACCCATGAAAAGAGACAAACCAATCTGCTTGAGCACGAATACCAAACGTGTTATGCTCCAGAAGGGAATGGTTTTGTCTAATCTCCATGAAATGTCGTGGAAGGAAAGATGCCTTGGCCTAGAGATCGTTCTCTAGCAGCCAAGCATCCTTAAAGTCGGGTGCAAAACGAGCACGGATAGCGTCACGGCTAGCAACAGCTTCTTCACGAGCATCGAAGCTAGCAACGATGACACGTAGCATACCTGCTTCGTTCGTAGCGAGGACGGCGTTGTAACCCTCTTGAACCATACGATCCTTTAGGTTACGGGCATTCGTAGGGTTCTGGAAGCTTCCAATAACCACACTGAATCGCTTTAGGTGATTAGCGTCCTCCCCTGTATAGGTGGTGACACGCTCCTTGCGTACAGTGACAGGAGCCTGTGCTACTGTCGTACTCGTTGCAGGAGCTTCGTACTCCAAGGCTGGCTTATTATCCTGCCCTGCTATTTCTCGTTGCTTAGCCTGTTCGTAGGCCTTTCTATAAGCGCTCTGCTTCGCCTTGCATGAACCCAAGGTAACGAGCGAAATAAGTGCCAGAGAGGCAATGATGATCTTCTTCATAATCTAAACTTGAATTATGTACGATGATACAATATGCAAATCTACTAAATGCAAAGGTAAGAAATAAAAACACTTATACTTTATCTCTAGGCAATGACTAGAGGCTAAAGAATAAAAAGCCACCTTCTTTCCTCCCATTCACGCTTTACTATACCTCTGATTTTCAATTACTATAACGTCCCTAGATACAGAGGACGTATATTCACCACCTTCACCCATTACAGGTGACATGTGCAAACATACGCCGGTTGTAATCCGTGAGCATTCGTTATTTGAGGGCTGTAATCTCCCTTATGTAAGACTACTACATTATCAACAACTAATGCCCATGATGAGCTTCGGCGGGTGTTTTTCTTTTCAAGAGGTGGTGCATCACTAGCTCATACACATAGAGAAGGTCCTGCCTCATGAAGAGTAGCAGTAGCCCCAGGTACATCAATGCCATGACACATCCACCGATTGCCAGGCGAAGGAAGTCGGACAGCCCCCCAACAAGGTACGTATCTACACCCCAGACAACAAGGGCAGAGACCCCGCTCATGATGAAGAATGGGAAAAGCTCTCTCAGCTGCTGCCAGAGCGTATAATTGATGAACCGCCCCGAGTAGTGGCTATTGACAAAGAGGAAGATCACTTGGCAAATGACACTACTCCACAGAAGCCCATATACTCCCCACTTACTGCTAAAAACAAGTGCAATGAATATCCCAACACCTCCGATGATACGGCGAACAATATCTAGACGCATATATAGATCACTACGCCCCTTAGCCGAAAGGATATTCACATTGTAGTCATTCAATGGTAGGAGAATACCTGCCAAGCAAAGAATCTGAAAGTACCCAGCAGCAAGTGTCCACTTCTCTCCAAAGAGGAAGTGATACAACGGGTGAGCTAGTACAGCGAGCAGCGAGAGTGTCGGTACCGAGATCATGACCAGCAGACGCATCACCTTCCGATAGCCTGCTCGCAGAAGTTCCATATTACTCTGCACACGTATGAATATGGGATAGCTTACCTTGTTTATAGGGTCTGCTAGGATATATACAGGCACGACATAGAAGGCATTTGCCTGTCCGTACAACCCCAGAATACGTGTAGAGAAATAGCGACCTATGAAGACCGTAGTAATGTTGTTGTAAATCTCCTTGATGATACCAGAGAGTGCAATGCGCCAACCGAAATCAAAATGCACCTTAAATCGCCCTTTATCAAATATCCTCTTGGGTCGCCAAGAGGAATAATGCCAAAGCAGGCCAGCATTGACAAGAGCATTAGCGAGACCCATCCCCACCAATGCCCAAACACCGAAGCCTAGAGCAGCCATCCCCACACCGACAGACCCAGAGATAACTCCACAATAGAGCTGCACATACATCTGTTTCTTAAACTCCATGCGCCTCCATAGGAGGATGCCTTGGATGGACGAGACGGCATATATGACCATCGAGAGCGACTGCACCCGAAGGATAGGGATAAGTATCGGGTTATGGAAGTAGTCAGCAATCCACGGTGCGGCGATAAAAAGTATTAGGTAAAGGGATGCACTCATCCCTAGGTTGTAATAGAAGACCGTAGACAAGTCTCGCTCATCGAGTGTCTCTGTCCGAGATAGAGAGCTGCTAAAGCCAGCATTAGCCAGGGTCGTTGAGATGGCAATAAAGATCGACAATACAGCCACCGTACCAAAGTCCTCAGGTGTCAGCAACCGAGCCAGAGCAAGCTGAATAACGAAACTCGTGATGCGCCCGACAGCCTGCTGCACGGTTGCCCAACCGAAGCCCGTGACGGACTTTCGCTTGAGCGACTCAACATCTGCAGTTAGGTTACCTAACACCTCATCCCCTGTATCCTCTATCGGTCTCTGCTCTTCTTGCATGTACTTTTCTCAGCCTAGGCTGTACCTTAACATTTACACGCTAAGGATCTTGAATATGATGATTATGTGTTCTTGAAAGACGGCTCTAGCACCCGATGGTTGAGGCATAGAGGTCAAGCTCCTTGCGTGTCTCATCCAGTCGCACACGAAGCTCCTCACTCACGGGAACCAGCGGTAGGCGCAGGGTATCGGAGTCAATCAGACACATCAAGCGAAGCAATGCCTTGATCCCCGCTGGATTTCCCTCTTGGAAGAGCTGTGTGTTGATTTGCCTCATGGCCGTCTGGAGCATATCCGCTTCGTTATATCGCCCCTGCATCGCCAGATGGGTAAGGCGAGACGTTAGCCTTGGGTACGCATTACCTACCACGGAGATTACCCCCTGAGCACCATTCTGTACAAAGGCTACGGTCAGAGCATCGTCTCCAGAGAGTACAACGAAATCCTTTGGGAGCTCTGCGGAAGTAATCTGCTCTGCCTGCTGTGGGAAGCCCGAGGCCTCTTTAACCCCTATAATATTCTCATGCTCCTGAGCTAGGCGGATTACCGTATCTGGTGCCATATTTACCCCCACTCGACCTGGCACATTATAAAGCACAATAGGGAGACTGCTCCTACGTGCAAGTGTCGAGAAGTGCTGATAAATGCCCTCCTGTGAAGGCTTGTTGTAGTAAGGCACCACAGAGAGAATCCCATCAATCCCACGAGTCTCCATAGCTGCAATCCTATCGGCTGTCTCTAGGGTGTTATTCCCCCCGAGACCCACCATGATGGGGCAACGGCCAGCGACCTGCTTCACGATCTGCTCTGTGACAGCATCTCGTTCCTGGCGGGTGAGGCATGGGGATTCGCCCGTCGTACCATGCACGACGAGGAAGTCTGTGGCTCGGTCACGCAATAGATGCTCTACGAGACGCTCTAAGCTCTTGTAATCGACCTTATTCGTCTCTGTGAACGGGGTAACGAGGGCTACGCCCAACCCTTTGAAGGAATGTTTGCTCATCGCTTCTCTCTAGTAACTCCCATGAGGGAGGACGATATTGATAGACAAAGGTAGTGATTTCCTATTCTTGGTCGCTCCTCATCCCTTTGTTTGAGTAGGTTTGGCATATTTCTCTCATCCATGGATGATGGAGAGCAAAAACGATAACAAAATAAACCGCATGACAACGACAAGTATCCCCTTCCTCAAGACTTCATACCACACTTAAAAACAGCACAATACAAGAGACAAAAACAGAGTGCCGATGAGTTACCACAAGTCGTTACAAAGAGTTGTGGTAACTCGTCATTACGAGTTATGGTAAGTCGTCGAGGAGAGTTATGGTAACTTGTTACGGCGACTTATAGTAAGTCTTTATGCACTCTTCACAAGGCCTTTATCTAGGTCGTTTGTGAAGGATCCCCATCGAGGGTAGAAAACCGAAAGAGAGATAAGCGACCACCCCTCCTATACACCACGCTCAAAACACAACAAGTTAGATCTAAACAAACAAGGACGTAGGGTTAAGCGAACCCAAGAGGGGTGTTTTTAGGAGAAGAGCAGGCTATGCACTCAGGAGCAAAGAGAAGCCCCACCTTAGCCCTGCGCCATGAGGAGCAGGAGCTAAGGTGGGGCTAGGATTACAGTGGCAGGCGACTACCTACGGGACTTCTTCTTACCCTTGTACTTATCGAAGGGTGAGGAGTGACTGTCGCCCTTTCGGCTAGAGCGGGGTGAATAGTCGTCATGATGCTTCTTCCCCTTGCGTGGCGCACGTGGGCTATCGTCGAAGTGGGTACGCTTACCTCTGCGCTCACGCTTGCCCTCGGAGGCTCCTACGGCATCAGCGTAGTCCACGACGATACGCCGACCATCTACCTCGTAGCTGCTCATGGAGGTAACGACCTCTGAGGCCTCGTGCTCATCGACCTCGAAGAATGAGAAGCGAGGCATGAGGTCAATCTTACCGATTTTCACACGACCTGGGACGCACTTGTTGATGAGTTCAATGAGCTTGTTGGGGTACATCTTGTCGAGCTTACCGAAGTTGATGAAGAGACGCTTCATCCCTTCCTCGGCTACGGCATTGCGCTTGTCACGCTTCTCCTTGCGCTCTGTGGGTAGCTTGCCCTTATCATCTGCCTCCTCGATTGCCTCTTCGCTCTCATAGTAGTCGAGCATACGGCGAAACTCCATGAGCATGATCCGACGCATGAGCTCCTCCTTGTCGAGCCAGTCGAGCTTGCGCAGGAGGTCAGGGAGTACACTCTCCAGAGTAGCATCCTCGGTGAGCTCTACTCGCTCAATGCGATCAGCTAGACCGAAGAGCTGCTTCTGACAGATCTCCTGTCCTGTGGGTAGGTTCTTACGCTCTAGGGTAGCGTGCGAGATGCGCTCTATATCTCGAATGCGTCCACGCTCACGGCTATGGCAGATAGCTATGGATAGTCCCATCTTCCCGGCACGGGCGGTTCGGCCACTGCGGTGGGTATAGCTCTCGATATCATCTGGTAGACCATAGTGAATTACGTGCGTTAGGTCGTTCACATCTAGCCCTCGGGCAGCGACATCGGTAGCTACGAGGAGCTGAAGGTTGCGTATGCGGAACTTCTGCATCACGTAGTCACGCTGAGCCTGAGAGAGCTCACCATGCAGAGCATCGGCATTATAGCCATCACGGATCAGCTGGTCTGCGATCTCCTGAGTCTCCTTACGTGTACGGCAGAATATGATCCCATAGATGCTGGGGTAATAGTCTGCAATGCGCTTTAGGGCAAGGTACTTATGGCGGGCAGAGACGACATAGTAGTGGTGCTTGATATTGGCATTACCTTGGTTCTTGGTACCGACGACGATCTCACGAGGATGATGCATGTACGAAGCTGCGATCGAACTGATCTCACGAGGCATGGTAGCAGAGAAGAGGAGGAGGTGACGCTCCTTGGGCACCTGTGCTAGGATGGTCTGTAGGCTCTCGGTGAAGCCCATATTCAGCATCTCATCCGCTTCGTCAAGCACAACAGTCTGCACCTCGTCGAGCGAAGCCACACCACGCTCCATGAGGTCGATTAGACGGCCTGGGGTGGCGACGATCACCTCGACGCCACGACGAAGGGTGCGTATCTGTGCCTCTATGGATGAGCCTCCATAGACAGGGAGGATACGCACTGAGGGGAGATACTTGCTGTACTCGGTAAGGTCATCGGAGATCTGTAAGCACAGTTCGCGGGTGGGACATAAGACAAGGGCACGTGCATGCCCCGAGGCATTTGTCCGAGTCTTGGACTCGTCGAGGCTACGTGCGACGTTCTGTAGGAGGGGAAGACCAAAGGCGGCAGTCTTACCTGTGCCCGTCTGGGCTAGTGCGATGAGGTCTTGTGGCTCTCCGAGGAGATGGGGTATAACAGCTTCCTGCACGGGCATAGGCTGTTCGTAGCCAAGCTCTGCTACGGCTTGGCAAATAGGGGCACTCACCCCTAGGGCTTCAAATGTCATTGATTGCTCTTGTAATTAATACGCCTATCCTTAGGTGGTAGGCAGTGTGCTTCTCATGGACTACCTCAGCCCAACCTCGGCACACACAACAAAATCTGGAATAACGAGGTACATAGCCTCACAGCTTCGTACCCCACGTGAGCAGACGCCTAGCGCTGCTCTGTCTGTAGCTCACGACTCTTATCCCCAAGGTAGCCACCATGATGGCGGAGGGAGTAGTCGTGATAGGTGAAGCCGATGCGTTGCATCACGCTCACCACGAGCAGATCTCCCAGTACCGTCATCACCGTAGTGCTGGTGGTGGGGGTGAGTCCGAGGGGACATACCTCCTTAGGGTTACCTGTGGATAGGCAGACATTGACCTCTCCAGAGAGTGGACTATCGGGATTACCCGTAATCAAGATGAAGGGTAGGGAGGGATACATCCGACGTGCAAGAGCAACCAGCTCAAGCACCTCTCGAGTCTTCCCCGAATTACTAATCAGAAGCATCACATCACTGGAGCAAACCATCCCAAGGTCTCCATGCTGTGCTTCACTAGGGTGAAGGAAATAAGCTGGTGTACCTGTGGAGCTGAAGGTCGTGGCGATGTTATGCGCGATCTGCCCCGCCTTGCCCATTCCCGAAGTAATGAGACGCCCCCCTCCATCGTGCACACGCTCAAGTATAAGAGCTATGGCCTTCTCGTAATCGTTATCACGGGGGATGTTGCGGAGAGCTTCAATCTCAGCTTGCAACATCTGATCGATGGTATATTCGGAGGGCATACGAAGTTGCTTCTTTATTCTTGCTCACAAAGATAGGGCTTTCTCCGCAGATAAGCCCCTAGTAACCCCAGCAGTTACGTAGTATCCACCAAGCAAGGAGTATTAAGACAAGGGAAAGGATAACGAGCGGGTGGCGTAGGAATGCCCTCAGACGTGGTGTCTTCTCTCCCCACAATGCGTCACCGATATAGAGTGCCAGAATGGGTACAGTAAAGAGCAGGGAATAGTTGTACGCTATTCCCTGTGCAAAGTTCCCATGCAGGAGTGCATGTACAGCGCGCTGTGTACCACAACCCGGGCAACGAAAACCTGTAAGCCTAAGGAGTAGACATGAGGGAAGGCTCCCCGATGATGGCTCAAGGGCATAATATAAGGTCACAAGCACAAGCCCGAGGACAAGCACCAGCAACCACCTACCCCTCCTATATAGAGGGGTACAGCGGGACTTGTGAGCATCACACATAGCTCGAAGCAAACCCCGAGATCACAATATAAGAGGTGTGAAGCAGTGGCGAAGCTAGTAGTTGAGGACCTGCATCAGTGCCTCAAAGTTCTTACGCCTTGTGACACCTTGGATCTGAAACCAGTCAATCAGCGCAAAGATCCCACAGCCACCTCCGGTCAGGAGCTTGGCAACGCCAATCCCTACATCCCCAACCATAAATCGGTCTACACCAAGTGTCCCAGCGAAGATAGATACTAGGAGCATCATGCTTGGATCTTTGTATTCGATCGACGAAAGGGCGAGGAGCTTCGTATCATCCACTGCCTGTAGTCGCTCGCGGATGATCTGGAGCTGTGTTGGCTCAAAATACTTTTGGTTGGTAAGGATGAAAAGGTCTACTTTCTGATTATCCATTGTTATACTGTATTTAGACTATACCTCAGCATCAGAGCGGAGGTATAGCAAGATGGGCAAGAAGACATCGTGGTGCATGAGATCCATCACACCCACATGACAGGGCAAATTTAGAGCTAATACCCTACATCACCAAACGTAAACTACCGAGCTGAGGCTGAGCCACGTCTCACCTAGAAGAGCTAACATAAGGAGCGGGAAGGAACAAAAAGATCGCCTACTCCCTATCTGCAAGACACTGAAGCTAGGCAATGAAAAGAAATACAAGCAACGACACCAATAGCACAAACAAAAGATATACACGGGATTGACACCGATTGTAACACACTCTATTTATGCCATTTACAGGATTGGAAAACGAGTTACCACAACTCGTCTCGGAGACTTACCATAACTCTCTACAACGACTTACCATAACTCGTTTTAATGAGTTACCATAACTTGCTGAAGCGAGTTACCATAACTCGTAGAGGGCACTTTCAGCAAACACCATAAGTCGTTTACTATAAGTATATTACACAACACTTGATTGAGATAGAGCTCACTCTTCCTTTATTTTGGAAAGTCTCTTCCCTCAGCTCTCCCTCTCCCGTTTCAAAGCCTATTGAAACTCCAAGCACACCACCTTCGCTCACATCACAGGCGGTGGCAGAGCACCATGAGCGGGGTGGAGGGGGAGAGTGTGAGGGCGAAGAGCGTCTGGGTGTCGCTGTCCTTGATGCCGAGCTTAGCACGAAGGGCTTCGGGAGAGAGGGGGAAGTTGCGACACGAGATCTGCGCTGCCCCGAGCTCTCGACCCAGCCGACGAAGGGTAGAGGAGGCAAAGGGATGGACAGCTCGTACCTCAAATACTCGCCCGGGGAACTCCACGACCCGATGGCTCGAGGTATAAAGATGGGTGCTGGGGTGGAGGGGCTTCAGGGCGAAGGTCTCCGCTAAGGTCTTGAAGAGCCCCGACTTCATGAGGGCGGCATTCGGCTCATAGAGATAGGTCGAGAGCTCAGTGGCGTAGATCGCCGTGAGTTCTCCCTCATGAGCTAGGGCACGGGGCTGTGTGAAGATCTGGGCAGGTCGCTCCGAGCCTAGGAGGTTCGCCGCCGTGATGGTAACTGCCCCAGCCTCGGGCATCGCCTCCTCTAGGCTTAGGTCGAGGGACAGTAGGAGCTCCTTCACCTCGCCCCGCACGGCTACGACATGTAGCTCGGTGACGTAGGGCACACTCTGCAGGGTATGCGTGATGTCCAGCATCGGGGAGAGCTTAACCAGAAGGCGAGGGTGTGTACAGCCAAGCGAAGTGCAGAGCGAGCGTAGTCTCGGTAGGAGTTCCCGAAGGTCAGGCTCGCAGTCCTCGATGGCATAGACCCTACGATGCTGGTCACCACCCTCCCTACGTGCAGGGTCTAGGTAGATAAGGCTCGGGCGGTAACGCTCGAGGAGCTCTGGGAGGAGCTCTAGCGACTCCCCACAGATCACCTCACTCGGCTGAGTGGGGAGGAGACGAGGGAGGTTGTAGGCTGCAGCACTAGCCAACTCCTCATGACGCTCCACATACACCCCATGAGCCGTCACCGCCCTCAGAGCAGCGAAGTCTACCCCCATCCCTCCAGTGAGGTCAAGGAGGCGGTCATCCTCTCGTGCGAAGCGTCTCTTATACTCGGCAGCCTCCTCGCTGGAGCACTGCTCTAGGGCAAGGGAGGAGGGGACGAAGGCTCCGACCTCCGCCCACCGTGGGAGTCGCCTCGAGAGAGCTACACGAGTGCTTAGCTGGAGGGCTACGAGGGTTCGCTCCTCACGGCTCATCGCCCCCTTGCCGAGGAGGACACGTTCGGGGCTTGTCGTCTGATACTGCTGGGTGAGGGCGAGGATATGCTCGATCTCACTCGGGGTGTAGTAGGGCATCGTCCTGGAGGGATAGGAAAGACCCTCCATCGCTCCCCTGCCTAGCAGTAGGCGGAGGGCGGTGGAGGGTCGTATGAGTTAGGAGCTTACTTAATCTGAAGGCGCAGAGTAGCCGTAGGCAGACCCTTAGCCGAGACATGGAGGACAGCCTCGCCCGACTGCTCAGAGCTCTGTACGAGGGTCACAAGCTGGCCACTGAAGGTGTGGTGACGAGGCAGGTGGAAGGCATCCAGCGAAGCGGGGTTACCCGAGGCGGCTGCACGGAAGGTAGCAGCACCCGTAACTCGGAAGTTCAAGAGACGGGCATCATCGGGAATCAGGTTGCCATCCTTATCCACCACACGCACCGTCACGAAGGCTATATCCCGTCCGTCCGCCGTGAGGGTCGTGCGGTCGGCTACGAGCTCGAGGTAATGGGGCTTGCCTGCGGTGCGGATGACCTTCTCCTCGGCTACCTCGCCAGCGTCATTGTAGGCGACGACCTTGACTTCTCCGGGTTCATACTTCGTATCCATCCACATCAGGCGGTAACGCTTCTGACGAGTGAAGTTCTTGAAGCTCTCTTCATTCTCCGTAGCATCGATCGTGACGGAGCGATCCTTGCGCTGACGCCCCTGACTCTTGCCGTTGATGAAGAGCTCCGCCTCGGGGTAGCTCGTATAGACGAAGATGGGGGTCACCTCACCTACTCGGTCAGGCCAAGTCCAGTGGGGTAGGATGTGTAACGTGGGCGAAGTCTTGTTCCAGTGGCTACGATAGAGATAGAAGCGATCCTTAGGGATACCTGCTAGGTCCACCGCACCGAAGAGCGAGGAGTGGCTGGGCCAGTCGCTGTAGTAGGGTGTGGGCTCACCGAGGTAGTCGATCCCCGTCCAGATGAACTCACCCATGCTCCAGCTGTGGTCCTCCTGACGCATGAAGTCGTCCTCGGGGAGGTTGCTCCACCCGCAGTGCTCGACATCGTAGCTAGAGGACTGATGGTCGGGGTACTTAGCCATGGACTTGCGCACGACGGGGAACTTGTATACACCTCGTGAGCTAACCGTAGAGCAGGTCTCGGAGCCGAGGAGGAAGCCCTGTGGGAGGACACGATGCGCCGTGTCGTAGAGGAAGGGACGATAGTTGAAGCCCGGTATATCTAGTGTAGCTGCCATACCGGTCTTGAGCACTGCCTTGGGGTTATCCATCCCGTTGGTGACGGGGCGAGTAGGATCCTCTCTGTGGCAGATCTGCTGGAGGCGGTAGGCGAGCTTAGCACCCTCGGCAGAGGGCTGCTCGGGGACTTCGTTCCCGATGCTCCACATGATGACGGAGGGGCTGTTGCGGAACTGGTGGATGAGGTTCACCAGGTCACGCTCATGCCACTCGTTGAAGTCTAGGTTGTAGCCATTGGGCACCTTGGGCTGAGCCCAGGAGTCGAAGCTCTCGGCCATCAGCGGCATCCCCATCTCGTCACATAGACGGACGAACTCGGGGGCAGGCATATTATGCGAGGTACGGATAGCATTGACACCCATATCCTGCATCAGACGTATCTGACGGCGCATAGCAGCTTCGTTCACAGCAGCACCGAGGGGACCAAGGTCGTGGTGCAGGCAAGCACCCTGGAACTTGATCTTGCGCCCGTTGAGGTAGAAGCCATCGCCAGCCTTCAGTTCGATCGAGCGTATCCCGAAGGTCGTCGTATCTCGGTCTAGGAGCTTGCCACTAGACGACAGCTCCACGACATACTTATATAGGTAGGGATGACCGATGTCCCAGAGTAGAGGATTCTGCACCTCGAAGCCCGAGCGCAGGATGCTGTCCTCATCCCAAAAGGAAGCCTTAGTCTCCGCGATCTTTGTGCCCAGAGGGGTAAGGATATGGGTCTTGATCGTCAGCACTTCATTCCCCAGTGTCTTCAGCCCAGCGAGCTTTGTCTCGACGTCTACATAGGCGAAGTCTCCCCGTACGACGGGAGTCTTAATCTGTGTCCCCCATGTAGGCACATGGATGGGATCGGTGATGACCATGTGGACATTGCGGTAGAGGCCTGCACCGGGGTACCAGCGACTGCTCTCGTGCTTGTTCTCTAGTCGTACGGCTAGGGTGTTGTCCTTGCCGGGGCGGACGTAGGGGGTGACATCGAGGTGGAAGCTATTGTAGCCATAGGGCCAATAGCCCGCCTCGTGCCCATTGACATACACACGAGCATGGCTCATCGCCCCATCGAAGCGTAGGACGACCCTACGCTGCCCAAGATCCTCGGGGATAGAAAGCGTACGGCGGTACCAGCCCACCCCGACGAAGGGGAGGCCACCCGTACGGCCTGCGTGCTCCATGGCCTCCTTCTGCCCATCCTGCGTGATGGCTAGATGCTGCTTGTCGTTGTCGAAGCTAAAGGGGCCGTAGATCGCCCAGTCATGGGGTACGACGACACGGCTCCACTTGCTGTCGTCGTAGCCCTCGGCGGAGGCCTTGGGGTCATCTACTCGGGTAAATCGCCATCCCTTCTCCAGACGCTCTACCGTGCGCTGGCCCGAGAGGGGTAGACTAAGGAAAGGTAGGCTAAGGGCACAGCCCAGCGTGAGGGCCGATGCGACTAGTCTCTTCATAGGAAGCAATCAAACTATGGAAAAAATACGTCACCAAGTGGACCCCTAATTTATATAGTATATAGGGTGCCATCAGTCAAAGATACAAATTTCGCCCTTACAGCCTTCGTTCCGAAAGAAGAAAAGGTGGCGAGCAGAAAGGAGAGAGCCTCACCCTCCGAAGTATGGAGAGTGAGGCTCTTGGCTTCTCAATTTGGTCAAAGGACTTTTATATCCCAATTCCGCCACCTTGTGGGGCATCACCGCTAGGCGGGGTACTTGGCTTGGGCTTATTACCAGACTTACCCTTCTTCATCTTGGTGGCTGTACGCTCGAAGCTCACGTCTGCGAGTCGGAAGTACTTACGACTTGGCATGAGCGTCACACATGCACCCTTGATATGGGTATTGGCATTAAAAGTCTCACCCTGAGGTACCATGTGGCTTTTGATGCTTGGGCGTAAGCGACCTAGACGACCATACTCTACGATGTCTCCGTTAGCCACTAGGCTACGAGCCATATCTGCTGCGAGATTGAGGACGGAGGCCACCTCCATGTAGTTGAACGTGGTCTGCCCTGCGACGAGCTCACAGAAACGCTCAAAGGAGATTGCATGACGATTGGTGGGCAGGGCGACCTGAAAGGTCTTACCTGCGAACTTCCCAGTCTTGAACGTACGTTCGCTGAGTGAGAAGTTGAGGGGCTTGTTCTTTCCCATGATTCAGCAAAATATATTAAGTAAAACATAAATTTTTGCCCTCTCACTTGAGGACACAGCAAAGGTAGGATAACTTTTTCTTTCCCGCTAAACGAACCCAAGGGTAAACCTTAAAACGCCCTACAAGTCAGAGAGAAAAAATTTTCTTGTACACTTCTCCTCTTCAAATAATCGCTCTCTGTCTATCTCCAAGGGGAAAAGACCGCTCCATCTTGAGCCATAAAGAGCTCATCTTGAATACCTTCAAACAAAACCTTTAACGGTTGTACGCGCAAACGTAGGCTAGAAATCAACCCTACTCTGCTCCCAAGGGAAACAACAGCTATGATAAATGGGGACGTGAAGGAGTTTTATTTGAGCTTCTTCCTTTTAGGTGTAGGCTTTAGCTTCTTTTCGACCTTCTTGATGCTGTCTGCCACAGGGAGATCCTCTGGCATGGTTCCTCCGAGCTCCTTTATGGTCTGCCTAACTTTTGCTCCGACCTCCTCATGGGCTCGATTAGCGTTCTGCTTACCTTTAATTCCCTCTCTCCTCAACCTCTCCTCTGTTTGCGTAGCACGGAAGAGATTGGCAGCAAGCTCCGTACTCCCCATGTGGTCTAGGATCTGCTGGCTCTTCTTTAGTCTTTTCCGTGCATGAATATCTTTGGCTTCAAGCCCTCCGTAGAGACCTCTATATCCACAATTCTGGAAGATTGCATATTCCTGAGAAGTCTCAACCCCAGCATCCTGAGCAGCAGCCGCAAGCTGTGTGTTATGCTTTGCCACCTCTCCCCGAAGGAAAAGCCGATTTTGCTCTTCTTCGGTTAGCTGTGCTCGCCTTTCTTCTTGTAGCTCCCGTGTCCTTGTCTGAACAGCGAAGTAGGTCTGTCCTAGTGCAACTACCTCTTTTGATGGATCTGCGTTCTGCACAATCAAGTAGCAGGCATAGCGCGATAACTTGACTACATCCACCTTTCGCTGAGCTGTTTTTGCAAGCTGCACCATTTCGGTGATGTCACCGAAATGGTTTTCTACCTTTTCCCCACTATTGAGACAGGCCGCTTTAGCCTTTTTTATGACAGATAGGAAGTTACGGTAGTCGGAGTAACTAAGGGCCTTGGCCAGCTCTCGGGACTTCCAATACTCTACACCCTGCTCATCCACATGACGGATTTCTTCAAATAGGGTTTGTCCTGCTTGGGTGATATCGATACTCATTAGTCGTTACACAGCTTAATATATACCAATGACAACTAGCACACTACACACATTGCAGCCTCCTATATACACATAGGTCACAGCAGGGATTTATTGTATGAGCAATCACTTATATTCCATTGCTGGGGGCAGACACGACCCGTTATTTTAGGTATATCAAAGTTGCATCCAGCCCCTCTTTACTTCTCGTGACTGGTTCTACTCCCCTAGGTCTACATATAGTACACACAAAGCTACGAAAAATGCACCCGCCGAGGGCGAGGAAGTGTACCCTTCCCAACAGCCTATAATAGATACCCCTAGAGAGAAGTATGGGTAATGCTGGGGGTTATCTCATATAGGCTCTCGGATACATCTGTGATTACAAAAAGAAACTCTAGAGATTCGGGAGGAAAAGACTAGAGTTCTCGAATAAAAACTCTAGAGATTTGGAGAGATAGGAGGAAGTCACATCTATGGACCTAATGAGAGGAGCAGGAGGACGTACGGCAAGAGCGCATACAGCAGAGTAATAAATATACCTAAAAATGGTGATTGTAGGGCGCAAAACAACAAACTACCTTTGCAAAAGATTGTTTTGAATTCTATTATCTGCATTCATTTGCAAAAGATATTTTTATTCCTCATCGTGGCATTGGGTAGCCTATATACCTCTGCCTCTCCTCTCTTTGCCCAAGGTATTGGGCTTATTAAGGGACATATCTACTCCCCCGATCGAGAGGGACTTAGCTTTGCTACCATTGCAGTGCAGGGGGAGCGTCGTGGATGTACAGCTAACGCCTCTGGTGCCTACGAGCTATCACTCCCCATAGGACACCATACGCTCATCATCTCTTCTCTGGGATACAAGAAGCAAATAGTCGAGATAACCCTTTCCGATAGCACTACGTATACTCGAGACTTCGTACTCGAGGGGGAGAGCCTTCAGCTTCGTAGCGTGGAGGTTGTTGCTCGTGGCGTGGGGAGGCTTCGCCATACAGCATTCAATGCAGTCTCGATTAATACCCAGGATTTCCTTTCAACGAACAAGAATCTGGGTGACGCCCTTTCACGAGCACCTGGTGTAAAGGTACGTGAGACAGGCGGTGTCGGATCCGATATGAATGTCACGCTGGATGGTTTCACAGGTCGTCATGTCAAGGTTTTCATTGACGGCGTACCGCAGGAGGGCGTCGGTCGTTCATTTAGCCTAAATAATATACCCGTTAGTTATGCCGAGCGTATTGAGGTCTATCGAGGGGTTGTGCCCGTAGACTTCGGGGCAGATGCTATTGGAGGAGTAATTAATATTGTTACCTCGAGGAAGCACAGGCCTTGGTATCTCGATGCCTCCTATTCCTACGGCTCATTCCAAACCCATCGCTCCACCCTTGCTCTGGGACGAACACTTGAGAATGGTCTCTCCTTTGAGCTTAATGCTTTTCAGAACTATTCAAAGAATAACTATTGGATTGATACCCCTGTCGAAGATCTGATCAATGGAGGTATCGACCGAACGAAAGTAGAGCATGTCCGGCGCTTCCACGATACATACCACAACGAAGCCATCATCGGAAAGCTCGGATTCATCCGAAAGCCTTGGGCAAGCCGTCTCTTATTCGGTTTGAAATACGCCCACGTCTACAAAGACATACAGGCAGGTGTACGGCAAGATATCGTGTTCGGGGAGCGACATAGATATGGCTATAATCTCATACCTTCTCTGGAGTACACGAAGGATCAGCTCCTCGATGGGCGCATGGATATACAGCTCACAGCAGGCTATACACGAGGTAGCTACACTCTGGTAGACACAGCCTCCTACCGATATAACTGGAGGGGAGAGCGAACAGAGCGAAATAGCCCAGGAGAGCAGGGCTACGGGATCACACGCTCCAATGAGGATAACTGGACAGCTAGTGCGAGCATCAAGTACCGCCCACAGGATCGGTACACACTCGTCCTACATCATAACTTCACCTCCTTCTCTCGGCGCAGTACCTCCCTCGTAGCCCGCCGTGCATCCACCTCACCTATTCCCGATCAAGAGATAAAAAACATCACAGGGCTCTCTGCCCAGTATCGCCCAGATAGCGTATGGAATGCTACTCTCTTCGGTAAATACTATGCGCAGCACATCACGGGGGCAATAGCCACTGATCCTCTACAAGGGCAATTTGCCGAGACAACACGTAGCGACCACTACCTAGGCTACGGGCTTGCAGTATCAGCTCAGCTCCTTCGTCCCTTGCAAGCTAAGATTTCTTATGAAAAGGCCTATCGCCTACCTACCTCGACAGAGATCTTTGGAGACACCGATCTAGAGACCGGGAAAATAGGTCTACGTCCAGAAAGCAGCCATAATATCAACCTCAATCTGAGCTGGGCACAACACCTCCAAGAGTCGATGCTCCTCATTGAGGCAGGACTTATCTGGCGTGACACAAGAGACTATATACAACGTAATGTCTCGAGCATGGGAGGAGGGAACTACGGTGGCGTCTATGTCAATTATGGGAAAGTACTAACTAAAGGAATCAATCTCTCCCTACGCTTCGACTATGATAAATGGCTCAGCCTTGGCGGTAGTTACACGCTGATGGATGTACGAGACAATCAAAAACACAGCCAAGGGGGGCAGCTCATCAATGCAGGTTATGGACTTAGGATGCCCAACCTCCCATATTCATTTGGGGGGATTGATGTAACTCTTCGTAGGAAGCACCTCCTCGGTAAGGGGACAGCTCTTAGCTTCACTTACGACAATCAGTACGTGAAGAGCTTTACTTTCTACTCAGAGGGACTAGGTATAAACGCACGTGACTACTCGATCCCAACACAACTCTCCCACAATCTTACCCTCACCTTAGGGTTGAGCAACAATCGCTATGCCCTGTCTCTCGAATGTCGTAACCTGACGGATGAGAGACTCTACGATAACTATAGCCTACAGAAGGCTGGTCGTGCGCTTTACGCAAAGCTACGTATCCACCTCGGACACTAAAATAAGCATACAGAAACAAGTATTTTATATAAACTATCATGCAGTACAATTCATATCTCAAGGATGCACTTAGCCTCATGGCCTGTGCTCTATTCCTCACCTCTTGCGGGAGCAAGTCAGACAATCCTACGCCTACACCTCCCAATCCTTCGGGTAAGACAAGCACCTACATCGTAACAGCGACGATCCAAGCATCGGGGAGTGCCAGCACAACGATGCTCTTTACTCCGACAATCCTCAGCGAAGGTTCGCTCTCTGGTAATACTGGAGGTAAGCAAACTGATGGGGGAGGTGAATTCATCTACCTCAAAGACAATACCTATCTCTATAGCATTGCTTATCACCAAGGAGGGAAGACTTCAACGAACTCCTACATCCTACGCAATGGCACACTCGTTGAGCGCAATAAGAAGTTCCAAGGCAATCGCTTTACTACCCACGGTACCTTCAGCGACTTCCTCATCACTTGCTCTACGGGTATAGGTCCAAAAACCAAGGCAGACGCTTCTGGTTACCTCCCTCAATACTTCCTCCTCTCTTATCTCAATGCCCCAGCAGAGACACAGACGAATAATGATACCAAGCTAGAGCAGTTCAGTGCAGAGAACTTCCTCGGCAATGGTGAATACGTTACGCTTTGTGGTCTCCTAGAGCACGATGGCAAGCTCTACTCAGGTGTTATACCTATGGGACTAAGCCAATATGGAGGTAACGTAGATGCCGTATGGGATGGTGATACCTACAAGTCTGGGAAGTGGGTTAAGAAGGGGAATGAAGATCTCGTCAAGACTCAGGATGGGGGACAGAAGAGTAGTTCCTACAAGCGTGGTGAACTCCAATGGACACAGTATCCCAATGAGTGCCATGTCGCTATCTTCTCTGATAAGGATCTGAAGACGAAGAAGGTTATCAAGACCGATAAGATTAGCTATCCAGCAGGGCGATTTAAGTCACAGTATCATCAAATGATCTGGCCCTCCTCTTCGGGTGATCTCTATGTCTTCTCCCCCAGCTTCGCAAAGAGCATGAGAGATGCTCGACAGAAGACAACACTCCCTGCAGGCGTGGTACGTATCAAAAAGGGGACAGAGACCTTCGATACAGATTACTACTACAACCTAGATAACCTTACGGGTAATAGAGGCTTCCAGCATGTCTTCCCTGTTGGTAATGATCAATTTATCCTGTACCTCTATGACAAGAGCTTAGACCAACTTACCAACCAAGAGTATGCTACACAGCTAGCAATCTTTAATGCTAAGACAGGTGGATTTATCAATGTCACGGGGCTACCAGCTGGTGTGAAGAAGTTTGGCGGTAGACCTTATCTAGAGGATGGGCGTGCCTATCTCCCTGTGATGAGTAGTCTCAAGCCCGCTATCTATGTCATTAATCTCTCCACGGGCCAAGCTACCCGAGGTCTAGAGGTAGAGGCAACAGAGATTTCTTCGGTGGGTCGTCTTAGAGAGCACTAACCTCACGAGCAGGGTTAGTATATCCCTTCTGGGATACAATACCACCAATGACTCCCGTACGTACTTATTACAAGGTGAGACGTACGGGAGTTTTATCACTGATCATGGTTTCTCTTTTTGCTTATCACTATGCGCAAGCCATTTAAGAAGATTCATATCTGGCTCTCACTTCCCTTCGGGCTCATCATTACTATTACCTGTCTCTCTGGAGCATTATTAGTCTTTGAGAAGGAACTCACCGAACTCTTTTATCGGGAGCGTTACACCGTCCGAGAGGTAGATACTACACGCCTCCCCCTCTCAGTACTCATAGACAAAGTCGCCTCTACGCTACCAGACACAGTCTCGATTACAGGAGTCTCAATCCCAATCGACGTACATCGCCCCTATACGATCCAGCTTAGCAAGCCGCGTCGAGCAGGTGTACTCATCGATCCCCACACAGCGGAAATCAAAGGAAGAAGTGATCGCTCACCGTTCTTCTCGGTAGTATTCCGCCTACATCGATGGTTACTAGACAGCATGAAGCCTGGACAGGACGGAATATTCTGGGGGCGTGTTGTTGTTGGGACAAGTACCCTATTATTTGTGATTATCCTACTCACGGGTTTACTCACTTGGTGGCCACGCAAACTCAAGGGGCTTGGTAAACGGTTCAAGGTTTCCTTCCGTCATGGTCTTCACCGCCTCTTCTTCGATTTACATACCGTAGGGGGCGTTTACGCCTTGATCTTTCTACTTGCTATGGCATTGACGGGACTTACTTGGTCATTTGAATGGTACCGAAATGGCTTTTATAAAGTCTTTGGTGTCGAAGTAAAGGATGCCCCTCACGGTAAGCAGGGCAAAGCAGGTAAGCACGAAGCCAAAGGAAGAGAGAGGCACTCTCACGGCTCCACAGGGAAGGATCTCCCTGCCCATACTATGATAGCTAAGGCCCCCACAACCTACTTACTTTGGGATCAGGTTTACCTAGCGGTCGCCTCTCGCTCTACTAAGTATAGAGAGATCAGTATCTCCGAGGACAAAGCACAGGGTACGCTTAATGCTCTTGGTAATGTCTTCGCCTCTGATACCTATATATTCGACAAGGAGACAGGTGAAATAAAAGAGGTTGAGCTCTATCAAGATCTAAAGAAGGATAAGACAATCCGTGGCTGGATATATTCCGTGCATATCGGAGCATGGGGAGGACTCACAACACGCATTTTAGCTTTCCTAGCTGCGCTCTTTGGTGCTTCTCTTCCCTTGACTGGGTATTACCTCTTCTTCAAGCGGAAGTTTAAGAAACGGACGAAAAAGGAACTTGCTACTACCTAAAGAAACGGCCTCTCACACAGAGTGAGAGGCCGTTTCTCTTGTACTCAATTCTATATAGTTCGGTACAGCATGTCCAAGAAGAGAAAGCACTCGTCCCTCCAAGGCTGCACCTGAGTATCGGTATATATGGTTCTTTATGAGCAAAATAGATGATACATCACGGAAGATTTTCAATAAAGACATAGCAAGTCGCCCTGCTAGTACTTCTTCACTAGCAGGGCGACTTGCTTTTACGGATAAAGGGCCTTTATCCCAGAATGGTGTTTAATCCCAGACTAGTGGCTCGGGAGTAGAGAAGCGGAAGAGCCTGCTTCCTGCATCGAAGAGTGTGACCTCGATCTTAACTTCCTTGGCTTGTTTAGCCTTAGCAATAAAGTCCTTCACATTCTTTAGGAAGACAACATCAGTGCTTCCATCAGAGGCGTTCACGAAGAAGTATTTGGTAGCAGGGAGACTGTCAAAACGAACAGTAACATAGTTATTCCCAGTGAATTCATCGCCGATAAACTGACCACTTGAGATTCTAAGAAAGACATCATTATCTCCCTTCGAACTCTTTCGAATGGTGTAGGTGAGGACACAGTCGCCATAGGGGAACTCAAGCTCAATGGTGTTATCACTAGTGATGCTAGCGAACTTGATCTTACCATCAGTCATCTCATCTACCTTTTCCGAGTAGCTATACTTACTTTCTTCTTGACTCGAGGTACTAGAGGGTGCTGATGTGCTGGTTTGGGTGCTGTCAGCAGATGTGGTGCCCTTCTTGCTTTCTCCTGAACAGAGGTTGATAAGGAAGCCCACCAGGAAGATGCTTCCAAGGAAGTAAAGTACTTTCTTTTGCATACACGTTCGTTGTTTAGAGTTGGAAATCGTATTACAAGATTATAGGTATGTATGTTCTGTGCTAAACTTTCACCACAAAGGTAAAGATACTTAGCCATACATCCCTCAGTCTACCCAAAAGAGGACAGAGTCTATAATTCTTGTCATTTCATGGAGAAGAACACTCAGATAGGCATTACCATCTAGCGAGGTATTCTCCGCCCTCTCGAGTGACTGTTCCTCCCGAGAGAGAGACAGGGATGCTCTACCAACCACTTCCATTAGCCTAAAAGCAGTATCCAAATTGAAAATAATAGTCTCCAGTGATTGCAAAAAGAAACTCTAGAGATACGAAATGAAATAACTAGAGATGTTGAGTGAAAACTCTAGAGTCTTTGAGAGACACAGGAGCTGATACTTATATCAAGGGTGAGAGAAGGAGAGCATCAAGGCGGGAGAGGGAAGGGATAGAGTGGCTGGGAAATGAGAAAAAGAGGGGAGAGCTAATCTAGCTTAGAGAGGATGTGACCACCTAGTATTCGGCTCGATTTTCACCGCAGGAGTGCGTACCGAAATTATCCATACCTTTACTGCACCCTTTTATCATAAAACTGATATGAAGCTATATGAAACGCATTAAGACAATCGGTAGCCTTGTACTCCTAAGTACTTCCCTACCGCTATTCGCCTTAGACCGTACTAGTGTCTCTACGGCTACCGAAAGTACCGTACAGGCACAGACACAGAACGGCACCCTCACTGGGCTCGTCAAGGATACTCAAGGTGAGCCTATCACTGGAGCCTCCATCCTCGTAAAGGGAACAGGCAAAGGTACACTGACCAATCTGAAGGGGACATTCTCCATCAGTGGGGTCAAGACTGGTGCAGAGATCGTCATCTCGTGTGTGGGATATAAGTCCCAGACCGTTAAGTGGACGGGTAATTCCCTTCAGGTGACTCTCGAGGATGCAACGACCACGCTAAACAACGTCGTCGTTACCGCACTAGGGATCAAGCGCGAACGTAAAGCTCTTGGCTACGCTATGCAGGAAGTCAAGGGTGACCAACTGATGGCCGTACGCGAACCTAATATCACAAATGCACTCTCAGGTAAAATATCTGGTATTCAAATCCTCAAGGGAGCAAGTGGCCCTGGCTCTTCATCGAAGATCGTTCTTCGTGGTAGTAGCTCGCTCTCGGGGAGTAACCAACCTCTGATCGTCATAGATGGCGTGCCCATGGATAATACCACTGGGGCTTCACTAAGTAAAGAAACAGGTAAGGTCAACAACGACTTCTGGAACCCTGGTACCGACATGGGGAACGGCCTTGGCGATATCAACCCCGAGGACATTGAGAGCATGACGGTACTGAAGGGTGCTTCTGCAGCTGCTCTCTATGGCTCACGTGCAGGTAATGGGGTCATCCAAATCGTCACAAAGAGCGGACGAAAGAACCACGGTCTCGGGGTTACAATCTCCTCTTCTGTTGGTGTAGAAAGTCTCTTCATGGTACCTAAGCTACAGAATGAGTTCGGACAGGGAACAAGTGGAGGCTATAAGGACAATGCTACCACAAGCTGGGGACCTCGCATCGAGGGACAAGAGTATACAAAATGGGATGGATCGAAGGCACGTATGCAAGCATACGATAATGTGGCGAACTACTTCAAGTCTGGCATTGATTTGACAGAAAACGTCGCCTTCTCTCAAATGTATGAGCGTACATCTGTCTACACCTCTCTGACACGCACCGACAACAAGAGTCACATCCCTGGTGCTTCACTCGGACGTACGAACCTCACGCTGCGTGCCACAACCAAGTTCGGCCCTAGCGATAGATGGAGTACAGATACAAAGGTGCAGTACATCCGCACCTTCGTACAGAATAGGCCCATGAATGGATCAAATGCTTCCAATGCCTTCTACACGATCTACTCCTTGCCTCGTAGTATGGACATCCGAGACTTCTCTGATCCACGTACGGCAGATGGTAATATGCGCTGGTATGGAGAGGGTAGTCAAACAAACCCCTACTGGGCAAGTAAGTACAACCTAAATAGTGACACGCGTGACCGCTTCCTCCTTAGTGCAGCTCTCAAGTATAAGGTCACTGATTGGTTAGACGCAGAGTTGCGTGTAGGCTCTGACCAGTATGCTAC
The DNA here is from genome assembly GCF_000565015.1 of Porphyromonas catoniae ATCC 51270. Lineage (GTDB taxonomy): Bacteria > Bacteroidota > Bacteroidia > Bacteroidales > Porphyromonadaceae > Porphyromonas > Porphyromonas catoniae. Next base: position 143,495 of record NZ_JDFF01000025.1, read on the forward strand.
ACGTGTAGAGCGTAAGACCTACGCTGGCTCTCCAATCGCTAAGGGTGGAGGACAGTATGAAACGGAGCAGGTAAAGTTCTATGAGAATAACTACAGCTTCCTCATCTCTGCACACAAGGATAACCTTTTCGATAAATTGGGAGCATCTGGTTCGTTCGGTGGTAACCTCATGGAGCGTAGACTCACAGGCCTTCGTGCTTGGGTGGATCAGCTGGTCATAAAGAATATCTTCTCGCTCAATAATGGATTAGAGCGACCAAAGAACATGGAGACCTTCAGCCACAAGAAGATTAACTCCCTCTATGGTACACTTCAGCTCAATTGGGATGGCTATCTCTTCCTCGACGGGACGCTACGTAATGACTGGTCTTCCTCACTAGCTAAGGCAAACCGCTCCTTCCTCTATCCTTCACTCAGCGTATCAGTCGTGCTCTCCGACCTACTGCGTAAGGGGAATGTACGTCTACCAGAGTGGATCTCTTTTGCTAAGCTACGTGCCTCAATGGCTCAGGTAGGGAATGACCTCGAGCCATACCAACTCTACAGCACCTACAACATAAAGAAAGACCCACTCGGCGGTACAATAGCGAGCGTAGACAATACGCTCTATGATGATAAGGTGCGTAGTGAGCTGATCAAGTCCTATGAGGTAGGTGCTGAACTTCGTTTCTTCGATAATCGACTGGGTATTGACTTCGCTTGGTATCGGTCCAATGCTACAAATCAGCTCATCGAGCTACCGATGGACCCAGCTAGTGGATATGAACGCAAGATGATCAATGCTGGGAATATCCAGAACGAAGGTATTGAGCTCATGCTTACGGCAGACATAATACGTAGCAACAACTTCAAATGGAATGCCCAGCTCAATCTCTCCCACAACGAGAACAAAATCATCAAGCTCTACGCAGGTGATGCTAGCAACTCTCCTGTTACAGAGTACCAGCTAGGCACCTATGAGAACCTCAAGATACTCGCCCGAGAAGGTGGTAAGTATGGTGAAATATGGGGCAGTACCTTTAAGCGCGTAGAGGACCCCAACAGTCCCCTCTACGGTAAGATACTCACCGATGAAAACGGACTACCACTAGCAGGCGAGACTAAGAAGCTTGGTGACCAACAGCCTGACCTACTCACGGGTCTTACGAATAGTTTTTCTTTCAAGGGCTTTGACCTAAGTTTCCTCATCGATGCACGTATCGGCGGGAAGATGTTCTCTGGTACAAACCATGCCCTACAAGCTAACGGCTCCTCAGCAAACACCGCTGTAAATGGTCGCCGAAAGTTCGTTGTCGATGGTGCCGTAGCTAAGCAAGTAGGAGGTAAGACCGTCTATGAGCCAAACACCACCGAGGTAACACCTCAAGACTACTGGAGTGCTATCTCGAGCCGAAGCAATCCTAACCTCGGGATCAGCGAAGCTAATATATTCAGTGCTACAAGTATTCGCCTGCGTAATATAGCACTGAGCTATACTCTACCCAGCAGTATCCTAAAGAAGACCCCAATCACTCGCGTCAAGCTCGGTGTCTCCTGCAACAATGTATGGATGATTAAGAGCTATATGAATGGTGTAGACCCTGAGTCTGTCTTCGCAACGGGTACGAATGCAACGGGCTATGAGTTCGCTTCTTCACCCTCTACACGCTCCGTACTATTTAATGTCACTCTTGGCTTCTAGCCTAATCATAGATATTGATCATGAATAAGATGAATAGCCTCATCAGTGGGCTCTCTCTGCTTACAATCCTCAGTATCGGCTCTTGTAAGGACTTCGATGAGGTAAATACCAACCCTACAGTGGCTAGTAAGGATCAGGTACGTACAGAGTACTTGATTAACCAAGCCATCATAACGGCACAGCAAGACCCACATATCGCAGAGCGTGCCTTCGTTCGCTACTGGAAAAATGCGGGGCATCAGCAGCGTGAAGGTTCTCTCACCATCGGGGCAACGAACAACGATTGGAGCACGGACTACTATAGCCGTATGACCACGAAGTCTCTCAATCCCATCTATCAAGCCATTGCACTCGCTAAGGAGAATATACAGAGTGGCTCTGCCAAGCCCTATGAGACGACTTTACTCGCAGTGGCTCGTGTCTGGCGTGCGTACATGCTCTCAGAGCTCTGTGACGTGTTTGGGGTCGTTGCTATAGAAGGCTACGAAGGAACAAACCCAAAATACGTAGGTGCAAAAGAAGCCTATTCCTTCATCCTTAATGAGCTAAAGGAAGCCTCTGAGGTACTGAAGACCTCCGTCAGCCCCAGCCCATCAACCAACAAGGAGGTCACGGACCTTGACCATGCCTATGGCTACAATGCTACAAAGTGGCGTATGTATGCCAATTCGCTACGTATGCGACTATCTATGCGCCTCTCGGAGGTAGAACCCTCACTTGCAAAGTCCCACTTCGAGGAGGCTGTAGCTGCAGGAGCTATCCTCAATGCATCTAATCGCTTCGAGATCGTAGAGAAGGATGGTTGGGATGAGCTAACAGGGGTAATGAGCCGTGAGTGGAATGCGCAGAATCTATCTGCTACCTATAATAACCTCACCGTTGGTCTCGGGGGCATCACCACCGCACGTCAGTTAAAGGATGCTCGCTATCAGTCACACATCAAGGCAGACAACTACCTAGGTGTTCGCTACGACAAGCATCTACCTCTGACGACCACTGACCCTATGCGCGGTTTCTACTTCGATGGTCTCCCAGCCACGATTGACCCACGTGCTTATAAGACCTTCATCGTTACGGGGGATACGCTGAACCCACAGTTCTGCTTCTATCCCTCTTGGAACTTAGGTCTGGTAAAGAAGACAGAGTACGAACTCAAGAACAATGATGAAAAGAAGACAACCCTCGTAAAGATAGATGCACGCTTTACTTGGAATGCCTTCGTCTCTGGCTCGTGGGGAGATCTCAATGCCATCAACGATCTCTCGAACATCGGTGCTATGCCTCGTCTTGCGCTCAAGTATAGAAACAGTACGAGTAAGCGTATCTTCTTCCCTGAATGGGAGACATACTTCCTCATCGCCGAGGCAGCTGAACGTGGCTGGACTGTCCCCATGACAGGTAAAGCAGCCTACGAGGCAGGTATCAAGGCCAGCTTCGCTTATCATGGCGCAGACTTCGTGGATGAATATCTCTCCTCCGAGGCATATAATCGTGTGGGTACTTCGGTAGCTTGGGATCACACTACCGAGCCTTCTCCCACGGTTACCATGAGCTATGTCGATGGCTATACGAAACAGCGAGGAAGCTATACTTACCGCTATCCAGAGGCAAAGAGTAGACTCTATAAGAAGGCAATGAACGACCATTTGACGAAGATCATCACGCAGAAGTTCATAGCCAACACTCCATGGCTCCCTCTAGAGACTTGGAGCGATCATCGTCGTCTTGGTCTGCCTTTCTTTGAGACGCCTGCTGTAGAAAAACCTCTGGATAACATGCTGCAGCTCACAAAGACTAATTACGAAACCGTTTCTATTGAGTTCTACCCACAGCGTGTGTCTCTACCTTCAGTCATATCTGCAGGTAACAAGAGTGGTTATACCTCTGCTCTTCAGGCTCTCGGTGGTAAGGATGGAGTGTTTGTCCCCATCTATTGGGCAAAGAAGCAGTAACAACCTCTTACTCAGGTAGGGTCAAGCTACCTGTATCTCTGTACTCAGAGTACATATAGAGCAACACTTACTCCCTTTCGATGCATAGGGAGTAGTTGCTCAACAGAACGAAGAAGTAGCCCTTAGGTTAAGCTCATCTTCACAGTCCATAGACTAGGATGACGCTCCTAATGGCTACTTCTTTGTTTGTTAGTTTTCAGATCTTCTCCCCTTCTGTATACTTTAGTTTTCCAGCCTTCACAAATACCCTAAATACAGGGCTTACGAAAGGTGGCAACGAGTTACCACAACTCGTTATTGCGAGTTACCATAACTCTTTGTAGCGACTTATGGTAACTCGTTTCTTATTCATTTTTTATGCTCTATATACTATTCATAATAAGGTATTTATGAATATTATTCAAGCTCTGTGTTTTTCCTCTATTTTCTGCCCTATCAGCTCATCTTTATTCTCTATTCTCTAAGCTCGTAATTGATATTTCACCTTCATCCACTACTTATTATTTTCCTTCCTTCGTATTCATTTTATGTTTTGACCATCACCTATCTCCTTCATTTGCTACAAAAAGACTAACTTTGATAGAGTAAATGGACATGATGCTTGGATGAAGGATCTACCACTCTTTTACGCTCCCCAGCTGCGAGAGGAACAGCAGCTGCCCGAGGCTGAGGCCCTACATGCTATCAAGGCTCTACGCACCTCTATCGGCGACGAACTGCTCGTTACCGATGGTCAGGGTATGCTCTATGAGACCATCGTCACTGCTGTAGACCGCCGTCACTGCTTCGTCTCAATCACTAGAGAGCAGATCTGGAACAAGTACTGGTCAGGACGCTGGAGTGTTGCCATAGCCCCCACCAAAAGCGTAGATCGTATCGAATGGATGATTGAGAAAATGGTAGAGGTAGGTGTGGACGAAATTATCCTCCTTCGTACCAAGCACTCCGAGCGTAAGCATATCAATCAGGAGCGACTAGAGCGCATCGTACAGAGTGCGATGAAGCAGTCACAGAAAGCACTCCTCCCTGCCCTACGTACCGATATAAACTTTGCCGATCTCCTCAGCGAAGCAAAGCAACCCATACGCCTCATTGCTCATTGTCGTGAGGGCATGAGTCCTGAGCGAGTGACGATAGATCGTGCCTTCTCTCCGAAGCAGGATATACTCATCGCCATAGGGCCAGAGGGAGATTTTACTATCGAGGAATTAGAGGAGGCTATCCGTACGGGATTCGTCCCTGTCACCCTCGGGGAGAGTCGTCTACGCACCGAGACAGCAGGTCTTATCGCTCTACAGTGGCTACACACGCTACACATGCTTTCACTCCATAATACAACAGAGAATAGTAAATAATAAATACCTAAAACAACGATCAACTCTTATGAAACAGAGAGAAATCAAATTCAGCCTCATCTACCGAGACATGTGGCAGTCCTCGGGTAAATATCAGCCCCGTAAGGATCAGCTTGAGCGTATCGCTCCCGTACTCGTCGAGATGGGCTGCTTTGCTCGTGTAGAAACCAATGGTGGTGCCTTCGAGCAGGTGAACCTCCTCTATGGGGAGAACCCCAACAAGGCTGTACGTGCCTTCACTAAGCCCCTGAACGAAGCGGGTATCCAGACCCACATGCTCGACCGTGGACTCAACGGTCTGCGTATGTTCCCCGTGCCTGCCGACGTACGTCGCCTGATGTACAAGGTCAAGAAGGCTCAAGGCGTAGACATCACTCGTATCTTCGACGGACTTAACGACCCACGTAACGTCATCCCCTCCATCAAGTACGCCAAGGAGGCTGGTATGATCCCACAGGCAACACTCTGTATTACTCACTCGCCTGTACACACTGTAGAGTACTACGCTGACCTAGCAGACCAGTTCATCGCTGCCGGTGCTCCTGAAATCTGTCTCAAGGACATGGCAGGCGTTGGTCGCCCTCGCTTCCTCGGTAAGCTCGTCAAGGCCATCAAGACCAAGCACCCCAAGGTCGTCATCGAGTACCACGGTCACTCTGGCCCTGGCTTCTCCGTAGCCTCCATGCTCGAAGTATGTGATAACGGTGCCGATATCATTGATGTGGCTATGGAGCCACTCTCTTGGGGTAAGATCCACCCAGACGTCATCACCATCCGTGAGATGCTCGTAGACGCTGGATACAAGGTAGCAGAGATCAACATGGACGCCTATATGCGTGCTCGTGCCCTCACACAGGAGTTCATCGATGACTTCCTTGGCTACTTCATGGACCGCTCTAACCTACTGACCTCCTCCCTCCTCGTAGGATGTGGACTACCCGGTGGTATGATGGGCTCCATGATGGCTGACCTAAAGGGTGTACATGCTGGTATCAACATGCATCTACGAAAGAAGGGAGAGAAGGAGCTTACTGTCGATGACCTCCTCGTACGACTCTTCGACGAAGTAGCTTATGTATGGCCACGTCTCGGCTATCCCCCACTGGTAACACCATTCAGCCAGTATGTGAAGAACGTGGCCCTGATGAACGTCTACAACCTCACCATCGGCAAGGGTCGCTGGGAAGCTATCGACAACAATACCTGGGGTATGATCCTCGGTAAGTCAGGACAGCTCCCTGGTAAGCTCGATCCAGAGATCATCGCTCTAGCTAAGGAAAAGGGTCTGGAGTTCACAACCGAAGACCCACAGCTCAACTATCCCGATGCCCTCGACAAGTTCCGCAAGGAGATGGAAGAGAATGGCTGGGAACTTGGGGAAGACGACGAAGAGCTCTTCGAGTTCGCCATGCACGAGTCACAGTATCGTGACTACAAGAGTGGCGTAGCCAAGGAACGCTTCCAGGCTGACCTAGATAAGGCCAAGACGGCTGCCCTCGTTAAGCAAGGTTATAGCGAAGAAGATGCTCTGAAGGCTAAGCGTCAAGGCACAGAGCCTATCAGTGCTCCTGCCTCTGGTCAGATCATCTGGGAGGTAGATCCTGAGGATTACTCTACGGCTCCTGCAGTGGGTACAGCTATCAAGACCAATGAACCCCTCTGCTACATCCAGACGACTGCAGGCTACTTTGAACCCGTAATCTCCAACTTCACGGGTCGCCTCAGCGAAGTCGTTGCTCAGGGTGCTAATGTCCGCAAGGGTGAAGCACTAGCCTACGTACGTCCTGCCGACCACGAAGAGCTCTTCACCGAGACAGAGCCCGAGCGTCTAAAGCGTGTAGAAAAGCTCGAGGAGGTACGTCATGTCATCCGCAAGCGTCGTGGAGAGAAATAACCTCTCACAATATACAGCGCGCTAAGAGCCACTGTAACGTATCCGAGTGTCACCGAGGGTAGTCTCTCCTCGGTGACACTCTTTTTATATACCCCTACCTTAACAACAAGAAGAAAATTAGCTAGAAAACGCTCCTATCTTACTTCTATCCTCCCGTTATCCACCGCACATAATATTAAGGTAAAGAATGGAAATAAATTATTTTCTGTCTATACTTTGTTGTTGTTATAGCGGTGGGTAAAGTGGGTAAGTTAGTTAGATGAAGGAGGGAGAAAAAAGCTATGCACCTACTTGTCCCTAAGGTTTAATTCAGGTTATGCACGGACTATACACCTCATTAAAGTATTGATTTGTAGGAGTCTCAAAATTATATTTATTCTTTGTCCACGCTTTGTACCCATCCTCATAGGTGGAAGAGAAGGGAGTGAAGTGAATAGACATGGGACAAGTTCTCAAATTATCTACATGAGCTAGGAGGTTGGAGAATTTGCTCTTTGTGCTTTCTCTGCACCAGTCTAGTTATCCCTCACTTATCCAACGGCTATCCCCAGTTTACCCACAGGGGCATCAGATGTACCAAGATAGATATAGGTAATGTGTATGAAAGAAGTAAACATGGAGAGCTGGGTAAAGCCTTCATGCCATTTAAATATCAATAAATTAACTTGTTCTTTATAAGCGATATATAAACTTACAAAAGGGAGGGGAAACGACTTATGGTAACTCGTCATGATGACTTACCATAACTCGTTGTGACGAGTTACCATAACTTTCTCTAGCGACTTACCACAACTCTTATTGGACGAGTTATAGTAACTCGTTGGGAGGAGATCTATGGTAACTCATCCGAATATGAATACAAAAGATTACATGAGACCCAATGAAAAGAATAAGTCTGTCTCAGACAAAGCTGAAACAGACCTTCTATACGGCTAAAAATGCTGGAGCTTTAGCGAATGAGGCTAAGAAGCCTAAGGGCAGCTCGGTCGGCTGCCTCCTCTTGACCCATCAGTTCATCTATCTGGGCGAAGGCATTGAGCTGATTGGTGCGCTCGGAGCTATCTTCATCGAGTAGCTGAATGATGTGGGTGCGGAGCTTCTCATCATTCATTTGGTCACCGAGGAGCTCAGGTACAGCCTCTCGATCAAGAATGAGGTTTACTAGCGAAAAGAAGCGTACGGAGAAAAAGTGCTTGAAGAGCCAACGAACAAGGCTACTCCCACCCATACGATAGCAGACAACCATCGGTGTGTGCCAGAGGGCTGTCTCTAGGGTAGCCGTGCCTGAGGTAACGAGAGCAAGTGAAGCACGGCGCATGAGTCCGTAGGTATCGCCGAAAGTAAGTGGTATCTCCTCATAACCCGTACGATAGGGTGTATAGTCCTCATCAGTCAATCCAGGAGCTCCCGCGATGATGCTCTGCCAACCTTTGGTATGAAACTCCTTCGCTACACTGAGCATGGTGGGGAGGTTATTTTTCAACTCAGCCTTGCGACTACCAGGGACGAGTACAATGAGCTTATCACGATGGACCTCCTCGGGGTGTGAGGCAAGATAACTGAGATGTGCGTCTGTACAAGGATTACCCACATAGGTAATGGGGAGCGAATGACTTCTGAAATAGGCCTCTTCAAAGGGCAGTATGCAGAGGCCATGATCTACCCACCTGCGGAGTTTTTTGATGCGGCTACTTCGCCAAGCCCAGAGCTTCGGTAGAATGTAATAAATGACCTTGGTCTTGGGAAGATTTTTCTTAGTGAAGGGTAGGATAAAGCGTAGATTGAAATCGGCAAAGTCTACGGGGATGACAACATCAGGCTTGAAGGCAAGGATAGCCTCTTGTACCTGTTTGCCTATTCGGGTGATGGTACGGAGGTTTTTCACCACGTTCACAAAACCCATGAAAGCCACAGATGAGAAGTGTACTACGGGACGGACACCAGAGGCTTCCTGCATCTTATCGCCACCCATGAACGCAAACGAAGCCTCTGCATCCCGAGCCTTCAGCGCACGGATGAGTGCGGAGGCATGCAGGTCTGCCGAGGCTTCGCCTACGATGAGGAAGTAGCGCATGCGGAGAGATTATTTGCCAGCTGTGGCAAGCGAACGTAGCTCACTGATGTAGCTATGGTTCGTCGTATCGAGCTGGAGAGGTGTGAGCGTTGCCCAGCCCTCACGTAGGTAGTGCCAGTCTCCTCTATCAGCTTCGTCTGTAGGGATCTGGTAGCCCGTCATCCAATGGATCTCCTTACCTCTACCGTCCTGACTGTTTACAAACTCTTCGACGAAGCGTCCAACGGTCATAGGACAGATCTTCAGTCCCTTGGGCTTATCCTTAGGGACGTTTAGCGAGAGCATGGTCTGATGAGGTAGCTTCGTCTGCTGCATTAGCTCTACGACCTTCTTTGTATAGTCTATGGAGTCGGTGAAGTCGGGATGCCATGCCGTATCATCGAGTGATACCGCAAGTGACGGGATGCCGTAGATGCAACCCTCACGGGCAGCACCTAGTGTGCCAGAGTAGCTCACACAGATACCCTCGTTGCTCCCGTGATTGATACCTGAGAGTACGAGGTCTGGGCGAGTATCGGCAAAGATTGTATTGAGTGCGAGCTTCACACAATCGACAGGCGTACCTTCGCAACTATATACCTCGAGAGAGCCTGTTGTATGACGATGCTTGAGTCGAAGGGGTTGGGTTGTGGTGATTGCTCCTGAGAAACCAGAGCGGGGTCCATCGGGGGCGACAATGGTCACATCACCATAGGGGAGCATCGCCTCTGCGAGCTCTTGAATCCCTGCGGCACGGAAGCCATCATCGTTCGAGATGAGTATATGCATATAGGATTATTAGAGTGAATTACTTGATGATTTCTACGAGCTTGACCTTGAAGAATAGGCTAGAGTATGAGGGAATACTACTAATACTCGCAGCACCATAGCCTAGATACCAAGGGATGACAACCTCTACATCATCACCTACGACCATGTTCTGCAGAGCGATGGCCATACCTATAATGTCACCACTAACCTTTGATGGATCAATGACTGTCTTGCTAGCGTTGGAGTCGAAGTACTCTGCCACATTTCCATCCTTTACCCAATCGGTAGTCAGATAACCGGTGTACTGTCGACGTACGTTATCTGTTGCGATGGGTTTCACAGTACCGGTACCACGGGTGACATACTTCATATATATGTAGTTATCACCATAGATACCAGGGATCGAGACACGTGAATAGCCAGACTTTCCCTGGAAGCTACGGAAAGCCTTTTCGTTATCCTCCCGTCGTTGCTGCTGCGTATCTATTGTATCGTTGCAACTAGAGAGTGCGAAGAGGGATGCAAGCCCTAGGATAAATGTATGAGCAAGTTTGCGAAGCATAGAGGTGGGGTGTATTTATATTTGACGCAGTAGGCTCTTGAGTGATGTTGCTTCGTTGAGCTTAGAGAAAAGATCGGAGATGGCCACACGCTCCTGTTGCATAGTATCCCTATGTCGTAGCGTAACGGTATTGTCCTCCATCGTCTGATGGTCTATAGTCACGCAGTAGGGTGTACCGATAGCGTCCTGACGGCGATAGCGTTTCCCGATGGAGTCCTTCTCATCGAGTTGGCAATTGAAGTCGAACTTAAGCGTATCGTAGATCTCTCGTGCCCTGTCATCTAGACCATCCTTACGGACGAGTGGGAGGATAGCCAACTTGACGGGTGCAAGTGCTGCAGGTAGGTGCAGTACGGCACGCTTCTCTCCGCCCTCGAGTTCCTCCTCTTCGAAGCAACCACATATAAGGCTAAGGAACATACGATCTACGCCAATTGATGTCTCAATTACATAGGGGACATAACTCTCTCCTAGCTCAGGGTCGAAGTACTGCATACGCTTACCGCTGAACTCTTCGTGACGCTTCAGGTCAAAGTCCGTACGGCTATGGATACCTTCGACTTCCTTGAAGCCAAAGGGCATTTCAAACTCAATGTCCGTAGCAGCGTTGGCATAGTGAGCGAGCTTCTCGTGGTCATGGAAGCGGTACTTCTTATCGCCAAGACCAAGAGCCTTATGCCAGCGCAGACGAAGATCCTTCCAGAAATCAAACCATTTAAGTTCCTCGCCAGGACGAACGAAGAACTGCATCTCCATCTGCTCAAACTCCCTCATACGGAAGATGAACTGGCGTGCGACAATCTCGTTGCGGAATGCCTTACCGATTTGTGCGATCCCAAAGGGAATCTTCATACGTCCTGTCTTCTGTACGTTCAGGAAGTTTACGAAAATCCCCTGTGCCGTCTCTGGGCGTAGATAGACCTTCATTGCGCCGTCTGCGGTGGAGCCCATCTCGGTGGCAAACATCAGGTTGAACTGGCGTACCTCTGTCCAATTCCTCGTACCACTGATAGGACAAACGATTTCACAATCTAGGATAATCTGACGAAGCCCCTCTAGATCGGTTGCATTCATCACCTCGCTGAAGTGTGTGTGGATCTCGTCCCACTTCTTCTGGTACTCGAGCACACGAGCGTTGGTAGCACGGAATTGCTCTTCGTCGAAGCTCTCACCGAAGCGTTTAGCAGCCTTAGCAATCTCCTTATTGATCTTCTCCTCAATCTTAGCTAGGTGGTCTTCGATGAGTACATCGGCACGATAACGCTTCTTAGAATCCTTGTTGTCGATGAGAGGGTCATTGAAGGCGTCGACATGGCCTGATGCCTTCCATATCTTGGGGTGCATGAAGATCGCCGAGTCGATCCCCACGACATTGGGAGCAAGGAGTGTCATGGCCTCCCACCAGTAGCGTTTGATATTATTTTTTAGTTCGCTCCCTAGCTGTCCGTAGTCATATACAGCACCGAGGCCATCATAGATCTCAGAGGAGGGGAAGACGAAACCATATTCTTTACAGTGGGCGATTACCTTTTTGAAAAGGTCTTCTTGCTGTGCCATTATTGCCAGTTATCCTTAATACTAATTATAAAACGTCACGTTGTCGGTCTTGTGATAGTTGCCTAGTCACAAACGACAAAGTTACACAATATCAGCTACTCATCAGCTAAACACGGGTCGTAGAGGCTAGGGTGATGTCCACTCCACAATGCGGTTTTGGTCTCCATGATGTGTGATGTGATGTTGATATGGTGCATCAAAAGTCCTCATTGGAGGGCAATAGGAGGCCATGTAAAAGGGGTGTTAAGGGATTTAGGAGAGTTACTATAAGTCGTGCCTTAACGAGTTACCATAACTCGCTCGGACGAATTACCATAACTTTTTGCAACGAGTTACCATAAGTCTTTTTAGCGAGTTACCATAACTCGTCACGACGAGTTATGGTAACTCGCTGAGGTCTTTCTTGGTGTGTTTATAATGGGTTGTTTATTAGTAGGTTACGAACGTGGGTTGTAAGCCATCTGAAAACCCTCCCCTTTTCATCAAATTAGCATTTATTAATGCAGCTTTTTATGTGTATGGGAGGATTTAAGACCCCGGGGGCGCAGTGCTGCAGTAATGGATGAGAGAAAATATAAGGATGGGAAATGAAGAAATGCGGTCTGGTGCATAAGCGAATCCATGAGAAGTTGTACATTTGCATCGTAAACCCCAATGGGGTCAACGCCTGTATAGTTCAATAACTTAATTATAAAGAAGAATCTTCAAATGAAGAAAACACTCCTCTCTGCCTTGGCTCTTATTGCCCTTGGTGGAGTATTCCAAAGCTGTAACAAGGAGGCAAGTGAGCCCACAGCTACACAGACCTCCCAGTCCAAGACATCAGCTGGGGCTCGTAACGCAGCCCAAGAAGAGGAACCCGCTATCTCGGGGTCGCTTCGTAGCGATAGTCTTGCCCTCGTTGACCTATATCAAGCCACGAAGGGTGATAACTGGCATCATACGAACTTCTGGCTCTCGGAGGAGCCACTATCCAAATGGTATGGTGTGCATGTAGATCAAGTCGGGGGTCAGCCTCGTGTCGTAGGGCTCTACCTTGGTGCGAATCAGCTCAAGGGTACGTTGCCCGCCTCAATCGGTCAGCTCACGGCTCTTCGTCGTCTACACCTACAGTACAATAGGGACCTTACTGGTAGCTTGCCTGAGTCCCTCTTTAACCTAGAGCGACTTGTCTCTCTGCGTCTTCGCTTCACCAGCCTTACAGGTGAGCTCCCTGCCGCCATCGGTAAGCTCACGAAGATCGATACCCTAGACCTGAGCAACAGTCAGTATGACCTCTCGATGTGGTGGGATGGTGACCCCAAGACAGCTAAGGAGCATCGTCCAAACCTCAAGACACTATCAGGCTCTCTGCCCAAGGAGATAGGTAATCTCAAGAAGGCACATTACATTGACCTTTCTTTCCAGGGTTTCTCTGGAGAGCTTCCTAAGGAGCTAGGCAATCTTACGGAGCTTAAGTATCTGGCTCTCTATGGCTGTCAGTTCGAGGGTACACTCCCCGAATCACTCGGTGGACTGAAGTCGCTCGTCTACTTCTCTGCTGGTAAGAATAAGTTCTCGGGAGCTATTCCTTCTTCTCTAGGTAGTCTGCCAGAGCTACGTAACCTGCTCCTTAGCTACAATCAGCTATCGGGTGAGGTACCTGCATCGCTGGGTAACCTGAAGTCTCTTCAGATCCTTAACCTAGAGCACAACCAGCTCTCTGGGCGCATCCCCGCAGCTCTTACGGGGCTAACGTCGCTCTATCAGCTCTACCTCAATGGGAATAAGCTTACTGGGATCATCCCTGCTGACCTAGGTGGTGCGCAGCAGCCCAACCTCATCTGGGTAGACCTTCGTGATAATGACCTCGAGGGACACCTCCCAGCACGTATCAAGCAGTTTGTGCCAGATGCGAAAGGAATGAAGCATATAGCGGAGCTCCCAGAGTTTGGCTATGTACTCTTCGCTGTCTCTGGTAATCGTCTCTCTGGTCTTGTACCACAAGAGTATCTCTCTTACCCCAAGACGCTCAAGCTCCTCCTTCCACAGCGTGGTGCGGGCTTTACCAACCTGAAGAACGACGGGTCTCTCGTCAAGTAAATCACTTCCATAGCTCTCCCTGGCCTAATATCTAGGTCAGGGAGGGCTATACCATACAAATCTTAATTATGATCAAGTACAAGTCTTTTCTTGCGCTTGGGCTTGCCCTTGCGCTCGGCACCTTGTCGTCCTGTCGCAGTAAGGATGACCCCTCTCCAACACCAACTCCTCAGCCTCAGTCGGGCATTAAGATTACTAATGGTGTACTCACAGCTTATCCCGAGAAGGAAATCAAGGATGGCACAGTGAAGCTCACCGATGTGACAGAGGTCTCAGACAAGGTCTTTGAGAACTATAAGACACTCAAGACGGTAGTGGCTCCCAAACTTACTAAGATAGGGGCTGCGGCCTTTAAGGGATCTGCGCTTGTCTCTCTTACCCTAGGCTCAACACTCCCTACGGTGGCAGATGATGCCTTCGTAGATACACCTGATGCCAAGGATCTCGTTGTGCCAGCGGACAAGGCTGATGCATACCGAGACTTTGCCATTAAGCATCACTTCAAGACCATTAATGGTAAGGCCGTGCCTACTATTCTCATAGAGGCGGGTATCCTTAAAGAGTATCCAGAGGCACTCCTTCCCGCTGATGGTAAGCTCACCCTAGCAGAGAATGTCAAGGGCATAGCGGCAAGTGTCTTCGAAGGGAAGACGCAGCTGAAGGAGCTACACGCCACACATGTAACGAATATAGAGGCAAAAGCCTTCAAGGGATGTACGAGCCTTGAGAAGGTGGAGCTTGGTGCAACTGTTCCCACAGTAGCAGATGATGCCTTCATGGACACACCTAACACAAAGGATCTTATTGTACCAGCGGACAAGGTTGGTGACTATCAAGTCTTCGCAAAGAAGCATGGCTTCAAGACCGTCAATGGAGAGGAGCTAGCTACCCTTCCCGATGGAGTTGTAGTTGAGGGCAACACCTTGGTGAAATGGCCAGCATCTGTGCCTCGTAAAGAGCAAGTCACCCTTCCTAGCTATATTACCAAGATTCGTTTCAATGCCTTCGGACGCGGTGCCCAGGTAATCAACCTCGTTGGTCCTAACGTCGAAGAGATTGGTGAAAAAGCTTTTGCTGATAACTCAAAGCTAAAGACGGCATCCTTCCCTAAGCTCAAGAAGATCGGAATCCGCGGTGTCTTTAACTGTGCAGGTCTAAAGACATTCGATGCACCCCTACTTGAGGAAATCGGAGTAGGTGCTTTCTATAAGTCCTCAGCTCTTACAACGATTAACTTCCCTCTCTTGAAGGTCATTCCTCAGGATGCTTTTAGGGCTGGATATAACGGACAGCTAGAGACAATCGTCCTACCTAAGGCAGAGAGCTTCGGTGCAAGTGCTTTTAATGCTCAGGTAAGCATTAAGACGATTGAGCTTGGAGCTACTCCACCATCAGGGGCGCTCCCCTCTACATTTGAGGATGCAGCCCTCAAGGGAAAGAACCCCGCACCTAAGGTCATTGTCCCCGCTAGTGCAGTGAGCACATACCTCGGAACCGGTACTAAGTGGCTAGGCATCTTCGAGGTGCAGGGCAAGTAAGACCTAGTATAATCCCGTTGAAACAAGCATTTATGCAAGCAAATAAGATCATCCTAGCACTGGGGCTTACCCTGGTGCTAGGACTCTTTGCTTCCTGTAGAGGCAAGGAGAGTCCAGACCCTAAGCCAAATCCCCAAAATCCTCAGTCGGGCATCGTCATTAAGGATGGCGTACTTACGGCTTATCCCGAGAAGGAGATAAAGGACGGCACTGTGAGCCTCCCCAGCGTTAAGGAAATAGCACCTAAGGTCTTTGAAGGCTATAAGACGCTGAAGAAGGTTGAGGCGTCTGCCCTTGTGAAGATTGGGGCTTCGGCCTTCAAGGGCTCATCCCTCACTTCGCTCACCCTCGGGGCAACTGTCCCCGAGACGGTGTATGATGCTTTCTCTGGGACACCAGAGGATAAAGCTCTTAACGTACCAGCTGACAAGGTCGATGCCTACAAGGACTTCGCCCTCAAGCATGGCTTCCGCTCGATTAACGGCACAGTGCTATCCGCTGGTAAGGAGATAAAGGACGGCGTACTGACCTCCTATCCCTCGAGCCTGACACCCTCCGATGGGATTGTCCGCCTAGATGGAGTGAAGGAGATCGCAGCTGGTGTCTTTGCTGGCAATACACACCTTAAAGAGGTGCATATCCCGGGTGTGAAGAAGGTCGGAGCAGGAGCTTTTAAGGGTTGCTCGTCTCTTATGAAGGTCGACTTCGGAGCAGAGCAACATCCCCCCTTCGCTATCAATGAGACAGACCCCTCCATGGGCACGGCAGAGGATGCCTTCTGGGGTACACCCGAGGACAAGGTACTCGTCTTTAATCCCAAGAATAACCCTAATTACCTCGTCTATCTAGAGTATATCGCACGTCACCACTTTGCACGGCTTGATGGGATTGAGATCCCAGAGACGCTTGAGGCCTCCAAGTATGAGGTGAAGGGTGGGACACTTACGCGGATTAAGGATAACAATGCCCTTGTGGGGCTTGGACGTAATGGGGTACTCATCCTGCCGAGCAGTATCAAGAAGATTGGTGATGGGGTCTTTAGCGGTCGGTTCCAAAACTTCAAAGTCATCTACGGCGAAGGAGTAGAGGAGATCGGAAATAATGCCTTTAGTGAATGTGGTAGCCTCACGTTCGCTCACTTCCCCAAGCTCAAGAAGGTTGGCGAACTCGTGTTTGAGCGTAATGGAGCACTCTCTACCTTGAACTTCCCCGCCCTTGAGACTATTGGTGCGCTTGCCTTCAATAGCTCTGGCGCGGTGAACCCCATCCGCATCACTTACCTCAGTCTACCTAAGGTCAAGAAGATCGGGCGTGGCGTCCTCGAAGGGCGATATGAAAAGCCCATAACGCTCCTCTTTGGTGCAAAGCCCGAGGTAGATATGACGCCCTACAAGGATGATATGCCTCAGGACGGCAGTGTGACCTTCCACGGCATGATCTCGCCTGTACTCTACGTCTCGCCTGCCGACAAGGCTAGCTATAACCTCACGGGGGATAAGTGGCTTGGCTTCACCGTTAAGGAACTGAAGTAGCCCATATCCTCATCCCTTCTACCACGGGTGCTTGTCACCCTTCTCACGAAACCCTAGCTAGGGTTACCCAGAGACCCTTGCTAGGATTGCTTTAGGAGTCCTTGCAAGGGTTGCTTACTTGACCCTTGCAAGGCTCTCCCTCGAGGGGTAAATAGCGGGAGTGGATTACCCATATCCCTTTCCCTCTTCACCCCTCTGCTCTTTACTTATCATGGCTTTATGAAGATCCATTCATCCCTCTCTTTGCTCCTAGTAACCGTAGCCCTGATCTCAGGGTGCAGGAGCAAAACGAACGAGCCTACTCCAGCACCCAAACCCTCCCCCAAGGAGCAACCCAAGAAGCCCGATGAACCCAAGCCTCATAAGCCCTACGAAGGCTATGAGGGCTACACGCTGCTGCATGACGGGGGGCAGGCACGCTACCATTATAATGAGTTTGTAGAAGTAGCAGTGTCACCTCACCTTTTCCTACTTGACCGAACGGGGAAGCATGTGGGGGATGCCTTGGCTGACCTAAATAAAGACTACGAGGGGCATAAGGATATCTGTGAGACACAGCTGTCAGAGGCGGGTAGTTACATCGCTCTACTGGCTAAGTATGACTTCTCGGAGAGTAAGCACGCCTCTCGCCTGCTCCTGCTTGACCGAAAGAGCCTCAAGATCCAGCGGAACATACGTATCGAGGAGCCGAATGATGATAATTGGGTGCGCCAGAGCTTCACCCTCTCCGACGGATCCACCTACCTTGCCTTCTCGAAGCGGTCCTTCTATCGCTTGACACCAGAGGATGGTAAGCTAAGCCCAATCACCGTTGGCGGAGCTTGGGAATATCCATTGGATGCGGCTTCATGGGAGGATAAGGGGTATTTCTTCCGAAGGCATGATCGGGTAGCCCTACAATTCTCAATAGGCTCCACGAGCAGTACCTCTATAGAGATTGTGCATAAGGGTGCTACGCTGGTGAGGGTTTACAAGGCTGGAGGTGCGTATCTCATACTTAGGGATTCGTCTAACCGCTATTACCTCTTCTCCATGAAGGAGGGGAGGGTATTGGCTCGCTTCACCCTAACGGAGAGTGCTGGGCGTACGATGGTCTATGATGCAGAGACACAGATGATCTTCTTCGCAGGGGCTTCTCCAGAGACGAAGGAGCGCACGGTATATCGGGTTACCCTTGCAAAAGACACACCGGCGGAGACCATTCAGCACCTAGAGGCCAAGCTCTACTATCGCGTCTCGGGACGTACCGAGAGCGATAGCAAGGTGGGGCTACAGATGACGCTTGGGATTAATGCCGATCTTCGCCAGCTCTATGTGTCATGGCTTGACCAAGGACGTGGAGGCCCACTGCTACATCATCTCTCGAAGGTCGTGACGCTACCTCTAACAACCTCGGAGGATTTACCCGTAAAGCGCCTCGGTCTCTATGACTTTCACTTCGCTGCTGACCTCAGGGAGATTTTCCTGAACACCTCTCGGTAGCCAAGGTATGTAGCCCTAGTATCGTCTCTTTAGGGACGATAATAAAGATCACCCCCTCAATACGCTGTGGTATTGAGGGGGTGGTCTCTTTGGGGAAGAGAGGAGCTATCCCATCGGATTCCTCGTAGGGTGATACAGGGAAGGGGGCTTAGTCTTCATCGAAGGCCTCGGTAATCGGATGACCGATGCAACCCGAGGGGTACTGGGTCTTCAAGAGAGCAGCCAGCGTGGCAGCGATGTCCGTGATATAGGTCTCACGATAGAGATGCCCAGAGCGAATGCTCTTACCCATGAAGATGAGGGGGATGTGTGTGTCGTAGGGTGACCAGACGCCGTGTGTTGTGCCTCTTGGCGTCTCTGCACTCCCCTTGGAGTACCACCCTGGGTCTGGGACGACGAAGATGTCCCCACTGCGTCCCTTGCGGTAGCCATTGATGATACGAGTCTTAATAGCCTCGGGTATGGGGGCATTTACTACATCGGCTGCTGGGATGGCGTAGGCTACCCCTGGGAGCTTATCCTTGAGCGCCTTGCTAATCGCACGTTGTAGGGCAAGGCGGTCAATGTTGAGGGCGTCAAGGCGTGCATCATCGAAGAATACCTGATAGTTGAAATAAGCCTGTACGACCTTTGCCTCAGAGCCTATGAAGGCACGTGCAGCAGAGTCGATGATCGAGCGTGCGATGTCGGAGCGAAGAGCCTCACCTGGGATCTTGTGGTCACGGTTAAAGGTGAGGTTGTGCGCAGCTGCATGATCTGCGGTGAGGATGAATAGGTATCCGGCCTCGCCAACCTTCCTACCTAGGTAGTTGAGAAAGAACGCTAGTTCGCGGTCGAGGCGTAGGTAGGTGTCCTCGGTCTCCACAGCAAATGTCCCGTAGCGATGCCCGATGTAGTCCGTGGCAGAGAGACTCATAGCTAGGAAATCGGTCTCCTTGCCTTCGCCTAGATGTTCGCCTTCGATAGCTGCCTTAGCCATTTCAAAGGTCAGAGTATTACCAAAGGGGGTTGTGCGGATGACCCCAAGACCATTGGTCTTCATCAGTGCCTTGGTGTCGAGGGGGAGGGTAGCAGGTACTTCACCCTTCTTGCCCCAGGGCTGTTCGTAGTCAGTCTTATCAGCTGTGCTCTCACGATAGGTCTTGAGATCGTAGAGAGGCTTCCAACCTTGACTGAGGAGCTCCTTCACCCTCCCACGGGCATTGAACTTTTTCACCCAATCGGGAAGCTCTGTACGATAGTAGGTGCTTGTGATGAAGTTACCCGAGGCGTCATCAAGCCAATAAGCGCCGTTTGTCGTATGACCAGCGGGGAGGATAGAGGCTCTGTCCTTGATCGCAATGCCAATGGTCTTTGACCGGAAGTTCGTAGCAATGCGTAGTTCGTCAGCAATGGTGGTCGTGAGGAGGTTGCGAGGGGACATTTGTCCGCTCTTGCCATTGGGTACGCCCACGGATGCCACGAGGGTATCCTGCGTGCAGTAGATAGGCTTCCCGTCCTTATAGAAGTCATTACCTGCGATGCCATGGATAGAGGGTACGCTACCTGTATGTACGGAGCTGTGGCCGATGGCGGTATAGGCAGGGATGTAGTTGATGCGTGTATTCTCGCAGTTGAAGCCCTCAGAGAGTAGCCGTTTGAAGCCTCCATCCACAAAGCGTGCCTGGTAACGGTAGAGGTAGTCCCAAGTCATCTGGTCTACCATCATCGTCACAACAAGGCGTGGACGGCCATGCTGTGTCGCTTGGACTTGCCCCGTAGAGAAGAGCGCAAGGAGAGAAAAAGCAAGGAGACGAAGAGTAGTCATTCGTATCATGAGTCGATTTGTTTGATGAGTTTACTCGTGTAGGGGTGTAAGGGTTAGGGATGGAGGAGCTCAACGAGTGACCAACGATTATGTACCACGTTGGCTACGAATTGTAGTCCAAGCTCCTCACCACGTGCCACGAGCAGGGGAATATCCTCCTCATAGAAGCCACTGAGTAGGAGCCTACTGCCCGAGCGCATGACCGCTGTATAGCGAGGCATATCCTCCAGGAGGATGTTGCGGGTGATGTTAGCAAGAATGAGGTCATAGGGTGCTTTGCTCTCAAGGGTAGAGGCATCGCCACAGATGATCTCATCTATAGAGACATTATTGAGGGAGGCATTCTCTTGTACATTCTCATAGGCCCAAGGGTCTATGTCAATAGCTGTGAGTGAACCAGCACCACGCTTGAGGGCGATGATACCGAGTATCCCCGTACCACAGCCCATGTCTAGTACACGTAGTCCCCGAAGGTCATGACCAAGGAGCCAAGAGCAGATGAGTGAGGTGGTCTCGTGGTTACCTGTGCCAAAGGCCATCTTGGGACTAATAATGATTTCCAATGGGAGCTCTGGCTGTGGCTCATGGAAAGGCGCGCGGATGAGACACTGCCCTTCGCCTAGGAGTATGGGTTGGAAGTAGTGTTTCTCCCACTCCTCATTCCAATTAACCTCGGGGAGGAGCTCCGTAGTGTACTCGTAGGAGAAACCCTCTAGAGGGAAGGAGGAGAGGAGCTCTTGTGTAGCCTCTTCACTATAGTCCTGCTCAGGGATGAAGGCCTTAATCGCTCCCTCACTCTGCTCAAAGCTCTCGAACCCAATCGTACCAAGCTCGGAGATGAGCCAGTCACTGAGGTCTTCGTCGGATAGTGAGGATGGGGTCTCAGTCGTGGGGTAGTGGTAGCGCAGTGTGAGCTGTAGATAGGGCATAGGGGCTGATGGTGTTACTGAGGGGTGGTTAGGAGACGCTGTATCTCGCAGAGCTTATTCAGAGCCTCAAGAGGGGTTAGGCTATTGATGTCTACCCGGAGGAGTCGCTCTCGTATATCGGAGAGGACAGGGTCATCGAGCTGGAAGAAGCTCATCTGTACGCCCTGTACACCTTCGGTGGTTGTAGTGCTGGGCTTCTTTGCCTTTGTAATCTTAATCTCCGTGCCTAGTCCTGTTACCTCATGGATATGTGCCTCCTCAAGCTGTACAAGGATCTCAGTGGCTCGTTGTGTGATGCTCTGGGGCATACCACCGAGGCGTGCCACTTGGATACCAAAGCTATGCTCGCTACCACCCGGTATGAGCTTGCGTAGGAAGAGCATTTTCCCCTCGATCTCTCGGGCAGAGACATTGAAGTTCTTCACTCGCTCTAGTCTATTCTCTAGATCGTTCAGCTCGTGATAGTGGGTGGCAAAAAGCGTCTTGGGGCGACCATGCCTATTATCGTGTAGGTACTCGATGATTGCCCAAGCAATGGAGATCCCGTCATAGGTGCTCGTGCCACGCCCTAGCTCATCAAAGAGGATGAGAGATCGGTCGGAGAGATTATTGAGTATGCTTGCTGCCTCCTGCATCTCTACCATGAAGGTCGATTCGCCTCGAGAGATGTTGTCCGAAGCCCCCACACGGGTGAATATCCCATCCACAAGGCCTATGTGTGCTGCCTCTGCAGGGACGAAGGATCCAATCTGTGCCAGTAGAGTGATGAGCGCTGTCTGGCGAAGGAGGGCGGACTTACCACTCATATTGGGACCCGTGATGACCATGATCTGGGTCTCCTTCTGATCTAGGTGTACGTCGTTCGGCACGTAAGACTCTCCGAAGGGAAGCTGCTTCTCAATCACGGGGTGTCGCCCTTGCTTGATGTCCAGCACTGTACCCTCATCTACTACGGGGCAGACATATCGGTTTGCTTCGGCACACGAAGCAAATGAGACGAGGCAGTCTAGCTCTGCCAAGGTGCGTGCATTACGCTGTAGGAGTTGGATGTGTCGAGATAGACGAGCGATAAGCTCCGAGTAGAGCCGTGCCTCAATTGCCGCAATACGTTCCTCGGCTCCGAGGATCTTCTCCTCATATTCCTTTAGTTCGGGGAAGATATATCGCTCTGCTCCTACGAGCGTCTGCTTGCGTGTCCAAGTCTCGGGGACACTCTTCGTATGCTGGGAGCGTACCTCTACATAGTAGCCAAAGACATTATTGAAAGCGATCTTCAGTGGAATGCCAGCCTTTCGGCTCTCTCTGTCCTGTAGGTGTACGAGATAGTCCTTGCCGTGTGAGGAGAGGTTGCGAAGCTCATCAAGTTCCTCATTAATACCCGAGGCGATGACGGCTCCTCGTCCAAGGGCAATCGGAGGCTCATCAGTAAGGCTTCGCTCTATGTCGAGGATGACTTCTTCGTTTGTCTCAAACCGCTCAGCCATCCTATGTAGCTCTTCTCCCTCAGCCTTGCTCAGTAGGGAGGCAATTTGTGCCGTAGAGCGAAGCGAATGTGCTATGACCCGTGTCTCTCGTGGTGATATACGCCCGAGGGCAACCTTGGAGGCCATTCGCTCCAGATCCCCTATACCCATCATGTGCTCGCCTAGCGTACGGCGTAGCTCTGCGTCACGTACTAGTGCTGCCACGACCTGCTGACGGCGGTGGATCTCGGGCAATTCGATGAGTGGGAACGAGAGCCAGTGTCGTAGTAGGCGTCCCCCCATTGGGGTCACGGTAGCATCCAGCACGTCTAGTAGGCTCTTCCCGCCTTCATAGCTCATCGGCTGTAATATCTCTAGGCTACGGAAGGTAAAGCTATCTAGTCGCATCGTACCTAGTCGGTCGATACTGCGAAGGGTGGTGATATGCCCCAGCTCGTTGTGACTGGTCAGCTCTAGATAGTTTAGGATAGCACCTGCTGAGGCAATGGAGAGCCTTTTGTTCTCTAGCCCTAAGCCTTTGAGGCTCTTCACGCCGAGCTGGTTTTGGAGCTTCTGACGATTGTTCTCTACGGCGAATGTCCAGTCCTCCACCTCGAAGACGAAGCCTCGGTAGGCAAATGTTCGATCGAAAGCTCCCCGTGCCTTGCGCTCTACGAGTACTTCCTTGGGTAGATACGAAGAGAGGAGCTTGTCGAGGTGCTCGTTGGTACCCTCTGATACGAGGAATTCTCCCGTTGATATGTCCAGCAGTGAGATGCTTCCTAGACCATTGTCAGTGAGGTACACAGCTGCCAGATAATTGTTCTCCTTGTTCTTCAGCACGTTGTCTCCGAGGACGACACCCGGAGTTACGAGCTCTGTTATCCCACGCTTGACGAGCTTCTTTGTTTGCTTGGGGTCTTCTAGTTGATCACAGATCGCCACGCGCTTCCCCGCTCTGACCAGCTTGGGTAGATAGGTATCTAATGCATGATGCGGGAAGCCCGCCAGCTCCACGTGTGCAGCTGAGCCATTGGCTCGCTTGGTGAGTGTAATCCCTAGGATCTCGGAGGCTGTGATCGCATCCTCACTGAAGGTCTCATAGAAGTCCCCTACCCGAAAGAGTAAGACTGCATCTGGATGCTTGGCCTTAATCTCTAGGTACTGCTTCATTAAGGGGGTTTCTACGATTTTCTTTGCCATGAGCTAGGGGTAAAGGGGCAATTAATAAAGGAATATCGTTGGTCTAAAGTCTAGCGAAGGACGTCCTTCAAGAGCTCGGCAAAGAACTCTCCTCGTGTGAGCTGACCATCTTTGACCAGCACACACTCTACTTCGCCCTGGGCTGCTAGGCTGCCATCTGTGTGTAGGATGTCTTGGTAGAAGGTAAGTTTAGGCCCACGCATAGCACAGTGTAGAGCTGAGCGAAAGTGATCTCCACTTTTCAGGCTCTTCTTGTAGGAGATGGTGACTTTTGAGACGAAGGCATCCAGTCCGTCCTCGTGCATCTGGCCGAAGTTCACGCCTAGGCTCTCGAGGAACTCATGGCGGGTATGCTCCATGTAGTGTTGGTAATTGGCGTTATTCACCACGCCCTGAAGGTCGCACTCGTAGTCACGTACCTTCATGTCTAGTGCAAATATGTGATCCAAAATAGACGTCTGCGTTAAGTTACTAATGACTTGACAAAGTTAATCCAAAACCACTAACCCTCTAACCGCTCCCTCTCTATCCGCAGGTGGATATGGTCTTGTCCCTCGAGATGGTTGCTCTCCTGTGTTGTTGGGTGTGGTCGTCGCACTATTGGTCGAGATAACCTTTAGGGGGAGTTGTTTATCGTGGGGTGTATTCTCCTGAGCCGCTCGGATGGTCGGAGTGTAGCCGTTCTGTGTAGGTTGTTGTAATGGGTTGATTTTGTAGCGTTTGTGAAGGTGTATAACGAGTTACCATAAGTCGTCTTGGCGAGTTATGGTAACTCTCTTTGGTGAGTTACCATAACTTGTTTGAGCGATTTACCATAACTCTCTCTGACGAGTTACCACAACTCGTGAAGTACACTTTTGGGTTAGTTTGTAATGTTTTTATTTCTAGTGTGTTATGCGGTGTTATTTTGGGGTAAAAAGGTGGAGCTTTGTGGCCGGGAAGTGTATGCTTGGTGGTGTTGCAGTTGTGCAGTGTGGAGGGGAAGAGTTATTGTATTTTGTCTTTACTCATTATTATATGAGTTTTGTCTTGCGAGACTAGGAAGGTCCTGAGGTGTGGCAAGTATTGTCTTGCAGTGTTGTTCTTTCATTTGGAGATGTTGTTGTAAAAGCAGTACCTTTGCGGTCACGATCTTGCCAGCGGGTTGTTAGCGGTGTCTGCTGGGCTTCTCGAGTGCGAGTAGCCATTCTTTGGAGACAAGTCGATGAGTCTTCAGCTGGTGACGCATTTAGACAATTTGCGGATTGTTTTGGTAGTTTAGAAAAAAGCATTACCTTTGCAA